>NZ_JOPL01000037.1 GCF_002153745.1 Acetobacter sp. DsW_063 | reverse complement strand
CCACAATCTGCTTGGTCCTGTCGCCTTCTTTACGAATTTCATCCAGATTTTTGTGCTCTGCCTATCCTGGCTGATTGTGCTGGCGGCGTTCTTTATTCTGGCGGTGCAGCTCTTTGTCGCCCTGATCGAATTCAAGCTGACATCACTCGCGGGCTTCGTACTGATCCCGTTTGCCCTGTTCAATCGCACCGCCTTTCTGGCGGAGAAGGTGCTGGGCAATGTCGTCTCGTCGGGTGTGAAGATCATGGTGCTGGCGGTGATCTCCGCCATCGCGTCTGTATTGTTCAAACAGTTCACCATCTCCTACGGCAGCGATGTTCCCACGATCGGGCAGTCTGTATCGGTGGTGCTGGCCTCGCTCGCGATTGTCGGCCTGTCCATCTATGGCGGCAGCATCGCCAATGGGCTGATCTCTGGCGCGCCCCAGCTTGGGGCAGGGGCTGCTGTCGGTACCGGTATGGCGGTGGGCGCCATGGGAGCGGCGGCGGTGGCTGGTGTTGGAGCCGTTGCCTCGGGTGGTGCGGCTGCACTGGGCGCGACCGCTGCTGCTGCACGCGGTGGAGCCGCGATCGCAGGGGCTGCCACGTCCGCCTATTCGGCCGGAGCGGCTGGCGCCTCTGGTGGCGCGGGCAGCATGGCCGCCGGGATCGGAGGTATGGGCCGGGCTGTCGGCGGGAATATCGCGAATGCCGCCAAAGGGGCGGCCTCGCGTGCAGGCTCATCTCTCAAGGAAAGCTACGCCGCTGGCGGACGCTGGGCTGCGCGTGGGATGGGGGGCGACAGTCCAACGGGCGATGGCGGTGACGGCAGTTCATCCGGTGGTGGTGGTGACCCCACGGGTAGCGGCCCTGCTGGCTCTGGTCCGTCTGGTCCCGATGGCGGTGGCAGTTCCGGTCCGACAACTGGCGGCGAGCCACCGCGCTGGGCACGGAACATGAAACGTCGCAATGCCGCAGCCCATGCGGCTGAAGCCGCCCATGTCATCCGCTCCGCCGATGGCGGGGGCGGGTCGGCGTCCATCGATCTCTCGGAGAAAGAATGATGTTCCGTCGCTCCACCACACGCTACGGGACCACGCCCGAGCCTGTCACCCCGTACCAGAAAGCAGCACAGATCTGGGACGAGCGCATCGGCTCCGCCCGCGTCCAGGCCCGCAACTGGCGGCTGATGGCCTTCAGCTCATTAGTCCTGTCCGCCGGACTTGGCGCGGGACTGATCTGGCAGTCCGCGCGCGGCACGATTGTGCCGTGGGTCGTGCAGGTCGATCGGCTGGGGCAGGCGCAGGTCGTCGCTCCGGCGACAGCGGGCTATACGCCTGCCGACCCGCAGATCACGTGGTATCTGGCGCAGTTCATTGGTGATGTCCGCGCTCTGTCGTCCGATGCCGTGGTGGTTCGGCACAACTGGCTGCGGGCCTACGATTTCACCACCACGTCCGGTGCTGTGGCGCTGAACGATTATGCCCGTCTCAACGATCCCTTCTCACGTATCGGGCATGAGCAGGTCGAGGTGGACATCGCCTCGGTGATCCGCGCCTCGCCCGGCAGTTTCCGTGTCGCCTGGACCGAGCGGCATTACCGCGATGGGGCTTTTGTGGGCACGGAGCGATGGACGGCCATCGTGTCCATCGTGCTGCGCACGCCGCGCGACGCCGATCATCTCCGTAAAAACCCGCTGGGTATCTACGTCTCCGCCATCAACTGGTCGAAGGAGCTGGGCCAATGATCCGTATGGTTATGCGCGCGTTTCCTGTGGTGCTGCTCGCCCTGTCCGCCTGCGCGGGACAGTATCATCCACCTGTCATCCGTTATGACGATGCCGCACGCGCAACGAGACTTCCCGATCCGCCGAAACCGGTGCAGGTCGTGGAAGTCCCGAGACCGCTTCCTTTGCCGGGGCAGCTCAAGCCGCTGCCGTCGCGACGTGTGATCCGTCCACCAGCGGAGGCTCCTGATCCCACCGCGCGCGTGACCCAGGCCAATCTGGCGGCGCGCATTCAACCTACGCGGGCCGGGTTCATCAATGCGGTGCAGGTCTATCCTTACAGTCCGGGCGCGCTCTATCAGGTCTACACCTCGCCCGGCGAGATCACCGACATCATGCTCCAGCAGGGCGAAAAGCTGGTGGGCACGGGGCCGGTCGCCGCCGGGGATACGGTACGCTGGATTATCGGGGATACCGAAAGCGGAGCAGGGGCGACCAAACGCATCCATATTCTGGTCAAACCCACGCGCCCGGATCTGACGACCAATCTGATCGTCAACACCGACCGGCGCACCTATCTGGCCGAACTGCGCTCCACGCCCACTACCTACATGGCGTCGGTGTCGTGGGACTATCCAGAAGATGACCTGATCGCCCTGCATCGGCAGGACAGCGCTGCCGATGACGAAACGCCCATTGAAACGGGCCTCACTCTCGATGCCCTGAATTTCCGTTACGCCATCCAGCCGGTCAAAGGCGGGACACCACCGTGGCTTCCCAGCCGCGCGTTCGATGATGGTCACAAGGTCTATATCGCCTTCCCATCGGGTATAGGGCAGGGGGAACTGCCGCCGCTGTTCGTACTGGGGGCCGATGGCGGCCCGGAACTGGTCAATTACCGGGTTCGGCAGAACTGGATGATCGTGGACCGACTGTTTGCCGCTGCCGAGCTGCGGCTGGGGGATAAACACTCCGAGCAGCGTGTGCGGATCGTGCGCACTGATGGCAGGAAGTCATGAGTGGGGAGACCTTAGCAGGCGAGGGTAATTCTGCCGCACCAGCCGTATCCCCACCGCCCGATCTGCGTTTGCGGGCGGAACGCCCGCGTGTAGTGCGGCTGTCACGCACCGTGGTCTGGTCGTTGGGAGGTGTCGCCATGATCGCGGTGGCGTTTGCTCTGGGCTACGCGCTGGAAAGCAGCCGTCAGACGGCTCCCCCGGCTGTCAGCCAGGATACGGATGCCCGCCCGTCCGCCGATGGTCTGGCCGGCCTGCCGTCCGATTATGTCGGCAACGGTGTGCCGAAGCTGGGACCAGCGCTGTCCGGTGATCTGGGGCATACCATTCTGAAAGCACAGGAGCAGGGAAGGGGGGCGTCCGGTGGCGATGATCGCCGCGCCGCGCAGGAGGTGGAGGCTGCGATCGCCAGCAAATTGTTTGTGCAGACGGGAGACCGGAACCGGGGCAACGAGCAGGCAACGCCACCCGCGTCGGGTGCGTCTGCCTCCCAGGCAAATCCGTCCCCTGCGACCGACGCACAGTCTGGCAACCGCGCCTTTCTGGCGGGACAGCCTGACCGGGCGACGACGAGCCCGGATCGCATCATACCGCCAGTTTCGCCCTATGTGCTTCAGGCCGGTACTGTCATCGTGGGCGCATTGAACACGAAAATCAGCTCCGACCTGCCGGGCCAGATTACCGGCCATGTGACCCAGAATGTCTATGACAGCCCCACCGGCCGCTTCCTGCTGATCCCGCAGGGGAGCCTGCTGTTCGGGGCCTATAACAGCGGCATTTCTTTCGGGCAGCAGCGCACCCAGATCATCTGGACCCGGCTGATCTTCCCGAATGGTGACAGCCTGGTGCTGGAGAAGCTGCCGGGTGGCGACGCCATCGGCCAGTCCGGCCTGTCCGATGAAGTGAACAACCACTGGGGGCAACTCTTCAAGGCCGCCATCGTGACCACGCTTCTGAGCGTTGGTTCCGAGGCCGGAACCAGCCAGAGCGAGAACAATCTGGCCCAGGCTATTCGCAGCGGGGCCAGCAATGGCTTCTCGATGGTTGGCAACCGGCTGATCGATCGCAGCCTCAACGTGCAGCCCACGCTCACCGATCGGCCGGGGTTGCCGTTCACGATCATACTGTCACGCGACCTGCCGCTTAAACCCTACAGGGCAAAAGACGATGGCCACTGACTCTCTGAAAATCACACGCTTGGCAGATGCCAGACCTGTCAGGCTGACCATGCAGTTGCCAGCGGATGTGTGGCGCGATCTCGAACTCTATGCCGTATTCATGTCCGAACCGGGAAAAGAGAAAATTCCTCTTGCGAACCTCGCCGGCGACATGATTGCCCGATTCATGGGCGAGGATCATGCGTTCCTTCGTCGGAAGAAGAAGGTGCTATCCGGCCAGAAGGACTGAAGGCACCAGACATTACGGTTCCAAAGTCGGAACGAAACCGCTATCCGGCCCGAATACGGTCTTCACAGTCTTCAAAAAGGCTCGCAATGCCGGACTGTTGTTGTAACGCGACCAGGCAGCGTGGAACGTGATAATCGTCGGGCAACCATGCAGCGTACGGAAAACAACTCCGGGAGCGTGCAGATCGCGCGTTCCCCGCATGACAAGCGCCAGCGCCCGGTTTCTCGCTACCGACAGCAACAATGTATCGCGTCCGGCACGCAGTTCCTCTACCCTTGGCGCCAACGATCCTTCGGTGAGCCAGGGGAGGAGGCGTTCCATCAGAGATGGTCCGATCCCTTCGGCTCGTACCAGGAAAGTGCGGCCTGCAACATCTTCACGGGTAAGGGTCGCTCGATGAGCCAGCGCATCATGGTCACTCAGGGCCACCATCATGTCTTCATGCCATAGGGCGCGGGACAGAATGATACCCCGCTCGTCAGGCGCCCATGGCGTTAGAGCGATATCGAGCTTGCGCTTGCGAAGGCAGCCCGCGAGATCATGCGGCGACATTTCCTCAGGTATCAGGAAAACGTCCGGACATGACAGGCTGAATTGTTCCATAAGCCGTGCCTGGGGGCCGGAGGTCGTGGCGGACTGAAGGGCAATATGCAGCACATTCGTGCGATGCACGTTTTCTCCCGTTGTCGCGGCCTGCGCGATCAGGCTCAGTGCGTGTTCCGCGAAATCGAGAAAGACATGGCCCTGGAGCGTTGGGCGGACGCCGCGCTGCCGGTCGAACAGACGATAGCCAAGTGTGTCCTCCAGTCTGCTGATCCGGGTGCTGACCGTAGAAGGCATCACATTCAGAGCCGAAGCTGCTTCACGAAAACTACCCAATTCAGCGACAGTCAAGGCTTCCGCAAGCGTGATGAGCGAAATTCGCCCAGAAACGAGGAAGCGGCGAAAGTTAGTCTGGTCTTGAAACATGGATGGCTCACGTTTGAACCGCTTTGGTGATTTATTCATGCGGGTCATTGTCAGCGATCGCTATGTGGATGTTCATGCACGGGGAAGCAGTAGATTCCCTTAGTGATTTGTAGCAAGGAGAGAGCGACCGAAGGCTTACGATGGGTCCCCACTCACTCTGCCATTCAAGCGCTCACCGCGGAGCGGATTGAATATTGTCAAACTGGACATGGGCATGACGATAGCGGCGAGTTTGCGGAACGCGCTGAAGCAGCTGTTCATCCAGCAATACGGCCAACAAGCGATGGGCTGTTGCCTTCGGCAGCATACATCGTTGGGACAATTCACGTAATTCCAGTCCGGCGGATCCAGCTTCTGATAGGACAGTCAGCAATCGCGCTGCTTTACGTACAGCGCTTATTGGATTATTCGCGTTTTTTTCGACTTCTACCATACGAAGTTCTCCAACTCACACACTACCGTGTTCACTGTCGCTAATTACCAGAGCCAAATAATCGCTGGCTCCTGCCCCAGCCTTGGCGCTACAGGCGATCAGACATCATCGGACGAAAAAGCATTTCTCTTGATCGGTGATCTTCAGCCGACTTGGTCATCTCCCTATTTGAGCGTACCTCCGGGTGTAGTTTTGCTCTTATTCAGATGCGCAGTCGTCTCTCTCCACCAGGGTGAGGATGCTCAAACGCCCCAGCCCAACCGCAGGCCTTTGCGGCGAAGGCTGCAGCCTGCGGCAGCGCATCTTCTATGGATGCGCCTTCGATCCGCGATGCAAGAAAGGCTGCAATGAATGCATCGCCAGCACCCATAGTGTCGACAAGGTTTGCCTTGACAATGCCTTGGCGAATTATCTTTGTTCCGGTGCTAAAAGCGGCTCCGCGTTCGCCTTGCGTAACGCAGACCATGGGGGCTCCCATGGAATGGATCTGGGTGATCAAAGCATCGGTCTCATCGTCGGACAAATCCGAGGCGGACAGAAACGCGACCGTCAGAAGTGGGCAGATAGCTCCCAGATATTCTGCGTCTCGACCGGTAGAAAAATCAAATGTGAGTCCTTGCGCAACCGTCCGGATACTGGGCAACTCCGGCTCAATATAGCTAAAGCACGATGAGTGCACATGCCCCATACGCGCGATTAGATCCAGATCCTCCTGATCCATGCGAAGCATTACACGCTTGCGAACTCCGCCTTTGTTGGATCTGACGAACACCCGGTCGCCATTAACCAGAGTTACCTCGGCCTTTCCGGTATCGCCGTGGGCGACCCGCAGAAGCGCGTCGGACAGGCCCTCGGCCAAGAGACAGGCTCGGACGTGGGCACCTTCCTCGTCATTACCCACAATGCCGATGTAGGCGCTGTTGGCCAGACCCGCTCGCCGCGCGAGAATTGCGACGTTTAATGCGTTTCCACCAGGATAATAGATGTCTTGATCTACGTAATAATCAACGACATTATCGCCTATGCCGATGAGTCCGGGTGTCAGTTCAGTAACCGAAGACATTGTTTGCAAATTCCGGGCTTTAAGGTCGTTGCGCTCGCCGTACTTAGGATGTCTTTGAGACTCTCAACCTTCAGAGTGCATTGATACGCATATTATATCGAAACCGATTGTAGGCGCAGGGCAGACAAAGGTTGTTTGCCTGCCCTGCCTCCAGAAATCAGTATTCCATCTGCCACATATACCGGCGAACCGTGAGAGGGTGACCCCGCGAGGCCCCCAGTTTTTCGGCATAGATGCGCAGGAAGGGTGAAAAGACCAAGGGCGTAAGATACTCGGATACGGAATCAGGAAGTGCGGCAAGCCCCAGTTCCTGAGCGTCCAAGACGGTCATGCATTTGCTGTACTTTTTGGCGAATGCCAGCGCGCGTTCATCCATCGTTCGTGACGGTCCAAGCCCGATAAGCTGGATGAACGGCACGTCGAAGTCCGTAATTTCGAAGGGGCCGTGGAAATATTCGCCTGCGTGGATAGCGGCCGAGTTGATCCACTGCATTTCCTGGAGGATGCAAATGGCAAAAGAATAGGCGACGCCGTAATTCGCACCTGAAGCCATCGTATAGATGAGCGGTGCGCGCTTGTGAGCCTCAGCAAATGCAGCGATGTCCGTCTTGCGGTCCTGCGCGATCTTGTCGACGAGCGCAGGCAGCTTTGCCAGCGCCTCGGTTAGCGCGGGCACCTTGCTGTTACCCTCACGTGCTTCGAGGATGCCGAATGTAAGCCGCGTCAGAACTGCAGCGGAGTGCACGGGCGACATGGTCTGGGGTGAATGCACATAGGAGACCGTATATTCGGACGCTTCGTCGAGCGGACTGCCAAGATCATGGGTGAGAGAGATGGTAAGGGCACCGGCCGCGCGGGCGATCTTGACCGCTTCGACGGTCTCTGGCGTAGTTCCGGAATGCGAACAAGCGATTACGATCGAGCTTTTGCCGAGACGCTTTGGTGCGCAGGCCTTGAATTCGGCGGCGTTGAGTGCATGTCCGACGATTGCGACCGCTTCTCTTTCGACGATGTACTGGTTCGGAAGCATGTGCGCATACGAACCGCCGCACGCGACGAAGAAAATCTCCCTCACTGCATCCCGAGCGGCAACGGCGCTCAATGCGGTCGAAATTTGAGCGTCAGTTTGATTCGATGTCATCTCGTTTCCTCAATTTAGTGAGTGAGTTGCGCACGCATAGGTCTGAAACTGCCAACGGGTTGGCGCGAAACGCTGCCAACAACCCAAACCGGAAACCGGTCGTGTTTCGGTATATACCAATAGAAAATTTGGAGTCAACCAATTAAACCGCGAAACTCAGAAGGTGCGGGTGACTTCATACCGTATGGTCTATATATGCCGACGAGCATGACTGATTGAGGAGAAGCTGATTGAGCGAATCTGAGAATATCGTATGGATGGATGAAGCAATGCCTGCTTACAGGCAGATCCAACTCTATCTGGAGGAACTTCTGGCAGGGCCGGATTACGGTCCAGGCGACCGCATTCCGTCTGAACGTGTCCTTGCCGAAAGGCTGGGTCGTAATCGCATGACTGTGCGGAAGGCAATCGACGGCCTCGTCGCTAAAGGATTACTGGAACGGAACAGCACGAGTGGGACTCGTGTCCCCATTCCTCGGCTCACACGGCCGGTCGACAGCGTTTCGCTTATGCAAGGGATGCGTCGCGTTATCCAGGCTGGTGGCGGGACGGCACACAGCAAGCTGCTTCACTTCGAACAGAAGCGTGCTTCTGCCAGGGTTGCGGCATCCCTGGATCTTGAGGAAGGCGCTGAAATAGTTTTGGTGCGTCGCCTGTGGACGGCGGATGAAACACCGGTCTGCATCGAAACGACGCATTTGCCTCTTGCGCTGGTGCCCGATTTGGCCGCTCAGGATCTTATGGATGGTGGATCGCTCTATGAATTGCTCCACGATCGTTACGGCGTGGAAGAAATTTATGGTGAACGGAAAATTGGTGTTGCTAATTCCACGGAGCTTGAAGGGCAGTTGCTAGGCCTTGAGCCAGGCACGCCATGTTTATTGCTTGAGCTGCGTGCCACTGACAAGAACGGTCGGCCCATTGAGTTTACGCGGTCGGTCAACCATCCGGGTTTGGTCGTTTTCAGAACCTCGCGGACTGACATGACGGCGGGTCCAAACGCGTGATCTTTTGATTCTCAAGCCAGCGATTAGCGAAACGCGGCCGGCTCGTCGAATATCGGAATATACCAATATCGGGATAATTTAGAATCTTCTTGCCTTTGGTACACTCCAGATCCATAGTTCCCCAATCGAATTGGTTGCCCATCTGCGATGAATGGTGGCTGGATCAGAGCTCTGAAGGGACTCCTTCTTGGTAAGATGATTCCCCTCCGCTGTTCGGTGCCTGCATGAGCTCATAACTCATGCACGCCATCCAAGGTCGCAGCGTTGGTTTCTATTCGGTGCGTGATCTTAAAGAGGCACTGACAGATGAGACTCGAAGGTAAGACTGCAGTTATAACGGGTGCTGGACGGGGTATCGGACGTGCGACCGCCCTTGAGCTGGCCAAGGAAGGCGCAAATATCGTTTTGGCGGCGCCTGAGCTCGACCAGATCGAGAGTGTTGCCGCCGAAATCAGAGCGCTCGGACGGCAAGCGCTGCCGGTGCAGACTGATATTCAGTATAAGACGCAGATTGAGGCGATGGCGAAAGCTGCAATTGAGCGCTTCGGGTCGGTTGAGATCCTCGTCAATAATGGTGGCGTCGCCATTCACAATGCAATTCCGAACATTAAGGAGAAAGACTGGGACTGGATGATGGCCATCAATCTGCGGGGCACCTTCCTTTGCACGCAGGCTTTCTTCCAGCATATGTGCGATCGCAAAGAAGGCCATATTGTCAACGTCGTCTCACGGGCAGGGAAGGCTGGTTCTGCCAAATTTGGGGCCTATGTCGCGTCGAAGTTCGGAACGCTTGGGTTTACACAGGTGACCGATGCAGAAGGCCTTGAATTCAATGTGAAGGCAACAGCTGTTTGCCCCGGGGCGGCTGCCACCCAGCAGCGTGCGGAAAATCATGTCGACGACGAATCTCACCTGCTGCAGCCCCAGGACATCGCTGAATACATATCTTTCATCGTGACCCGGCCTGCCCGCGTTTACATAGATGAAGTTAGCCTGGTTCCACAGGCCATGAAACCAAAGCCCAAGCCCAGCTACTTGAAGCCAGGCATCTAAGAGGCACGGTATCAAGCGGTAGTGCAGGGATATTGTTAACGGACGTCGATGGAGACATCGAGAATATCCAGATACATCCCGCCCCTGCGCTGCTGATCGACAGAATGTCCGAGACGCTAGAGAATAGCCAATGATCCCGTTCGAGAATGCGCCATCAACTCAATTTCAACGGCGCGTAGCCATTAGTGCCGCGGGCGGGCAATTTTCGGACGGTTATTCGCTTGGCATTATTGCCATCGCGCTGGATCTGGCAAAACAACCTCTTGGACTCACCAGTTGGTGGTTTGGTGCGATAGGTGCAGCCTCCCTATTCGGGCTCTTCCTCGGTAGCCTCGTCTCAGGGTCATTGTCGGACCGTTTCGGACGACGCCCAGTGTTCACATGGGGGATGTTGATTTTTACACTTATCGCTGCCCTGCAATATTTTTCTAGTTCAGCATATGAACTTTTTGTATGGCGCTTTCTCCTCGGTGTGGCACTTGGTGCCGACTATGTCTCTTGCAAGGCGATGGTCACAGAATATGCGTCCGCCTCAAGGCGAGGTCCCCTTCTGAGCATAATGGGTATCGCATGGGCTGCCGGCTACCTATGCTCGTTCCTTGCAGGTTATTTTATTCAGGCCGGAGCCGGGGATGCGTGGCGGATGGCGCTCTTGAGCTCTGCTCTCCCAGCGCTTGCAACGTTTGCGCTTCGCTATGGCATACCGGAATCTCCTCAATGGCTTGCACGGAGGGGACGAGGAGACGAAGCGCAGGCGATCGTCGTCAAGTGTATTGGCCAAAATGTTGGGTTGCCCGTAGCGGTTTCACCGCATAGCGCGAAGTTGGTGGGATACGGTAATCTCTTCAAGCAGCCACTCCTAAAAAACCTTGTTGTGGGATGTTTTTTTCATACATCTCAGGTCGTCCCTTTTTTTGCGTTGGGGACCTTTTTGCCAATTATATTGTCTCATCTCGGGGTGAAAGATATCTACTTCGGGTCGATTATCTATAATGTTCTGATGATGATCGGTGCAGTGGCAGGTTGGTATGTAATTGACCGTCTTCCTCGGCGCACATTTCTTGTCCAGGGCTTTCTCCTCACTGCCGCTTTACTTGGGTTCCTTATCGTCTGGCGAACAGCTCCCTCTTACGTCACCGTGCTCGTCTTTGCGGTCCTCGGCTTCGTTATGGCCGGTGCCGGCATTCTTCAATTTGTATACCCGCCGGAACTTTTTCCGACCGAGTTGCGGGCGCGCGGTGTAGGTTTCGAAATCGCATGTAGTCGTATTGGTTCAGCAATCAGCACCTTCCTGCTCCCTGTCGTGGTCGATCTCTACGGGATCTATGCCTCGCTTGGGGCGTGTATGGCACTCTCCGTGTTAGCAGCAATCATCTGTCAGATCTGGGCACCCGAAACTCTTCGGAGGAATCTTGTGTAGAGGCACATGGTAAATGCATGCATGTCATTTGTAAGAACCTGACTGCGAAACGAATACAGTTTTGCGATTGTAAATAAGTCACGTATTCGAAACAAGGGCGTTTCGGTCCAATAGTAAGTCGCAGACATAGACCCAAGGCGACAGCCGGGTAGCTCCCTTCGTCATGGGCTTATGACACGTATTGTCTTCACTTATTGCTGATATCCGCAATTTTCAAAGATACGATGTTATAAAGTCTGAATCACTTTTATTATATCATAGTGTTAAAACTGCTAGAAAATTTCACAGATTTTCCGAGGCGGTATAGTTGAATTCCGTAATTCACGTGCTGCAATTCCCGCCACTCAGTATCAGCCACGCTGTATTATGCTTGTGCCCGGCTCTTTGGACTGCGTTCCAAACTCCTTCGCTACAGTCACGAAATGAGGCTCTCGCAAGCCGGATAGCATATATAATACCACTTCCGTCTGCCTTGTCTTCCCACTGGGCGTAGCCGATCGAGCAGGGGCAGTCCTACAAAAGTGTGCTGTTTTAGTAGTGTAATTTCTCGATTCGGCTGGAGATTCGTCCTCAATCAACCTGCGCCAACATTGCTCAGAGGTGTACGACGGATATCAGGTTCTCGCACGACTTATCCTGCGACTTCTCTGAACATGGACGGTGCGTCACGCCTCTCTGAGTGACTGTGCTGGACGTCTTGTTCGTTCCGTCACGTTTAAAAACGTCTGTTAAAACGTTGGATAAATGAAGCAGTTATCCGTATTCGTTCCATATGGTGGAATTCTCGAACCATTTCGCGAAAATGAGTTGACGTCGGCATCAACCTCAAACACGTTTCGTATTGACATCGTTACGATAGATTCAAAAGCTATTTTGAAGCGACTGCCGTGGACCGTCGTGTTATCCTCTGCCGGAGAGAAAGTATGCGTTCGATAATCTGTAAGTCCTCACCTTCATGTCGTAGAAAGGTTGGGTGGAGACAGATGTTGCTGTTGATGCCACTTCTTTCTCCCGCAGTCGTTTCGTCGGCTTTGGCAGCGCCTTCGCAGGTAATAGAGAATAGAAAGAAGATTTCTTCAACTAGTGGAAATTCGTACAGTGTGTCCACGAAACAGAGCGTGCTATCCGCTAGTAAGTTGCGACGTCAGCCTGCTGGAGAGGAGGAGCAGGTCATTGTAACCGGTACGCGCGACCCTCATCAGACTGCTCGAAATAGTGTGAGCCCGGTTGTTGTTCTTTCAGCGAAGCAGTTGCAGCAAACTGGGCAAGCCGATCTGCGAGATGCGCTGATCCAGATGGCGCCGTCAATGACACGCTCCTCCATGAACGTTGGTACCGGCAACCTCACAGATGCAATTCAGCTCCGAGGCTTGACGCCAAACCAGACGCTTGTTTTGGTAAACGGAAAGCGGCGCCATGCCTCATCAGTCATTACGGATGCCTCGGGTCCGCAGCAAGGAGCAGTACCCGTAGATATCGACATGATACCTGTTTCTGCAGTTGATCACGTGGAGATTCTTCAGGACGGGGCCGCGGCGCAGTATGGTTCAGACGCGATTGCCGGCGTTGTGAATATCATCCTTAAGCATTCTAGTCGTGAACTGACCATGCAGGCAATCAACGGTGGATATTACGCTGGCGACGGCTTCACTTCGGGTGAATCCCTGAACTGGGGCACGAGTTTGGGAGGGCGGGGTTTCTTTGATCTAAGTGCCGAATACAAACACATGGATCATACCGACCGCGGAGGTATTGATAACCGTACCGGTGAACATACCAATCTTTTTCTCGGAAATGCTCAGCAGAACCGAGAGACTATTTCCTATAACATGGGGTATGACATTACGGACAACATCCAGCTCTATTCTTTTGCAACTTTTGGTCATGTCAACTCAGAGAGCTTTCAGAATTACCGCCTGCCGAGCGTTTTGCCGGAAGTCTATCCCACGGGCTTTTCCCCACAGCTGACAATGGACCAGAACGATTACAGCTTCACAGCTGGATTGAAGGGAACGCATTTCGGCTGGGACTGGGACGTGAGTACGACTTATGGTGGCAACGTTGCCGATGTTGGATTGTTTGAATCAGCCAATCCCGATCTCTATGCTGCGACAGGACACACGCCGACACGATTTTCGCTGATGTCATTCAATGACACTCAATGGACCACAGATGCCGGTATCCGAAGAGGATTTGATGTTCCAGTACTGGCGGGGCCATTGAATTTTTCGCTCGGTGCGCAGTATCGTTATGACACCTATCAGGTTGGGGCTGGCGAACCAGCATCTTATTACGGAGGTGGATCCGCAGCCTCTACGGGTCTAAATCCGTCGTCAGCGTCGAAGAGCAACCGTGATGTCACGGCGGGTTATCTGAATTTATCCACCGAGCTGCTCAAAGGATGGCAGTTCGATCTGGCAGGTCGTATCGAGCACTATACAGATGCCGGAAATACAGAAACCGGAAAGGCATCTACGCGATACGATGTGAATAAATGGTTCGCCTTGCGTGGAACAGTTGCGAATGGCTTCCGGGCGCCAACGCTTGCGGAAGAGCACTATGCCAATCTGGCTGTCTCACCGACCGGCGCTTCGGGTATTCTTGCCGGAGATTCCGAATCAGCTATCCTGCTCGGCTCGAAGCGGCTGCGGCCTGAGACGTCGATGAATTATTCTGCGGGGATTGTGCTGAATCCGATCGAGCGGATGCATATCACAATCGACGCTTATCAGATATCTCTCCATCATCGTATCACGCTTGGCGGTGTCTATAACGGTCAGCAGGCGATCGACGCACTTGATGCGGGTGGGTTCGGGTTGCCGAGTGGGTTGATTCCGGATGACGTAACGGCACAATATTTTGCTAATACCGCGAACACGCGGACCCGTGGAATTGATATTTCTGGTAATTATGTTACGCCGTTTGGAGAATTTGGCACGGTAACGTGGGATGCAGCAATCAATTTAAATAGGACGACTATTACTTCGGTTGCAAACGATCAGAACGGAAACCCGCTTTTGAACGCCCTTTATCGAGGGTATCTGGATAGTTATACTCCACGAAACAAGGAAATCATCGGCCTTACGTGGCAAAAAGGTAAATGGTCGGTTGGGATACACGAAATTCGGTATGGAAAAGTTACGTCGCAGCAACAGTATGTGACGGGTCCTTACGCGTATTCGAATTCGGTTTATCTGCCGTTCAACAACCGTCCAAAGGAGCAAACAAACCTGCTCGTTTCGTACCAAGTCACGCCGTCCTGGCGTGTCGCGCTCGGGGCGAACAATCTGTTCAACGCGAAACAGAGACGAGTTCCTTATGAAACAAATTATCTTGGTACGAGCCGCTACAACTATGATGTGCAGCAGATCGGATTTAATGGTGGATATTACTATCTGCAGATCAATTATCGTATGCCGTAATGGTGACTGATATCGGTTGTAGTAACGGATTTACGGTAAAAGGGGCTGCAGTTTGTTCAGGGATTGTCTTAAGACGCTGGGTAAAGGCTCGGCCAAGGGTGGTAAGCTTGGGATACGGGTCGCGGACTGAAGGTAATCAAGGAGGCATGAATATCCAGTTGTAAGCGATCGCAGATAAACATGAGGTTATACTCAATCTCTTCATAACTGACGGCTGTGATTGGTAATTTCGTCGGCTGCTCCAGAATTCTCATAGAGTATAATTAACGCCGGCCACCCCATCTATGACGTCGACGGGTTGGGGAACGTTTTGATGAGAAACGGAATAAAATCCGCCGTGATGGACTTCGGATAATGGGCAACCGGCTAGAGACCTGGTGCGTGTCAAAATATGCCGCAGCAGATACAACATTTTGTGCCGCTCGTGATTTACGCCATGTTGTAACTATTACACAAGAGGCTAGAGAAAAATGGATTTCTCGAAGCTCATAGGTCAGTTTGGGTCAGGTGAAACATGATCAAGATGGGAGCATTGTAATGGTCCACGCTGAGATTCTTATTCGGAGAAAGTTGGGTTATTTAGGGAGAAATTATTCTTTTCATATTTTTTTAAGAAAATCCTCTAAATAAAACGGAAATGGTTCAGAAAAATGCTTCGATTCAGTGATGATGTGCTGGTTGGGACGAAGGTGCCGTATGAGTAAAGAGTTATTTCCCGGTAAATATTTTGACGCGCTTCTTTTTGATATGGATGGCACAGTCCTAACCTCAATTGTTGCTGCGGAGCGAGTTTGGAGCGCGTGGGGGGCAAAACATGGTGTCGATGTGAAGCGCATGTTGAAGATGATGCATGGCGTTCGCGCAGTTGAGACCGTTCGGGCACAGAACTTGGTGGGTATTGATCCGGAGGCAGAAGCAAAATGGATCAATGATCAAGAAATTGAAGATGTTGACGGTGTCGATGCAGTGCCTGGCGTCATTAGGTTTCTTAATAGTTTGCCGGAAGACCGGTGGTGCATTGTGACATCAGCGCCAAGGACATTGGCATTACATCGACTTCGGGTTGCACACATCCCTGTCCCACGCGTTCTCATTACCGCTGAAGACGTCGAGAGAGGAAAGCCCGTACCCGATTGTTTTATTCTCGGCGCCAATGAGCTTGGTTTTGAAGCTGCGAACTGTTGTGTTTTTGAAGACGCATATGCAGGCATACGGGCCGCACGAGCGGCCGGTTCTGAAGTAGTTATTGTTTCGTATACACATAAGAATACGTTGGATAATAATTTGGTGAGTATACACGATTACGAGAAACTTTCTGTTGATAAATTTAGAGATGGAAGGTTAACACTGTTGAAACACGCTATTACGGATGCCTGATCGTCTTCTTCCCCGCCAGCTACCGCCCAGCCACCGTTATGTTCTGGCTATGATTGCTGACCCTGGCGCATCGAGATTGAGCATGACGTCGACGCTTCGAAATACCGTCCCCTGCGCTACGACCGGATCAGGGCGCTGCGCGAACAGCTGGCGGCTGATATCGCGAAACTGAGGGAGCAGGCGGAGCACGCAGATGCCACAGACAGCGATCCGCAGGCATTGCCGGAAGAGCTTGCCCGACGGGAAACACTTAAAGCGAAGCTGGACGAAGCCTGCGCGCGGCTGGAAGCCGATGCGAAGGCGCAGGCCGAGGCGGCGCGCCCGGCATACGGGAAAAAGAAGGCGGTGTATGACGCAACAACAGGGCGTCGCGGCCGGGCGCCCAAACCGCCTGATGATGAACCACCACCCGACCGGCAGATCAGTCTGACCGATCCCGACGGCCGCCTCATGCGGCGTTCGGACGCCCATGAGTTCCGGCAGGCTTACAAGGCCCGGGCCGCGGTCTGCGCCGAAGGAAGTCAGCTGATCGTGACAACCGACGTTGTCGCCACGTCAGCGGACGCGCCCTCCTTTGCCGGCACCGTGCTGTCGATGGAAAACACGATCGGTCTCCCAAAGACAGTGCTCGCCGACACCGGTTACGCCAGCGGGCAGGCGGTCCGGGACCTGCGGAAAAAAGGCATCGATCCGCTGGTCGCCATCGGACGGCCTCGCGCCCGCAGGCCATATGATTTCCGGCCACTTCCTGAAAACAGGGAGCCACGCCGGATACCAACGATCCGCGTAAGTTGACGGTGCTGTGCTGCGCTTTCAACGACGCGCCTGGCGCGGACCCGATGAAGCTGATGAAGCGCATCGTGGGACTGGGCTCTGACGCGATTGAGCAGCACAGGATCGTGCTTCTGGTGCTACCGCAAGGCAATCAGGCGATGAAGGTCATCGACGATTCCGGTGAGCTGCCGGAATCGGTCGAGCATGGCTATACGATCCGCGCGTCGCAGGTCGAGGACAGTCTAACGCCTTCAAGCCCTCTCTCGATGGCTCGATCGAGTTCTGGTCGGACCTTGACGCGCGCTATGGGCGGGGCAAGGGCTATCGGGACGACATCGCGGATATGGTCGAGAGCTGGTTCGAAAGCACGCCGGCGCTCGACGAGGCCCGCAAACGTGTCGAGCCGACAATCCCGTCAGCACAACCAGGGAAGGTTGCGGTGGGTTGGCTTTTCTGTATCGTCTTTCCATGCAGACCAAAGATCGACTCATTCAATATGGCATATCGGAAGCGATAGCTGATAAAGCTGTGAAGGCCGGTCTAACAGCGTCCAAGATTCGACAGCTATCGCTCGTAGATCTGCGGACGAAGTTCGGACTTACAATGCCAGAGGCTAAAGAGGTGAAGCGATGTATTGCTCGGCAACCCATCGATGGCAGTACGCTTGATCTATTACTTGATCGAAACAACCACACCTGCTGCGTTTGCAAGGGCACTAAGGGTGGAGGCATCATCGTCCATCACATTCAGCCTTACGAGGTTGGGCAGAACAATCGCTATCAAAATTTAGCCGTCCTTTGTCCCAATGATCACGATCGTGCTCATACGAGCGGAGGGCTCAGCATGAGCCTGACGGAAGAGCAGATTCATAAAGCGAAGACTAGCTGGGAGAAACAGGTCGAGCTGACAAATGCGCAGGTCGCGGCAAGAGCGATCAACGTTGTCAATGAAGCAATCGATTATGTGAATGTGACGCGCATCGAAGAGATGTGTGGCAGCAGATTCGGGAAAATACCCGACACAACCATTGCATCCTATCTGAAGAGTATACGAATTTTAGCTCAGAATGGTCGCTTTGATGAAGCTTATGTCCGGAAAAATTTGTCAAATGGAGGCTACCTAATTTGACTACATAAACAGTTCAGAATCGGAGCATTATCGTCAGCTTTTAGAGAAACTCTCACAACATATAAGATTTGAAGATTTGTCCGAAGCAGCGCGAAGCGGAATTCGACGATTGAAGCCACTTGAAGGTGAATACGCCTATTTTATTGGCGGTGTACGGAGTAAGCGTCCCAAGATGCCCATAACCGTGTCATCACCGCCTATCGTGTTCACTCACCAAACTAAAAAAGTTCGTATCCGATGGGATGGTGACCCAAACTATTTACAATCTACGTCAGCCATCTCTCGACAGGGGCGGCTGAATAATTACATCGTCTATTGCTTCGTTCGAACTGTTGAGAAGGCCTGACCTTGCCCCCTGAAATGCCCTCGCATTGAAGTAAGGTCTGTCCACTGGAGACAGACAATGAAGAAAGCGCGATTTACGCAGGACCAGATTATCGGGATCCTGAAAGAGCATCAGGCGGGCGCTACGGCTGCGGATCTGTGCCGCAAGCACGGGATCAGTGACGCGACCTTCTACACCTGGCGGTCGAAATACGGCGGGATGGAGGTGTCGGAAGCGCGGCGGCTCAAGGCTCTTGAAGAAGAGAACGCGAAGCTGAAGCGGCTTCTGGCGGAGAGCGTGATGGACGTCTCGACGCTGAAGGAACTACTGGCAAAAAACTCGTGACGCCCGGTTTGCGGCGGGAAGCCGTAACCTGGGCGATCCGGGAGAAAGAGTATTCGCAGCGACGGGCCAGCCGGCTGATCGGCATGGACCCGAAGACCTGGCGCTATGCGTCACGCCGCCCGGATGATGCCGCAGCGCGCGGGCGGCTGCGCGAACTGGCTCAGGAGCGACGGCGATTTGGCTACCGGCGACTGCATATCCTGCTCGGCCGGGAAGGAATGGCGAAGAACCACAAGAAGCTGTTCCGGCTGTATCACGAGGAAGGGCTGTCGGTCCGCAAGCGTGGCGGCCGGAAACGGGCGATGGGCACACGCTCGCCGATGATGCTGCCCGACGCGCCGAACCAGCGCTGGAGCCTGGATTTCGTCTCGGATGCATTGAACAACGGACGGCGCTTCCGGGTGCTGACGGTGGTGGACGACTACACGCGCGAATGTCTGGCGCTGGTGGCGGACACCTCGTTGTCAGGCGAACGCCTCGGTCGTGAACTCGACCGGATCGGCGAGCATCGCGGCTGGCCGCTGATGATCGTTAGCGACAATGGCACCGAGATGACGTCGAACGCGATCCTGGCCTGGCAGCAGAAGCGATCGGTGCTGTGGCACTATATCGCACCGGGCAAGCCGCAGCAGAACGGGTTCGTCGAGAGCTTCAACGGCCGGTTCCGCGATGAATGCCTCAATGAGCATCTGCTCCGTAACATCGCCCACGCTCGGACGGTCATCGAGGACTGGCGGGCCGACTACAACGCCGTCAGGCCTCACACCAGCCTCAATGGCATGCCCCCAGAGGCTTTCGCTCAACACGCCACCAAGGCATATAGCAACGCACAGACCCTAACTTAAATCCGTGGGCATGTTCGGGGCAGGGTCAGGCCGCAGACAAGATTGTCGATGTAACGGCGAGCCCTCTGCTGATCGCTCAGCCTAAAAAGAGGGTCGACCGGACTCCCCCCAATCCACTGGCGGAATCATTGGGATGGTGAAAATAACCTTGATGAGGAAGACGATTGATATTCCGATCAGGAAAGGCGCGAAAATCTTGGCTCGACGTTCAAGGCAATAGCCGACTTTATGCCAGTTTCGATGCCGGAACCGTATGACTGCTGGATGGGCATAACGCAATGCCTGCGTGATTGCACGCTTAGAGCTATCTCTTTAGTTCAATCCATAAAATTGAAGTAACAGGGATGACTATTCCAGGCACTGTAGAGATGATAGCCGTCCCAGTAGTGGATTCGACCATCGTTGATCGATCGCTTTGCGCGCCAGACATTTTCCGATTGAAAGAGATCAATGGTGGTTGGATCGAGGTCTGGAACGTGACTTCCTACTTGGCCGTGGCCGTCATGCGTGAATACAGCTGCGCGTAGGCCCATGAGCAGTGCAGCGTGCTTAGTCTCCTTCAGCACTAAAGCGAACCAGTTATCGGTGATGTTCCAGCCGCCTGAGGAGTGGACAATCAAGCCTCTCTCTCCTCGAGCCGCAGCGTAGATCAACTGTATGACACGATCGCGAGCCACTAGCGAGGCTCGGTCGGCGATTACGCCGGCTTTTGCGGTGGCGCACCATTGTAACACTTCCTTGGCGGCAGCCAGTTGCATGAAGCCGTCTGTTCGTGCTGCCCAGCGCCGCGGCGCCGGCGCGTAATTGGAGGTTGTCACGAATAGCGCTTTGTCAGCTTGATCAAGTTGGGCGGCACCGTAGAGCGCCTGCACCTCAGGCAGTTTGATCGGACGATCCCCCCTATACCGTTTCGCCTGGACGAAGGTTAGAACATCTCCGAGGGGCGAGCGCTGTACAAGACGTAGGTCTATGCCTTCATCGCCTTTTCCCGGCCCGAGTAAGGCCTCGAAGCCTTGATTCTGAAACAAGCGGAAAAGCAGTATCTCAAACTCGCGCCAATCGAGATGCTGGAGGCGCTCGGGTTGTTTAGAGAACTGTTCATAGAGTTCGTGATAGACGTCGGCGGTGTCCTCGGTTATCAGGCTACAGACCCATTGCCAATGAAAGTAGTCTTCGAAGGCAGATCGAAGTTCGGGATCGGTTGGATAGAAGTAGACCGTCGATCCGTCATTGTTCTCGTATTCGTAGCCTAGGCTATCAATGAGGTTGCTGAAGGCTGATTCATGGCCTTCTGCATCTTCTCCGCTCAGAACTCCATAAAGTTCGCCGCCGAGGTAGAGCAGGGTTACGACCGGTGGACTGCCCGGCTCGCCGCCGTTGTGGGCCAGATAGTTCCTGAAGCCGCAGTCGAACCACAGGTCACGCTCGACTGCCCACTGCTTGATCGTTTGTTCGAGCACGCGGATCTTCTGCTCGAGTTCGGTATCCGTCCAACGTTTAACCGCTGGCGCCGCCGTGGTCATAACGTCACGATCGGGCAGGGATGCCCGCCTGCATCTAATACCGCTTTCAGCGCAATAACACGGCTCCTTGGCGCAGCGATCGCCAACAACCGCTCGGCGCGCGACGCAGCGACATAGATTTTTCGCGCTTCCTCGACCTGCTTGGCGCTGGAGGTCCTGCCGTGCAGGACATCGAGGATGTCGCCCGCCGTGCTGGTGGTAAGGACCACGCAGACGGCTGGGAATTCAAGACCTTTTACGGCGTGGATCGCTTTAGCGGGTAACGTCGTCGGCGACACTTCTGCCAATATAGCGGCAAGCTGGCTGTTCGACCGCAATCGCTGACCAATAGTGGAGGTCCCTACGAGGTTTACAGCGAGTAGTCTGCGTGCCCGCTGTAGCCAATGGTCTGCTGTCTCTCCCGCCAAGACCTTTAGGGCTTGACCCACGGCGATAATTTCGGGACGCCAGCGTCCGTCGTGCAGACCGTGAGTGGTTAGATGGGTTGCATAGGCACCCACGCCCGGAATCGCCCCCCGTACAAGCAGTACGGCTTTATGCAAGCGAACCAATGCCTCACGACGATTGCCGGCAGTGAAGGCTAAGTGGAACCCCATCACGGCCTCAGCCAAGAGCAGCGTCTTGTCATTGCCGGCGTCGGGCATGACAGAACCAACCGCGTTCTTTGCGCTGGCCCAGGTAGCCGCTAGGACAGGCGCCTGTCCTAGCGGAATGCCTAGGCTCGCCGCAAAGGTCTGAAACTGCGTACCGATCGTTGCGGGAACACGCGCGCCTCCATAAGCCAAGATATAGACGGGCGTGGTCTCATTCTTGAAGCGTCCGATAGGGATATCGACGGCACCGCGCGAAGCCGGTGGGCGCAGTTGAGAGATGGCTGCGCAGATCGCCGGCGATGAGCGAAAGTTGCCGCTCATACGTAACTGATCGGCGCTATCGAACGTGTCCGCAAACTCCAGAAGTTCGTCCGTCAGACCGCCACGAAAGGCGTAGATCGCTTGGTTCGGATCGCAGACAATTTTGACTTTGATGCCCGCCTCTCGTAGCCAATCAATGATCTTCAGATCGGCCGGATTGCAGTCCTGCGCCTCGTCGACTACTATCTCCTGAAATCGGCCTGACAGCGCCGCGCCCAAGCGTTTCGAAAAGATCAGATCGGCAAGGCGATTGGCGACACAGTTGCGCACATCCTCGAAGTCGAGGAGTCCGTTCGATAGCGCTCGGGCAATCAGCTTACGCGCCAGGGCTTCCCAAGCGCCGGGACCGTTCTTAGGTGCGAAGCCTGTGTTCGTTGCCTTGGCGGGAAGGAAAGTCCCTGTCGTTCTGTCAAAATGTTTCAGCTTCAGAGGTTGAGCACCATTAAAGGGTTTAACTTCCCACTCGGATTTGTCGGGAACGAGCCTCAGCGCTTGGTCGCATCCCTCGGCACCGAATGGCGAGATAAGAAACTGCCAAAGAAAACGATCAAATGTGCCAATAAAGTTAGGAAAGAGCGGAGACGGAAGGATGCCTAAGTGGCGCAATCGGGCCTCAAGCTCTTCGACCGCAGCGTTTGTGAAGGATAGGAAGGCGACGCCGCGCCGGTCCGACGGTGTTGCGAGGATATGACGGGCGCGTTCAACCATCGTGCGCGTCTTTCCCGCGCCGGGACAGGCGCGGACGAAGGCATGACCGTCATGGCTGATGATTGCCTCTTGTTCGGGTGTCGGCTGGTATACTGTAGCAATCACACCACTACCCCACGGATGGCCTTTTCAATGTAGGTAGGAACGACAAAAGGATGCTCTTTTTTCTCGATCAAGTCCGCAAGGACCTGAGCAAAGTCACCCTTGCGAGCGCTCTTGAATATTTCTTGAATTTCCTCAGCTCGCTCATCGCCCGACAGTGCGGCTGCCTTGTCCCATTTCTTTTTCGACCGGGGGTGGAGCTTGAGATAGGCCGCACGTAGGATGGCATCGTTGCCAGCCTCTAACAGCTCACTTTCCAGCGAGTAGCGGGACGTGATCACTTCCAAGAAAGCGGATGCCCTATTCGTCACCGCCAGTTTGTCTAAGGCGCGTTTGCGTCGCTCTCCAGGAATCAGGATTTCATCTTTCGGCTTCGCGGCGACATCGTCTTCCGCGTCAGCGGTGTCAATATCTGTCTCCACTTTCCCGTCTTCGCTTTCACAGTCGTCGCCTTCGTCGTCTTCATCACCACCACCTTGGCCGACCCCGTGATCGCCATCTGTCATAACTACAACGCGTTCGGCGATCCGTGCCTCATTGACGGCGCTTGTTAGGAGATTGACGTAGGGCGTGAAATCAACGCCGTCGATCGGCACAAACACTGCCGATCGGAAGAGCCGAAGTTTTTCGGGCTCGTTCTTAAGTGTATGATGTTCGGCGATTACTGGCAGCAGCAAGGTTTCAGCGATGCCCTCCAAGAGGAGTACTCTTCCGCCGAACAGCAAGGCCGCCTTAGTGACGTCAAGATAGCGGTCAATTTTACGTCGTTCGAAGTCTTGCAACGCGATCTGTGCCAGCGGAATACAGCGAGTTGAGCGTCGTAAAGCTGCAGCCGCCACGGTGGCGACGAAACCGTCGACGGGGGCATCCGGGTCACACTTGCCTTCGGCGATACCGGTTTCGATCACTGCGGCATCGGCTGCTGCGGAGGGGTTGGCTCCCTCCGGATCTTCTTTCGTCGCCGAAGGTTGCGGGACGACCGACTTGAAAACGACGAGTTGTTTGCAGCCTACCCAAGCCGATAGATTGGGCGAGTGGCTGGCAACTACGATCTGAATCTGTCCAGCCGGCCCAGTCGTTTGTGTGTCTACATTAGACTGTGTGGCCTGATCTTTAAGGAAGGCAAGGACCGCTGCTTGCAATTGGGGATGCAGATGCGCCTCTGGTTCTTCGACAAGGAATAGAGTGAGATCGGCATTGCGCACTTTCTCTAACTCTACGGCTATCGTCGCCATAAAGAGGAGGTTCGCGTATCCGTGGCCTGAATAGCGCAAGTCTTCGGGATGAATGCCATGATCTGCCAGCTTGAACCGTAGATCACGTGCGATGTCGATCAAGGCTTCGTGGGTTGCAAACCCCAGCGCCGCCGCCTGCGGGCGAACACCAGCAGTGAGAGCCGTAAGGCCTTTGCCCACGGCCTCGTCCACCTTATTGAGCACTGTGTGATCGGTCTTACGCGCCAGATCGCTTGCCAAATCTGCCGCCGAGGTCTCCCCTAGGAAGTGATTCAGTAGTGCCATGATACGAGTTGGGTTGCCAGACGCCAAGGCACGCTTCGCGTCGCGAAGCGGTGGCAAATAGACGTGCCGTACCATGTCATGACAGCCCGGCTCCGGCAAATTTCCGGGTTTCCCAGCCCAGAGATTTGGCCGGGAACCAATTCCACCGCTATAGCGAAGCCCGAACCGTGCCTCGGATAGAGTTGCATCTGTACTCGCCGAGATTAGTCGGCCCTGTTGGCCGACGGTTAGATCATTAAAGACAGCTTCGAGCTCAAATCCGACACTTGAGCTCTGAAAGCGTACATCTGTTGGCTCGCAATAGATTTCACGTCGACCGCCCATAGGCTGAGTAATGAGTCGGATAGCGTCGATCGCGTTGCTTTTGCCGCCATTGTTCTCGCCAACAAAGACCGTCAAGTCCTTCTGTAGTTCAACTTCGCCCGCATCAAACGACCGAAAATTCTTTAGCGTGATCGTTTTCAGAAACATGGCATCTCCCTATGCTAGGATTATTTCATCGGAACCGTGGCATTGCAATGTCGCCTTGGGGTCATCATTGACCACTCATAGAAGCGGCTTTAGGCTCAGGACTTGTCTTATGAAATCCGGGTCGCTGTATGTGCGATAAAGGCAGCAGTCAGGAGGTGGCCACCTCCTCACTGATGGAGAGAGCGGGTCGGGTCAGGACAGGCCATGATGGGCCGCGAATGAGTATGACCGCCTCTTCTTTTCCTCGGGCCTGAACGGATACCTGGGAGAAAATCCCGGATGACAAGCATAGGACAATGGGAAATGGCACAGACATGCGCAAAGCTGGAGAGTAATGCCGTTGTTGTTGGCATTGACGTTTCCAAGGATCATCTTGATGCCGCTCAATATCCATCTGGTGACCTGATCCAGACTTCCAACGATACGAAAGGCCTCAGAACGCTTCTACGGTGGATTGGCAGGCAACGTGCTGTACATGTTGTCTTCGAGGCGACCGGCCCTTTCCATCGTCAACTAAGGCCGGCATCCCATTCTCACGGATCAATCCGTGGCACGCAAGAAAGTTTGCTGAAGCAACCGGAAAGCTTGCAAAAACGGATCAGGTAGATGCCGTGATGCTGGCCAGGATGGGGGCACTTCTCGAACCCAGGACGTCTGATATCTGCAACGAGCAACAGTCTGCGCTCCAGGAACTGGCAGCTGCACGACGAAATCTGATCCGTGACGGGACAGCCCTGCTCAATCGCCAGCAAAACCTGCAGCTCAGTCTTCTGAAACGTCTGACACGCTATAGACTTCGTCAGATAGCGGACATGAAAGTGTGAGCGCAGCGATCGTATCTGGTTGCAACACGTCGCCAGTCCTTCAGTTTTGCGAACATGTTTTCGATCAGATGGCGCTTTTTATACAGATGCCAG
>NZ_JOPL01000006.1 GCF_002153745.1 Acetobacter sp. DsW_063 | reverse complement strand
GTCTCAGGGCGTTCGCTCAATGGAATAGCGCGGTCGCTCTCCACACCTGAAAAATCCCTCAACCGCCTTCAAATACCCAAGCTCGGTTACCGTGACAGCGCCTCCCCACCCCCATAACCCCATAAAAAAAGCCTGCGACGCAGCACAGCGTCGCAGGCCCGACAACCGCAAGGAAGAAGCGCCGCTCTCCCTCGCTGGCTGCGTCTTAGTTCTTCGCCTTGTCGACCAGCTTCGACTTCGCGATCCACGGCATCATCGCGCGCAGTTTCTCGCCGACGACTTCGATCTGATGCTCGTTGTTGCGAGCGCGGATGGCCTTGAAGCCGATGTTGCCGGACTGGTTCTCCAGCAGGAAGTTGCGAACGAACGTGCCGTCCTGAATGTCGGTCAGAACGCGCTTCATCTCCGCCTTCGTCTCCGCCGTGATCAGACGCGGGCCGGTGACGTACTCGCCGTATTCGGCGGTGTTGGAGATGGAGTAGTTCATGTTCGCGATGCCGCCTTCATAGATCAGGTCGACGATCAGCTTCACTTCGTGCAGGCACTCGAAATACGCCATCTCGGGAGCGTACCCGCCCTCGACCAGCGTCTCGAACCCGGCGCGGATCAGATCGACGAGGCCGCCGCACAGAACCGCCTGCTCGCCGAACAGGTCCGTCTCGACCTCTTCCTTGAAGGTGGTCTCGATGATGCCCGCGCGACCGCCGCCGTTGGCCGAAGCGTAGGACAGGGCGATCTCGAGCGCGCTGCCCGAAGCGTCCTGCGCCACCGCGACGAGGGAGGGCACGCCGCCGCCACGCTGGTACTCGGAACGCACCGTGTGGCCGGGGCCCTTCGGCGCGATCAGGAACACGTCGAGGTCAGGACGCGCCTCGATGATGCGGAAATGGATCGACAGACCATGCGCGAAGGCGATGGCGGCGCCCTGCTTCAGGTTCTTTTCAAGCGAGTCCTTGTAGAGCTGGCCCTGTCCTTCGTCCGGCGTCAGAACCATGACGACGTCGGCCCACTTCGCCGCCTCGTCCGGCGTCATGACCTTGAAGCCGGCGCCTTCGGCCTTGGCGATCGCCGTGGAGCCCGGACGCAGACCGATGACGATGTCCTTGACGCCGCTGTCCTTCAGGTTGTTGGCGTGGGCGTGGCCTTGGCTGCCGTAACCGAGGATCGCGACCTTCTTGGACTTGATCAGGTTCACATCGGCGTCGCGATCGTAATAGACACGCATCTTCATTCTACCTTTCGTTGAAAATCTGCACGAGGCGGCGCAGGGAACGCGTCCCGCGCCGTCAGTCGTATCGGTGTATCCTCAGAGCGAACGCGGCCCTCTGGTCAGGGCGGCGACGCCGGTGCGGGAAACTTCGGCCAGCCCGAGCGGACGCATCAACTCGACAAAGCTGTCCAGCTTTTCCGATGCGCCTGTCAGTTCGAACACGAACGAACTTGCGGTGGTGTCGACGGCGCGGGCGCGGAACGCCTCGGCGATGCGCAGCGCTTCCGTGCGCGCCTCTCCGGTGGAGACCACCTTCACCAAAACCATTTCGCGGGCGATGTGCGGACCTAGCGTCGTCAGGTTGGCGACGCGGCACACGGGCACAAGGCGATCGAGCTGCGCGCGAATCTGCTCGATGATCGCGGGCGTGCCGGAGGTGACGATGTTGATGCGCGAGCGGGCGCCGTCATCTTCGACCGGAGCCACGGTGAGGCTCTCGATGTTGTAACCACGGCCGGAGAAAAGACCGACCACGCGGGCGAGAACGCCGCTTTCGTTGTCGACCAGCACGGAAATCACCGCGCGGTATTCGTCGTTGTCACGTCCCGAAGGAGAGGTGGAGGTCGTCGCTGACGACGCCCCTGCTGCGTGTTTCATCGTTTTGATCCGCGATCCGCCCCGCGACGAGAATTGATGGCCTGTACTCGCCACGGCGGCAAAAGAAAAGGGCGTCCCGGCGCGGAAACCTGCCGCACGCGGGAGGGAAGCCCGGCGGCGGCGGTACAGAACCGACGCCACAAGGCGATGCCTGCGACTATGTCAGACGAGCATCTTGCCCTCGTTCGTCACGACAGCGCCCTGCGCCTCTTGCTCCGGCCCAAGGATCATTTCGTTGTGAGCCGCTCCCGACGGAATCATCGGGAAGCAGTTCTCGCCCTCGGCCACGCACAGATCGACCACCACAGCGCCGTCATGCGCCAGAGCCGCACGAATGGTGTCGTCCAGCTCCGCCATGGTGCGGGCGCGGAAGCCTTTCGCATGGAAGCTCTCGGCCAGTTTCACGAAATCAGGAAGCGCAGAGCTGTAGCTTTCCGAATACCGCGATCCATGCAGCAGCTCCTGCCACTGCCGCACCATGCCCATATACTGGTTATTGATGATGAACAGCTTCACCGGCAGGCGGTACTGCGCGATCGTGCCCAGTTCCTGAATGTTCATCAGGGTGGAGGCCTCGCCCGCCACGTCGATGATCAGCGCATCCGGATGCGCGAGCTGCGCGCCGACCGCCGCTGGCAGGCCGTAGCCCATCGTACCGAGCCCGCCGGAGGTCAGCCAGCGATTAGGCTGCTCAAACTTGAAGAACTGCGCCGCCCACATCTGATGCTGGCCGACTTCGGTGGACACATAGGTGTCGCGCCCCGTCTCCAGAGCCAGTTCGTAGATGCGCTGAATCGCCTTCTGCGGCTTGATGATCGCGTCGGGCGCCGGGTCCTGCGTGAACCGCAGGCAGTCCAGCGCGCGCCATCCCTCGATATGCTCCCACCAGTTCTTCAGGGCAGCGGCATCGGGCGCCGGGCCTTCGGCTCGCTCCCATTCCTCGATCATCGCCGCGATCGTCCGTCCGGCGTCGCCGATGATCGGCACGTCGACGGTGATGATCTTGTTGATCTGCGACGGGTCGATATCGGCGTGAATCTTGAAGGAACGCGGGGAGAACGCGTCGACGCGGCCCGTCACGCGATCGTCGAAACGCGACCCCAGAGCGATCAGCACGTCGCAATCATGCGTGGCGAGATTCGCCTCGTAAGTTCCGTGCATGCCAAGCATGCCGACGAACTGCGGATCACTGGAAGGAAACGCGCCAAGACCCATCAACGTGGACGTGCAGGGAAAGCCGGTCATGTGCACCAGGCGCCCCAGCGCCTCGCACGCCTCCGGCCCAGCGTTGATCACACCGCCGCCCACATAGAACAGCGGACGCTTGCCGCGGCGCATCGCCGCGACCGCTTCGCGCACTGCCTCGCGGTCAGGCTCAACGCGCGGCTGATACGACCGGCGGCCCTGCGTCGAGGGCGGCGCATAAGGGGCCGGACCAACGGTGATATTCTTCGGCAGATCGATCAGAACCGGACCCGGCCGACCGGAGCGGGCGATCTCGAACGCCTCATGCACCGTGCGGGCCAGATCTTCTGGCTTCTTCACGAGATAATTGTATTTCGTCGCGGGTCGCGTGATGCCGGTGGTGTCGGCTTCCTGAAACGCGTCGTTGCCGATCAACTGCACCGGCACCTGCCCCGAAAGGCACACCAGCGGCACGGAATCCATCAGCGCATCGAGCAAGCCCGTCACGGCGTTGGTCGCGCCCGGTCCGCTGGTCACCAGCACGACGCCCACGCGGCCTGTCGAACGGGCGTAGCCTTCCGCCGCATGTACGGCGGCCTGCTCGTGGCGGACCAGAATGTGAAGAATTCGGTCCTGCTGGAACAGGGCGTCGTAAATCGGAAGGACTGCGCCACCAGGGTATCCAAAGACGACCTCCACGCCCTGCTCCTCAAGCGCGCGCAGAAGCACTTCGGCGCCGGAGAGCGTCGTGCTTGCGTTGGGCTGGGCGGCAGTCGTCTGAGTGGCGGCGTTCATTGTCCTCTGGCTCCCCCGACGTTCGACGGCGCGTCTGATTGCGCTGACGTTCATTCGGTATCTGGCCCGGCGCGCCGCTCCATCCGGCGGCGCCATGGCGATTTGACCTGCCGGAAAACCCGACAGGGAGCGCGGGTTTAACCCTGCTCCCCAGCCGCGTCAATCGCCTCTTTCGCAAAAGATACAATCGACGTTATTTTTCTTTCCATAAATTGCGCATCATCGCCAATTCTCTTTTCGATTGTAATCACATCACCCTCACTCGCCAGAGCGTGATGGTTAAACCACGTGGCCTGACGCCTCGTGTAACGCCCAGTAGCCAGCACTGCGCGGTCGCGCGCTTCGGTCACGTCAAACTCGCCCCGCAACATCGCCGTCAGTTCCGGCACGCCATGCGCCCGCATGACCGGGCAGGCCGGGTCGAGTCCGAAAGAAAGCAGACGCTGCACTTCCTCCACCGCTCCCGCCGCGATCATCACATCGAACCGCCGGGCGATGGCTGCGCGAAGCTCAGTGCGATCCGGGTGCAGCCGCACCGCAAGAAAACGGCACTCCGCAGGGGGCAGGCCGGGCTGACCTCGCCACCAGGCGAGGCCACGCCCTGTAGAACGCCAGACCTCCCAGGCGCGCGCCAGACGCTGCGCATCGCTCGGACGCAGTGCCCCACCAGTCTCCGGATCGACCTCAAGAAGGCGCGCATGCAGCGCCGCCGGCTCAAGCGCGAGGCGGCGCGCCTCTTCGCGCGCCTCCGCCGTCGGCGCAGGCACTTCGGCGAGCCCCTCGATCAGCGCACGCAGATACATTCCCGTGCCGCCGCACAACACGGGCGTCCGGCCTTCGGCCCAGGCAGCTTCCATGGCGGCGAGGGCTTCGGTCCGCCACCACGCGACGCTACCGACATCCGTCGCAGGCAGCACTCCGTACAGCCGATGCGGAACCCACGCCTCTTCCTCTGGCGTCGGACGCGCAGTCAGAATGCGAAGTTCGCGGTAAACCTGCATCGAGTCCGCGTTGATCACGACGCCGGGCAATCGCTCCGCAACGCCGAGCGCCAGAGCGGATTTGCCCGAACAGGTCGGCCCGGCGACGATCAGCGCGACGCGCGCACGCGATCCAGAGCTATCCGACCGCGAAACGTTCTCGGGTTTGTCGCCTTGCCTCACACCGCCATCCCTGCCACACGCATTTTTATTATGGACTGCATTTTGACTCTGGTCGCCGACCGGCGAACGACCGCTCTATCCACCGCCGACATCGACACTGCCCTTGCTCTCAGCGAAGGACGCAGGGATCGCACGCTGTCAGCCGAAGAGGCGGAGGACATCGCCTGCCCCCGCCTGTCGGGCGACCGTTTCGAAACGATTCGCGCAGCTCTGGCCTCCCGCCGGATCGACGTTCTGATGACGCCCGCCGTCGGACGACGCAAGCAACTTCTCGTCGCGGACATGGACAGCACCATGGTGGCGAACGAGACGCTGGATGACATCGCGGCCCATGCGGAGGCGTTACGCCCCGGCGTAGGAGAAGACGTCGCCGCCGTCACCCGCCGGTCCATGAACGGCGAAATCGACTTTGCGACCGCCTTGCGTGACCGGGTCGCGGTGCTGGCAGGACTGCCGTCCTCCCTGCTGGAAGAGGCTTGGAAGAGCCTGCGCCTTAATGAAGACGCCCGCACGCTGGTCGCCACCATGAACGCGCACGGCGCACGCACGGCCCTCGTCTCCGGTGGCTTCACATTCTTCACTGCGCGGGTCGCGAAGCTGTGCGGTTTTTCGGAGCATCACGCCAACCGGCTGGTCGTAACCGGAGACCAACTGGACGGAACCGTGGAAGACCCCATCCTCGGCCCGGACGCCAAGCTGGCGCAATTGCGACGCCTGCTGGCTCTCGACGGGCGGTCCGACAGCGCCGCCCTCGCCATCGGTGACGGGGCGAACGACCTGCCAATGTTGCGGGTGGCGGGACTTGGTCTGGCTTTCCACGCAAAACCCGTCGTGCGTCAGGAAATCACCAACCGCATCGACTACACGTCTTTGCGGACGGCCTTATTCGCACAGGGCTACGCAGTCTCCGATTTCGTTCTGGACTGATAATCGGAGTGAACGGCGCGGCCCAATGCCAGCGGCGCCATCCGGCATCGGACGCGGACAATGAATGCAAAGCGAAACAAAGCCGTATGGGCGCCCCAAAACCGGCGGCGCTTTTAGATAGCACAGCGCATTTTTCGTCGCCGCGACGGGCTCACGCAACAAACACGCACAAGCCCTTCCATCCCGGCTGAGACATACAATTAATCTGGACTTTTGTGCGGACCAAAAAATCGAAAATTTCTATACAACACAAGGATAGACGTGCGAAATGACGTGATGCAACTTCAGTAGGCAATCGTCTTTGTACGCCACTGAATGACATTTTCATGACGCCACGATAAGTATTCGCATGAACGAATATGATAAAATTAAGGCGATCCTTGCCAGAAGCATCCATCATTATCAAAACTTAATTCGAGACGAAACAACGCGCCTCGTGTTACGGGTGCTGCAGCCGCTCTCTACCGGGTCGACACTCGCGATCATGGGCTTTCGACTCCCGAGCAGGCGCTGTATTTTGGAGACTATCATGAAGTCAACTCGTCTTTTCGCCGCGCTCTCCCTGATCGCCATGACCGGCGCCGCTCCGGCCTTCGCTCAGACCGCCACGGATCCGACCGCTGCTGCGACGGCGCCTGCGGCCAGCGCTCCAGCTGAGACTGCGCCTGCGGCCACGACCCCCGCTGCGCCGGCCGAAGCGACGACGGCTACGACGGCAACCGACGCCGCCGCGCCGACGACCAAGAAGCACCACAGCAAGAAGCACCATCATCACAAGAAGAAGGCTGCTTCTTCGACCACTCAGAGCAACTGATCTCCGCCGGGACCGGCCCGGTTGACCGGGCCATGTGGGAAAAAAGCCGGTTCATCCGGCTTTTTTCTTTTTGGACGGACTACGTTACGCGCACTGCTGTGGAAAAGTTCCGATCGGGATTTTGAGTCCAAAACAGAGAGTTCTCTGACCTACCTGACCGATCGTCCGGAGAGACAAAACGGCGAAACGCCCAAAACCCTGCCCCACGAAAGAAAATACCCGACTCCTTCAGGCGAAAATCGCCGCCGTCAGATATTCTTTCGCCCCTTATTGCACCCATACTTTCGAAAACAGTAACTGATAGACGTTCGTATAGAAATAGTTGCCCAAGCGCGGAGAAGTCAGCGACACGGCGTTGATCTCGATAATAGGCGCGATGGGAGAGGCCCGCATCAAACGGGCGTCAGCCTGCCTCCAGAGCGCCAGCGTGCGCTCAGGTGCCAACGTAGCGTCAGATCTCGCCTGATCCATGATCTCCTGAATGGATTTGTCGCAAAATCCCGGCATGTTGATCGAACTGTCCGACCCCGGGTGAAAATTTTCACACCCGAGCAAATCATCAAGGAAGTTCGAAGGTGACGGATAATCCGCCGCCCACGATTTGATCGAAATTTGCACATGATTTGAACTGTTCTGGATATATGAGAACATGACGCCTGGGCTGAGCGCCCGCACGGAAGCCTGATAGCCAATATCCTGCAATGTATTGCGCAGGTAATTCCCCATCGCGAGATCGACAGTTCCGTTTCCGACCACAACAGTCACTTTCTGCCCTGCCGTGCCGCTTTCACGCACCAGTGCGCGCGCTTTGGCGATATCGGGCGCAACCCAGCGTGGCGCGGGGCGGTCGAAGTCCGCGCCTGCCGAATAAGGGCAGGCGTCCGTATGCCCCACAATCGACGAGGGGATCATGTCGCACAGCGGACGCGCGAGCGCCGGACCGCCATAGAAAATGACCATCGCCTTGCGTCCCATGGCGTAGTTGACCGCCTGCCGCGCCTTTTCGTTGTCAAATGGAGGAATATTGACGTTCATCGGTGCGAAAAACGCCATCGGGTGTGGATCGACATGCGTCTGCGCCGTATGCCGCGCACCCAGTTCCCCAAGGCGATCCAGCGGGATCGGATCGTACATCCAGTCGTATTGACCGTTTTCGACTGCCGTCACCGCCGCTTCGTCTGGCACGCCGAACGTATAGAGAATCGTGTCCGCATATCCATCCGGCTGCGCTTCCTCGTTCCACACCTTGAAAAATGAATTGCGCTCAAGCCTTAGAAACCTGTTTGGGTCGTAGGAAACGACCCGATAAGGTCCGGTCCCCGGCGCAGGCGTGTTCCCAAGGTCATGCGCAGGCGTGTCGGCGGGAAGAATGCTCGCGTGCGTAAAGGCCAGTTTCTGAAGAAATTCTCCGTCGGGCTCCTTCAGGTGAAAAGTGACGCTGCGTGCGGTCGCATCGCCCACGACGCCTCCATCCAGCGTGCAGCGTGCTGTGTCTCGCAGGCATGTGTCAGCGCCGACGATACTCGAATAGAACGATCCTGCGGTGGGAGACCCGACAAGGAAAATACGCCGCATCGACGCAACGACGTCATCGACCGTCACCTCCCGTCCATCGGAAAACCTCACCCCGCGTCGCAGCGTGAAAACCCAGGTCCGACCGCCGTCCTGCGGCGCAGGCAGGGCTTCCGCAAGGTCCGCGACGACCCCGTCCCCACCGCCGCCCCGCACTTTACGAAATCCCGTCAGCCCGTCGTAAACTCCCGCGAACAGGTCGATGTACTGCGCCGAATATCCAATCTGCGGATCGAGCGTCCCGCCAGAACTCGCCGCAACAAGCCGCAAGGTTCCACCCCTGTGAGAATCATCAGCTCTCGCGTCAGGGACGGGCCAAAGCAGAGACAGCGCCGCAAATAATCCTGCGCCATATAAAGACTGTTTTCTACGCACGCTCGTCATTCACCTTTCCCGCACGCGGGCCGCCAGATTCATTTCACGACAATCCGTTTGACGCGCATGGCAGATTCAGGCCGCCATTCCGCCAAAACGAGAACACGCGCAAGCACGGAATCACCCGATCATCATCAACTGCGCGTTGCCACCCGCCGCCGTAGTATTCGTGCTGATCGTACGCTCCTGCAAAAGCCACGCGGAGGGCGTCAACCGTTCCGCCGAACAGCGGAACACCGGCGTTATCGGCCCATCACGCAAGGCCACGCGCTGCGTCAGAGTCCGCAAGTCATCGTCTTCGCCAGAGAAAAGCACAAGATCGAACGGTTCGCTCTCGGGGTTTGCACTGACGATGACGCCGTCTCGCGCCCCTTCGGGCAACAAAGCGTTATCAGCCATCAGCGCGCGATTGCCGGTGCGGGCGCAACGTTCGATTTGCGCGGCGAGATCTTCCGCCGTCCCTGCGATGCACAGAGCCACGCCACGTCCCCGCGTCCGGTAGCGATTTTCTTCGCCCACAGGGCCGGGTAATAACAAATCCCCCTCCGTCGCGATGAGGTCTGACGGAGCCTGCGCCAGCAACCGCGCCAGATACAGCGGCCCGCCCGCCTTCGGCCCGGTGCCTGAAAGACCATGTCCGCCGAAAGGCTGACTACCCACGACGGCGCCCACGATGTTTCGATTGACGTAGATGTTTCCGGCGTCCGTACGCGCCGTAACGTGACGGATGGTCCCGTCTATCCGCGTATGCAACCCGAAGGTCAGACCATAACCTGTCTCACGGATCGCCGCCAGAACTGCGTCCAGCTCTTCGCGCGCGTAGCGCCGAATATGCAGGACCGGCCCGAACACTTCCCGCTTCAGATCACCCACGCGTCCGATTTCTATCAGTGTCGGCGGCACGAAAAAACCATCGGCGCAGGAGGCAGGCAGAGCGACCTGAAACACCTCGCACCCCTTGGCCCGCATTCGTTCAATATGCGCGTTAATACCGTCGCGCGCGTCCGCCGAAATGACGGGCCCTATATCCGTGGCGAATCTGTCTGGTCGCCCGACCGACAGTTCCTCCATCGCACCTTTCAACATTTCGACGACGCGATCCGCCACGTCTTCCTGCACGCACAGAATGCGCAGGGCGCTGCATCGCTGCCCGGCGCTGTCGAACGCAGAAGTCAGAGCGTCCTGCACCACCTGCTCCGCGAGCGCGGACGAATCGACAATCATCGCATTCTGTCCGCCAGTTTCCGCGATCAGCGTCACAGGGGACCCATCGGGATTGACCCGATCAGCGAGCGTTCTCTGGATCAAACGCGCCACTTCGGTCGATCCCGTAAACATGACGCCGTTGACACGATGATCCGCAACGACTTGCGCCCCGACGTCTCCGCCACCCGGTAGCAGACGCACCGCATCCTCCGGGGCCCCTGCCTCGACAAGAATCGCCACGGCCTGCGCAGCGATCAAGGGCGTCTCTTCAGCAGGTTTCGCGATGACGACATTGCCCGCCGCCAGTGCGGCGGAAACCTGTCCCATGAAGATCGCGAGGGGAAAATTCCACGGACTGACACAAGCGACGACGCCGAGAGGACGATGCGTGTCGTTGGAGAATCCGGTTCTGACCTGTTCCGCGTAATAGCGCAGGAAATCGACAGCCTCCCGAATCTCGGCGACCGCGTTGGCCAGCGTCTTGCCCGCTTCCCGCATGATCAGGCCGAGCATTACCGGCGTGCGTTCCTCCAGACAAACGCTGGCGCGATCAAGAACCGCCGCCCGCTCTTGCGGCGATCGGCTGGCCCATCCGGGTTGCGCCTGCACCGCCGCGATTAACGCAGCGTCGACAGCTTTCGGCATTGATTCAAAATAATGGCCGACCACGTCAGAGAGGTCCGCCGGGTTCAATGTCTCCCGCACGGGTGTTCCAGCCCCCGTTCCCAGAGGCGCCGCGCCCCACGAAAGCTCTGTAGCGCCCGCGAACGTATCAGCCAGCCGGGTGAGCACGCCTTCATCCGCACTGTTGACGCCATGGGAGTTTTCTCTTCCGGGACGGAAAAGATCGGCCGGCTTCGCGATACGCGGGTGCTGCGCTCCGACAGGGTCCATTGCCGCAACGACGGTCGCCGGATCAGCGGTCAACTCCGCGATCGAGACCGCCGGGTCCTGCAAGCGGTTCACGAAGGATGAATTCGCGCCGTTTTCCAGCAAACGACGGACAAGGTAAGCCAGCAGCGTCTCATGGGAGCCCACTGGCGCATAGATCCGGCACGGGCGACGCAGCTTATCAGCGCCGACGACCTCCTCGTACAACGGCTCGCCCATGCCATGCAGGCACTGGAATTCGTAATCGCCCGGTTTGAATCCCTGACCCGCCATACGCATAACAAGCGCCGCCGTGTAGGCGTTGTGGGTGGCGAACTGAGGAAACACGGCGTCGCGCGCAGCGAGAAGTTTCCGCGCGCACGCAATGTAAGACAGATCCGTATGAACCTTTCTGGTGAAGACCGGAAAGCCCTCCACGCCGTCAACCTGCGCGCGCTTGATCTCGCTGTCCCAGTATGCGCCCTTAACCAACCTGACCATCAGGCGACGACTGGTGCGACGCGCCAGATCTATGATCCAGTCCAACACGAACGGCGCGCGCTTCTGGTAGGCCTGCACGACAAAGCCGACGCCTCCCCACCCTGCAAGACCTTCTTCGAAGCAGAGGGTTTCGAGGATATCGAGGGACAGTTCCAGCCGGTCGGCTTCCTCCGCATCGATGTTAAGCCCGATGTCGTACCGCCTTGCGAGCAACGCCAACGCCGTGACGCGCGGCGCCAGTTCCGCCATGACCCGCGCGCGTTGCGACCGGGTGTAACGCGGGTGCAACGCGGAGAGCTTGATCGAAATTCCCGGTCGCTCGTATGGGCCCGCACCTTTCGCCGCTCGCCCGATCGCGTGAATCGCCGTCTCATACTCGCGGTAATAACGCGTCGCGTCCTGAGCCGTCATCGCCGCTTCGCCAAGCATGTCGTAGGAGTAGCGGAAGCCCTTCTCCTCCATCCTGACGCTGCGCTCCAGCGCCTCCTCGGTGGTGCGACCGGTCACGAACTGCTCGCCCATCATCCGCATCGCGAAGTCCACGCCACGACGGATCAGCGGCTCGCCGCCACGCGCGATCAGGCGCGTCAACGCCGCCCCAAGCCCTGCCTCGTCAACAGTGGTCGTGAGCTTGCCTGTAACGACCAGGCCCCATGTCGCCGCATTGACGAAAACCGAACGCCCTCGCCCGACATGCGCGCGCCAGTCGCCCCCGGCGACCTTGTCGCGGATCAGCGCGTCGCGCGTCGGTGAATCCGGGATGCGCAGCAACGCCTCCGCCAGACACATCAACGCCACGCCTTCCTGACTCGAAAGATCGTATTCGCGAACAAGAGCCTGAACCGCGCCGCGTCCGCCCTTTTCCCGCAATGCGCCAATCAGCCGAGCAGCGAGCCCCCGCGCCTCCTCGACCACGGAAGAGGAGAGCGTCGCCTGCGGCAACAGGCGGCCGACGCATTCCGGTTCCGACGCAAGATAATGGTACGTAATCGCATCGCGAAGGGACGACGACGGGGGAACGCTGTCGAGAAACGCAGAAAACGGCGCGTCGGGCGGCATTGCAGTTTAAACTCCGGAACACACGGCCAGAGACTAATTCCATTCCGTATTGGAGTTTACAATGATCGCCGCGCGGAATTCGAAGGACGCGCCGATCTCACTTGTTGGACGTCATGATTTACGGCAGAAGGGAAAAATGTTTCACAGGAGGAACAGCCGAACAATGCGTGACAGGCGAAGGGACGTCCCCCGGAAAGCGGCGTCCGCTCTATTCTTCCGCCTGCTTGCGCCGCGGCTCGTTTTCGCAACCTGCCTCGGCGCCGCATTGTTGTCCTCCACAACGCACGCGCGCGCCGAAGAGCCGGTTCTTCAGACAGAACAGAGCGATATCGCCAAACTCCCCCCGGCCGGGCCGCACCGTATCCTCGTTATGGACGCGGATTACCCGCACGCGAAAGACGGGCGCGTCTATGTCGTCGACACAGATGCGGGCAAGTTGCTCGGCATGGTGCAGGCCGCCTATAACGGCAACATGGTGCAGGCGCCGGACGGCCGCTTCTTCTCCGTGGCCGAGACCGTCTGGTCGCGCGGCAATCGCGGCGACCGCGCCGATCTGCTCGCCACCTATGATCCCTCGACGCTGACCATATCCAACGACGAGGTCCTTCCCGGTCGTGCGCTCGTGACGCCGAAGGCGAACGATCTGGCGATCAGCGCCGACGGCGGGCGCATCTACGTCTATGACATGATCCCCAGCAACGCCGTCCACGTCGTCTCCACGGCCACGCACATGATCGAGACCAATGTCGACATACCGGGTTGCGCACTGATCTACCCTTGGGGCCCGGCGGGCTTCTCCTCTCTGTGCGCAGATGGCGGCCTGTCGAATGTCAGCCTCTCGGCAGGCGGCGCGCCAAAGGTCACGCACACGCCATCCTTCTTCGCTCCCGACCGGGACCCGGTATTCGAAAACAGCCCAAGCGTCGCCACGGACGGCAGCGCCCTGTTCATCGCCTATTCCGGCCTAGTCTACCCCGCCAAACTCGGCGCGAACTCCACCATCGGGACGCCATTCTCGATTCAGGAGGCCGCTGGCATGAAGCGCGCCTCCGACGCTTCGGCGCCGTTCGAGACGACGTGGCGGCCGGGAGGCTGGCAACTCGCCGCGTATCACAAGGCGACGGGCCGTCTCTATGTGCTGATGCACAAGGGAACGTTCTGGACGCATAAGGAACCGGGAACCGAGGTCTGGGAGATCGACGTCGCCGCTCGCAAGCTCGTTCGCCGTATTTCTCTGCCCGCCCCAAGCGCGATGATCGGCGTCACGCAGGACGCCTCGCCGCTGCTGTTCACCACGAACGACACCGGCGACTTCTTCATCCTCGACGCCGCAACGGGCAAGTTGCGCCGTAAGATGGACCGGTTGGGCACATCGCTGGTCTTCACTCTGGCGCCGGGCCAATGAACGGCGTTACTCCCGACGTCGCCACTGTCACCCTTAACGTCGCAGGCGGCGTGGCGGGCGGCACCGTCGGGGCGCTGTTTCTCGCCGCCAGTGTCTCCAAAATGCGCGACCGCGACAGCTTCCTTGGACAACTCGCAGCCTACCGCCTGCTGCCGGATGCGCTGCTGACGCCCGTTCTGTGGCTTCTCATCGGAACCGAGACGCTTCTCGGAGCGGGGCTGTTGTCCGGCGTCGCCCCGACGGCGTGCGGTCTGGCGAGCGCGGCGCTGTTGCTGGTCTTCTCGGCAGCAATGGCGATCAACGTCCTCCGTGGACGGACTTCCATCTCCTGCGGCTGCCTGCCCGGTTCCGGTGGCGAAACGCTTTCGTGGCGCAGCGTCGCGCGCAGCGTGGCTCTGGCCTTCGTCGCCCTCTTTGTCGCCGCAGCAGGCGCCTCCGACTCGCTCGCCCTGCGCGCGCAGGGCACCATAACCGGCGCCTGCCTGCTGGCTCTGGCCATCGCAGCCAGCCGCCTGACGCTCCTTCCCGCGCCACGTCAGGAACAGACGCCATGATGACCGCACTCGTAATTTCCGAGACGCTGCTCATGGTCGCGGTGGTCGTCCTCGCGGTCATCGTTTTCGCCATGGCGCGCCAGATCGGAGTGCTGCACGAACGCCTCGCCCCCATCGGCGCGCAGACCGCCGCACCGGCGCTCTCCGTGGGGCAGGCCATCCCCCGGATCAGCATGACCACTCTGGCGGGAACCGCCTTTCCGATGGGCGAGCCCCTGAACGCGGACGCCGTACGCATGGTCCTGTTCGTCGCCCCGGACTGCCCGATCTGCAAACGCGTGATCCCGGCCGCGAATGACGTCGCGGCGTCGTCACCCGACCTCGAACTCGTGCTGGTGGGCGACGGCGCGCTACCGGAGCTGCAGTCCATGCGCGAGCGGCTTGATCTGGGCGGCGTGCCATTCGTCACCGGGCCTGAACTCGCTCTGGTGCTGCAGGTCGCGCGCCTTCCGACGCTCGTTTTGCTGGACGAGCGCGGCGTGCTGCGCGCGCGCGAAATCGTCAATACGCGGGGGCAGATCGAAGCGATGATCGCCGCCGTGCGCGGCGGAGAAAGCAGCGCCGCCGTCAACGGGAGCGAGAAGGAACTTCTGAATGCGGTCTGATCGACGCCCAGCCGCCGCCGACGCGCCGCTCATGGACAGGCTGGCCGAAAAAGCGCTCCGCGCACTCGCCGGTCGCGCGTCCCGTCGCGGCGTGATCGCCCGGATCGGCGCCGGAATCGTCGCGGCGCCCGCTCTGCCGCTGCTGCCCGCCGCGCGGGCGCACGGTCCGTCGGCCCAGCCGACAGCCGCCAAAAAAACGACGAACGAGGGCGCCAGGACGCCATTCGCAGCACAGGCGCAGGTCTCCGACGACACGAAGTGCGACTACTGGCGCTATTGCGCGATCGACGGGAACCTGTGCTCAACCTGCGGCGGCGGCGTGCATACCTGCCCGCCCGGCACGGCCCCCTCGCCTACGTCGTGGATCGGGACGTGTTTCAACCCCCACGATCGCCGTTCCTATATCGTCGCCTACCGCGATTGCTGCGGTCAGGACGCCTGCAATCAGGTCAGTTGCCTCAACACCGACGGCGATCAACCGAGTTACAGGCCGCAGGCGAATAACGACATCATCTGGTGTTTCGGAACGACGTCACTCGTCTATAACTGTTCTACTGCCGCAATTGTTGGAAGCGCTTCATGAAGTTCAAGACTCTCGTTCTCTGCTCCGCCCTCGCCGCCGCCGCGGCCTTTCAGGCGCAAGCGGCTCGCGCCGCTGACGGCGCGGCTCTGTACGGCGCGAACTGCGGCATCTGCCATCAGGCCGACGGAATGGGCGTTCCGGGCCAATTCCCCACACTGAAGGGCCGTATTGGCAAGATCGCCGGCTCACCCGAAGGCAAGACTTACGTTGAGCACGTCGTCCTCAACGGGCTGACCGGCTCCATCACAGCTGGTGGCGCAAGCTACGCCGGTTACATGCCCACCTTCGCCAGCCAGTCTGACGACGACCTCGCCGCCATTCTGAACTATGTGGCCTCCCTCGGCGGCTCTGGCGCGACTCCGACCTTTACGGCTGCCGAAATCAAGGCCGCGCGCGCCACGCCAGTCGCCGCTCCGGCTCTGGTCGACGAGCGCAAGGCTCTGGACGCCAAGCATCCTCTCCCCTGAGACTCGCGCGCCAGAAGTGGCGCGCCCGGCAACGTTCCGCCGAGTGCGCTAACAGACGCCATGAGACCATCAAAAAATAACGCATATTGCCTTACGAAGCCGTGTCGGCGGCTCCGTAAAGCGCTGTCGGGTCTCGCCATTGCGGTCACGCTCGCGGGCGGACCCGTTTTTCGTGCCGCGCACGCGCTCGACCGCACGCAAACCGCCTATCTCACCCACTGCGGCGGCTGCCATGGAATCGAGGGCAAGTCGCGCCCGAGCTTCGTGCCGTCGTTACGTGATACTGTGGGTGTGTTCACGTGCACACCGGAAGGACGGGCCTATCTGGTACGTGTGCCCGGCGTGTCGATGTCGCTGATTCGCGACGACGCGTTGCTGGCCGACGTGATGAATTTCGTCGTCTTTCGTCTGGGCGGCAAAAGCACGCCTTCCAGCGTCGCCCCCTATACCGCCGGGGAAGTTCATGCCCTGCGGGAACACCCTATCGAATCGACCGACCTGCTGACCCTTCGAGGACAGATTCTCGGACGCGCCCTGCCGAAATGCCCACCGGCGGGTTGATCGCCCGAATCTCAGCCAAAAAACGCTGGACTCCGCCATTTCGACGCCCTTCGACAGAACGGGTTTGACAATGCGCCTCCGCAGCGCGTAAAGCCCCCGCAACATCAGTCCCGCCACCTCGCGAGTCCTCGCGCAGTGGCGCGTATTCTTTTGGGGTAACCGGTTCTTGTTCGAGTCACTCTCAGGCAGGCTTTCAGGCGTTATCGACGGACTCGGCAAGCGCGGCGCGCTGTCGGAGGCCGACGTCGCCGAGGCGATGCGCGAAGTCCGTCTGGCTATGCTGGACGCCGACGTCGCGCTGCCTGTCGTCAAGGACTTCGTCAACAAGGTCCGTGAAGGCGCGGTCGGACATGAGGTGCTGGACAGCATCTCCCCCGGTCAGGCCGTCGCCAAGATCGTCAATGACGCGCTGATCGACGCGCTCGGCGGCGCAGGCGCGGTTCCGCTGAACCTCAACGCCGTGCCGCCCGCGCCGATCCTGATGGTCGGCCTGCAGGGTTCCGGCAAGACCACCACTTCCGGCAAGATCGCTCTTCGCCTCGCGACCCGCGAGAAGAAGAAGGTGCTGCTCGCCTCTCTCGATACGCAACGTCCTGCCGCCCAGCTCCAGCTCCAGCAGCTGGCCGAGCGCGCGGGTGTAACGTCCCTGCCGATCGTCGCCGGGCAGACGCCGCTCGAAATCGCCGCACGCGCGATGGACACGGGGCGTCGCGAAGGTTTTGACGTCGTCATCCTCGACACCGCAGGCCGTCTGTCGATCGACGAAGCCCTGATGGAGGAGGTGCGGCAGATCCGCGCCGCCACCAACCCGGTGGAGACGCTTCTGGTCGTCGATGCGATGACCGGTCAGGACGCCGTCAACACCGCGAAGATCTTCAACGAGGCCGTCGGCGTCACCGGCGTCGTGATGACCCGTATGGATGGCGACGCCCGTGGCGGCGCCGCTCTGTCGATGCGCGCCATCACCGGCGCGCCGATCAAGCTGACCGGCTCGGGCGAAAAGCTCGACGCCCTTGAAGAATTCCATCCGGAACGCGTCGCAGGCCGAATTCTCGGCCTCGGCGATATCGCCGGCCTCGTCGAAAAGGCCGCCGACACGCTCGACCACGAAGAGGGAGAGCGGCTGGCCAAGAAAATGATGGCCGGCAAGTTCGATCTCGACGACTACGTGTCGCAGATCAAGCAGATCAAGAAGATGGGGTCGATCTCCGGCATCCTCGGCATGCTGCCCGGCATGGGCAAGCTGAAGGACGCCATCGGCGACAAGGATCTCGATACGACGATCTTCAAGCGCCACGAAGCCATCATCTCGTCCATGACCAAAGCCGAGCGCAAGACGCCGGACATCATCAAGGCGTCGCGCAAGAAGCGCATCGCCGCAGGGTCAGGGACGACGGTTCAGGACGTCAACAAACTGCTCAAGCAGTTCGACGACATGTCCACAATGATGAAGCGGATCAACAAGCTCGGCATGAAAGGTCTCATGCGCCAGGGCCTGTCCGCACTCATGCCCGGGGGAGCGGGCCGCCCCGGCGGTCCCGGCGGCAGGCCGTTCGGCTAAGCCCCGCCCCCGTTCGTTTCACGGTTTTTCATTCTCTGGAGTTGTCTGAATGAGCCTCAAGATTCGCCTTTCCCGCGCTGGCGCGAAGAAGCGTCCCTACTACCACATCGTTGTGGCCGACAGCCGCTCCCCCCGCGATGGCCGTTTTATCGAGAAGGTCGGCGCCTACAACCCGATGCTGCCGAGCGATCACGCCGAGCGCATCCGTCTGACCAGCGAGCGCATCACGCACTGGCTGTCGCAGGGCGCCCAGCCGACCGACCGCGTCGCGCGCTTCCTCGGCAACGCCGGCCTGATGGCGAAGCCCGTGTGGAACGAGCAGCCGAAGCAGTCCGCCCCGAAGAAGAAGGCGCAGGAGCGCGCCGCCGCCGCCGCCAAAGCGGCCGCAGCCTGAGCTTCTGACGGAACGCAGGGCGCCGCCTTTCCATGACGCAGGATCGCATCCAGATCGGGGTGATTGGACGTCCGCACGGCGTGCGGGGGCTTGTGCATGTGCACAGCTTCGCCGCCGCCGCGGACTCCCTCGCTTCGTACGGAACGCTGACCGACGATCGTGGCGGCGCCTGGACGCTGACATGGCGGGCCGACGGAATCGCGCTGCTGCGTGACGCCGACGGCAAGCCGGTCGACAGCCGTGAAGCGGCGCAGGCGCTTGTGAACCGCAAGCTCTTCGTGACGCGCGACACCCTGCCGGAGCCGGAGCCGGACGAGTTCTACCATTCCGATCTTATCGGAATGGAGGCCGTCGAAAACGGCGCCGTCATCGGCCGCATCGTCACGGTGCATGACTACGGCGCGGGCGCGAGCCTGGAACTGGATTCCGGCTCGGTCATCCCCTTCACCCTGGCCTGCGTGCCGGAAGTCGATCTCGCGTCGCGGCGCGTGACCGTCTCCCGCCCGAACGAGGTCGTGGGGGAAGAGGAACACGCGCCGAAGCGTGACCGTGAAGCCGCCAGGGCGACGGGAGGCGCAGCGTGAGCTGGACCGCGACCGTCGTCACCCTGTTCCCGGAAATGTTTCCGGGTCCACTCGGCCAGTCTCTGGCCGGTCGCGGACTGGAGCAGGACCTGTGGCGGTGCGAGACGCGCGACCTGCGCCCTTACGGGCTGGGCCGTCACAACGCCGTGGACGACACGCCGTTCGGCGGCGGTGCGGGCATGGTGATGCGTCCCGACGTCATCGACGCGGCGCTCAACGACGCGAAGCGGGCCGATGGCGCGCCCTGCGTCTACATGACGCCGCGCGGTCGGCCGCTGTCGCAGGCGGACGTTCGCCGCTACGCCGCCGGGCCGGGCGTCACCGTCCTGTGCGGTCGCTATGAAGGCGTCGACGAACGCGTGCTCGAAGCGCACGAGATCGAAGAGGTCTCGATCGGCGACTACGTCCTTTCGGGTGGCGAAACTGCGGCGCTCGTGCTGCTCGACGCCTGCGTCCGGTTGCTGCCGGGCGTCATGGGCTCGGCGGACAGCGGCGTGGAGGAGAGTTTCTCCGACGGCCTGCTTGAATACCCGCATTACACCCGCCCGGCCGAGTGGAACGGTCGCGCGGCGCCGGATGTCCTGCTGTCCGGCAACCACGCCGCCATCGCAAAATGGCGGCGGGAGCAATCCGAGAGGGTCACGCGCGAGCGGCGGCCCGATCTGTGGGCGGCCCGATCCGCGGATTCATCCGCGACCGGCAGAGAAACACCCGCAGCGACGCCGCGCACCGGCGCCGATTGCGGCACCAGACACCACGGCGGGCCGCATACCGGCGCTCCGTCACATGTATCGACATCATCGGTTCAGGAAGGATTCCCGATATGAACATCATCCAGCAGTACGAGGCCGACGAAATCGCTCGCCTGAGCGCCCTCCGTGCGGTCCCCGAGTTCCAGGCTGGCGACACGGTTCGCGTGTCGGTCCGCGTCAAGGAAGGTGAGCGCGAGCGCGTTCAGGCTTACGAAGGCGTTGTGATCGCCCGCTCCAACAAGGGCCTCAACAGCAACTTCACCGTTCGCAAGATCTCGAACGGCGAGGGCGTCGAGCGCGTCTTCCCGCTCTACGGACCCACGCTGGCCGACATCACCGTCGTCCGTCGCGGCAAGGTCCGTCGCGCGAAGCTGTATTATCTGCGTGGCCGCAGCGGCAAGTCGGCGCGTATCGCCGAGCGCGCTCGCGAAGTCGCTCCGACGGCGACCGCCGGCAAGTAATCGCCTCCGCCCGGCGACCGGACCCGCCACGCTCTACGGCGAGCGGGTCCGGCGCAGGGCGTTCCGGCGTTTTCCGGGCGGCTCTCTCTTGAGCGCGTCGCCCGGACTTCCACATAGTGGTGATGTCGTCGCAGATCGGGCCGCCTTCGGGCGGCCCGATTTCGGCTACCAGCCCGGACGCGTCCACGCGTCTTTTCGTTCCGGACAACCCCGACGGGAGGCCTGACCACCCGGAAGCGTCGTCCGCCAAGCCAGTCAGGAATCGCACCGCCATGTCGCCGCGCACATTGTTCGACAAGATCTGGGACAGCCATGTCGTCGAAACCCTGTCCGATGGCACTGCGATCCTATACATCGACCGGCACCTTGTTCACGAAGTGACCAGCCCGCAGGCTTTCGAAGGCCTCCGCATGGCGGGCCGCAAGCTGCGCCACCCCGAAGCGACGATCGCCGTCGTGGATCACAACGTCCCGACGTCGGATCGCACGCAACCGATCGAGGAGCCGGAAAGCCGGAACCAGATCGAGACGCTCGAGCGCAACGTCAAGGAATTTGGCGTTCCCTATTTCCCGCTGCTTTCGGCCAATCAGGGCATCGTCCACGTAGTCGGCCCTGAGCAGGGCATCTCCCTGCCCGGCATGACCATAGTCTGCGGCGACTCCCATACCTCGACCCACGGCGCGATGGGCTCCCTCGCGTTCGGCATCGGCACGTCCGAGGTCGAGCACGTCATGGCGACGCAGACGATCCTGCAGAAACCCGCCAAAAACATGAAGGTCGAGGTTGAAGGCGCGCTTGCCCCGGGAGTAACGGCCAAAGACGTCGTGCTGGCGATTATCGGCAAGATCGGCACGGCGGGCGGCACCGGTCACGTCATCGAATTCTGCGGCTCCGCCATTCGCGGCCTCGACATGGCCGGGCGCATGACCGTTTGCAACATGGCGATCGAAGCTGGCGCGCGCGCCGGTCTGGTCGCGCCGGACGACACGACGTTCGAGTATGTCCGGGGCCGCCGCTTCGCGCCAAAGGGCGACGATTTCGACGCCGCCGTGGCCTACTGGCGCACCCTCCCCTCCGACGAGGGCGCAGCGTACGACACGACCGTCACAATGCGCGCTGAAGAGATCGAGCCGTCCCTGACCTGGGGCACCAGCCCGGAAAATGTCCTCCCCATCGGCGGCGCGGTTCCTGACCCGGCGAACGAGGCGGACGAGGCGAAGCGCGCGCAGCTTGAGCGCATGCTGAGCTATATGGACCTCAAGGCCGGACAGAAAATCGCCGGAACGCCGGTCGACGTGGTGTTCATCGGCTCCTGCACCAACAGCCGCATCGAAGACCTGCGCGCCGCCGCTGCCGTCGCCGCCGGACGCAAGGTCGCCAGCGGCGTGCGCGCCATGATCGTCCCCGGCTCGGGGCTGGTGAAGGCGCAGGCCGAGCAGGAAGGCCTGGACCGCGTGTTCCTTGACGCCGGCTTCGAATGGCGGGAGGCCGGGTGCTCCATGTGCCTCGGCATGAACCCGGACAAGCTGACGCCGGGACAGCGCTGCGCCTCGACCTCCAACCGCAATTTCGAAGGACGGCAGGGGCCGGGCGGCCGCACGCACCTGCTCTCTCCGGCCATGGCCGCAGCCGCAGCCGTGACCGGCGTCCTGACGGACGTTCGCGAACTCAACGCCCTGCCCGTTTGAGGAGCCCGCACCGATGGACAAGTTCACCACCCTGACGGCAATCGCGGCTCCGCTTCCGGAAGCCAATATCGACACCGACAAGATCATCCCGGCGCGGTTCCTCAAGACCACCAAGCGCACCGGCCTGGGCGTGCATGCCTTCGACAGCATGCGCTATCGCGAGGACGGTTCAGAAAATCCGGATTTTGTTCTCAACCGCGAACCGTATCGCAACGCGCAAATCCTGATCTCGCATGAGAATTTCGGCTGCGGCTCTTCACGCGAACATGCGCCGTGGGCGCTGCTCGATTTCGGCCTTCGCTGCGTGATCGCGCCGTCTTTCGCCGATATCTTCTTCAACAACAGCTTCAAGAACGGCATCCTGCCGATCCGTCTGCCACGCGAGGTGTGCGACACGCTGATGGAAGACGCCGCGCAGGGCGCGAACAGCCGCCTGACCGTCGATCTGGCGCGTCAGGTGGTGATCCGCCCCGACGGGACCGAAGTTCCGTTCGAGGTCGATCCACTGCGCAAGCACCTGCTGCTGGAAGGTCTGGACGATATCGGTCAGACGTTGCAGCAGGAGCAGTCCATCTCCGCGTTTGAAGCGAAACGCGCCAAGGACGAGCCCTGGCGCACGGTTATCGCGCTCGACTGATTGCCGGGCGACGACGTCCCGCAAGCCAAGCGGTTTTCGGCGTCGACCGATACTGGTTTTCTCTGACGACAAACTTGTCTGGAGAGCTGAGCACTGAAGCGCTGCTCTCCAGACTTCGCCGTTATTTCGAAAGCTGGGCGCGAGCTTCGCCTTTCGGAAAAGCCTTGGTGTGCAGGTTCACATAAACCAGCCCCTTGGCCAGTTCATCTTCCTGCGCGCTGGTCAGCGTGACCTGTCCGGACAGCGGATTCTCGTAAGGTCCGTCGATCGGGGCCACGACGCCCGCATCCACCCCATCCTTCGCCGGGCCGTGGAAATGCGCCACGGTCACGGGGCCGGTCAGGCCTTTCCATTTGATCGTGTATTTGAGGACGTTGGTCGTGGTGTCGAGCGTCGCCATGACGTCGCCCGTCGGAGCGTTCGTCGCGCCATGCTCGGCCTTGAATTCGCCCATATACATGATCTCTTCAGCGCGCGCTGCCGTCGCCAGCGATGCGGCCGAAACGAGCGTCAAACCGGCGACGGTAAATATTCTGCTGATCGTGTTCATGGTGCTCTCCCTGATCGTGAAGCCGCGCGTCTTCCGCTGACGTAAGACTCCGTCCCCCGCGCCGCTCCAGTTGCAAACAATTCTTACAATGTGGCCAATCGCGGAAAAGCGCCAGAGGCCGTCCGCGTTCATTGCAGCGATCTTCCCGACGTCGGCTATAACTCCTCAGGCGCCCGCTTCGTTCAAACCGAAACGTCGATCTTGAACGGCGCCGTGCTTTGAGCGACAGAACTGGCCGCTTCCCTTTCTGGAAGCCCACAATCCGGATCACGCCCGTCATGACAGCCACCAAGCCCCTCGTCCTCTCCTTCGGAAGCGTTAATATCGACGTCACGGCGAAAATGGCACGCCTCCCCCGGCCCGGCGAAACCGTTCTGGCGGATGGTTACGCCATCGGGCTTGGCGGGAAGGGCGGCAATCAGGCGGCTGCGGCCGGGCGGTTGGCTCAGGCCCTCGGTCTTCGGGCGGCGCTGGCCGGGCGGATCGGGAACGACGCCTTCGGTCAACAGGCCCGGCGAGAACTCGAACGATTCGGGGTCGACCTTTCCGCGCTGCGCGAGGACGAGGGCGCTCCAACCGGCGTTGCATTGATTGGCGTCGACCATAACGGGGAGAACGCGATCAGTGTCGCGGGCGGCGCGAACATGCGGATCGACGCGAGCGATATCGACCATGCAGCCGCCCTGTTCGACGCCGCCGCTGTCCTGCTCCTGCAACTGGAAATTCCGATGGACGCCGTCGTCGCTGCCGCGGAACGTGTGCGGCGCACCGGCGGTCTGGTCGTCCTCGACCCGGCCCCCGCGCCCGCGCGTGCATTGCCCGAATGCCTGTGGACGCTGATCGACGTCGTGACGCCCAACGAGACCGAAACGCAGGTCCTGACGGGCGTGGCCCCAGACTCCCCGGAAAGCGCGCAACTGGCCGCCCGGACGCTGCTTGAGCGTGGGGCCCGCGCCGCCATCGTGAAAATGGGCGCGCGCGGCGTGTGGTGGCAGGACGAGAACGCTGGCGGCTTCATCTCGGCCTTTCCTGTCGTCGCAATCGATTCTGTCGCTGCCGGCGACTGCTTTAACGCCGGGTTGGCCGTCAGCCTCGCACAAGGTCGGGCGCTGGCGGACGCCGTGCAGGTGGCCGCCGCATGCGGCGCGCTGGCGACCACACGCTCCGGCGCTGCGGACGCAGCTCCAACATGGGGAGAGGTCGAAGACCTGCTGTCTCGATCCTGACGGGCGCTCTTTGAACAGGGTGGCTGCGTCGGCCTCCACACCTTCTCGCGATTTCGCCGCAACCTCATCAATCCAACGGTTCTGGTCCCGATCGTTCAAGAACTACGGTCCGGGAATAATGATTACTCGGGCGCCTTCACCGGGCGACCCAACAACGACCCTGCCTTTCTCGCATTAACCAGCACTAAGGGCGAACGCACTAAGCTGGCGAGGAAAGGGGAGCGTCCAATGACCACGACCGCAGCCATCAGTGGCGCAGGATACGATCTGCTCGCGTCACACCACACAGGGCGAAGTTCTGCGGCCCCGGCCTCACTCGCCGCGACCGGTGTTTCCGTCTCAACACGCCATCATGGCGGTGGGACTTTCGCGATGGCGCTGGACGCCGCCGGGCGCATCACGACCGGCGACAGCGGCAACAGTCCGGGCGCGCAGAACGACTCCGCGTCCGCCCGTCTGTTCGGCTGATTCAGAAGAGGCGCCTTTCAGCCGAGTTGATTGAGGCTCCAGGGCGTCCCGCCAACACTCGGAGGATCGAGCTTCAGCGGCACGGCGTTGGGCAGACGCACGTTCGGCTCCAGCCTCATGGCGGATCGCAGCGCGCGGAACAGGGCGCCATGCGCCACGATCAGCACCGTCCCCTGTCCGGCCAGCGCCCGGTTGACGCCTGCAACAGCCCTGTCGCGCAGCAGCGCGAAAGGTTCTGCTCCAGGAGGGGTATAGTGCCCGGCGATCCAGTCGTCGTACCACTCCCCCATGGGCTGGCCTTCCTGTTCGCCAAAGCACACTTCCTGAAGATCATCATCGAAGCCCAGCGTCGGGCGGACGCCCGACGCCGCCAGAGCCTCCACAGCAATCTCCGCCGTACGCGCCGCGCGTACGAGCGGCGACGATATGACGCGATCTATTTTTGGGCCGCCCTGCACCGCCTCGATCAAGGTGCGCCCGGCCTGCTCGGCCTGCTCCAGACCCGTGGCGTTCAGCGGAATGTCGGTACGACCCTGCGAGAGTCCTCTGCGATTCCAGTCGGTCTCGCCATGCCTGAGATACCAGTATGGCGTTGGATCGATCACGGACATCGACATCTCCCAGTCGTTACAAATCCCTTGATCGCAGCCCTGCCCCCGATCAGTCAAACAATGACGAGACGGAGCTTTCGTCCGCAACAGCGCGCATGGCGCGAGCGAGCAATCCGGCGATCGTGACCTGACGAATATTTTTCGCGGCCTTCACTGCGTCCGTAGCCATAATGCTGTCCGTGATCGTCAACATCTCGATGGTCGATTCCGCAATGCGCTCGACCGCGCGTCCCGTCAGGACGCCATGCGTGACATAGGCGCCGACCGAGGCCGCGCCATGATTGGTAATTGCCTGAGCTGCATTACAAAGAGAACCGCCGCTGTCGACGATATCGTCAACCAGCAGACAATGCCGCCCCTTCACGTCGCCGATCACATTCATCACTTCCGACACGCCCGCACGCTCGCGCCGCTTGTCGATGATGGCGAGATCGGTGTTCAGACGCTGGGCGATTTCGCGAGCGCGGACGACGCCGCCGACGTCGGGCGATACAATCATCAGGTCACGGTCGCCGTAACGCTCCTTGATATCGCGCACGAACAGCGGCGCTGCGTAGAGGTTATCGACCGGAATATCGAAAAAACCCTGGATCTGCATAGCGTGAAGATCCAACGTCAGGATGCGGTCAGCCCCGGCCTCGACCAGAAGATTGGCTACTAGCTTGGCGCTGATCGGGGTGCGAGGGCCGGATTTGCGATCCTGCCGGGCATATCCGAAGTAAGGCATCACCGCAGTGATGCGGCGCGCTGATCCGCGACGCAGGGCGTCGAGCATGATCAGCAGTTCCATAAGATTGTCGTTCGTCGGCGTGCAGGTGCTCTGCACCACAAACACGTCCTCGCCGCGCACGTTCTCAAAAATCTCGACGAATATCTCCATGTCGGCGAAGCGCCGAACGGAAACATTGCAGAGGGGAATATTAAGCTCGGCGGCGACCGCCTCGGCCAGAGGGGGATTGCTGTTGCACGCGACGATTTTCATTGGGGCGGCTTTTCCTGCGCAGACCGGGACGACACGAACCCTGAACAATGCGAAGGGCTTCTAGCAACGTCGCGGCCCCCTGTCATCCGCCGATATGCGCCCCCAAACGAGGGCGCCGCAAGAGAAAACGGTAAACAACCGGGCGCCTGTCGCCCTGATCCACACTTTCAGGCGCGCACAGGCGCCAGACGTCGTCACCCGACGCCTGACGCGGAAAAAACCGAAATGAAAATTGACCGCCGGGCGTGAAAGTTCAGTCGTCGATACGGCCCGCGCCGTCGGCGACCCCGAGGCGCCAGTAGCCGCCCGCACGAATTTGCGCGCGTGGCATGGACCAATGTTCGGCGAACCACGCGCGAAGTCCGCGCGCGGTCTCGATTTCGGCGCCGATCCACACATAGATATCCGCCGCATCCATGCCCGGCGGCTGCAACGCCTCCACAGCCCGTATCAGCAAGTCCGTAGTCCCGGCCGCCGCGCCATTGCGGACAAGCCAGGTGACGCGTGCATCCGCCGCTGTCGGCAGAACGCGCTCTTCGCGCGCGTCCGCGACCTCAATCAATACGATCGCGTTCGTTCCTGCAGGAAGTTCCTCCAGCCGACGCGCAATTGCGGGCAAAGCCGTCTCGTCGCCGATCAGAACGAAAAGTCCATAGTCGTCAGGAACGACAAAAGAACCGCGCGGGCCGCCGATGCCCAGCCACTGCCCAACTTTCGCCTGAGACGCCCAGCTCGACGCTGGTCCATGGTCATGCAGGACGAATTCGATGTCGATCGTCCCCTCGCGCGTGTCGAAACGCCGGGGGGTATAATCGCGCGCTACAAGTCCGGACGGGCGTCCGCCCGCGCCGGGCTGGAGCCAGGACCGGTCCGCAGGATTTGCGCCTGACGGTGGAAAGAAAAGCTTCACGTGATCGTCCGCCGCAAGGCTGACGAAATCTTTCAGATCCTCGCTACGGAAAACAATGCTGCGCATTTTCGGCGAAATATCGGTGACGCTGACAACCTGCGCTGCGCGCAGTCGCGTATCGTGGCGCACACGCTGCGGCGTGCGAACAGGCGCGTTCATAAGGATCTCCATGACAAAATTCGGGACGGAAAATTATTGTCAATCACTCGGCTTTCCCGAGAATGTCTGCCGCCGCCCGCTCGAGAATGCGTGCAACCCGCGAAGCTTCGCTCGCTGAGCAACCTCTTTTTTGCATGAGCGCCTGCTTGAGCATGCGACGGGCGCGATGGAGTTCCTCACCCGCCTGCGGGTCCGCCCCATCAACGCCTGCAAACGCGTCACGGACTTCCGACATGCGACTACCGATACGCGCGAGGGCATCAAGGATCGCATCAGCTTGCGTCTTGCGCTGATCCAATGTTGCGCGACCATCGTCGGTCAATGCGTAGAGCTTGCGATTGCCCTCCTGCGTGACCGAAGCGTGACCGATCTCTTCAAGATAGGTCAGGGCCGGGTACACCATGCCCGGACTTGGCGCGTAAAAACCTCCGGACCGCTCCTCAAGCAACTTGATGAGCTCGTAACCATGGGCCGGTTTCTCCGCCAGAAGCGCCAAAAGAATGAGCTGGAGATCCTCCGAGCTCAGCTTGCGTCCAGCAGGAAAGTCTCCTCCGCCGAACCCTCTTCCACGACCGAAACCGCGACCTGAGCCGAAGCCCCAGCCGTGTCTGTCGCCAAAATCGCGGCCTGCGCCGCGGCGGCCGCCGCCTTGGAAGAGAGGATGGAGGGAGCGTATGTGCATATGATCTTTAAACATGTCTTACGATATGTACTATCTTAAGATATAACACAAGAGCTTTTTTTCGCCCTCCGACGCTCGGCCGTACAACGCGCCCGAACGGCCCCACTCGCGGGTCGACTAGCAGCCGCCGTTCCGGCCCCACGCGCTTCGGACGCCCCACCCAATCCCCGCGGGTGCTTACCCGGAACGATCGACACCCTCGCAACTCACTGAAGTGAGACGCCGCTCACATACGGGATCCGGCCGGGCGGGACTGACGCGCAATGCGTGGGCTAACAGATCCGCCGATCGAACCGAGGCCCACACACCGGCAACGTCGCGCAATCGGGCGCCTGCTCTCAACGAACCGGCTCAAGAAGCGTCCCGGGCGGCAGGTAGTCGGCGGCTCCAGACGATCTTCCCAATCGTGAGAACATATTTCATGTTCGCAACATCGAACCACCAACGCGCCGATGGCTCGCACAACAAGGATAAAAACATGCCCCTCGATCGCAGGCATTTTCTGGGCGGTGCCGCCCTGCTGGCCGGAGGATCGCTGTCATCCGGCCGCGTTCTGGGGCAGGCGGCCTGGACGGTCCTGGGCCAGCCTCTTTCCAGCCTTCCCTGGCTGCAGGACGTACGCCGCGTCATCATCGATACCGATCCGGGCACCGACGATCTTCTCGCCATCATGATGATGCTCAGTTCCACCCGGATCACGACCGAAGCCATCACCGTTACTCCGGGCAACATCGGATATGAGCAGGAAGTTCGAAACGCCCTTTATCTCTCGAAAACTTTGACCGATGGAAAAATTCCGGTTCACCGCGGCGTTGACCACCCGCTGCTGAACCGTCCTTACCCGGCGGCCGGCTTTATCCACGGTCGCTACGGTCTCGGCGATATGGTTGTGCCTGAAGTCGCCCTGCGACCGGCCCCGGAGCATGCGTCCGTCGCCATCTCCAGAATCGTATCGGCGCACCCGGGAGAAGTCGTTCTGCTGGCTCTTGGAGGTCTCTCAAACATTGCCCTGGCCCTGCTGCTTGATCCCTCCATCGCCCGCAAGGCGCGTGGCGTCGTCATAGTCGGCGGCCGTTATGAGGGAATTGGCACTGCGGTGAATTTTAACGCGATGGTGGACCCAGAGGCGGCAGATATTGTCCTGCGCTCAGGGCTTCAGATCGCCATGACCGGCGGCCTTGGTCCGACAGAGATGCTGACGCAGGCGGACTTCGACCACATCAAGACCTTCGGCACTCAGAAAAGTGAAATTTTCCTGAAATCCAACGCCGAGCGCCTTAAATTTGAAACCGAGCAGCGCCACAAACCGGGCGCCACCTACGCCGACCCGTTCGCCGCTGCGATGGTGCTCGACCCATCGGTGGCGTCGGAGTTCGAGGCGGTCAACGTCAAGGTGGAGTTAAACGGCGTAGAAACGCGTGGCGAATATGTGTTCGGCGGAACGCACATCTACACCGGCGACGCGCTGCCGCCAAACGTCGCCATATGCTCCAAAGGTTCTGTCGAGAAATTCCGAGCACAGGTCTTCAAGGCCCTGCGCTCATGATTCCCCGTGGAGTTATCTGGCTCCTCCTGCTCATTCCCATTGCTGTGCAGGCGGAACCTGCGTGCAAGATACACAAGGGCGTCGACGCGACCCTGATACAGGCGACCATTCTCGCCCCGGACCGCGTTCTCACGCCGGGCGAGGTTCGCATCGATCCCGACGGCCGGATCGATTGCGTCGCCGCTCACTGCCCGACTCCACCGACCGCAACGCGCATAATCTGCACTGACGCCGTTCTGTCTCCGGGATTTATCAACACGCATGATCATCTGGATTTCAACGATACGCCGCCGAAACCCGATACGGGAGAACGCTTCGCCCACCGTCACGAATGGCGCGTAGGGCTGAACGGCCATAAACGGCTGGAAGATTTCAAACCCAACCGCGATCCGCTCTCGCTCAGCTGGAGTGAATTGCGCTTTCTGGTGGACGGCACGACCTCCACAGTCGCCGAACGCATGGCGCCGGGCCTGTTGCGCAATCTCGACTTCGAAGCAGGTTTGGAATCCCTCGATATCACGCCCGCTACCTATAATATTTTCCCGCTTGATGACGCATCCGGCGTCATGAGAACGCGGAATTGCGATTATGGCCATCATCCCGTCACCCGTAATCAGGTGGCTGCGGCCAGCGCCTTTCTCGCCCACGTCGCCGAAGGCCGCGACGAAGCGGCGCGCAACGAATTTCGCTGCCAGAGCTCGACGTCTTACGACCCCACGCCGCAACCCGGCGGAGGGGGCGTCAGCAACGACTGGCTCATGCCACAGGCGGCTCTCATCCACGCGGTCGCCCTCACACCTCAGGATCTCGATCTCGTCGCGGCCAGACACGCGAGCATCGTCTGGTCTCCGCGGAGCAATCTGTCGCTCTACGGCAAGACGCTCGATATTCTCGCAGCCAGAAAGCGCGGCATTACGATCGCTCTGGGATCTGACTGGCTTCCGTCCGGCTCTATGAACATCAACCGCGAACTGGCGTGTGCGCTACATTATAATCACGCGTATCTGCACGACGCACTGAGCGACAGTGAGCTCTGGCGCATGGTGACGCATAACGCCGCGCATGTTGCCGGCGCGGAGGCGGCGATCGGAGATATAGCGGCAGGCAAACGCGCGGACCTCGTCCTCTTCGCCGACCCCGAGCATCAGAACGTTCATAAGGTTGTGCGGGCGACGCCTCAGGACGAAATGCTGGTTATGCGCGGGGGAAAGGCTCTGGTCGGGCGCTCCGCTATCGTGGACGCACTCCAACCGTCCTGTGAAGCAATCGACGTACCGGGCGCCACGCTGAAGCTCTGCCCCGAGCCAGGTCGCGCCTCGGCCGGTGAGATGAGCGCTTACGCATCCAGTCGCGGGTTGTATCCACTGGCCTTCACGGGGGTCCCCGTCAACGAGCCACCATGCGAGGTCTCACCGTAAGGGGCGTTCTTCAACTATCGAAAGGGTAGAACGCAATTTGACGACACTCGCATCTACTTCATCGCGGCATGAGAGATGCCCCGGCGACGCCACGCCTCTGTCGGCGTATATTTCTCTTACGTCCACTCACCCCGAACTTTTTCCGCAACTCCGGCGTCACAGGAATTATCCAAAATGGACGAGCCGAAACAGGAATCGGTACGGAGTGCGTAGTTGATTCAGGTGTTATGCGGATCGACGCTACGAAACCCATAGGTCTCGTAACGGGTGCTCACCTTGCCGCCCGCCACGTCCACCACCATGAAGCCCTCCGGGGTGCCATACCGCGTGCCATGCCACCAGTTACCGCTGACGGCGCCGCCTGTGATGTAGGGAACGCCATGCCATTCCACACGCTCGAGAACATGGGTATGTCCCTGAAATACGGCGATCACATTGTAATGGTCGAACAGCGGCAGCACTTCATAGGCGTTGACGACTGACAAGCCATGATGGGCCGGAGGAATGGACGGCGGCGCAGCGTAATCTTCGATTGCCGTGACAAGCGGGATGTGCGTGACGACAATGATGGGCGTCCCCGCAGGTTGCGCCGCAAGATCCTGCGACAACCACGCGATTTGCGCGGCGTCGATCCTTCCCTCATAGGCTCGGTCAGCGGTGATTCCGATTGAATCCAGCACGACGACGTGAACGCCCTTATGATCGAACGCGTAGTAGAGTTGTCCGAAATTATCTTCGAAATACTTCTTGCCATACAGAGGGTCCGTCGGCAGCGCCCCGCTTTTGGTATAAACGCCGAAGCAATCGTGGTTGCCGATCGTATGATGCACAGGCAACGTCAGATCGTCCGCCGTGCGGCGGTACAGGTCGAGCAGCATCGTCGCCCGCCCAGCGTTGACGCCAAGGGCGTCGAAGACATGATCGCCACCCTGAATCGCAAAATCAGCGGGAACTGTTTTCGCTTTCCTGAAGGCCATATGGCACCCGCCATTGGCGTCCAATTCTGGCTGCAAGTGCGTATCGGTTATGAACAGGAACGTAAACGGCTCATGGGCTAACATTGGCGGACGAGCAGGAACGGTCCCCCTGGCGCCGTTAACGGCGAACAGAGACGTTCCGACGGAAAGAGACAGAAACGAGCGCCTGGCAAGATGTAACATTGGGATAACCCGTCGTGAACGTTAGCGCCCGAAAGCCCAACACGTTTGCGCATGGAGGGCGTAAGACTCAACCGCGTCACAAAAACTTCACGGTTCCGACGTCCGTTCGAACGGTGTCTATCCCGTCAAACGCCCGTAAGGCGTAGGACCTGCGTCGCGCCTTCCAATGCATTAGATTAAATCGCGATAATCATGCCTTCCCACGGCTCCAGCGTCAGAGACGGCTCTACAATCGAGTGCTCCGGTATGTTCGCGATCAGAACTCTGGCGGGTTTCACGTCCTGCGGGATGCGGAAAATTTCGGGGGAATCCGAAAAATTCATGACCGTCAGCGTATTACCCGCAGGGTGTTCGCGTCGAAAGGCGTAAATCGCACCATTATCTGGAGAGACGTCGCGATACTTTCCATGGACCAACGCCGGTTGAGTTTTTCTGGTCTTTATCATTGCTTTATAGAAGCCAAACACGGAGTTACGATCGCCTGTCTGTGCGGCGGCGTTGATCGTCCGATAATCCGGGTTGACCAGCATCCATGGAGTTCCGGCCGAGAACCCGGCGTTGCGAGCCGCATTCCACTGCATAGGGGTACGCGCATTATCGCGTGTTGTAGCCGCAAGATTGGCCAACATGCCAGCCGACGTTACGTGATGGCCGCCGACCTGTTCGCTCCAGACATTATGCGCGGTGACGTCATTAAATTGGTCGATCGACGTGAAGGGGTAATTTTCCATGCCTATTTCCTGCCCCTGATAAAGGAAGGGCGTACCTCGCAACGACAGAAGCATGATCGCCAGCATTTTTGCCGACCGTGATCGGAACTCCGGTTTTTGCGATCCATAGCGCGAGACGGAACGAGGAAAATCGTGATCCTCCAGCCAGATCACCGGCCAGACGCCGGGTTCATTATCAAACGCGTTTCCGGCGTTGAAGGCTCGCAAATCCGATAATTTACAGGGCGTCTTGCGCCAGCCGTCTTCAATATCTTTCATCTGTAAGTCGAAAGGAAACCCTGCGGAGAGTTCGTGACGGTCCGCTTGCGTAAGCTCAACAAACAGGGTGCGATCCGCACCCCATGTCTCTCCCACAAAGTAAAGTCTGGAGTCGGCGTTGCAGCGGGCGTACATATCACGCAGATGGGCGTGCAAACGCTCGCCACGGTCGGCGAAAGAGCGACCCGCAGCAATATCCTGCGCCGAGAGGTCATAAAGTTCTAACGGCTTGGCAATGCTGGTGATCGCATCGAAACGAAAGCCATCGACCCCTTTGTCCGACCAGAACTTCAGAATTGCATACAGCTCGCTTCTGACACGCGGGTTTTCCCAATTCAAATCAGGCTGTCTGTTCGTAAACGTATGCAGATAATATTGATTGGTGTGCGAATCCAGCGTCCAGGCCGAGCCACCAAACGCTGAACGCCAGTTGGTGGGCGCAGCGCCGTCTCTACCGTCATGCCAGTGGTAAAAGTCGCGATAAAAACTGTCTTTTGACGAGCTGCTTTTCATAAACCATGAATGCTTATCGCTGGTATGGTTGAAAACCATATCCAGAATGACGCGTATTCCACGTTTTTTTGCGCGTTCAAGAAAATTGTCAAAATCCCGCATCGTGCCGAAATCAGGCATGATTTTACGATAATCGCTTACGTCATAGCCGTTGTCGGCGTTCGGGCTATCGAAGCACGCCGCGACCCAGATCGCGTCAACGCCAAGATCGGCGAGATAATCCACGCGGTCAGCCATGCCTATGAAGTCGCCGATCCCGTCGCCATTCCCGTCCTGGAACGAGCGCGGGTATATTTCGTAAAACACCGCCTCCTGCCACCAGACGGATTTCGGCGACGCGGCGCTTGTGAAACGAGGCGACGCGGCGGCGCCAGCGGCGAGCGCAATCATCGCGCGTCTCGTGATCGTCATGAGTGAATTTCCTGATCCGGCGGCACAGAACATTATGATCACAAAATGATTACGCGATGTCCAGCAGCCTACGCCACCCGCCAGAAGGCTGCCCACTCCCCCGAAACGTGAAGCCGCAAAAAAGGACACTCGACGCGCCTATTGTTCTGCTCCGGCTTCGGCAACGCCTCGCGTCGAACCCACGCCCAAGTCTCCATTTTTTGCGAGACGAATGACAGGTTCGGTTCGAGACCCATGCTCCGCACACCATAAACGTGCGGTAGTAACGCTTCACGTCAGCCCCAGCGAAAACGTCCGACGTGAATCCAAAAAGTCTCAAGAAAAATCCTTCAAAAATTTATCGAAGGCCGAAATCCCGCCTCGTCATACGCCCCCATGCTCGTCCAGAAGTGCGTCAGGCAGTTCCATGACCATCGGCGCTTCCGTCCAGACCAGACTGCACCTCACGGCGCGACCCGGATAAAGGGCGTGCAGCAGGTCGCGATAAGCCGCCATCTGGCGCAGATAGAGAACCGGCGTGCGCTCGACAGAAGCAGGCGGCCGACGATTGGTCTTGAAGTCGCAGATCATAACCGTGTCGTCGAGGACGCGCATACGATCGACCTGTCCCACCACCACATTGCCGCGCACCACACCAGCAAGACGCTGCTCCGCCCGCGCTTCCGGCGCGAAAAGCGGCTCCAGTTCGGCGTGCTCCATCACTTCCAGCACACGTGCCACCAGCCGCGCCGCCTCGCCTTCGTCCAGACCGTTGCCCGGTCTCAGCAACCAGTCATAAGCCACCTGCGTGCGGTCGGCGGCCGGCCGGTCAGGGAGAAACTGCAAAAGGGCGTGCGCAAGCGCGCCGCGCCTGAACGCCGCCTCGCGCGCGGCGTCGGGCGTAATGGACGCCATCTCCAGAGGAGAGCGGGAAGCCGGGCGCTCGCCCATGCCCACATCATCCGGGCGGCTGGGGCTGAGCGGCCGGGCGAGCGCAGACTCCCAGGGCGGCGGGGCGGGACGCCAGTCAGGGGCGGCGCCCATCCACGTCGGCATGGGCGGCGGCGGCGTTGACGGCGCGGCGGCGGCGGATTTCGCCTCGACAGTCGCCCGCTCCTCGATCACCAGACATTCGCCGCCCCACCCGAACCCGAATGACTCGGCATCAGCCTCCGCAGCCTCAAAACCCGCCAGACACCGTGCGTACCAGCTCTCCTCCTGCAGTTTGCGCGGCTCCCACCCGCACACGACCAGTCGATCGCTCGCGCGGGTCAGGGCGACGTAAAGCAGCCGGTTATATTCCTCCGCCGCCTTCACCCGCATCGTTTCGCGGAGCGCCCGCGTCGCCTCGGTTCCCAGATCGCTGCGCGGCGTCAGCACCGGCAGGGGACCAAGACGGTCGTCCAACCACAACAGTCGCGATTCCGCACGCGGCGAACCGGTCGTGTCCGGCAGGATCACCAGCCGCGCCTGCAACCCCTTGGAGCCGTGCGCCGTCATCACACGCACAGCATCGCTACTCGCCTCGGGCTCCCGTTTCACGCTCTCGTTCGATTGCCGGAGCCAGTGCAGAAATCCCTGCAACGACGGCGCATGAGAATCTTCGTAGCGCAGACTGGCCGAGAGCAACTCATCGATCGGCTCCCCTGCCTCTGGCCCAAGACGCGCAAGCAAACGCGCTCGTCCACCGAACGCGCCCAGGGCTTCCGACAAAAGTCCATAGGGAGACAGGTAATCCACGCGCCGGAACAGACCCGACAGAATATGCCAGGCCGTCGTCCAGTCTGGCCGTTGCGCATGACGCTCGCGCAGAACGGTCCACAGCGGCTCCCCATCCTGCCGCTCCATGGCCAACGCCATCAGACTGTCGTCGGCGAGACCGCCGAGCGGCGAGGTCAGCACGCAGGCCAGCGTCAGATCGTCCTGCGGCAGCAGCAACGCGTCGCAAAGCGCCATCAGATCCTGCACGACCGTCTGATCGGCCAGCCCCGTGCGCACCAGCGTCGCGACCGGCACGTCCGCAGATTTCAACGCGCGCACAAACGCTCGCACGAAGGCGGAGCGCCGGGGCACGAGCACAAGCACGTCTCCCGGGGTCAGTTGTCGCTCGCCCGGCGCGGGCGGCTTCAGCAACTCCGCTGCGATCCAGCGCGCCAACGTATCGGCCAGTCGCTGTGGTGGAGAGACGAGCCCGGCATTGCGCGTCGGCGCCGCCCACGGATCGAGCGCAACTTCCATATCCTGCGGCGCGTCTTCGCCGCCCTGCTCCACGCGAGGAACCAGAGGCCACAGTTCGACGCGACCGCCCTGCCCCGGCCGCGCGCTTTCGTGGTGCGGCGCGGGCTGACCCGGGTCGCTGACGCCACGTGCGGCCAGAGGATGTGCAAAGACAGAGTCGACGAGTTTCAGAACCGGCGCCGTAGAGCGAAACGACACGTTCAGCGCCGGCTCCCGCCACTCGCTGCCTGCATCGCGCACCCGTCGTTCGAAAATCTTTCGCCAGTCACGAAAAGCGTCCGGATCGGCGCCCTGAAATCCATAAATGGACTGTTTGTAGTCACCCACGGCGAAAACCGTGCGTGGTCCAGCCGCAGAATCGCGCGCGCCTTCGCCAACAAAAAACTCGGAGGTCAGACCTCCCGCGATCTCCCATTGCACGCGCGACGTGTCCTGCACCTCGTCCAGCAGCAAGTGATCGACGCCTCCGTCCAGCTTGTAGAGCACCCACGCCGAACCCGGATCGCGCAACAGCCCGAGCGTGCGGGCGATCAGATCGTCATATTCCACTTGCCCAAGCAGAGATTTGCGCGCGCCATAAGACTCGATCACCGGGGCCGCTGCGCCCAGAAGAGCGAGGGTCAACGCGATCAACACGCGTGCACGGCGGACTTCCTCCACACGGAGAATCCGGACGACTTCCGCCTCAAACGGCGCTAGAATGTCTTCGTGCGCATCGAGAAATTTTTTGTTGAGTCCAGCGTTTTTTCTCGACTCACCCTTGCCGGTCAGAAACAGATCCCGCCAGTCCACCCAACGCGCCGCGCGCTCCGGCGGATGCTGCGACAGCCAGTCCAGCATGGACGCAGCCATCTTCTTCGCGCTTTCCGCGCCTTCCGCCGCGACAAGCGCTATGGCGCTGCGCAAACCCTCCTCGCCCTGAAGATTCGTGCAGGCCGCAAGCAGCGGATCAGCGTCGGCATCGCCCAACGCGTCCTCTCCGACGCCAAGCGCGCGCGACAGACCCCGCCGCAAACCATCGGGATCTCTACGCGCCAGCTCAAGCACGCGGGGAGCCGCCTTCGCGCTCTTCAGCGTAGTCACCAGTTCGACAAAATCGCGCAATCCTATCTGGGATGCGAGTGCGCCCACCATCGCGGGCGGCAAACGCGCCAGTTCGGTTTCCGTCGCCTCCTGCAACGCAAGCGACGCGTCGGTGTCCTCCATAAGCTGGAAATGCGGATTGATTGCCGCCTCAAGCGGGAAACGTCGCAGCAGGGACTGGCAGAACGCGTGAATCGTGCCGATCCTCATGCCGCCAGGCATGTCCAGCACCCGCGCGAACAGGGCCCGCGCCTGCGCACGCGCCGCCACTGGCGCACGGAGGCTACGCAGGGCTGCGTCCAGTTTCTCATCAGGCAACGTCACCCACGCGCCAAGCGTGCGCTGAAGCCGGATCGCCATTTCCGCAGCGGCCGCCTTGGTGAACGTCAAGCACAGGATGCGCCCCGGATCTGCGCCCGGCAACCACGGACCGCCCGGATCGTCAGGGTTCACACGCGGCAGCATCAGCCGCAGCAGACGATCGATCAGCAACTTCGTCTTGCCGCTCCCCGCCGACGCGGACACAAAAACCGAAGCGCAGGGATCAGACGCTTCATCCTGCTCCGCGCAGGCGATTTCAATAGCCGTCCGCGTCATTCCCCGCCCTCCTCACGCGCGGCGCTCCATTCCGCGACGCGCGCAAGCTGCGCGTAATCCGCGAAACGAGGCTCCTGCCCCGGATGCGGGTGCGAGAGATAAGGTTGATCCGGATTGTCGTAATCCATAACGCGACGACGCAAACTTTCCCAAGCCTGCTCGGCGAGCTCTCCCACAGTGTCCACCTTTGACGTAACGGCGGTCTCCTCGCCGGGCGGCGCGCCTCCCGTCAGACGCCAGTACAGCAGGGCCGAAGGGGCAAGCGCTGCATCGACCGCCTTCGCCGCGGCGCTCGGGAACGCGCCCCGCGTCAGCATGGCCGCTTCCAGAGGAAGTTGCGGGCTCCAGCCTTCAAGAACGGCTTTTCCGCTTGGAACCGATCCAGTCTTGTAATCGAGAAGCGCCGCCGAACCGTCGTCGAAAAGGTCGATCCTGTCGGCGCGGCCCTTCAGTTGAAACGCGCCGCCCGGCGCATCGGTAATCGTCGCCAGCCCGGACGCCTCCGTCAGGATGGCGCGCGGTGCGCCCGTCCCTCGACGCACGCCTTCCGCCTCAGCCACCCAGTCCGCGATTCGCATCAGCCGGGGACGCCACCACGCCGCGAGCGCTGGCCGCAAGCCAGCCTCATCAAGGCAGTTTTCGAAAATCCGACGCAAACGCGCCTGCGCATCATGCGGCCATCCAACGCCAATTTCGTGCAACCACAGATCAAGCGCCGCATGCACCAGCGTTCCGTAATCCGAGGCGTCGACAGACTGCTCCAGTGGATCAAGAGGCCGCAGGCGCAGCACATGTCGCGCATAGATTGCGTAAGGATCACGAATCCAGGTCTCGATTTCGGTGACGCTCAACCTGCGTGGACGACGTGCGAGCGGCGGACGCGGCTGCGGCGGAGCCGCCGCAACGGCAGCACCTTCTGGCCTATCAAGCCGCTTGAGCCACGCCTGAGCAGGATGTTCTGGCAGCGACTGCCTGCGCCCGGCGAGAAACGCATCGAGCCGCACCAGCCAGCGGGCGGGCACCGCAGGCGCGCCATCCCTGCGTCCGGGCGTGGATAAAATCACCTCGTCAGCCGCTGCGACGCAGGACGCGAAATCATGCGCGGCCTGTCCGATTGCGCGCTCCGGGGACGGCAACCCGACGCGGGCGCGCATGGGGCGACTTAGCCACGGCCCCGGATCGGTCGCAGGCGGCCACACCGCCTCCACCAGGCCGCCGAGCACCATCACCTCGACGCTCTGCAAACGCGCTTCCGTCAAACCCCAGATGAACACACGCGGATGCAGAGTCAGGATCGCATCGTCCCGCCCACGCAATACGCGCCGGGTCGCGACGCGGTCTTCGCTCAACACGGCGCAGAGCAGTCCGTCGAGCACGGCCCAGGGCTGGGACGGCAGGATATCCGTCGCAGCGATCAACTCCGAACATCGCTGCGCCAGAGCCTCGCCTTCTTCTCCACGCCACAGCCGCTCGGCGCCCGACGTCTCCGCCGTCGTCGCCAACGCCTCGACGGTTTCCAGCAACGCCTTGACCTGCTCGGGAAGGGGCCTGTCTTCCGCCGCCGCCGTGAGCGCCGGAGCCAAACACCTGTCGAGCGTATCGAGAAAAATGTCGAGCGAGGCCGGGCTGTCCGGGCGATCGGCCGAGGAGCCGTCGTCCCCGTCGATCCGCTTTCCACGCACCGACGCCAGCCGCGCGCGCAGCCCGGCGAGTCCGGGCGCCGGGGCCGGCCCGCGCAGGAGACGGCGCTCCAGAAGGCGCGCCGAAGCGCGACAGTCTCCGACCGTAAACCCACATGCAACGAAAGGATGTTTCAAAAGAGCGAGTAGCGCCACTGGCGCCAGCGCACTGTCGACCGCCTGCACGACAAGGCGCAGCAACGTGGCGGGCGGCGTGGAGAGCAAAGGCTCGCCGGCACTATCGTCCGCCAGCACGTCCCAACGTCGCAACTCGGCGGCCACCCGCGCGGCCAAAGTGCGGTCCGGGGTGACAAGCGCCGCCCGCCGCCCCGGCGTCTCGATGGCCGCGCGCAACGCCAACGCAATGGCGGCTGCTTCTTCCTGCTGATCAGCGGGAGTCAGACGCGTCAGCCCGGCGCAGGATCCGCGTTCCTGATTCGCAGTCCAATCCCCCAGCGCCGTGGCAGGCAGCAACACGCGGGCGATCGTCGTCGCCCGCCCGGCGATCCCGGCGCGCGCACGCTCCTCCTCGCCCCCGAAAATCGAGTCCCAACGCGTCACGTCGCCGCGCGTCGTGTCCAGGTCGGCAAGTAACCGTGACAACCCGTTCTGTGGGTGTCCGTCAGGAAGGGCAGCGAAACTCTCGTCATCCATCGTGAGATCGAGACCGGGCACGACCAGCAGTCCGGCCGGATGCGCCAGCACGCCGCGCAGGGCGTCCACGGTGGCGGGCAGCGCATCGGTGAATCCCACCGCCCAAAGGCGCCCGTCCTGCCCCGACAGCGCGCCCGCGCCTTCCCAGTAACGCCCCTGCGCCCTCAGAAGCGCGATCCGCCGCGCGACCGGGTTCATCAAACCCTGCTCTTCGAGCCATTGCGGCCACGCCGCCGTGACGATGCGCAGGAAATCCAGCGTCACCCGCCAGTGATCGGCGAACCCATCCTCGACTGCGTCCGGGAGCCGTTCTGCAAGATCGACGCCTGCCCATTCGGCCTCGTCCATCAGATCGGCCAGCGCCCGCGCAAGAGGCCAAGCCTGATCCAGCGTCGGACGCGTTCCAAACGCCTGCCCGGCCTGAAGAACCAGCCGCGTCAGAACCGCCAACCGTCGCATTGTCGGAACGGCCGGAGGCAGAAGCAGGCTGTCGGAACTCCCCAGCGCAGTCTCCGCCTCGTCCAGCCCACCGATTGGCATGATGCGGGGCAGCAGAACAGCGCGCCCGTCAGCATGACGCAAGAACGCCTCGGTCAGGGCGCGGGCCGCACGTCGACCTGGTAAAAGAATAGCGCCGTCGCCGATGCGCTCGACGTCGTTATCAACTCCAGCCGCCCAACGCGCCGCGATTTCGTCAAGAAAACGCAGATGCGCCGGGATCGTGAAAACGCCTGAAGCGCCGGTCACAACACGCCCTCGCCGTCGACCCAACGACCGGCCGGATCGCGATCCGGCCACCCTTCCACCAATGCGATACGCTGCGCGTCTTCAGCGGTGAAATCCTCCACGGATTCCGCCAGGGAGGGCGTCAGCGTCACATGCAGCGCACCCGAGGGTGCCAGCGCCCCAAGCCTCTCGGGCCATTCGACGAGCACGATCCCCGCCCGCGCGTCATCCCACCCGAGCTCCTCCAGAGCGTCGGGTCCATCAAGGCGCCACAGGTCGAAATGCGCGACGACCACGTCGGGACTCTCATACATCTGGACAAGAGTGAACGTCGGACTGGGAACCTCCAGCGTCGGATCGTCATGCAGGGCGCGCAGAAAGGCCCGCGCGAAAACGCTTTTCCCCGCCCCTAGCGGTCCGGACAACAGGATCGCGTCGCCAGGACGCGCAAGGCCCGCGATGACGCGCGCCAGCCGCTCCGTGTCGACACGGGTAGGCAGTTCGACTTGTGCGACGGTCATTTCCCGACTCCTGCTGGCATGCGCCATTCTTAGCCGTCACGACCGTCATGCGTCAGGGGGCGGCGCCGGAAAAGCGGGCGACCAGAAAAGCTACGTCGGGCAGTCGGACCGCTAAGCCTTCACTCCGGTTCCGGCTCCGACGCGGACCGCACGCGACCGGCAATATCGTCGAGCGTGTTCTGCTCTTTCCGGCGACTAGCCGCCTCTTTCTCCTGACGCCTGATCTCCATCAGCTTTTCGACCGCCTCGAACGCCGCGCGTGCGAGCGTCAGGCGGGTCCGGCTCGCCTCCACCTCCATCGCCGCATCCTGCTCGAGGCCGCGGGCCCGTTCCAGTGCAGCGCGGCCGACCGGCAGCCACCGCGAATACGCTTCGACCACGTGATCGTCTGCGGAGAAATCCATCGCCGCCTCCCGCTCGTTGAGCAGGTTCTGTTCGGCGATTTTTACCGCGTCCGCCGCGATCATCGCGCGCGCCTGTGCTGCGGCCAGCATCGTTTGTGCTTCTTCCAGCTCCTGTTTTCTCAGACGCCGCAAGGAAGGAAGAGCCGAGGAAGGCATGACAATTGTCCTGAGTTAAGGTGGAAAAGACTGCGACGCATCAGGAGGGCGTGTCGTCGACAGGAACAGGCTCTTCGCGCAGGACGTCGCGCAGAGCGTCGAATGAAGCTGACAAAGTGGAGCGCTCGCGGCGATCCTGAGCCAGAACAGTCTCGATGCCGGGAACCAGGGCGATGGCTTCGTCAACTCTGGAATCCGAACCGGGTCGATAGGCGCCGAGCCGAATCATATCGGCCATATCCGCGTGCACTGACATCAGACTTCGAGCGCGACGGGTCAGTGCATTCTCCGCACCGGAATTACAACCCGGCACGGAACGGGAGAGAGAGCGCAGCACGTCGATAGCGGGATAACGACCTGCCTCGCCAATCTTGCGGTCGAGCACGATGTGCCCGTCCAGAATGCCTCTTACGGCGTCGGCGACAGGTTCATTGTGGTCGTCTCCCTCCACCAGAACCGTAAACAGCGCCGTGATCTGCCCTACCGCTCCGTCCGCCTGAGCCAGTCCCGGCCCCGCGCGCTCCAGCAACCGGGGCAGTTCGGCGAACACCGAGGGAGGATAGCCACGGGTCGCGGGGGGCTCTCCCGTGGAAAGACCGATCTCGCGCAACGCCTGACAGAAACGTGTGACGCTATCCATCAAGAGCAACGCCGACTTGCCCCGGTCGCGGAAATACTCCGCCACGGCCGTCGCCGCGTAAGCCGCCTCTCGTCGCATCAGCGGAGGCGCGTCCGACGTCGCGACGATTACGACAGAACGCGCCAGCCCTTCGGGGCCGAGATCATCCTCCACGAACTCCCGGACTTCACGCCCGCGCTCCCCGACCAGAGAAATGACGGATACGTCGCATGCGGTGTTACGGGCCAACATGGAAAGAAGCGTCGATTTGCCGACGCCAGATCCGGCGAAGAGACCGAGCCGCTGCCCCTGACGGCAAGTGGTGAACAGGTTCATGGCGCGGACGCCAAGATCGATCCGCGCCCCTAACCGCGCACGAAGAGTGGCGTCGGGCGGCGCAGCCCTCACGGCGCGCCATTCAGGACCCGGCGGAAGGGGGCCCTTGCCGTCCAGTGGACGACCGAGCGGATCGACGATGCGTCCAATCCACCCGTCCGACACGCGAAGACTCCCCCCCGGCGTTGGCGCCCGGGCGCCGATGAACACGGGCAACCTCACTTCTGCTCCAGCGCCGACGCCATCGAGGCTGCCAAACGCCATCGCCCGCGCGGTCGTCGCCGAGAAGCCCACGATCTCCGCCAGCGTCTCCGACCCGTCTCTACGCACAATCGTTACGCGGTCGCCGATACTGGCCAACCCCGCGAGACCGTTCACCGTCACCGCGAGGCCAGAAATCGATGCGATTTTCGCAGTAGCAACAGCAGAAGGAATACACGCACAAGTTGCCGATATTCGATCCAGAATACTCATCGACACGAGCAAATCTCCCAAAAAATCGATATTTGTCTAGAAATTTGATCAAAAATAATACGATGTTTCTATATTTATCATAAAATAAATGTCTTTATACACGCTTTACGAGAAATTTCTTTGGACACATACAACCATAAATGGTAACTATTGATCAACGCCACACCGGGGGGGTCGAAAAATGCGTGTACTGCTGGTTGAGGACGATATGGGTGCGGTCGGAGAGATCGCCCAAATCATGAAAAGCGCTGGTTTTACAGTGGATCACGTCGCCGCAGGCGAAGAGGCGATCGAAATGTTGCGGCATTACGACTATGATCTCGCGGTACTCGAACTGATGCTCCGCGACATGGAGGGCTATGAAGTCGTCCGCCGCGTCCGCGCCGCCCGAGTGACCACGCCGATCATCGTTCTATCCAGCCTGACGCGCCCGCAAGCGAAGGTTAAAGCCTTCTCTGTCGGCGCGGACGATTATCTGACGAAGCCTTTCGACGCAGAGGAGCTGATTGCTCGCATGCAAGCGATCCTGCGTCGCTCCAAGGGTTTCAGCGAACCCACGCTACGGATCGGCTCTCTGTGCCTCAGTCTCGACAGCCGGGAAGTCAAGGTTGACGAAGCTCCGGTCCATTTGACGGGCAAGGAATACGCAATTCTGGAGTTGCTGGTCCTCCGCAAAGGCATGGTTCTCACAAAAGATGCTTTCCTCAACCACTTATATGGCGGGATGGATGAACCGGAGATGAAGATCATCGACGTATTCATCTGCAAATTGCGAAAAAAACTGCAGGCGGCCGGAGCGGGCAATCTCATCACCACCGTCTGGGGTCGCGGCTATATGCTGCGCGAACCAAACCAGAGACTCGGCGCCGAAACGACGGAGCAAGTCAGCGAACTGGCGAACCTCGACCAGTTCGCCGCCTGATCGAACTGCGAGAGGTCAACCGTGCGCGATTTCGGCAAACGCCGCGCCATGGTTGAGCGGGCCGGCCCCCGCGCCGTACCCCGGCGCGCGCTCGATCGCCGCGCGCAAGTAAGCGCGCGCGTCCGCCACAGCGTCTCGCAAAGGGCGGCCTTGCGCCAGTCGCGTGGCTATGGCGCTGGCTAGTGTGCATCCGGTCCCGTGCGTGTGCCGGGTTTCGATTCTCGGAGCGGTAAACGCCTCCTCCATACCGTCGGCGATCAGCACATCCGTCAGTATCGTCCCCGGTAGATGACCGCCTTTTACCAAAACAGCAGTCGCTCCGCGCGCGCGCAGCAGTCGCCCGGCTTCCGCCATATCGCGCTCGTCGACGATGCGGCCACCGATCAACCGCTCAGCCTCAGGGATATTGGGCGTAATCACCGTCGCCAACGGCATTAGAACCCCGATCAGGGCGTCAACGGCGTTCTCGTGCAAAAGCGCGGCGCCGCCCTTGGCGATCATCACCGGGTCGAGAACGAACGGGACCTTGCGATAGGTGGCGATTTCCTCCGCCACTACCGCGATGTTATCGGCCCCGCCCAGCATCCCGCTCTTGAACGCGTCCGTTCCAATATCGTCGAGCACACATCGAATCTGTGTTCTCAAAAACTCCGGAGGCGTTTCAACCACGCCAAAAACACCCACAGTATTCTGTGCGGTCAGGGCGGTTATCGCCGTCATCGCGAAGCCACCCAGAGCCGTGATTGTCTTCAGATCGGCCTGAATCCCGGCCCCGCCGCCAGAGTCGCTACCCGCGATACTGAGAACCCGCCCTTGCAAGGGTCAGGCCGGAACGCAGGCGTTCTGGATCGCGGCGCACATATCGTCGACTGCCGCCTCCACGATGGCGGCGTCTTCGGCCTCGACCATCACCCGCACCAGCGGCTCCGTTCCACTTTCCCGCAACACAAGCCGTCCGCCATCGCCAAGCCTCGCGACGATGGCGTCCCGCGCCGCCTCCACATCCGGAAGCTTCAGCGGGCTGGGGCCGGCAAAGCGGATGTTTTTCAGCTTTTGCGGAAATGGCGTGAACACGCTGCAAACTTCGCTGGCCGGACGCCCGTCCTCGATCAGCACAGCGAGAACCTGCAACGCCGCAACCAGCCCGTCGCCGGTCGTTGCGAAGTCCGACAGCACCACATGTCCGGACTGTTCCCCGCCCAGATTCGCGCCACCCTCCCGCATACGCTCCACGACGTAGCGATCGCCGACCGCAGTCCGGACGAGATCGAGGCCCAACGAGGACAGAAAGCGCTCCAGTCCCATATTGGACATCACCGTCGCCACAACTGAAGGCGTAGCCAGCCTGGCCTGCGCAGCCCACGACCGGGCGATCAGTCCGATAATCTGATCGCCGTCGATCAGCCGTCCCGTTTCGTCGGCAAGCAGCATCCGGTCTGCGTCGCCGTCCAAGGCAATCCCCAGGTCCGCACCGTGCGCCACCACCGCTTCGCAGAGCGATTCCGGGTGCGTCGAGCCGCACCCCTCGTTGATGTTTACGCCGTCCGGCGCGCAGCCAATGCGAATGACGTCCGCGCCGAGTTCCCACAGAGCAGTCGGCGCGACGCGATATGCTGCGCCGTGAGCGCAGTCGATGACGATCTTCAAGCCATCCAGACGGCGACCACGCGGAAAAGACGCCTTGGCATGCTCGACATACCTTCCGGCGGCGTCGTTAAGGCGGGACGCGCGTCCGATCTCGGACGGCGAGGCGAGACGTGACGACAGGTCAGCGCCCATCAACGCCTCGATGGTCGTTTCCTCCCGGTCCGACAATTTGAAACCGTCCGGCCCGAACAGCTTGATGCCGTTGTCGCCGAATGGATTGTGCGACGCAGAGATCATGACGCCTAGGTCAGCGCGTAGCGAGCGCGTCAGCATGGCGATGGCGGGCGTCGGCATCGGCCCCACAAGCGTCACGTCCATCCCGGCCGACAGGAACCCGGCGACCAGCGCGCATTCGATCATATAACCGGACAAGCGCGTGTCCTTGCCCACCACGACACGATGGCGGTGTGCGCCCCGCCTGAAATGCAACCCCGCCGCCTGTCCCAGCTTCTGGGCCACCTCAACCGTCATGGGCGAAGTATTGGCCGTGCCCCGGATTCCGTCGGTGCCGAAATATCGTCGTGTCGTGTTCATGCCGCGCCTGTAATGCTCGCATGAGGGCCTATCCGCCCTCACGCGCCAGATTTACCCCTTCTTAGGCCCGGTCGCGCGGAAGAGCCACCATCGGCGCGACATCCTTACCCTTATCCGGCAGCCTTAGGCGCCTTGGCCACGCGCAGCGTATTGGTCGAACCGCTGACGCCAAACGGCATCCCCGCCGCGATGACGATGGACTCTTCCGACTTCGTGAAACCACCGCCGATTGCGATATCGAGCGCCGTGGAAACCATGGTCTCCGCGTCGCGCACGGGCTTGTCCGGATTACTGACCCGAGGCTGCACGCCCCATACGACCGCAAGCCTGCGCGCCGTGTCGATGGTCGGCGTGACACCCAGAATAGGCGACATCGGCCGCTCGCGGGCGACGCGCAAGGCTGTTGGGCCGGTATGAGTGTAGGCGACGATCGCACTCGCGCCGATGGTCGCAGCCACTTGTTGTGCAGCGCCAGCGATCGCGTCAGCCACGTAATGCTCGGGCTCCAGTCGCCCGGCCTGCATCAACGTCCTCCAGCCTGCGTCAGCCTCCACGCGCTGCACAATCCGGTTCATGATCGTCACCGCCTCGCGCGGATATTGACCGGCAGCCGATTCCGCCGAAAGCATCACCGCATCCGCGCCGTCGAAAACGGCCGTGGCTACGTCCGAGGCTTCTGCCCGCGTCGGCGTGGGCGCCGAGATCATGCTCTCCAGCATCTGCGTCGCTACAACCACCGGCTTGCCCAGCGTGCGGGCCAGACGAATGATGCGTTTCTGCGCAAGCGGCACGGCTTCCGGAGGCAACTCGACGCCAAGATCGCCACGAGCGACCATGACTGCGTCGGAGGCCGCGAGAATCGCTTCCAGATTGTCCATGGCCTGAGGTTTTTCGAGCTTGGTCATAATCCAGGCCCGGCCGTCAGTAAGGGTCTTCGCCTCCAGCACGTCTTCAACGCGCTGAACGAACGATAGCGCCACATAGTCGACGCCAAGATCGAGCGCGAACGCCAGATCGGCGCGGTCTTTTTCCGTCAAAGCCGGGATCGGCAGCACCACGTCCGGGACGTTGACGCCCTTGCGATTGCTCAGCGGGCCGCCGAAGGTCACTTCGGTGTCGAGAAAATCCGGACCGACGTGAGTGACGGTGAGTTTGAGCTTACCGTCATCGAGCAGCAGCGCGCTGCCCGGTCGCGCCGCAGCGATGATCTCATGATGCGGCAGGTTGACGCGCGTCGTATCGCCGGGCGTCGGGTCGAGATCCAGGCGGAACGGCGCACCCTGCTCCAGCACCACCCGGCCTTCGGCGAACACGCCGACCCGGAGCTTCGGCCCCTGCACATCGGCCAGAATCCCGATCGGCCTGCCGAGCTCAGCCTCAACCTGCCGAACGATCTTGTGACGGGCCGCGTGGTCTTCATGCGAACCGTGCGAGAAATTGAAACGAAAGACGTCAGCTCCCGCGAGGGTAAGATCGCGGATGACTTCGTACGTCGAGGACGCCGGACCCAACGTCGCGACGATCTTCGTTCGGCACTGCAAAGCCGCCATGCTTTTAGACCTCCCTTGGTATGCCCTCGGGACGCTGTCCGCCGCGCCGCTCGTCAGAGGCAGGCGGCGCGAACGCATCAGGAAGGCGGATACGCCTCGTCGGCCGATACGCCCCAGACCGAAGAGCGACGCAGCCAGCCATCGTATTGGCGCACCGACACCTTGCACCAGGCTGAGCCCGCCGCACAGGTGCGTAACGTGCCGACCACGCCAGGTTTCAACACCGCGACGACCGGGGCGGTGTCGTCGCCTGACGCGCGCAGCATCACTGCGCCGGACGTCTTCAGGGCGTCGGCCTCCTTCGGCACAGACCCGATGACGCGCGGTTCCATGTGCCCTGCGGGCGGCTGGTCCGCATGTCCGGTTGACGATTGAGTCGCTGTCTGACCCTGCTGAGGCGGCGCGGCGCCGGGCGTTGCCGCCGGGGTTTCGGGGCTTGCGCCGGGCACTACAAAATCTCGCGATCCGACCAGCGTCGCCTGATGCACCCACCCTTTTACGCCGTCCGAATCCTCGACCAGACGCCAGACGTCGAATTCGCGCTCAATCACCACCGGCAACCCCCGACGATGATACACCCACTGGATAGGGTAACGCTGCCCCGGCCCGGCGCGCATGTTGACTTCGTCGGCCCGGAAGGCCGCATAACGCGGCAGGGGCAGACCGGTATTCGTTCCCTTCTGCGCATCGGGGGCCGCTGCTGGCGCGCCCGGCGCGCTGGCGTCTGGTTGCTGCAGAGCCGGCGCGCCGTCCGGAATGGGCATAGGCGCCGGGACCACAGAGCCTGCGGTCGGAACCGCATGGTGGTGCGGCAGAGGGTGCTTCGCCGGATGGTGGTGGGCAGCAGATTTATGCGCGCCCTCTGGCGTGGCCGGATGCTTCGCCTTGGGGCGCCCTTCATGCGCCACGTGGTGTGCGTGCGCGCCATGCGCCGCCTTGGCGGTGGGGGGCTTGGTGGCCATCGACTTCGCGGAAGCAGCCGCCTCTGCGTGGTGATGATGGTGATGATGCGGCGTGGTCGCCGTATCGGCCGCATGGGCGCCGACGGCGAACGTTACGGATGTCGCCAGAAGCGTGGCGGCGCACAGGGAGCGAGTGGCGGTCATGCGCGCATCCGTGCCAAGCCCTGCGCCTTACGGCAAGTGGGTTCTGCAGGCGGCGCGCTGAATTCTCTTGTTTGAAAGGGCGTCTGACGCCGTTTTCACAGCGGACAGGCGCGATCCTGCAGCAAAGGCAAGCGCAGCGCCGACGTTGCAGAAATGGGGCCGCGCATCCTCTCGTCGACGCCGGAACCATGGTGACGGACGACTGTGACGCATCCCTGAAACGGGCCGAACAATACCGAGCCAGTAGAAAGATCGGCCACGAAGGTCCCGAGTCGCAACTGATCGCCGACGGCGGCGCTCATGAAACAGAGCCCTTAAAGCCTCCGACCAGGAAAACCCGACCGAATTGCCACTTGATGGAGCAAGGCTCAGGCACCTCGCACTATTGAAGGCGGCAATCGCATGAAGCTGAAGGCGCTGCGTGCCCTAAAACGCGGAACGGCAAAGGCTGGGCACGAACCTTCCGACCTTACGTCGCAACTGCGGCAACCTGGTCGGAAACCCTGCCGCACACCAGACAATGCGGATCACGGCCAATTCGAATCGTGGTGAAGCGGGTCGCAAGCGCGTCCCAGAGAATAAGCCGCCCATCCATGCTTTCCCCGAGATCAAGCAGTTCCTTAAGGGCTTCTGTCGCCTGGAGCGTTCCAAGAACGCCCGTCACTGCGCCGAACACGCCTGCGTCGCCGCAACTCGGCGCGTCAGGCGCGGCTTGCGTCTCCGGATAGAGGCAATTGTAACAAGGGCCGCCGAGATGCGGACGAAAAGTCGTCAGTTGTCCTTCGAAACGGGTCACAGCCGCAGAAACAAGCGTGCGCTTGGCTGCAATGCAGGCCCTGTTGACCACGTAACGCGTGTCGAAATTGTCGCAGCCGTCGCATACGAGGTCATACCCGCCGACCAGCGCCGCCGCATTGCCGTCGGTCAGACGCACCGCATGCGTTTCGATCGCAACCTCGGGATTAAGCGCTGAAAGCGCGCGAGCGGCGGACTCGACTTTCGCGACGCCGACGCGGTCGGTCGTGTGCAGGATCTGCCGTTGCAGATTGGACAGTTCGACCCGATCGTCATCGACAAGACCGACCCGTCCGACGCCCGCCGCCGCAAGATAACAGGCGAGCGGGCTCCCAAGCCCTCCTGCGCCGACGATCAGGACCGAGGCATTGCGCAGGCGCATCTGCCCTGTTCCGCCGACCTCGGGCAGAAGAATGTGGCGGGAATAGCGCTGAATCTCGCTCTCGGTCAGTTCGGCAAACACAGGCGCCTCGCACGTCGGAAGACAGGCCGGGACCTCACGCCCTGATAGAGACGCGACGGTAACTCACTGATTTTAAGCGTATGCGTCGTAAAATCTCCAGCACGGCTCCGTGACGTATCGACGCAAACCACACGCTGCGCGGCGATCACACATTCCCACAAGACAACTTCACGTTTTCGTGATATTGAATGCGCGAAGCAGGCCCATGAATGCATGGCTGCGTTGCGCATGTTATGGTGGGGCTCAGTCAACAGGATTCAACCATGAAGGCCGCCGAGATCATTCCCTATACATTCATGACGGAATGCCCGCGCCGTCGCAGCGCACGCAAGGTTTGCGTCGCTGCGTTCCTGACGTCGTTCGCGATCTACGCGGCGTCGCCCTTCATGGCGATGTGGTCGATCGCGACGTCGGTCCGGCAGCACGACATGGTGACGCTAGGCCATGCGATTAACTGGGGCCTGCTCGACGCTTCGCTAAAACAGCAGGTGCTGGCGGATCTCAACCTCCAGCCGACGAACGCGTCTGACGACCTGCCGGCTTTTGGCGAATCCTTCGCGACCAACGTCGTGTCCAACGCCGTCGATATCCACGTCACGCAGAACAACCTCGGCGTCGTAGTGGACGAAGCCATGGCGGCCATCCCCAAGGCAACCGGCGGCGGGACAATTTTCGGAACGTTGAGACACGCCTCCGGCCACTTCACGCGTCTCGACGCGTTTCAGGCGCAGGTCACGCTTCCGGGACACGAAAACGACACGCCGCTCGCCATCGAACTGCGGATCGAAGGCTGGCGCTGGAAGCTGACGCGTATCGACCTGCCCGCGCCCAAGCATCCCGTTATGGAAGCCTCGGCGACCCCGCATAACGCCTGAGCACTCTGCGTGCGGGCGAGGTAAGCATTCTCGCCCGCTTTAGCCTCCGTGTTTCGGTCGATTCTTACTTGCCAGCCGTAGCGGGCAGGTCTTCTTCCAGAACGACCAGATTGATCGCGTAAGACACTTCGCCCTCGTCTTCGTCGCGATGAACTGTACCGACTACTTCGCCGTTAACAGCGATTTCCACGGACAATCCCGGACGCGGCGGAGCGTTGACGGTCAACCCCTTCGAATCCAGCAGACGGCGCAGGCAAACTTGCAGCCGGGCGATTTCAGATGATGAGATCGTGCTCAAGGTCGGGTCTCCAGAGAATGAATTCACTTCAACTCGTCGCAGCCCGAATCTGACAGGGCAGCGTTCGCTCGGCGCCTCTATGCTCACCTCGGAATCGGGCAGGCGACGGCGGATTTGGCAGGGCTATAGGTGCTGCGCTCCAACATCGCAACCTTGATCTTGGGCGAAGACGATCCCGCAGCATGGAACTCGCAGTCAGGACATCCTAACGATTTTCACCGCTACGCCAGCACGAAACATGTGGATATGACTGTCGCAGCAAGTTCATGCATCATGATGAAGAGGGTAAAGTGACGAGAGCGCACAAGCTCGATCCGGCGCAATCCACCTGACCTCGCGCATGGCCTGAAGCCTGCGCCGACCCGCGCCCAAGCGCAGAACTTCCGATGTCACACAGCTTCGGCAAAGCGGACATATACTACGGAGCGCTGATAGTTTCGCCACCAGTCGACGGAACCTATTAGCGCTACAGTTGCATATTATATTGAGTTTTGAATCTATGGGTAACCATGATTCAGGATATGATGAGTGGCGGTGCATCTGTTGAAGATACGCTGGATTTGTGGGCGTCCGGGCTTCGGTCCGCCAAGGAACGGATCGCGCCGTTGCTTACGCAGAAGCGTGTTGCGGCTTCTGCCTGCGCCTTCCTTGACGTTGTGAGTGGCAATGAACCACGCAAGACGGGATGGATGCGCGTGGAAGCCGCAGGAGATCGCGGTCCATGGCGGCAACAGGCGCTTCTGGGTCGCGGGCACTGGGATGCCAATGCCCTTCGCGATGTCGTCAGGGAGCATGTGGTCGAGCATCTGGGCACAGAAGATGGCGTGCTGGTCATCGATGAGACCGGCTTGCAGAAGAAAGGTCAGGCGTCGTGCGGTGTGGGGCGGTAGTATACGGGATCTGCCAGCAAGATCACGAACTGCCAGATTGGTGTATTTGCCGCCTATGTATCGGCGCGGGGCCATGCCTTTGTTGACCGCGCCCTGTATCTTCCAAAAGACTGGACGTCGAACCGTGAGCGCCTGAAGCGAGCCCACGTTCCTGATGACGTGGTGTTTGCAACCAAACCGGCCCTGGCCTCGATGATGATTGAGCGGAGTATTGAGACCGGCGTGCCCTTCCGCTGAGTTGCAGCAGAAAGCGTGTATGGCGTGGGCTATGTGGAACGCATGCTTCGTCGGGCAGGAATTGGATATGTCGTTTGCGTCAAAGGCAATCACCGGTTCGGGTCATGGGCGACAAATCCGCTGATTGCAGGCGAAGCCAAAGACATCGCTGCGGATCTGTCCGCGCAGGACTGGCGCCGTCTGTCTGCGGGACATGGCATAAAAGGTGAGCGTCTGTATGACTGGGCGTATCTCTCCCTTGCCGATCTGGATGCTGAAGAATTTGACTGCCCTACAGCCGGACCATGGACACGCGGCCTGCTGATCCGCCGGAACACCGCCGATGGAGACCTTGCCTGTTTTACGACATGGTGTCCGAAAGGGACGACCATGCAGGAACTCGTGAACGTTGAAGGGGCGCGCTGGAGGGTCGAAGAATGTTTCGAGACAGCCAAAAACGAATTCGGTCTTGATCATAACGAAACCCGTTCCTGGTATGGTTGGCACCGGCATACCTCTCTGGTCATGCCCGCCTATGCCGTCATGGCAAGTGTCCGGTATCAGGCAAACTCACTGAAACCGAAAAAAACACAGCACCGGACACGACAGTCCTTGTCCGCTGGTCCATACAGGAAATCAGGCGTTTCGTCGTAAAACTCTCACAACGCAGACTCCCCGTCGCCCACATCCTCAGATGGTCCGTCTTTAGACGAACACATCAGGCCAGCGCTATCCGCGCTCATTCACAATACAAAATGCAACTGTAGTGCTAGAGCCGCACACACTACGCCTCCTCCTCAGATCACCATCACCCAGTTTCAGTCACAACTCCCAGCAAACTCGGGCAACCTCCGCCCGATCGCGCTTTCTTGTCACGAACTGAAGGGGACTGGCCTATAATTGCCAACCTCAGATATAAAGACTGGGGAGTTGTCATGGCTATCGCAATCTATACCGCGAGCCACGATAGCGGAGATACATAGAATAAAGACTAAGGAGCGGACCGCGTAGTGCCCCGAACCATAACAAACCCGATTACTCGGGAATGGCTGGCTTTAATCGTTTTGCTGGCGCTTCCTTTCGTGATCCATGCGCCGGGTCTTCTGGGTTTTCTGTCGGAAGATCCAATTTACAGCTTTCTGAAATTCGGCCCGCTCCCGGAGGATCCGGTTCTTCCCGGCTTTCCGGGATGGCTTGACCCCAACTCCGGGGCCACTACGCAAGCATTGGGCGCGTCGGCGGCGCGGCAGTGGCTTTCTGGACACGTACCGTGGTGGGATTCCTATTCCGGCATCGGAATGCCAATGGCGGCGGAAATGCAAAGTTCCGCGCTATTTTTCCCGTTTGTTCTTCTTCTCGCCCTACCGAACGGTCCGGTTTTATTGAAAATCGCCATGCAATGTCTCGCAGGGTTCGCAATGTATGGTCTAGCGCGAGAGATGCGGCTTTCTTTCGGCGCGCGTATCGTCGTCAGCACTCTTATGGAGTGCTCGGGAACTTTTGCGTGGTTTTCGCATGGACCGATCATGCCTGTGCCGTTTTTGCCGATGCTGGTCTGGGGAATCATGAGATGCGGCGGGAATCGGGACGCGGAGCGTCGCTGGGGATGGCTTCTCGTCGCATTGGGCATCGGTGGTTCAATTATCGCAGGATTTCCGGAGACAGCGTTTCTTGATGGGCTTCTTGCGCTTGTGATTGCTATGTGGCGAATCGGTATCTCCCGCCACGGCCTGCCCACGGCTCTCCATATTATCGGTGGCGGGCTTTTGGGAGTGCTTCTTTCCGCCCCCGCATGGGTTCCGTTCATTCTTCTGATTCGCGATGCCTATCTTGGCCAGAATTCCGATATAGGGACAGCCCACGCTGATGTTGCGAATGCGGCCATGCTGTTGTTTCCTTATCTTCTTGGGCCACCGCAATTCGCGTTTTTCGTTCAGGCTAGTGAAACCGCTAGAGCTTTGTGGTGGCACACTAGCGCCTATTGCGATTTCACTTTGATCCTGGCAGCTCTTGTCGGGTTGGCAGGCGCAGTTTTTTCCTCTCGTCGGATCGGGAGTGTTGCATGGCGTGGTTTGCGAGTGGTCCTTGGCCTCTATCTGCTAATGACGGGGATGAAGGCTTTTGGTATCCAGCCTGGACAATACCTGATGGATATGATTCCAGGCATCCGTCAGACCATGACGCATATTTATATCGGGCCGAGCTGGTGGTTCGCTCTCAGCCTGCTCGCCGGACTGGCATTCGATGATACGCGCACAGCCCCAAAAGCGGCTGTGCGGCACGCATGCGTGCTGACGTTTGTTCCGCTTGCAATGACAAGCGTTCTGGTGGTGGGCGGCGCACGCAGTGCTATTGCCGAGTTGTGGACGCACGGCCACCATTACCACGCTCTTGTCGCATGGTCTTTCATGTGGGCCGTAACTACAGCGACGCTTCTTCTCTGGGGATTCTGGAAATCCGGAAAGAGCGGAAGAGTGTTGGCAGGAATGACACTGTTGGTCAATTCCGTTGTCCTGTTTTCGGTCCCTCTGCTCTGTGGTGTGAAACCAGTAAGATCCGATGAGACCGCTCTATCTGTCTTGCGGCATCTGACCCGACTGCAGCGGGTGCTGAGTCTTAATGCTCTAGCTCCCAATTATGGTGCCTATTACGGGATCGCTTCGATCAATTACACCTATCTTCCAGTGCCACGGAATTTTGCGAACGAAATCGCGGCGCATGCGGTCAGTGACGGTGACCCAACACAGTATATTCCGGCGGGACTTAGTCGGGCTATGTCGGATACTCCCGAGTATTGGCAGAACATTCAGACCATCCCACAGCTTGGTTCTGGACAAACGTTGGAGTGGTTGCGCAAACAATCCGTAGGCTTCATCGTGGCCCGCAACGGTACGGACGTATGGAGAGACCGTGCTGCATCCTCCATTGGCCCCGGGAGTGCTGTGCCCGTACCTCTAGGCACGGGTACCGTCCACGGGCAGATCACGCTCCCCGCGCCGGGAAAAGACGGTAAAGAGACAACCGCGACGATCCGAAAAATCGGTGTGTCTTTAGGAACCTATCAGGGCGCGTCTCGTGGGCGTATAGAGATGTCGCTGTGTGCGTCCGATGACTGTGCCACGGCGACTGGCGAACTGGATCGCGCTAATGACAATAGGCTGACATGGCTAGATCTTTCGCGTCCTCTGACAGTTTCTCAGACTGAGGAACGAACGTTGGATGTAACGATCAGGGGCAGTCAAACGGATCGCCCGGCAGCGCTCTGGATGTGGCCCGCACGACAGAGGCAGGCCGAGCACATTCCTTTCTTTGCCGTGGACTACAATTTTAATCAGACGGGGCTGGAGACCGTCTACAGAGACCCTTACGTATTTATTCAGACCATCTCTGGTGCAGCACCCTATTTTTCGGCTCCCGGCTGCATAATGAAGCCGACAGATCGTAATGCGTTGAGCGCCGACTGCCCGGTGGGAACGACGCTGGTCCGGCATGAATTGTATGCAGAGCATTGGCGCGCGACATTAAACGGAGCCTCGGTTCCTGTCGGGATGACGGAGGACGGGCTACATCAGACGGTGACGCTCCCACCGGGAAAATCAGCGATTATATTTGATTATAGGCCCCCGGGATATCGGCTGCTGTGCACGCTGTTCGGTTTGGGGTTGGCAGGATGCGCAGGATGGCTGATGATGGAAAGAAGAAGGCAGCGTCTTTAACGGTTTGTGGAATTCGGGCTTTAAGGACCGAATCATCTCGATTTACGCACGAGTCATAAGCATATGAGAAATCCTGGGACATCTGCTTGAAATCTATGCTGTGGAGCCTGTCGGGGTCCCCAGACGACATTATGCACTTTGCATGACCAGGTTAGCAACGTTTCTGAGCATGAGGGATGCGCAGGCGATGGTGTGCATTTCAGCAAGTGTTGAGGCGCAGCGCTCGTAGTCTTTCATCTGGAGGGATCGAAGAGCCGTTGATTGATGCGCTTGGCCCGTAAT
>NZ_JOPL01000036.1 GCF_002153745.1 Acetobacter sp. DsW_063 | reverse complement strand
GTGGATTGCGGACATGAAAGTATGAGCGCAGCGGTCGTATCTGGTCGCGACACGTCTCCAGTCTTTCAGCTTTGCGAACATGTTTTCGATCAGATGGCGCTTTTTATACAGATGCCAGTCGTAAGGCGGCTTTGATTTCCGGTTCTTTTTCGGAGGAATACAGGCAGTGATATTACGTTCTGCAAGTGATAACCTGATCCTGTTGCTGTCATAGCCTCTGTCCTCCGATGAGCTCTTCTGTCTCGTCGGGGAGATCTGCCAGCAGCACGTCTGCGCCTTTGAAGTCACTGACCTGACCTGCTGTCAGATGCAGGCGAACAGGCCTGCCCTGACCATCGCACACGGCATGAAGTTTTGAGTTCAGGCCGCCTTTTGTCCGCCCGATATGGCGGGGAAAAGCCCCTTTCTGAGCAGGGATGCCGATGTCCGGTGCGCTTTGAGATGTGTCGTATCAATCATCAGGCGCTTCGAACGGCCAGCCTGTTCTGTCAGGGCGACAAATATCCTGTCAAAGACACACAGGCGGCTCCACCTGATGAAGCGATTATACAAAGTCTTGTGCGGACCATACGCTTTCGGGGCGTCTTTCCACTGAAGACCGTTGCGTATCACATAAACGATCCCGCTCAGAACACGCCGGTCATCCACACGTGGCACTCCGTGCGCCAGTGGGAAAAACGGCTCAATCCGCTCCATCTGGCTCTCAGACAGCAAAAACACGTTACTCACAGCCTCACCTCCATTGGTAAGCCTGTGAATCACAACGTCTCGCTCAGTTCAATAAATTAACAGGTCCTGAGCCTAGCAGCATTTGCTTGCACTGATGATTGAAAGCGCCTCATCTCTCGCCACCTTTGTGGCGGATGCCGGCTATTTCGAATGGCTGCGCGAGTGCGTGCGTCGTACCGGAAGGAATGATGGACCGGCCGATCGCTCCTTGCTGACAGGCTAAATGGGATGTCGAGCAGGCGCTCGATTAGTATGTGACTGACGCAGGTGAGACCGCCGTAGTGGGCTTCAGCGCGGCATTGCAAAGTGCCTTTATATTCATCCAAGCCTACTTGGTAGCAAATCGTTTTGCTACGCCCATGAGAGGCTGTTCCGTCTACGGGGCGGCGGAGATAAGTGGAACATCTGTCGTGAGATTATGCGTTAACATCATGATATTTCATCATTATATTTCTATTTTAAGTGAGTGTGGGTATCGGTGCTTGCGTGTCCCCGCAACCATCTCAAATTGTGATCCACGAACAGCAGAAGAACCAGCCACACGGCGGGTGCTCTTCTGTCTGTCTCCAGCCGCGACCCTCAGGATCCCGGCCAGATCACCGCAAACCTCTATCTGTAGATTCCCGTCCAATGGCTTGAGAATGATCGCGTCAATAAGCGTGCGGATAATCTCGGCCGCCTCCTGACGGCGGTCGTCCAGCTCGGCGTGCAAAGCCTCATGCAGCCGGTCGATCTGCTGGTGATAGTAACTCGCCATCTCAGGATGCAGCAGGGGAGGCGGTTCCTCTGCGTCGGCGAGTGTGATCTCCAGTTCCTTCTTGCGGGCTTCAAGTTGGACCATGCGGGCGTTGAGCCGGTCCGCAGCACCGCCCTTGAGGATAAGATCGACGAGACGGTCGAGGTCACGGTCGATCTTCTGGATTTCTGTCCGCGCCGATGTGATGTCAGCTGACGCTTCCATGCGCAGCCGGTTCATCTCGTCCGTGAAAGCCTTGCAAAATTCCTTGAAGAGTTCCGGATTCATCAGGCGATGGCGGAGCGCGGAGATTACGCGACGTTCCAGCTCCTCGCGCCGGATATTGGTGCGGTTGGCGCAAGTGCCTTTGTTGCGCGCCGTTGAGCAGCCCATCAGATCGGCCGAGATCATGGAATAGCCGCCGCCGCAGCAACCGCATTGGCTCAGGGCGGAGAATAGGTAGCGCGGGCGCCGCTTCTTCCGGAAATGGCCGTCATCGGCGCCGTCTCGGGTATCTGGGGTGGCCTCAAGGGTTCTCTGGCGCGCCTTGACGGAATCCCATAGCGCCTGATCGATGATGCGCAGTTCCGGGACATCGTGGATCACGCGTTCGGATTCAGGATTGGGTCGGGCCTGCCGCTTGCCGGTGTCCGGGTCTTTGACAAACTGCTGACGGTTCCACACAAGCTTGCCGATATACATTTCATTGTTGAGAATCCCCGTGCCGCGGGCGCGGTTGCCGTTGATGCTCGAGAAGCCCCACGCGCCGCCTCGCGGGCCGGGAATGTGAGCCTCGTTGAGAGCCACGGCGATCTTCCTGGCTGATTTTCCGGCGGCATATTCGCGGAAAATCCGTTGTACGGTCGCAGCTTCTTCCGGGTTGACGGTTCGGTCTCCCCGGACGGGCTCACCGTTGGCGTCGAGTTTCCTGACGACATCATAGCCATAGCACAATCCGCCGCCAGATTTACCCTGTTCGACCCGGCCGCGCAGGCCGCGGTGGGTCTTGGCAGCCAGATCCTTGAGGAACAGCGCGTTCATCGTTCCCTTGAGGCCGACATGCAGATGCGAGACTTCTCCCTCGGAGAGGGTGACAATCCGCACGCTGGCATAGTTCATGCGCTTGAAGACGCCAGCGATATCTTCCTGGTCGCGGGACAGGCGGTCCATGGCCTCGGCCAGCACGATCTGGAACCGCCCGCGCTGTGCATCCGCGATCAGCGCCTGGATGCCCGGCCGTATCAGCGACGCACCCGAGATGGCGTGGTCGGTATACTCTTCCACGATGCTCCAGCCCTGCCTCTCCGCGTGGGCGCGGCAGACCCGAAGCTGGTCGGCGATCGAGGCGTCGCGCTGGTTGTCGGACGAATAGCGGGCATAAAGGGCGACACCAATCATGGCGGGCGGTCTCCATGTGATTTGGCCCTGGCTCGGGCGGCTTTCATTTGACTCTCGAACCATTCTCGCGCCGCTCGACGGGCTAATAATCGGACAAGCGATCGAAGACGCTCATCCTGTTGCGCCTGCGCACAACCATCCGACGATGGGGTGGTTGCAGATAGCGGAGAGGAAGGCGCGGAAAAGCCTAGCTGATTGGCGCTCACCTTGGCTCACCTTCTTGAGAGAGGCAAGCGTTTGGCTCCACATGATGAGCAGCCTTGTGGACAGCCCCCGGTTTTGGTTTGCTACCTTGGTGGAAGAGGATATTCACTACCGAGTCCGAGACGATGAAGCGCGCAGCGCCGATCTTGACGGTAAGAATTTCGCATTTCTCGACCAGACGGTAGGCAGTCTTCCGGGAAAAGCAACAGAAGTTATGGATATGGCTCATGTGAATGAGCGAAGGAATCCCATAATATTTCAACATCACGGAATCCAAAGGTATCGTGCAACCGGCATGGTGCGGGGCGTCATGGATTTTCCGAAGGATCATTGCCCGAACGGATTCGGTGACAATGAGCTTCCGTCTGAATGACTTGATCTCGATGTCACCTTGAATGGCGAGGCGTGCAGCCGTCGCGGAGCTGAAGCCGAAAAGTCGTTCGCAGTCGACCAGTGGGACGGTGAGTGGGTAGCTTAGCCCGATCTTGTGGCTCATTTTGCTGTCTCCTATGCGTCTGGAGGCAGTTTCCAGGGAAGGGGAGGACACAACCAGTCCATGAGTCCATGGACTTTTGGTGTGGCTTGGATGCCCTAAGCCGATCCGTGAGTAATAAGGCGCTTGATCAGGAAAGCAGTGATCGAGACCGATCGCGGCTTTTGCTTTCTCCGTAGTGACTCTGAAAAATCACTTTTGGACGCTGAAAAAATCCACTCCCTGCCTGAGTAAGCGGATGAACATAGAGCGAGCTTTTATTGAACTGTGGTCATAATTCTGACATTCAAAATCGACGGATGTCTCCTCTGCTGCCGACGACGTTGTTGAAGCTTCTGAGTTCTTCGACGATATCGTCAGGCAGAGGGGGAAGGAGCAGCGCTGGAGGCGCTAACGTTTGGGCCCGCTTTCTGGGTTCTTCACGCCGCGACGCTGGACTCGTTGTCGTAGGTTTCCTGATCCAGAAATCATCTGCTTCAAGTGGAGGAAGAGGATTGTCGGAGTCCCACTGTCTCAGATAGTCTTCTGGAATCGTCAGGAGGTCTTCCCCAAATGCTCGGTTGCCCACCTCTGGCGGGGGCGTTGGACGGTCCTTCCTTGGAACGATAAGTTCCGCATAGGGATCAAATACTTTATATTTGTCTTTTCCGATGGGATCTTCGAGAAAAATCCGGTCTTCGGACACGTCGATGACTGGATGGTTTTTGGTGATTTCCGGAAGAGGCAGGTCGCTTTCCAGCCTCTCGATTTCATTTTGTGAAAGCATTTTTCTGCTTCCCTTGGATGTTTTCGCCAAGCCCCATTGCTGGAACCACAGGGCATAGCCGAGTGTCGCCAAGGTCAGGCGGTCGTCATGCGGGAAATCCATGAATGTCCGCCCTGCGCGCAATAGGTTATCGGTTTCTGCCTCACTTGGATGATGGGGCAGGAAGGACGAATCAGGCGGAAGAATCGGAAGATAGGCACGGCAGGCGATGACGTCCATCGCGGCAAGGATATGCGCGACGGGCATAAATATTCGCTTGAGATTTTTTAGGTGATTAATGCTGACGACGCCGTTTTCTTTTTTATTTTGTCTCTTTTCTGATGGGTCCACATCTTCTGTGTTTAAGACGTTCGGTTTCGGCTGCTGTTCCCGAGCGCTCCGGGAGGGAGCGCTCGGTTCAGTGAAATAGTCGTCGATGTCGCGGTTGAGAGGAATGCAGTTTCTGTTCTTACTGAACAGATGAAAGCAGAGGTTCCACGAGACCGGGATGTCCGGATGATGCAGTGCCAGTCGAGCAGCGATATGGAGTGACCGGCCGATATAACGGACTGCATCTTCGAGAATGGCAGCGCGCATGGCACGATATTCTTCAAATCCGTAGCGTGGAACATGGCGTCCGACTTCTCTTTCGACACCCACCAGTTCATGCTGCACGCGCCAGAGTTCCATCTCCCGTTGGAAGCGGAAATAAGCTTCCCAGTTTAGACTCGGCCCGATCAATGGGGGCTGCGATTCACCAGCACGTGCCGGGTTTTCAGTCTGTTTTGCCGATTGGGCGTAAAGAGCTCTCTTCGGATATTCCATCCAGGCATCCCAGATGTCGGTGCTGGTGCCGGAGCCTATCGGATCGATGGGTGCTGTCACGTTAACTTTGGCATTTTGAGTTACCGGTTGGCGTGAC
>NZ_JOPL01000035.1 GCF_002153745.1 Acetobacter sp. DsW_063 | reverse complement strand
GGTGCTGTCACGTTAACTTTGGCATTTTGAGTTACCGGTTGGCGTGACTTTTTCAGGCGCGGAGTGCGGTGGCGTTATTCCATTGGGCAAATGCCCTGACCCGCTGGATGTACCGGGAGAGGGCGTTGTCGATGGAGCGGGGCGCGACGAAGAGGTTACGGACGGCGGAAAAGACGGAGACGAAACGCTGACAGCCTCCCGGGGATCGGAATTTTTGCATGACGCGTTCGCGCTTTCGTAGCGGCAAGTGTGAATTTTCCGCCCTGTTGTTAAGCCCTTTGTGAGAGCGGTGCTCCACGCCCGGCATGACCTGGCGTCTGGCCGCCCCGTATGATTTCAACCTGTCGGTGATCATCCTTTGGGGACGAGCGCCCTGCTTCTTCAACAATCGGGTCAGGAGGCGTCTCGCGGCCTTCGTGTTGCGCCGCGCCTGAAGGATTTCGTCGAGAACGTAACCGTCCTGATCAACGGCCCGCCACAGCCAGTGCGGCCTGCCGCCGATCACAATCCGGACTTCGTCGAGATGCCAGATGTCTCCGCGCCTCGCCGACTTTCGGCGCAGCCTGCGCGCATACGGCGCCCCGAATTTCAGGCTCCACCGGCGGATCGTCTCATACGAAACGACAATCCCGCGTTCGAGCAGCATCTCCTCGATCAGCCGAAAGCTCAGCGGGAACCGGAAATACAGCCACACCGCGTGCCCGATGATCTCACGCGGAAAACGATGTCGTTTGTAGCTCACATATCCGGCGCTCATGCCGCAAAACTATCACGCCCCACTTAACGTGACAGCACCTCCACGTCTCGTCCTATCCAACAAATTCCGGAACAAACACCGGCAAGACACGTGTTCTCGATATCATTCAAATCCCACGTCTATTCCGGCGAAGATGCCGAAGCCATCACCTGGCATTTCTGCAGCAGCATCACCATGCGTAGCCGTATAGACAGGAATTACAGCTGTTGCATAATGCTTATTGGCAAGGTTATGGAGTTGAAGATAAACGCGGCGGCTCTTTTGCGGCCAGAGATAACCAAATGTGAGGTTATAGATATGATAAGGTGCTGATTTTGCCTTGTTGTCGTACGTTGCATAGATTGATGACGCTACTTCTACATCTACTGAAGAATAGAAGCCATTTTTGAAGTCTGCATGTAGCTGCGCTTGATAGAAATGCTCGGGGATGCCAGGCAGCCTATTATGGCCGAAATTTGGATCGTGGTTATAGCGAAAATTCTGATACGTATAAGCATGCATGAGATATATCTCATTACCGTCCCATTTGAATATTTTATGACTCAGTCCCAGCTCTACCCCCTGATGAGTTGTAGGAGAAGCGTTGCTGAGAACAGATGTATTATAAAGCGCAGACGTAGCTGTCATAACGGACAGCAGTTCATTGCGTACAGACGAATGGTAATATGAAATACTCCAATGTTGACCTTTGAAAGTACCTTCACTTCCAATTTCAAACGTCGTCGCTGTCTGAGGCTTGAGTCTTTGAAAACCCTCATTTAAACCCTTAGCAGGCCCGCTCTGATATTGTGTCCCGGAGAGGATGTCGTAGTCTGTCGGAGGCTGCACGCTGCGAGTAACGTTGCCGTAAATGCGGATATCAGGCGTAATTTGATATCGAAATCCACCGCGTGGGGCAAAATAAAGTGGATTGATACCAAAATGATTTTGAACGGGATATGTTGTTGAGCCGCTCCGGGGAGAGTAACTTAAAGCGCCTCCCGTAGTCAACCAAACGTTTTTTAATACTTCTGTGTCATTGCTCACATGGAATACAGTGTTGCTTCCCCATCTCAACCAGCGATTGACAAGGGTACCCATCGGAAGGCCATAAGCGGAATATGCAGAAGGTGATCTGACGCGATAGTTGTAAACATTATTCCCGACGTTGACTGTCGTATAGACGCCAATAGTCGTGTTGCTTTTGTGTCCTGAAAAATTATCCTTCCGAGTGTAATTTATAATCCCACTTGCCGCAATTACGTTCATAGGCAACCTGAGAGTTGCAAGATGGTGATCCATTGGGGCGTCGATATAAGTAAACCCCAACTCAAGGTCCGACTTGCCATCGACGCGAATTCTTGTCCGATTTCCAAAATACTTAGTTCCCGGCAATTCTGTATACGTATTCGTATATCCGACGCGCGCCTGTCGCGGATTCGTAGCAATTTGCGCCCGCGTCAAATAATTTGGCTGACCCTCAAAGGACTGTCGATATCGAAAAAAGAAACGGGTATCGACCGAATCGTTAAACTTGTAGCCATAGTTAAAATTGACTCCGAAATTCGAAACTTTCGTGTTTTGCTGGTAACCCGATCGATATGAATTAGTAACACTAATGTAGTAGTCAGATTTCCCTATCACCTTGCCCGATGAGAGCTGTTCCTTGACATAACCGAAGCTTCCAGCCTCTATGCGCGCCTGATATGTTTTTGCTTCGTAACCAGTGAGGGTGTGGAGGTTGATCGCGCCTCCCAGTTGGAGCGATCCAACGTCAAAACCATTTCCACCACGAAAAATCTCAATATACTGCAGCCCCAGGGGCTCCAGCAACTCGCTTGGCGTGCCCCCAGTCCTTGAAGCAGGAAGATCATCTATAAGAATGAGGGTGCCGACACGGCCGGAGCCTGTTCCGCTCTGGATTCCAGACCCGCGCATCGATAGATGGACGTCGTTATCGCCTGTTGCCGCTGGCGCGTAGACGCCGGGCTGAAATGCCAGCCAATCACCGATGCTTGCGGTGCGTTGTCTCAGAATCATCTTTGAATCTACGACGCTTGTGCCTCCAGGTACGGACACAAGTCGAGCCGCTGCACGACGGACAGAGGACCTGCCCGTAACACGGACGTCCTCTGCGTCTGTGGCCCGAGCGCCGCCATGGTACATGCCTTCCATGTCATCGTGGTTTGGCTTAGGTGCAGTTGCTCTTAAATTACTTTCACCACGACCCCGAAGTGCAGGCGCAGCTCCCGAATGCGGCTGGAGCGACGATGAACGAAAGTGGTGATGACCGGAAATCTCGGTCTTATCCAGACTTTGTGCTTGAGCACAGCGGATACTCTCAAGCGAGGTAGATATCATTGTAAGAACGAGAATTTTATGAATATTGCGCCGACGGATTCGATTTGCAAATACGCATCTGATTTGAAACACGAAAAATTCCCTTATAGATACGTAAAGATGCCCCACTCCCGAGAGCGAAACAGAGTAGCGATTACGGATCTTTAATTTGCGAGAGATACTTCGTTCAATTGATTATTGCTCAGGGAAAGATTGACTTCGTAAAATAGATCGCGCCTATCAACGTCGTGGCAGCTGAAATATGGGGAACGTCGCGCGAGGATGTGTGGCGTATAGCATAGTGTCGATCAAGCGCACGAAAATTTCTCCGTTGGGGCACACACTCACGACGTAGGCGTGATGCTTGCCGTTCTTACGTGACATGGAAACTCACGATGCCACCGTAGGAGCGGACCAGGCTCCATTCAGGCGACCCAGATCATGGTTGCTGCTGGAGCACGTCCATTGAACTACGAATCATGAGGTACAACGCAGAGTCTAAATTGTGATTCACCATTTCCATTGAAGGACGCCGCGGCGGTGCGAGCATTGAGCGGCGATTTACGGGAGCGGGTTCTGAAAGCCAGTGCAACAGGTGGGTCAGCCCGTTCAGTGGCGAGTCGGTTCGGGATCGGCGTTTTGGCGGCGATTGCCGCCCCACAGTCTGGCCTTCAAGCAATGCAGATGCTCTGGTGCGTAATGAACCTGACCGCCTGTGATAATGAACCATACGGCCGACTCGGGACGTCGGTTAGCATGTGGATCCTGCTGGTCAATCCACCTCAGGAATGCCGGAGCGCCCGATTTTACGCCCCTTTTCCGGTTGCCACGTGCTGGTGGGCGCGGACGATGTTGTTGTCGATCATTAGATACTCGTTGTCGCGATTGGCGAGCAGCGCGGTGAACACCAGCTCTCACATGCAGGTATGGTGCCAGCGGCTGAAACGCCGGTGGACCGTCTTCCAGTTTTCATAACGTTCAGGAAGAGCGCACCGATAGGCGCCGGATCGCAATACCCACAGACATCCGTTTACGAACAGACAGTTATCCGATCCTATCCGCCCCGGATCACCCGCTATCCCAGGTAACAGACCCCTAGTCTGGCACCATCGCGCAGTGACCAATTCTTACTGCCTGGTCCCCATCATTCGCCCCGCACTTCAAAACGGAGACCTATGAATCAGCGATTAACCTATGTGGAAATCCTGAATTTCAATTGGGCCTAAATTACACACCGGATTTAAATTTGGCTCACATATTGAGCGCGGAAAAGGAATGAGTAAAAAATTTAAATTTGAACATTCTGCCAACAGAATGAAGAAAGCCAGCACGTTCATGTCTCATGAAGGAGGATTTCGCTTCCCGTCGTGATCACTGGCGTCCTCGGGCGATCGGCGGCGTCGGAGGATTTTGTGCGCGGGCGGTGCCGCCGGCGACTCCACACGGTCGCCTCGCATTAATTTACCCATCACCGATGAGATCTTTGCCAGTTGTGACCCAGTCTGAGATCATAAAACCTTGTGTCGCGCGATGTCGTTTTGGCCCGTGACACCTTGATTCGTAACGAGCAGGTGTTCGTTGATGGTGAGCGATTTATTAGTAATGCTGTAAAGTTGCTCCGGTGGAAATTGGTGTTCGTCCAACTCTAGAGAGAATTTGCTTTGATTGCTCATCTTCTCAATACAGACGACTTTCGTATTAGGGCCAGGAAACGTCTCCCGAAAGGTCTTTTTGACTATCTAGATAGGGGAACAGAAGATGAGCGCGGTCTAGAGCGTAACAGGCGTGCTTTCGATCAAATAAAAATAGTCCCATCTTTTCTAAAAAATGTATCAAATCGCAGGATAGATACGACGATCCTGGATACGAATTGGCGAGCTCCTCTGGCTGTGGCGCCGACGGCCCTTGCCGGCCTTGTCTGGCCTGAAGGAGAGCAGGCGATGGCGCGTGCGGCTTCGCGCGTGGGGGTCCCTGTCTGCGTATCAACTATGTCGGTCGCGCCCATTGAGGACATTGCGGCTGCCTCTACCTCGCCGCCGTGGTTCCAGCTTTATGTATGGGATGATCGAGAGGCCACTTATGGACTGATCAATCGCGTAAAGTCCGTGGGCGTGGAAGTCTTGGTAGTAACCGTGGATGGACCGGTGAACGGTAATCGCGAATACAACATCCGGAATGGATTCGGGTTTCCATTCCAGCCCTCTGCGAAAGCGCTTTTAGATATCGCGCGCCACCCGTCCTGGACGATTTCTGTATTGGGCCGTCAGGTTGTTTACCGGAAGGGTATCGCGTTACCGCATTTCCCGGAAGGGCGTCAAAGAGGGGCAATCTGCACAACCGCATCTCTTACGTGGGATGACATACGGACATTGCGAGGGCTGTGGCGGGGGAAACTGCTTCTTAAAGGAATTCTTCATCCAGCGGATGCACAGTTTGCCCGAAAAGTTGGTGTGGACGGCATCATCGTATCCAATCACGGTGCCCGCAATCTGGATTCCGCGCCATCGCCGTTGGAAATGCTGCCTACTATCGCGAACGAGAACGGCGATGAAATTGCGATTCTTCTCGATAGCGGTATTCGCCGCGGAAGTGATATCTTCAAGGCACTCGCGTGCGGCGCGCATGGCGTCATGGTTGGGCGTGCCCCGTTATGGGGACTTGCCGCGGGCGGTGAGCAAGGAGCTTACGATATCCTTTGTCTTCTTCTGCGAGAGCTCGATAGAACGATGGGTCACGCCGGGTGCTGCGACCTGAACGATGTCGATCAGTCTCGGCTCGTCTTCGATGATACGTGATGTCAGACGGAAACGGCTGAACGACGCACCGTGTATTCCGGGTCGGAGAGATTGGAACCGGACGCTGGGAAGGCGGACGTGTTTCGATTGGCGTGCTTTATGACGCCATGCGTGTCGTTGGCGAAACGCGGTGGGTTGAGAGTCATGTCGGCGCCAGAGTCGATGCAACACACCTTAAGGCACACCGGACATCGACGTCCCTGCTCAGAAAGGGGCTTTTCGCCGGCATATCGGGCGAACCAAAGCTGGTCTGAACTCAAAGCTTCACGCCATGTGCGATGGTCAGGCCCGACCTGTCCGCCTTCATCTGACAGCAGGGCAGTGACTTCAGACGCGCAGACGCGCTGCTGGCAGATCTCCCCGACGAGACAGAAGAAGTCATCGGTGATCGGGGATACGACAGCAACTGCATCGGACGCAGTCTCGCTGTGCGGGACATTACCGCCTTTGCCCCCAGAAAACGAACCAGAAATCAAAGCCACCTTACAGTTGGCATCTGTATAAAAATTGCCATTTGATTAAGACATTTTCACAAAGCTGAAAGACTGACGACGTACAGCAACCAGATATGGCTGCTGCGCTCATACTTTCATGTCCGCAATCTGTCAGTCGCCAAAAGATTTGGGACTGTGGACGGCGTGAGATAACGGAGACTGTGGTCCATCTCTTATGATTTTTAGGCGACGCGCTGCTGATGAAACAAGCGCCGTTTCTGTATTGTGGTTCGTTTGATGCGCTGGTCTGCCCTGGAAAAATGGGTCCAATTCTGAAGAGAGTCCTGCGGGACGTGAGGAAAGGACGAGACGATGGGTCGACAGAGATTTACGCCGGAGCAGATCATTGCGAAGCTACGTGAGATTGAGGTTCTGGTTGGGCGGGGTGCGACGGCGGTGGAGGCTTGCCGTCAGGCTGGGATTGCCGAGCAGACGCTGTATCGTTGGCGCAAGGAATATGGCGGCCTGAAAGTTGATCAGGCGCGTCGGATGAAGGAACTGGAACGGGAGAATACCCGGCTGAAGAAGCTTGTCGCGGATCTGGCGCTGGACAAGGCGATCCTGCAGGAGGCATCGAAGCTGACTTTTTGAGCCCCTCCCGTCGCCGGGACGCGATCGGGCGCGTCCGCCGGGTTCTGCCGGTATCGGAACGGCGCGCCTGCCGCGTGCTGGGTCAGCATCGTTCGACGCAGCGTCACAAGCTGAAGGACGATGCTGTTGAGCAGCGTTTGACGGCTGACATTATAGCCCTGGCGACAGATTACGGTCGGTATGGCTATCGGCGCATCCATGCCCTGCTGGAAAATTCAGGATGGCAGGTCAGCCGGTCGGTCGTTGAGCGGATCTGGCGGCGGGAGGGTCTCAAGGTGCCGCAAAGGCAGCCAAAACGACGACGCCTGTGGCTGAGTGACGGATCGTGCATCCGGTTGCGGCCACTCCGTGAAAACCATGTCTGGTCGTATGATTTTGTCGAGGATCGGACGCAGGACGGGCGAAAATTCCGTATGCTGAACGTGATCGACGAATTCAGCCGGAAGTGTCTGGCGCTGGTGCCGCTGAGGCGCTTTCGGTCGCCTGACGTCATCGACGTTCTGGCCGATCTGTTTATCGAACACGGGGCCCCGGACCATATCCGGTCGGACAATGGTCCTGAGTTCGTCGCCCATGCCGTGCGGAACTGGTTGGGGCGATTGGGCGTGACGACCCTGTATATCGAGCCCGGAAGCCCCTGGGAAAATGGATACATCGAGAGCTTCAATGCCCGCTTGCGGGATGAACTGCTGAACGGGGAGATCTTCTACAGCATCGAGGAGGTGCGTTGCGTCACTGCCTGGTGGCGGGAGCATTTCAACACCACGCGCCCGCACAGCAGCCTAGGCTACCGACCACCAGCACCCGAGACAATCGCATTTCCAGCATGGCCGCTCGGCGCCGCTACGCGGCACCTCACGCCCATGCTGGAAATCGAAAGGCGCATCGGCTAACTATGCAACCGGACCAATCAGTGCAGGCAGTCCAGACGATTTTCAGAACATCATTTCCTCTGAGGCAAGCACATTGAGCCCTTGTACGGGGAATGTTCCCACATCCGGAGAGGTTCCGAGGGCTTTGTATCGTAGCTGGTTGTATAGGATTCACGAAGTGCAGCATGCCTTGTAGCGTGCATGCAGCTCCCCTGCATCCTCTGATCGACAGCACGGGATCGAGGTCGACTCACAAGGCGAATGGCACGGCCGATGGAGCAGTTATCATCGCCTCAGCCGGATCGAGACTAATATGCACTGTATCTAGCTGTTGGACCAGTGTCTCACAGCATGGGATTTCGAACCCCGGTTCCTGGGGGCCCAACCCGTTCCGTTAGCCTAGGCTCAGGACTCATTCTTTAAGATAGAAGATGAAGCTTGCTGCG
>NZ_JOPL01000034.1 GCF_002153745.1 Acetobacter sp. DsW_063 | reverse complement strand
GCCGTGCTGATCACCATCGAGGAAGGCTCGGAGTGCGGCTTCGGGGCGCTCGTCGCCCATCGCCTGTCAAAGACAGGCCTGCTCGACAACGTCCGCCTGCGCACCATGACCCTGCCGGACAGGTTTATCGACCACGACAACCAGTTCGACCAATACAACACCGCTGAACTCAACGCCCCGCACATCGTCAAAACCGCACTCAACGCTCTCGGTATAAACTCAAACATAACCCAGAGCG
>NZ_JOPL01000033.1 GCF_002153745.1 Acetobacter sp. DsW_063 | reverse complement strand
AAACCGCACTCAACGCTCTCGGTATAAACTCAAACATAACCCAGAGCGTCGCCCAGAAAACGGTTTCAGGAGCCAATTGATGATCGATATCCGTCCGACCGCGCGTCGCGCCCTGTCCACAGCAGCGGCGTTGGCCATCACTGTCTCCTTCGGCCTTGGCGCCACCCGCGCACAAGCGGCAGTCGACGAAACAGCGCCAGTAGCCGCGCTGGACCAGGCGCTGGACAAGATTCAGCAAAAAAACTCAGGCGCATTCGACGCACGTATGCAGACGTTGGCGCCGGTGATCGATCAGACTTACGACCTCGAAGCCGTGCTGCGTTCGTCCATCGGCGCGGCGCGCTACATGCAGCTCTCCGATCAGGAGAAGCAAACATTGCTCGCGACGTTCCGCCAATACACCGTCGCCCGTTATCTATCGAACTTCAAACGCGGCTCAGGCGCACGGTTCACACTCGCCCCCGGCTCCCGCCCTTCTCCGATCGGCGGCGAAAAAATCGTCACGACGCATATCGGCTCGGAAGACAACATGCCTGGAACGGAGGTCGACTATGTCGTCAGACCCGAAGCTGGCTCGTGGAAGATCGTTGACGTTCTGCTGGAGGGGCATATTAGTCAGGCGGCGGCGCAACGCGCGGATTTCGGCTCCACCCTCGCCTCTGGCGGCGTCAACGGGCTGGTCGATGTGTTGAACCGCAAGGTCAAAAGTTTCTCCGAGGACTGAACCCCATTATGCGCCGGCCGCATCACTCACCGGACCAGCACACACTGCAAAACGCGCCGCGGGATGCCGCGCCCGCATGACCGGCGCGTTTTCGGTCCTTCAGGCCGCCGCAATCGGAAGCGCAGCGCTCGGGTTGGCCGGGTGCGTGCAGGCCGCGCTGGGAACCACGCTCGTCGCGCGTTTCTGCGCGCGCGAGCGGCGGCGGCAACAGCCTTCCGGTTTCCCGCCGGTTACGATTCTCAAGCCGCTGCATGGCGACGAGCCACTGCTGGATGAAGCGCTGGAAAGCTTCTGCACGCAGGATTATCCCGCGATGCAAATCGTATTCGGCGTCCAGCGCGCCAACGATCCGGCCATTGAACTGGTCCGACGTCTGCAGGCTCGCCATCCCAGCGTCGACATGAGCCTCGTCGTCAACGGCGCGCTTCATGGAGAAAACCGAAAAGTCAGCAATCTGATCAACATGCTTCCTCACGCGAAGCATGAAATTTTGGTCATCTCGGACTCCGACATCCATGTCGGACCAGATTATCTCCGACAGGTCGTCCTTGCGTTCCAGACGCCTAATGTCGGCCTGGTGACGACTCTTTATGCCGGGCTACCCGCCAGCAATGCACTACCGCGACTGTTGTCGGCCTGTCAGATCAACCACAATTTCCTGCCGGGCGTGTTGCTATCCCGGTATCTGGGACGCCAGGATTGCCTTGGCGCAACGATGGCTCTCACTCGGTCCATGCTCGACCGGGTCGGCGGCCTGGATGCGCTGGTCGCGCATGTGGCGGACGACGCGGTGCTGGGACGTCTCGTTCGGGCGCAGGGTCAGGATATCGCCATCGCAGGCTGCATGACCTGGACGACTATCGCGGAAGACAGCCTGCCAGCGCTGTACAGCCATGAGCTTCGGTGGGGACGCACGGTGCGGGCGTTGGCGCCGGTTGGCTATCTCGCATCGTCGATTCAGTTGCCCCTTCTGTGGCTCACGCTGGCCGTCGTGCTGCAGCCGCACGCATCCTGGCCCTTCATCCTGTTTCTCTGGTGCTACGGCTTCCGCGCCGTCGCTGCGTTCGTCATGGATCGCTGCGTCGGTCAACGCTCACTCGTTCCCTTGTTGCTGCTCGCGCCGCGCGACTGGCTCTCGGCGATTATCATGGCGAGCAGCATGACCGGCACGCGGGTCGATTGGCGCGGACACACCATGCATGTTTCCGGGCACGTCGCGGGACCGGCCCACGCTTCTCCCGTCAACGCAATTCCCCCTCCTATATCCACGGGGGACTAGAAGCAGCGTCTCCCGCATCGGGTCGTTTTTCCCTGCGGCATGACAGCGATACCCGAAACCGCTATGCAAGCGCCTCCGGTATTGAGTCAGTGTCGTCGCGACCCCATTTTCCGGCGACTACCCTATCTCCGCCACTCGCTTTGGCTCCAATTCGGCAAGGACCGCCCGCCATGATGAAGACCCTGTTTCTGCAACCCCCGTCATTCGACGGCTTCGACGGCGGCGCCGGCTCCCGGTATCAGGCCAAGCGAGAGATCAAGTCTTTCTGGTATCCGACATGGCTGGCCCAGCCTGCAGCATTGGTCGAGGGCAGCCGCCTGATCGACGCGCCCCCCGCGCGCATGGGCATGGAGCCGATTCTCGCCGACGTGAAGAATCGCGATCTGGTCGTCCTGCACACCTCCACTCCGTCCTTCGCGAAGGACGTGCAGGTGGCGCAAATGTTAAAAGACGCCAATCCTAACCTGAAGATTGGCATGGTCGGCGCGAAGGTCGCGGTTCAGGCGGAAGAAAGCCTGCTGAAGGCCTCGCCTGTCGATTTCGTCGCACGCAATGAATTCGATTTCACCATCAAAGACGTCGCCGAAGGCCGGGATTTCAAGGATATTGACGGCATTTCCTGGCGCAACAGCGAAGGCGTGATCGTCAACAACCGCGACCGCGCCATGATCGAGAACATGGACAGCCTTCCGTTCGTAACGGAGGTCTACAAGCGCGACCTTCGGATCGAAGATTATTTCATCGGCTATCTGATGCATCCGTACATCTCGATCTACACGGGTCGCGGATGCAAATCGCGCTGCACGTTCTGCCTGTGGCCGCAGACGGTCGGCGGCCATAACTACCGCACCCGCAGCCCGCAGCACGTCGCCGCCGAAATCCGTCTTGCGAAGCAGTATTTCCCGCAGGTGAAGGAATTCTTCTTCGACGACGACACCTTCACCGACGACCTGCCGCGCGCCGAGGCGATCGCGAAGGAACTCGGCAAGATGGGCGTCACGTGGTCGTGCAACGCCAAGGCGAACGTTCCCCGCAAGACGCTTGAAGTCTTGAAGGACAACGGCCTGCGTCTGCTGCTGGTCGGCTATGAGAGCGGCAACCAGCAAATCCTTCACAACATCAAGAAGGGCATGCGCGTCGAGGTCGCCCGCGAGTTCACCAAGAATTGCCACGAACTCGGCATCAAGATTCACGGCACCTTCATCGTCGGCCTGCCCGGCGAGACGAAAGAGACGATCCAAGAAACGATCAAGTTCGCGACCGAGATCAACCCGCACACGCTGCAGGTCTCCCTCGCCGCGCCGTATCCTGGCACCGCCCTGCATAAGCAGGCGACCGAGAACGGCTGGCTTGATGAGTCCCACGCCGAACTGATCGACGAGAACGGCGTGCAGATGGCGCCCCTGCACTATCCGCATCTGTCGCACACCGAAATCTTCAACAGCGTCGATGAATTCTACCGGAAGTTCTATTTCCGCGCGCCGAAGATCGCGTCGATCGTCAACGAGATGGTGCGCAGCCCGCAGATGATGAAGCGCCGCCTGCGCGAGGGCGTGGAGTTCTTCCACTTCCTGCGCGACCGCCGCGCGGCCTGATGCGGGGGACGCCGACCACCGGCCGCTTTCCGGCACGAAAGAGCCGGCGGCGGGCGGGCCGACGCCCTCACCTCACGCGCCGCTAAATTATGAAGCGCGCCATCATTTCCGCTGACGATTTCGGCCTTTCGGCCGAGGTCAACGAAGCAATCGAAATCGCTCATCGCGACGGTCTGCTGTCCACAGCCAGCCTGATGGTCGCAGGCCCGGCGTTCGACGACGCGGTCGAACGCGCACGCCGACTGCCAGATCTTCGCGTCGGCCTCCATCTGGTGGCGATCGAAGGACCGGCGACGCTGCCGCCCGCCGACATCCCTCTGCTGGTAGCTCAGGACGGGCAATTCCCGTCCGACCAGCTTCGTCTGGGGGTGGAGTATTTCTTCCGTCCATCTGTCAGGCGCGAACTCGCCGCCGAGATCGCTGCGCAATTTGAGGCGTTTCGAAGCACTGGCCTACGCCTGGACCACGCCAACGCCCACAAACATATGCATCTCCATCCCACCGTCGGGGCATTGCTGATCGAGATCGGCAAGAAATTCGGCCTGCAAGCGGTGCGCGTGCCATTGGAGCCGTTAGAGCCGCTCTACGCGGCCGGGATTTATACCGACACTCTGGGCGACGCGGCGCTACGCCGCTGGACTGCACTGCTTCGACATCAAGCCCGCGAAGCAGGCATGATCACCAACGACTGGTGCTTCGGCCTCGCATGGAGCGGACATATGACCCCAAGCCGCGTGGCGGCCCTGGCCGCGCATTTGCCGGAAGGCGTGTCGGAAATCTATTTTCATCCCGCCACGAGCAAAAATGCGCTGATAAGCCGGCTGATGCCCGACTATGAACATGAAGCGGAACTGGCCGCCCTGTGCAGCCCCGGTTTCCGCGCCGGGCTGGCCCACTCCTGCACGCGCCTAATCGGCTGGAACGATCTTTATTGAGGCGTTGCCGGATCAGCATATCGGACAACTTAAACGGAATTATGCGCGGCAGGTTCTGAATAACGCAGCGTGGTGGACGCCTTTGCGTGCTGAACGACCGGATTCAACGAGACGAGCGAAAGCCGGGTACGGAGCGCCGACGTCTTTGCGCAAGCAAGCGCAACCGATAGAGCCACCCCAACCACGACGTGTTTCAAATCGATACATGTTACGGCGATTTCCGGGACACGAGCCTTCTTTCTGCGTTCACTATCCGTCGCGACGTCGCCGTGAAACGAGACGCGCGTAAGCCGCGTTGAAAATCTCCGCACAATCATCCGGCGTGTTCCAGGGCAGCGAGACACGTACCGCACATCCGGCGAGATCGCCCAGCCCCATCGCCTCCAGAACATGCGACGTCGCCACTTTTCCTGAGGAACACGCGGATCCTGCCGACACGCAGACCCCGTCCAGATCAAGCGCGATCAACTGCGACTCGCTCCTGATCCCGGACAATGCCAAAGAGGTCGTATTGCCCAGACGAGGAGTTCCGTCGCCACAGACGGTTGCACCGACCGCTCGCGCAGCAATCTCGATGGCGTCGCGGAGGGGCGCAAGGTCTCTGGGACGCGTCGACGCAGCATCAAGCGCCGCTGCCATACCCATGATAGCGGGAAGAGCTGGCGTGCCACCGCGACGGCCACGTTCCTGCCCCCCACCAGCCTGTACCGGCGCTAAAGACACCGCCCCTTCGCCCGCAAGCAGCAGCGCCCCGGCGCCTTTTGGGCCGCCGAACTTATGTCCCGAAATCGCAAGGCTGTCCGCCCCCAAAGACCCGAGGTCAAACGTCAGTCTGCCCGCCGCCTGTACGGCATCCACATGAAGACGTGCGCCGTATCGTCGACAAAGCGACGTTATCTCGGACATCGGGTGCAATACGCCGGTCTCGTTATTGGCCAGCATGGCGCAAACGAGCGCGCCATGTTGACCAACTTCGCTTAAGCGCGCCTCCAATACTTCGAGGTCCAGGGTTCCGTCCCGGAGGACGGGAATCGTGCACAAAGTGGAGTCGTCTAACGCGCGGCGGATGGCGTCGTGCTCGGTGGCGCCAACCAGAAGCGTCCGGCCCGCTCCAAGACCACGCACCGCCAACAGGTTCGCCTCAGTCCCCCCGGAAGTGAACACACAGTTCTCGGCGGACGCTCCAAAACGCTCCGCCACCAGACGGCGACTGTGGTCCAGCGCCGCACGCGCAGCGCGCCCCGCCCGGTGCAGAGAGCTGGGATTTCCTGTGATTTCCGCGCCTTCGACCATTGCCTCCAAGGCTTCCGGGCGTACAGGCTCAGACGCATTAGCGTCGAGGTAAAGACCCGATGACGGCGCTTTCGGCGTGAAGCTCACGACCGCCGCACGGACGAGATAGGCACCTGTCCGCCCGCCCCTCTCTCACGCTTTTGTACGTTTTCTGTAGCCATTACCGTGAACTCGCAGATATATGTTGCTTCGAAGCCACGATTTGGCGCAAACAAAAGGCGCTCTTGAAGAACCTTAACAAGTGGCGAGACGCCGGGTGCGGCGCCAAGGAGGAGTACCTTTCATGGACGTTCGTGCGTTCGAGTCAACCTCCTTCTTACCATCCATGAAGCTTACGACGCGCCACGCAAGCAAGGCTCGCCCGCGCCGCTCGTTGCCAGGCGATCCGGCCGGGTGACCTCCCTGCGTGATGGAAACAGCGAGAGGCGGCGCATCGCGCGCAGATCTCCCCTGTTGAATAAGCATCTCGCGCAACGTAAGCCCGGCCCCAAATAGGGAATGGCGAGTGTCTTTGAGCGGTCATGCAGTGCGGAGCTACGCTTTCGCCGCGCCGCCGCAAAGAGATCAAGTTTCGTGACTTTACATTCGAACCCGACGGATCGGCGAGGCATCGTCACCCGTTCGGCGACCACCTTTAACACGGCGACCGTCATGCCCAGGGACGGCCACCAGAAATCGTGGAACCATAATGCCTGAGGTTATGTTCGCCGGCCCCGACGGCCGCCTAGAGGGACGTTACCACCACTCCAGCGAGCCCAATGCGCCACTGGCGCTGGTTCTGCACCCCCACCCGCTGCATGGCGGGACGATGAACAACCGCATCACTTACGCGATGTACCGCTCGTTCGAGAAAATGGGTTTCTCCGTCATGCGCTACAATTCGCGTGGCGTAGGGCGTTCGCAGGGACGCTATGACGGCGGCATCGGCGAAATTTCGGACGCAGCTGCGGCCCTTGACTGGATGCAGGCAGTCAACCCGAACTCCAGCGCGCTGTGGATCGCAGGGTATTCGTTCGGCGCGTTCGTCGGCATGCAGCTTCTGATGCGTCGCCCGGAAGTCACCGGCTGGATCAGCGTCGCGCCCCCGGCCGCTCATTATGATTTCGGCTTCCTTGCCCCCTGTCCCTGCGGCGGTCTGATGATTGCTGGCGGCAAGGACGACATGGCGCCGGAACCAGCCATCCACAAGCTGGTCGACAAGCTGAACACTCAGAAGAACGTCACTGTCGATTATCGAATTTTCCCTGAGGCCGACCACATCTTCGCCAATCAGGCGGAGCAGGTCACCGATGCGCTTGAAGACCATGTAGGCACAGTCATGGCGCGTCGCGCGATGCCGCTGGCCGCCGACTGACACTCCTTCGGGCAGCGGCGGTTTCTCCTGATCGTCTGGCGTGGTAGACCTCCCCGCGCCAGACGATCAGGACCAGACTGAGATGACCCAGCCCGAAGCATTATCCACCGCCACGCTCCGCAGCCCATTTCTGCAGGAAGCCACCGCGCGCGGGTTCCTCTATCAGTGCACTGACGTCGACGCGCTCGACACCGCCATGTTGGCTGGCCCGGTCACAGGCTATATCGGCTTCGATCCCACCGCTGACAGCCTGCACGTTGGCTCGGCGACGCAAATCATGTTGCTGCGCCTGTTGCAGAAACACGGCCACCGTCCAGTCGCACTCCTTGGCGGCGGAACGGCGAAAATCGGCGATCCATCCTTCCGCGAAGAAGCCCGCTCACTGATGAGCGAAGAGACTATCGCAACGAACATAGCCGGAATTGAGAAAAACCTGCGGCAGTTCATGACTTTCGGCGAGGACTCTTCTGACGCCGCTCTCGCCAACAACGCCGATTGGCTCGACCGCCTTCCCTATATCGAATTGCTTCGTGAAGTCGGCGTGCATTTCTCGGTCAATCGTATGCTGTCTTTCGATTCCGTGAGATCGCGTCTCGAGCGCGAGCAAGGCCTGACGTTCCTCGAGTTCAACTATTCCATTTTGCAGTCTTTTGATTTCCGAGAACTGAACCGACGCTTCGGCGTCAGCCTGCAGATGGGCGGGTCCGATCAGTGGGGCAACATCGTCTCCGGCATCGATCTTGTCCGCCGCACGGACGGCAAGCAGGTCTTCGGCTTGACCGCGCCGCTGCTGACCACGTCGTCCGGCGCCAAGATGGGCAAATCCGCCAAGGGCGCCGTGTGGCTGTCGGCGGAGCGGCTGCCCGTGTTCGAATACTGGCAGTTCTGGCGCAACACGGAAGATGCAGATGTCGGCCGCTTCCTCAAGCTCTTCACTGATCTGCCGGTGGAGGAGTGCGATCGTCTCGCCGCAGCAAACGGCGCCGGGATCAACGAGGCCAAGAAAATCCTCGCCACGGAAGCAACCGCCCTGTGTCACGGGCGCGCTGCGGCCGAGGAAGCCGCCGAGACCGCACGCCGCGTGTTTGAGGCCGGGCAACATGTGGACACCCTGCCGACGTGCACGCTTCCTCACGCCGACCTTGCCGAAGGCATTCCCGCCTTTCGTATTTTTGCGGAGGCCGGTCTGGTCGCAAGCAACGGCGAGGCGCGGCGCCTGATTCGTGGCGGCGGCGCGCGCGTCAATGACGTGACGGTTACGGACGAGGGACAAACCGTCTCCTTGGCCGATGCGGTCGACGGCGCGATCAAGCTGTCTTCTGGTAAGAAGCACCATGTGCTGGTGCGAAGCGACGCCTGATTGTTGCAAGCGTAACGCAAATCCTCTCTCGACGTTTCCATCGTCATTTCAACGAAGTTTCATGAATCGGCCCTGCCGGTCGTGAAACTCCGCTTTTCTTCATCGTCGTCTTATTCTTAAGATAAAATTGACGATGGAGAGGAAGCCTTGGTCCCTGAGGAATTTCGCAAGCGACTGTTTGACTGGCCGGACGCACCCGTTCCCGTGGCGTTCGACGGTGCGTTGTTTGACGACCTTCCCTCGCTGCTGAAAAATGCGGGCTTCAAACCTCGATCCCTGTTCCTTGAGCAGACCGATCGGGAGATCCAACGCACCAGCCCACAATACATCATGGCGCCGCGCGACCGGCTGGAATTGCTGCTATCCTTACCTGACATTACGACGGGCGGCGTATTCTGGAACGCGCCCGGCGTCGAGGAGATGGCGTTCTACCGGCACCTACGGAGCCTGACAATGGTGCGGCTGCCTGTTCCCGAAGAAGAGCAGAAGCCAGGCGGGCCGAAGACGGAGATGCACGTGTTCCGTCATTTTGATCCGGCGACTGTCGCGATTACGATGCCTGCAATGAAGGCATCTCAAAGGGCTCGGTTGCTTGGTCCCGCCAAATCTCTTCTACTCGATGCACCAGAGGGCGTATTCGAGGCCAAATGTAGAGACAATTGGCCCTCGCCCACGCTTGGCGCTTTGTGCTTTACCAGCGATCAGCTGGAAGGAATTTCAAATGACCTTCTGGATCGATCGAGAAAAAAAATTGCTGAGTGGCTACGTCTTGATCAGCCGCTTGCAACTGAGTCTATGACCAATATGGAGCTCATAAATTTTGTGAAACAGCGAGAACTTGAAGCACGAAATTTGGGCGCATCAACAGAAGAGGGTTTCGGATACTATTCAAAGTTATGGCTCATCTCCAACGGAGAGATTACCCATCAACAGGAAACTCAAAAATTCCTGTGCGGACCTTACGCGGATGCTAGATTGCGCGTTTTGATGAATCAGGACGAATCATTACAAGGCAAGCCGCCACGGATTTCCGCTAATGGGTAAACGCGCTAGCGTCTCGGATTCCGATCCAACTTATACGCCTTCGACGCGCAAAAGAGCCGCACCAAGTTCAGGCGAGGCCGGAGCCACATCAACAGACTGCGCAGCTTCAACAAATAAACGTCATGAAAATATAGGTACTGAGCCGGGGAAATCTCAAAAGAGCGCCCGCGAGCGGTGTGTAGGAGCCACTCCTGGGAAATACTCACGAACTGGGCTCGATCTATTAGAGCGCAGCGCACATGAGGGTAAAATAAGAGTAAAAAGCGGCACGGAATACAAAAAAGCGTCCAAAGATGAAATTTTAGCATTACGTGCGACAGAAGGAGCGTTGAAGAATAAAAAATCGTCGAACACAACAAAATTTTTAAGAGAAAATGTTCAAGTCCACGTTCAGACAACCCAAAATGGCGAATATAACTGGTTGCCTTTAAATAAAAAAATTCATATGGGGCACAGAAAAGTAGGGAACGAAGATTTTGCCGCAGTAAAACAATGGAATAATAAATACTACCAATATGGAGAAAAATCTCCTGAGGTTCGCCGTTTCATGCTAAACCCTTACCATTATCACTTCGAGTACGGTCCACTGAACTCCAGCGATGGCGCTTCATTTGGCTCTGACGACACTTACAAAAAAGTATCCACATCGCCACCCAGCTTTGGAACAGGAAAACGCAAAAAATGATCCAACCAGAAATAACAGGAGAACTTCCTGACGATCTCTACGAAAGAATAAAGTCCCTGTGCAAAAAGGGAGATGATTTAGCTAAAGCCGCCCTTTTTGACGAGGCCCTCGACCAATACGACGCTGCCTGGCGGCTTGTTCCTGACCCCAAAAATACTTGGGAGGCCTCAACCTGGATTCTGGCGGCCATAGCTGACTCCTGCTTCTTGGCTGGGTACAACACGTCAGCTACTGAGGCCCTAGCCTACGCTATGACTTGCCCGGGGGGGTTGGGTAACCCATTTCTTCATCTTCGTTATGGACAGTCTCTCTTCGATCTTGATCAAAAAGACCATGCCGCCGATGAATTAATGCGAGCCTATATGGGCGGCGGAATTGAAATTTTTCATGGCGAAGACAAGAAGTATCTTACTTTCCTACGAAGCGTCGCCAGAAACATCGTTTAAAGACAAATACCAATCCAGGTTGTTCTAAGTTTTCGAGAGTCTTCTCACAGCTTCCTCACCCTTGATACGAAGAAATCTCCACCAGATTCCGATCCGGATCGCGGCAGTAAACCGACGTGATCGGCCCTAGCGCTCCAAGGCGCGCCACGGGGCCTTCCACCACCTCGACGCCGCATTTGCGCAAATGCTCGATGATTTCTTCGCTGCGAACGGCGGCCACGAAACACAAATCGTTGGCGCCGCAGGTGGAGTATTCGGCGGTCTCCCACCCCTCCATCCCCTCGGGACGCAGATTGATCTTCTGCCCGCCGAATTTCAGGGCGGTGCGGTTGTGGCGCCCGTATTCCTCGCGCTCCATCCCCAGAACGCGCTGGTACCATGACGCCGAGATTTCGACGTCGCGAACCGTCAGCACAATATGATCGAGACGATCGACGGTAAAACGCATTCCACGAGCACCTTCCACAAGAGGGACCACAACCTTGCTGGAGCGAAGCCCGGCGCGCGTTGCGACCGCACGGCCCCAAAGGATGGAGGGACCGCGCCACTGTCTTTATGGGGGCATAAACCGGGAGGAATGCAAGCCCCTCGGGACATTGCCCCGAGGGATCCGGATCATGCCTGCGTCAGGTCAGGCCAGCGTAGAAGTCGTTGCCCTTGTCGTCGATGACGATGAAAGCCGGGAAATCCTCGACCTCGATCTTCCAGACGGCCTCCATGCCAAGCTCGGGGTATTCCAGAACCTCGACCTTGCGGATGCAATCCTGCGCCAGACGCGCAGCCGGGCCGCCGACGGAACCCAGATAGAAGCCGCCATAGCTCTGGCAGGCGTCCTTGACGGCCTTGGAGCGATTGCCCTTCGCCAGCATGACGAACGAGCCCCCGGCCTTCTGCAGGTCGTTGACGTAGGAATCCATGCGCCCTGCCGTGGTCGGGCCGAAGGAGCCGGTCGGCATGCCTACGGGCGTCTTCGCAGGGCCCGCATAATAGACCGGGTGGTCCTTCAGGTACTGAGGCAGGCCCTCGCCCCGATCCAGACGTTCCTTGAACTTGGCGTGGGCGATGTCGCGCGCCACGACAACCGTTCCCGTCAAAGCGAGACGCGTCTTGACCGGATGCTTCGACAGTTCCGCACGGATTTCGTCCATCGGGCGGTTCAGGTCGATCTTTACGACGTCGCCGCCGAGGTGCTCATCCGTCGTTTCCGGCAGGAAGCGGGCCGGATCACGCTCAAGCTGTTCGAGGAACACGCCCTCGGCGCTGATATACGCCTTGGCCTGACGATCTGCCGAGCAAGACACGCCGATGCCAACTGGAAAGGACGCGCCGTGGCGCGGCAGGCGGATGACGCGGACGTCATGGCAGAAATATTTACCGCCGAACTGCGCGCCGATGCCCAGTTTCTGGGTCATCTTCAACACTTCGGCTTCCATCGCCTCGTCACGGAAGGCTTGAGCGTTCTCGTTGCCTTCGCGCGGAAGCGAATCGTAATAATGGGTCGAGGCCATCTTGACCGTCTTGAGCGTCTGCTCGGCCGACAGACCGCCCAGAACAATGGCGAGGTGATAGGGCGGACAGGCGGACGTGCCGAGCGTCTTCAGCTTCGTCTCAAGCCATTTGAGCAGGTTTTCCTTGCTTGAGATCAACGCTCGCGTTTCCTGGAACAGGAACGTCTTGTTGGCTGACCCGCCGCCCTTGGCGACGAACAGGAAATCATACTGCTCGGGATGATAGGTGCCGGGATTGGCCGCGATGTCCACCTGCACGGGCAGATTGGTGCCGGTGTTTTTTTCTTCGAAAATCGTCAGCGGCGCCATCTGGGAATAGCGCAAAGCGGTGCCGGTGTAGGTGTTGTAGACGCCGCGCGAAAGCGCTTCCTCGTCATTGCCTTCCACCCACACCCGCTGGCCTTTTTTGCCGACGACAATCGCCGTTCCGGTGTCCTGGCACATAGGCAGCGCGCCGCCAGCGGAAATGCAGGCGTTCTTGAGAAGATCGAGCGCCACGAACTTGTCGTTGTCCGACGCTTCCGGATCTTTCAAGATTCGGGTCAGCGATTCCAGATGTCCCGGTCGCAGCAGGTGCGCGATGTCGTTAAATGCCTCAGTCGCAAGCGCCTCGAGGGCGGCAGGGTCGACGCGCAGGACGGTTCGACCATCGACCGTCAGCGTGCTCACGCCTTTCACGTCAAGCTTACGGTAGGGCGTTTCGTCGTTACCGAGCTGGAACACAGGGGCGTAGGCGAAATCCCGTGTCGCTGAAGCCTTGGCGACGGAGGAATCCGGCGCTTTTGCGACGGGGGTCTGAACAGTCATTGTCTCGGTCTCCCGACGTGCGCTCCGACCGACGACCACGCCAGCCAGAATACGTCAGCCTTGATTCGGGCCCTTCTTGCGGAATGCGTCGAGGCTTACGACCGCAGGAGAAGCGTCGGGTTCTGGCTCTGACCGCTCCTCCTGAACGGAGGGGGTTTCTTCCAGCACGGGCACCGCCGCCTCCGGCTCGTCCGGCGTCGTGAAACGCAGGGAGAGCTGGATATGCGGGTCCGCAAATCCCGTAATCGCCGCTACCGGGATCACAAGCGTCGAACCGACGCCGCCAAAAGACAGTCCAACCGAGACGCAACTTTTGATCCTGTCGACCGTAAGGTCCCAGAACTGATGCTGCAGCACGATGGTCATCTCATGCGGGTACTGGGCGCGGAGCCGGGCCGGAATCTCCACACCAGGCCAGTCGGTGCGGAAAGACACATAGAAATGGTGGCCGCCCGCAAGCCCCTCCCGGCTCACATGTTCGAGCGCACGCAACATCACCTCGCGATAAGCGTCTTCCATCCATGCCTCGTAAGGCAGGAGGCTTTCCGGCAGTTCGCCGCCAAACTCGGTGTCGTCGTGATCGCTGGCCATCGCAAAAGCCCCTGTTTTTAACAAGCGTCCCCCTCACGCCGTGCGCTTCGGAGACGGTCTTTCGGGCGCGCGGCGCAACATGCCGACGCCAGCCCGTCTGGAAGAGGGATGCGGCAAACAGGAACTGAACGCAAGCGCCGTTGGGCGACGCGTCGTCACGCAAGGGTGAACGCGCCAGAACCGCCATGGGTCGTGAAGAAAACTGAAGTGGGAGGGCTTCTGTTGCCCGGTGCCCTCCCGAACCGCGCTTATCGCTTATGCAGCGACAGCGAGCACCTCAGAGTTATCGTTGGCACTTGTGATTTAGCCCGATGACGGTGGTACAATGCCGGGCAAAAGGAACGGTTTTACCACGCGTGTCGAGCCTGTTTCGTCCCCATGTTTCCCCGCCCCGAAGGGCTGGAGGAGATGGTGGAGACGCCGGGTACCGCCCCCGGGTCCACAACGCTTATTCTACGTTCCGTTTATCGCCATAGCCAAGGAGCCGAAACTCCTCCTGCATGGCGACATATAGGCGTCCGCCCTACCGCGCGCAAGCGCTCGCCATCCCAAAGCGGAGCCAACGCGATCTGCGCGCAACCTCTTGTGACCAGAGCTTTTCCAACCGCCTCCGCCGCGTCGCGTAATATACGCGGACAGACCACCGCCCTGAGGCCCACAATGAAGCATCTTCCACTCCTCCGCCGCTCCGTCCTGCTTGCGGCGATCTGTCTGGCGCCGGCTGGCGAATGCGCCGTCGCCCAGCCGAGCCAGCAACCGCATACGGCCAGACCGGACGCGGCCGCACTGGCGGCGCAGCAGCTTCGCGATCAGGTCGGCCTCGTCGCCTTCACTGCACCCGACTTTCGTCCCGGAACGGTGAAGCACATGGTCATGTTCGAACTGCGTCCGGGCGCCACGGACGCCCAACGCAAGATGGTCGTTCAGGAGTTTCTGGACCTCGCCCGCCTGTCCCGCCGCCCAAACGGCTCGACCGTCGTCCAGTCGATCGAGACAGGCCTGCAGGATAGCGGCGAAGGCGTTGATCGAGGCCTCCAATTGGGGTTCCTCGTCACGTTCAAGTCGCAGGGCGACAGGAATTTTTATGTAGGACGACCGATCGTGAACGATCCCGCGTTCTTCGACGCCGCGCACGAGCGCTACAAACAAAAAGTCGGCGCCCTGCTGCAACAGGTCGTGGTGTTCGACTTCCCGGTGTCCGCCACAACGACGCTCGCGGCGTTCAGCGGAGGCCACCCCAGCCGGTAACGGCCGCCGCTTGCGCGGCGCCACTCCCGCACGTTCCTATCCAGAGTCCCGCGTGCTAGAGGTCTTCACCCGACACGAAGGTCGCCACGCCGCCTCGCAGCGCATGCGAACGATCCTCGCCATCCCTTTTTCGAAGGCGCCAGACCACCAGCCATGCCCCTGACCGACGCCCAACGCGCCGAGATCGAAGCCCACTCCCAGGCCTCGGCTCCCACACGCCGCCCAACCGTTCCCGCACTCGAGGAAAAGCTGTTCACGGCGATCCCCGTGCTCGACCACGGCTTCATCCGCGTTATCGATTACATGGGCGACGATTCGGCGGTCGTTCAGGCGGCGCGCGTGTCCTACGGACGCGGCACCAAGAAGGTCTCTGAAGATTCCGGCCTGATCCGCTATCTCATGCGGCACAGACATTCGACGCCGTTCGAGATGTGCGAGATCAAGTTCCACATCAAACTGCCGATCTTCATCGCCCGGCAGTGGATCCGGCACCGCACGGCCAACGTCAACGAATACTCGGCGCGTTATTCGATCCTTGATAACGAGTTCTACCTGCCCGCCCCCGAACATATGGCGGCACAGAGCGCCAGCAACCGTCAGGGACGTGGCGATACACTCGACGCCGAGACCGCGCAGCAGGTGATGGAACTTCTGCGCGACGACGCCGCCCGGTGCTACCGGACCTACGAACACCTGCTGGACACCGACGAAGGCCCCGGGCTCGCCCGCGAACTGGCGCGCATGAACCTGACGCTGAACGCCTACACGCAGTGGTACTGGAAGGTCGATCTGCACAACCTGATGCACTTCCTGTCGCTGCGGATCGACCCGCACGCGCAGTACGAAATCCGCGCTTACGCAGAAGCGATGCTCGACATCCTTCGCGCCTGGGTTCCCGTCACTGCGGAAGCGTTTCAGGACTACCGCGTCGGCGCCTTCACATTCTCGGCTTCCATGCTCGCGGTCCTGCGTCGCATGCTGACGGGCGAAGCGGTGACGCAGCCTGAGTCCGGCCTGAGCAAACGCGAGTGGGAAGAATTTCAGGCTGCGATTCGTGCCTGACGGCGGGACCTGGGGAACGGCTAAGGGCGGTGGTCCGCAAGACGGTCGCCCGACACGCCCTCCCCGGCCGCCGAGCTTCACGCCATTTGTGATCGCCGCCGCAGTCCTCGTGGTCATATGGGCCGCGATGGAATTTTTTCTGCCGCCAACACACCCCGCTCACTGGAAAGATCTCTTTCACAGCGAGCAAACCTCTCACTGACGCCGCATGCGCACTGCGCAGCGCTTGACCTGCCGGATCGGCGCGCCATAACGATTCGCCATGATTGCGAAATATTTCATGGCGCCCCCGCCGCCTTCCTCCCGCCCCTCGCCTCACAGATTGCGCAGTTCCGCAGCCTTGGTCGCGCTGCTGACAGCAAGCGCGCTCTGCACGGCGGCGACCGCCCGAGCCGACGCGCCACCCGCCAATCCTTTCGCGGCAGCCAGCACGCTCTCTTTTCAGGCGCCGCGCTTCGACCTCATCCATGACAGCGATTATCAGCCCGCGTTCGAGCAGGGCATGGCCGAGCAGCGCGCCGAGGTAGACCGCATCGCCAGCGACCCGGCGGCGCCGGACTTCGAAAACACCATCGCCGCACTCGAACGCTCCGGCCGGATGCTCGATCGCGTCAACAACGTATTCAGCTGCGTATACGGCGCGGACACGAACCCGGCGCTGGACAAGGTGGAGGAGATCGAGGCCCCGAAACTGAGCGCGCATCAGGACGCGATTTTCCTCAACCAAAAACTGTTCGCGCGCGTGAAAGCGCTTTACGACCAGCGCGACGCCCTGAAACTCGATCCCGAACAGCGGCAGGTTCTCGAACTCTACTACCAGCAGTTCACACACGCGGGCGTCCAGCTTTCCGCCGCCGACCGGACGACCCTCAGCGCGCTCAACACCCGGATATCGTCGCTTGAAACCAGCTTTCAACAAAAGCTGATGGAGGGCACGAAAGCCGCGGCCCTGATCGTGGACGACAAGACGGTTCTGGCAGGCATCGGCGCCGAAGGCATGATCGGCGCGTCGAAGGCAGCCTCCTCCCGGGGCCTTGACGGAAAATGGGCGATCACGTTGCAGAACACGACGCAACAGCCCGTCCTTTCATCTCTGGAAAACCGCACGACGCGCGAGGCGCTGTTCCAGAAAAGCTGGACACGCACCGAGAAGGGCGACGCCAACGACACCCGCGACATAATCTCGCAAATCGCTCAACTGCGCGCGCAGAAGGCGGCGCTGCTGGGCTACCCCGACTACGCGTCCTACGAACTTTACGACCAGATGGCGAAAACGCCGCAGGCGGCGCAGGCGTTCATGAACCGCCTTGTCCCCGCGACCCGCGCCGAGCAGGAGCGTGAAACCTCCGATCTGCAACACGAGATCACAGCGGACGGGAAATCGTTCAAGCTGAAGCCCTGGGACTGGAACCTCTACACCGACAAGCTCCGCCAGAAGCGCTTCGACCTCAACCAGAACGAAGTCCGTCCCTATTTCGAACTCAACACCGTGCTGCGCGACGGCGTGTTCTACGCCGCAAACCAGCTTTACGGCGTGACCTTCAAGGAGCGAAAGGATCTTCCGGTCTGGAATCCTGACGTCATGGTCTTCGAAGTTTTCGACAAGGACGGATCGCCGCTCGGCCTCGCCTATTTCGATTACTTCAAGCGCGACAACAAGAATGGCGGCGCGTGGATGTCGAATCTGGTCGGGCAGTCGAAACTGCTCGGCACGAAACCGGTCATTTACAACATCGCCAACCTGCCCAAGCCGGAAAAAGGCCAGCCCGCGCTGATCAGCTTCGAAGACGTGGTGACGATGTTCCACGAATTCGGCCACGGGTTGCACGGGCTTTTCGCCAACCAGACCTACCCCATAGTCTCCGGCACTGCCGTCGCGCGCGACTTCGTAGAATTCCCGTCCCAGTTCAACGAACATTGGGCGCTCGACCCGAAAGTGCTCGCGCACTACGCCCGTAATATCGACACAGGCGCGCCGATCCCCGCCAACCTTATCGACAAGATCCGGCGCGCGGCCCGCTTCAATCAGGGCTACGCGCTGGGCGAGATCATCGCCGCGTCAAAACTCGACATGGACTGGCACAGCCTGTCCGCCAGCGCGCCAAAACAGAACGTCGATACGTTCGAGGCCGCGTCCCTGAAGAAAAGCGGACTTGACGTCACCGACGTGCCGCCCCGCTACCGCTCCAGCTACTTCCTGCACATCTGGGCCAACGGTTACGCAGCCGGATATTACGCCTATCTCTGGACCGAAATGCTCGACGACGACGTCTACGCATGGTTCCGCGATCACGGCGGCCTGACCCGCGAAAACGGGCAGCGTTTCCGCGACATGATCCTCTCGCAGGGGCATACGCAGGACTACGCCGCGATGTTCCGCGCCTTCTACGGCAAAGACCCGGATATCGGACCGATGCTGCAACATCGCGGACTGGCCCCCGGCGAGAATTGAAAGTTTTCTGAACATTCGTTTCGATATGGGCGCCGTCCTGCGCGGCGCCCGCTTTAAAATCGGGCAGAAAAAGCCACCAGAAACAATGGAGCCCCCCTCGTCGCGCGGCCGCCTGCCCCCAAACCGCACAACGCTCCACCCCTGTTCGCCCGCGCGTGGATGCTTCATGAAAGCATGCAGCAGACCACAGCCCCGAAGGCGCTACGCCAGTCGGGGCTCCTCACAAGCGAGCGAACCTATGAAGCGCCCTCTTTCGAAGACCCTCGGCACATCCCGCCTGAAACGGCTGGGACTCAGCGGCGCAATCGCGCTGCTGCTCGCCGCCTGCGCGCATGACGCGACGCAGTCGGCGCAAGGCCCGCAGCCCACACCGGTCATCCTCGTCTCCATCGACGGGTTCCGCCCCGATTACCTCAAGCGCGACGTCACGCCGAACCTGAACGCTCTCGCCGCGTCCGGCGTGCTGGCCGACGGGATGCGCCCGTCCTACCCTTCCATCACTTTCCCCAACCACTACACCCTTGTGACCGGCCGCCGCCCTGATGAGACCGGCATCGTCGGCAACACAATGGACGATCCGGCCATCGCCAACGAACATTTCAGCCTGGGCAACCGCACCGCGCTGATCGACCGGCGCTGGTGGGACGAGGCCGAACCCATCTGGGTCACCGCCGAAAAGCAGGGCGTGCGTAGCTCCACCCTCTTCTGGCCCGGCTCTGAGGCCGACATCCACGGCGTGCGCCCGTCCGACTGGCTGCCGTTCAATTCGAAGATGTCGTCCAACGACCGCGTCGATCACCTGCTCGGCTGGTTCGACCGCACGCCCGACAAGCGCCCCCGCTTCGCCACGCTGTATTTCGACATCGTCGATCACTCCGGCCACGAAAACGGACCGAACGCGCCCGAGACCACGCAGGCCGTCGCAACCGTCGACACCGCCATCGGGCGGCTGGTCGAAGGCCTGAAATCACGCGGGATCAAAGCCGACATCATCGTCGTGTCCGATCACGGCATGGCCGCGATCAGCGACAAGCGCGTCATCCATGTGGAAAACCTGAGCCCCGCGAAGACCTTTCACCTGGTCGTCGGCGGCGCTTACGCCGGGATAGACCCGACGCCGGGCAACGAGGCCGTGCTCGCCGCCAACCTGACCAAAAAACACGCCCATGTCGTCTGTTGGGCGAAGGCCGACATCCCCGAGCGCCTGCATTACGGCCACAACGCCCGCGTGCCCGCCTTCGTCTGCATGCCCGACGACGGATGGGTGATCGAGGCCGGCAAGTGGAAGCCGCATAACCCGAACGGCGGCGACCACGGCTACGACAATCAGGAGCCGGACATGATGGCGACCTTCCTCGCCAGCGGCCCGGCGTTCCAGCCGGGAACGCATATCGCAACGTTCGACAACGTCGACGTCTACCCGCTGGTCATGACCTTGCTGGGTCTGAAGCCGCTGCCGTCGGACGGAACCATCGCGCCGTTTGCGCCCGCGCTGGCGCAGGACGTCTCGACCGCCACACCCGCTGCGAGCCATTGACCTTTATGCCAAGGGCGCCTGGTTCCGGCTCATAAGGGGAAAGGCAAGGGCTCTGCCCTTGACCCGCCAAAGGCCGGGGGCCTTTGGAAACCGGTTTGTCTATCAACAGGACGGGGTGAAGGGGACAAGTCCCCTTCCGGGTTCGGGCGGAGCCCGACCTTCCATTCAGACGGTCTCTATGCGGGACCGGCGTCTTTCAGCTCCTGAAATCGATGACGATGCGGCCTTCCACGCGGCCGTGCTCCAGATCGTCGAAAATCTGGTTGATGTTCTCCAACCTGTCCGCCTTCACGACGGACCGCACCTTGCCATCCGCGAAGAATGACAGCGCCTCGATCATGTCGAGCCGCGTCCCCACGATGGACCCTCGCACCGTCGTCCCGGCCATCACCATATCGAAGATCGAAATCGGGAATTCCCCCGGCGGCAGGCCGGTCAGCACAATGGTCCCGCCGCGCCGCGCATAGCCCATCGCCTGCGCGAAGGCCGACCGGGACACGGCCGTCACCAGCACGCCATGCGCGCCGCCGATCTGCTTCTGAATCTCCGCCGCCGGGTCTAAGGTCTTGGCGTTGATGGTCAGCGCCGCGCCCAGAACCTTGGCTTCCGTCAGCTTGGCGTCGTCAATATCGACGGCGACGACGTTCAGACCCATCGCCACGCCATACTGCACGGCCATCTGCCCCAGCCCACCGACGCCGGAAACCACGGCCCAGTCGCCCGGCTTCGTGTCGGTCATCTTCAGGCCCTTGTAGACCGTAAGCCCCGCGCACAGCACCGGCGCCACATGCAGCGGATCGACGCCCGCAGGGATGTGCGCGACATAATTCGGATCGGCCACAACATATTCGGCGAAACAGCCGTTTACCGAATATCCGGTATCCTCCTGCTTTTCGCAAAGGGTTTCCCACCCGCCGTAGCAGTGCTCGCAATGGCCGCAGGCCGAATGCAGCCACGGCACGCCGACGAAATCGCCTTCCTTCACCCATTTCACGTTGCTTCCAACCCGCGCCACGCGGCCCACGCCTTCATGGCCCGGAATGAAAGGCAGGGTCGGCTTGGCGGGCCAGTCGCCGCGCGCGGCGTGCAGGTCGGTGTGGCACACGCCGCAGGCGTCGAGCTTCACGAGAATCTGGTTCTCGTCGATCGTCGGGATTGCGAGTTGTTCGATGGTCAGCGGTTTACCGAATTCGCGGCAGACGGCGGCTTTCATGGTGGTCATTGTGGTATCCTCCCAAGTGTAAGTTCTATGCAGCGGAATCGAACAAGGTGTTGCGGGCAGAATAGCTGAATATTTGAAGACGATCTTTGATCTAACCCCGTGTGGACTGAAGCGACACCGCAAGTGTAGGTAAGGGGCAAGCTGAGAGTTCGTTGAAAGGTCGATAAAATACCTCTAAGTGACGATGACGGAGTCCATTTATGTTGCGCGCTTTCTTCGCTCCCTATCTCTTCGCTCTTAGTCGAGCCTCTTGGGCAGTACAGCAAAATTTAATTAGTTTAGGCATACAGCTACACACCATTGTGCCACCTAACGCTTCCCCTCCTCTGATCACAGTATTCGACGCAGACCAAGGACGTGCGATTATCCTAGGAAGCCTCGTACTCGCCGCTGCAGTGGAGGCGTGTCTTATCGCTCTCGCTGCACTGACACTCAGGCGTCCTATTTTTGCATCGGCCATCTTTCTGCTCATAGCCCTTCCCGGCCTCCTGTCATTGTGCGGTGCGCCGGTCATCAACCCGGATCCGAAAGAAATCATATTCGGCAGTCCCGGACGTATTGGGGACGTTCCCGGCTACGCTACCCTCGCCATAATGGCGCTAGTCGGTGGATGGAGCTTGTCCATCCTTCTTGCAGATCTCTTTCGACTTCCCAAAGAACGGTGGGATTTATTCGAACATCTCTGGATTATTGTCGGCTTGTCTACCGGCTTATTCTTTGTCGTTGACGCAGCCAAAATTCAAGACGCCGCTGACTACACCCAAAAAGAGCAAAGCATGCACGGCAACAGCGCGTGGCTCATGCATCAGGCGGATCGTTACGCTGATTGGTGTCACAGAACTGGAAACGATCAGCTTACTTCTTGCATTTGGACGGAGAACCTCCATGCAGTGCTTCTTGAACAGAGCACTGAAACCTTATCGTCTTTCGAAGAACTTTCCCCCGATTCCCTTGCTATGTGGTACGGAAATTTCAGGAAGGCAGCGTCCTTGGAAACTGAAGCTGCCATTAGGCGAGAAATAGATGCCTACAACGCAGCGACTTGCCCGGCCACTCAATCACATGGCGGATACTCGATTACGAAACCTTCAGAAAAATGCGAAGTACCGCCACCAGTATTTTGCCAGTACGCTTATAAATATGGTGGCACGGACGATCCGGATCGTATCTTCCGGCCTGTCGCCTTAGCGACGGAATGCGTCTTACCCACCTTGCTGACACTTCGGGAAGAGGCAAAACCTCTTGTCGCTTCTCGCGATGAAAATGGCCGTGAAAAAACCATAAAATGGGGACCATTCTATCTCACGGTTGCCTTCCTAGCCGGTATCAAACTCGCTGGCAGCACACTCAAAGGACTTAAAATAGAGAAAAACAGAGACCCAGATCGTGATTGGGTAAAGGAAAAAATTATTAAATTACTCCTTCTATTTAAGAAAAATCCTCACCAATCAAAAAAAATGAAACAGAAAATTTTCTTATGGGGAGTAGTTATAATTTTCGCGTTAGCCTTCGCATTGAGAAAAAGAATTGTATCGATGTTTTCATGAAACACGCCACATGACAAATGCACGTCCATCACACTTGTTGACGATGCCAAAAAAGAATTTTTTAAAATAAGTTAAGCGCAAACGAAATTCGCGTACCAAATCATCGAAAATGAAAACAGAAAATCACCAAATCAGCATTACGAGGAAATAGCCCGACCCTACTTCCCGATCCTCGGCTCCGTCCCGTTCAACAGCCGCGCAATATTCGCGTGATGCCGCACAAAGATCAGCACCGCGATCAACACCCCCGCCAGCGGCTTGGGCGACGCTGAAAACGAAAACCCCGCCAGCGCCATCAGGACCAGCGGCATCACGGCGAAGGCCAGCAACGCGCCTGCCGAGGAAATGCGCGTCAACTTCGCGCCCAGCAGCCAGACGGCGCAGCCCGCGAGCCCTGCGGGCCATGACAGCGCCATGACCGCGCCCAGCCCGGTTGCGACGCCCTTGCCGCCCTTGAAGCCCAGCCAGAGCGGGAAGCAGTGGCCCAGCACGGCGAACACCGCCGCCACGCACATCGCCTGCGCGCCCATGTCCGGCGGCGTCATGACCCATGCGATGGCGACCGCGACGGCACCCTTGACGGCGTCCAGCGCCAGTGTCGCCGCTGCAAGGTCCTTGCGCCCGGTGCGCAGCACGTTGGTGGCGCCAATATTGCCCGAGCCCACCTTGCGGATATCGCCTTCGCCGGACAGCGCGGTCAGCACCAGCCCAAACGGCACGCTGCCGAGCAGGTAGGACAGAAACGCGATCGCGCCCATCAGAAGCGCGGAAGAGTTCTCCAGCATCACGCCTCTCCCCCGAACACCCGCAATCCTTCTTTCCAGGTGCCGAGCACGCGGCCTTCCAGCGCGCGCCCGTCGAACGGCGTGTTCTGCGCGTGACCGGGCAGCGACCCCGCCACGACGCGCCATGCACGATCCGGGTCGAACAGGCACAGATCGGCGGCATGTCCGGCGGTCAACGCCCCGGCCGGGCGCCATCCGCCCCGCGCGCGGGACGGCGTGACGGCCGTCGTTTCCCTGTCGAGCCCCAGCAACGCGGCCGGACGGCTGGTCAGCAGCGCCACCGCGTCGAGCAGCGACAGCGTGCCGTCGTGATACCGGGTGAGCGTGACGCCCAGCAACGTCGCAAGCCCCGTGCCGCCCGCCGCCGCCTGCGCGAACGGCAGGCGCTTGTCGTCGGCGTCGCGCGGGGTGTGGTCGGACGCGACGGCGTCGATGGTGCCGTCCGCAAGGGCGGCGCAGATCGCAAGCCGGTCGGCCTCCGCGCGCAGCGGCGGGGAGAACTTGGCGTAGGTTCGGAAATCGCCAATAGCGTTCTCGTTAAGATCGAAATACTGCGGCGCCGTGTCGCATGTGACGGCAAGGCCCCGCTGCTTCGCGCGGCGGATCAGCTCGACGCCCTCCCCCGTGGAGACATGGCCGAAATGCAGCCGCCCGCCGGTCAGCTCCGCAAGGCGGATGTCGCGCGCGATCATGATCGCCTCTGCGGCGGTCGGGATGCCCGGCAGGCCGAGGCGTATCGCAAGCTCCCCGTCCGTGGCGCAGCCGGAGCCCGCCAGAGACGGCTCCTCCGGGTGCTGCACGACCATGCCGCCGAAACCGCGTGCGTAGGTCAGGGCGAGCTTCATCAGCCGGGCGGATGCGATGGCCTGCGCGCCGTCGGTGAACGCCACGGCGCCCGCTTCGCGCAGCAGCCCGATTTCGGCCAGTTCGCCGCCCTTGCAGCCTTTCGTGACCGCGCCATACGGAAGCAGGGTGAGCGATCCGGGATCGTCACCGCGCGAGCGGAGCAGCCGCACCATGGCCGGGTCGTCGATGGGCGGCGTTCCCGTCGGCAGCACGGCGACAGTGGTGACGCCGCCCGCGAAGGCCGCGCGCGTGGCGGACTTCACCGTCTCCCGATACTCGTGGCCGGGTTCGCCAATTTCGACGCGGATATCCACCAGACCGGGGCACAGCACCGCGCCCCCGCCCTGTACGATTTCGGCGCCCTCCGGCGCGCCTTCGGCGCCGGGCAGATCATGATCTGCGATCCTGCCGCTGCGGACCAGCAGGCGACCGGGGCGGTCCAGCCCGCTTGCCGGGTCCAGCAAGCGCACGTTCTCGAACAGAATGTCTGTGCTCTTCGCGCTCATGACACGCCTCCGCGCACCAGACGATCGAGGACGGCCATGCGTACGGCGACCCCCATTTCGACCTGTTCCTGAATGACGCTCTGATCGGAATCGGCGATCTGGCTGTCGATCTCGACGCCGCGATTCATCGGCCCCGGATGCATCACCAGCGCGCCGGGCTTCGCGAGGTCGAGGCGGCGGCGATTCAGGCCGTAGAAGCGGAAATATTCGCGTGCGCTGGGCACCTGTCCGCCGGACATGCGCTCACGCTGGAGACGCAGCATCATCACCACGTCGGCGTCGCGCAGCCCTTCCTCCATCGTGTGGTGGACCTCGACGCCCAATGCCGAGAACGCGCCCGGCACCAGCGTCGGCGGGCCGACGACGCGGACCTTGTTGGCCATAGCGGTCAGCAGATGGATGTTGGAGCGCGCGACGCGCGAATGCGCGACGTCGCCACAGATCGCGACGGTCAGGCCGGAGATGCGGCCGAGGTGACGGCGGATCGTGACCGCGTCGAGCAGCGCCTGCGTCGGGTGTTCATGCGTGCCGTCGCCCGCGTTCACTACGGCGGCCTCGACTTTTTTCGCCAGCAGCGCGGGCGCGCCGGACTGGGCGTGGCGCACGACGAGGATATCGGTCCGCATGGCGTTCAGCGTCGCGGCCGTGTCGAGCAGCGTCTCGCCCTTGTTCACGGAAGATTGCGCGACCGACATGTTGATGACGTCGGCGCCCAGCCGCTTTCCGGCCAGTTCGAACGACGTGCGGGTGCGCGTGCTGTCCTCGAAGAACAGGTTAATGACCGTGCGGCCGCGCAGCAGGTCGCGCGGCGTCTTTCTGGAGCGGTTCATCAGCGCATAGGTTTCGGCCAGATCGAGGATCGGCTCGATCTGGGTAGGATGCATCCCCTGCAATCCCAGCAGGTGACGCCCCGCCGGCGAGAAGAAACGCGCGCCGTCGGACCGTCCCTCAGCCATGCAGGACGGCTCCGATACGGGCCAGAACCTCGTCCTTGCCCAGAGCCGCCACCGTCGCGTCGATGCCGGGCGATGTGGTGGTTCCGGTCAGGGCCGCGCGCAGCGGCTGGGCGACCTGTCCCAGCTTGTGGCCGCTGTTTTCCGCGAAGCGTCGCAGCGCCGCGTCGATTGCCGGTGCCGTGAACGGATCGACCACGGCGAGGTCCCGCGCCAGCGCGCCGAGCATGGCCCGCGCCTCCGGCGTCAGCAGTTTCTCGGCCTTGGCGTCGTAGCTCAGCGGCAGGCTGCGCCCCAGGAAGGCGGCGCTGTCGGTCAGGTCGACCAGCGTGCGCGCCCGTTCCTTGAGGCCGGGCATCAGGGTCAGAACACGCGCCCGCGTATCCTCTCCCGTGTCCACGCCTTCGCGCCCGGCGAGGCGCTGCATCACTTCATCGGTCAGCCGCGCGTCGTCGGCTTCGCGCATCCACACGCCGTTGATGTGCGACAGCTTGGTGTAGTCCATGCGAGAGGCCGAGCGGCCGACGCCGTCGAGGTCAAACAGGCGAATCTGCTCTTCACGCGACAGGATCTCGGCGTCGCCATGGCCCCAGCCGAGGCGCAGGAGATAGTTGCAGAGCGCTTCCGGCAGGATGCCTTCGTCGCGGAATTCGACGACCGACTGCGCGCCGTGCCGCTTCGACAGCTTGGCGCCGTCCGGCCCGTGGATCAGCGGCAGATGCGCGAAGTTCGGCGGTGTCCAGCCCATGGCGCGATAGATCATCAGCTGCCGGAAAGTGTTGGTCAGGTGATCGTCGCCACGGATAACGTGGGTGATCTCCATGTCGTGGTCGTCCACGACCACCGCGTGCTGATAGGTCGGCGTCCCGTCGGAGCGAAGGATGATCATGTCGTCCAGTTCGGCGTTGGCGACGCGCACTTCGCCCTGCACCAGATCCTGAATAACCGTCTCGCCCTCGCGCTCGGCCTTGATTCGCACGGCGTAAGGAGAGCCGGGAGGGGCTTCGGACGGATCGCGGTCGCGCCACATGCCGTTGTAACGGGGGGGCTTGCCCTCCGCCATCGCCCGCTCGCGCATCTCCTTCAGATCTTCCGGCGTACAGAAGCACTTATAGGCGCGGCCTGCCTCAAGCAGTTGCAGCGCGACCTCGGTGTGACGCGCCTGCCGGGTGGACTGAAACACCGGCTCCTCATCGGCGGTGATTCCCATCCAGCTCAGACCGGCGAAGATGACGTCGACGGCCTGTTGCGTCGAACGCTCCTTGTCCGTGTCCTCGATGCGGAGGAGGAACTGTCCGCCATGGTGGCGGGCGTAGAGGAAGTTGAACAGGGCGGCGCGGGCGTTGCCGATATGCAGCAGGCCGGTCGGGGACGGAGCGAAGCGTGTGCGGATGGTCATGAGTGGCGTCCTTACCATGACATCGTCAACGGAGCCACGGGCAGAACTGCGCAGCAGACCCGGCAGGGAGCGCGTGCATGACACCAATTACCGATTGTAGCATCCGGTCGGCGGTGTATCGTCACGGCAATATGAAAGCCGTTCTAAAAGGTTCGTCCTTCCTTTTTCCCTGTGTGACGTGCGTCTGGCATGAGCCGCGCCGGAAGAGGCAAGCCAATTAAAATACTTTGCAATTTTACGCTCAGGCTTTCGCAGGCAGCCCTTCCACACCCACTTGGCACGGAGATCCATCTTGTCTGACCTGACCACCTGGCTTGGAAGGAAACGGCGCATCGCCGGGCGCGTCCTTAACCAGAAAAAATTGCCTGAATACACCTACCGCTGGGACGCGCGCTCGCCTCAGGACATTGCACGCGACGGCTTCGCACCCTGGAACGGTGGTGGTGATGTCACCCTTATCGACCATGTGAACGGCAGCTACTCGTCAGGCCCTTCGCGCGGTAGGGCGACTAAATATGACAGCCAGTTCGTCTCCACCGGGTCTTACGGCATGATCCAGACCCCTGACCCTTTGCTTGCGCAGGGCATGCTCGCCAAGACACTTTACAAGATCAGAACCGGCGCCGCTGGCGCGACCGGCCCTTTTCGCGACGTAAACGACGAATTCGACCGCGCTGGCATAGACCGCCCGTTCTCGACCCAGCGGGAATGGCTGAAGGAGGGCCCGATTCCTTCAACCGCTGTCGTCGGTTACATGACAGGACGGTATTTTTTCGACACTTACATGAGCGTCGACCGGATACCGACGCAAGAGAGCCAGCTTATCGGATGGCTTCCAATGCCCCCGCCAGCACAGGCATGAGCGGCGAATCCATCCACCGGATGGCCTGTCATGTGCGGGTGATGTGTCAAAACGTCGCGCCATAATCAAAGCTGCGGCTACGTTACCATGACGCCCTGAACGCTCTCCGTCTCTCCACAATATTTGAACGGGCAGGGCTTCAGAGAACCGGGGCGGGTCAGATCTTCCGGCCCGCGTCGACACAGCACACAACCCTGTGGATTGACGTTCGCACCGGAAGCGACCGCAAAGCCCCGGAGACTAATGGCTCCTGCACACCGTATTACCCCTGCACGGAAAAACTTCAGGTTTCTCCCGACCGGCCACGGGAATTCCCGCCTACAGCTTCCGTGGTATATAGTCACAAAAGACAAGTCGTATCCGTGCAATCTTAAGTCGAGGATAGAGTGATTCAGTTTTTTGTACGCTCCAGATCACAAGTTCCAAACAGAAATCTGGGATTGGCCGCCCTTATATGCAGTGTTTTGACGTCCGGACACACACTCGCCCAGACTCCGCACCAGCCGCCGCAGATCACGAACTGGAAAAGTCTTTCGGACGTGCAGTTCGATGATCATATTTCCATTAATGGCGACCAGGTGACCTTCCCTCACCTCGGCGCGTTCAAGCTGGAATATTACGGCTCCTTCCCGGGGCAGGAAAACCAGATATCCCCTGACGTCTATGTCATCCGGCCCGTGAGCGGCGTCTCGCACAAGCAGGACCCGTTCTGCGCGTCGAAAGACAAGCCCGCGCAAGGATATGTGACGCTGCTCGCTGACAAGGACGTCCTTGACCGTCCCGTCCTGATCTACACTGCTCTGGAGCCCGCCTTCGTCCCCGGGCGTCAGGATTCCGGCAAGGCGGCGCCGCTGCAGAGCTGCGAGCAAGTCACGTTCGCCAGTCCTCAGGCGGCCGCGCAATGACGCTTGCGTGGCGCGGCGGGTCGATCTCCGATGCGACCCTGACAAAAATCCGCAGCTTTATCGGCAACGGTGAAGGACGGGTGGCCCATTTCTACCTGGACAGCCGCAGTCTCGTTACGGTCGCAGTCGGATATTATTGCCCGACTGCAGAGGATGCGACGACGCTGAGCTACCTCAACAAGACTACACGAGCGCCAGCCACGGCGGCAGAAAAGAAGAAGGAGTGGGAAACGATACAAGCGTTGTCGCCTGCGCACACGCCGAACTCCCATAATGCCAAGTTCTATGAATCCAGCACGACGCTCGTCATGCCGGATGCTGAGATCACGCGGCTGTTCGATGTGAAGCTGCAGGAATTTTATGCCGATCTGGTCGATGTTTTTTCGGGCTTCGATTCCTACCCCGAGAAAGCGAAGATCGCCCTGTTCGACATGATCTACAATCTCGGCGAAGGACGGAACGCTGACCCCGCCCGTCACCGGAAGGCCACCGGCCTCAGGCAGTTCCACACCCTGATCGCCGCCTGCCAAAACCATGACTGGGTCAAGGCTGCAGGAGCGTGCCGACGGCACGGTCCATCGGACCAGCGCAATAACGACACGAAGGCTCTTTTCCTTGCCTGCGCTGCGGAAGACCGTACAGCGCTACAGTCGGCCGCCCCGAAAAAGGCGGATCAACAGCCCCAATCTGCCGTCACGACGGCGTCGGTCATTCCCGGGCGAGACAGGGCTCCGTATCAGCACAGAGCGCCGCTTCATCACCGCTCCATCTCCACGCGTCTGCTGCAAATCGGAAGCCGGGGACAGGACGTGCGCGCCGTACAACGTGCGCTCAACCGCGTCCTTGCGGGCGTCAGCCAGATTGAAACGGACGGAGTTTTCGGCGCGGGAACGGCCGCCGCCGTCCGCATGGCGCAATCACGCGCCAAGATACCGGCGGATGGCGTTGTCGGAGGCAATACGATGCGAATTCTGGATCTGGTCGTGTCTCAACAGTCCGGGGCGTAAAACCCACGTCTACTGCATCGCAGACCGCAACGTTCCGCGATCCTGCAACACGGAAACGGCGGCTCAAAACGAAGAAAGCCCTCCGCCCTGTTTCAGGGCGGAGGGCTTTATTTATTGGGAAGCAGAGCCGTTCTTACTTCGTAACGGCGGCATTCCCGCTCCGGCCTGCGGCCAACTGACCCGCCAGAGTGACGACGCCGACCACCAGCAGATTGACGATCAACGCGATCAGACCGGTCGATATCAATGTCGGCGCATCGCCGCCCAGCGGCACCGCGTGAACCGGTTTCAGGCCGTCCATCCAGCACAGGCCCAGACCGACGAGCGTGCCGATCACCCAACCCGCCAGCATGCCGACCGACGAATACCGGATCTTGAACAGCCCCATGATAAGAGGCGGGAACGTCTGCAGGATGATCACGCCGCCCAAAAGCTGAAGGTCAATGGCGAACTGTGCGTTCAGGAACAACACGCAGAACAGGGCGCCCAGCTTCACAACCAGACCCGCGACCCGCGCACCATTCACCGTGTCGTAGCGTGAGGGCAGGATGTTGTGGGTCAGGAGATTCGCCGCTCCGATCGCCATCACCGCCGCCGGAACGAGCGCACCGACCGCAATTGCCGCGAAAGCAAAACCGACGAACCAGCTCGGGAAGATTTTCTGGAACAGTAGCGGCACGACAAGCGAGGACGAGTGCGTATCGACGCCAGCGACATGAGCCATGAAGCCCAGCATCGCGATCAGCCCGAGCACGATGGTATAGATCGGCAGATAGACAGCGTTCTGACGAATCGTATCCGCCGACTTCGCCGCCAGAATACCAGTCAGCGTGTGCGGGTACAAAAACGCGGCCAACGCAGAGGACAACGCGAGCGTGGCGTATGGCGCCATCTGCGCTGGCTTCAGCACATGCTCACCGTCAGGCGGCGGCAGGGTCGTGTTCATCGCCGCGAACATATGGCCGTATCCGCCGAGATGCAGCGGGATCACCGTCACCGCGGCGATCACGGCGATGTAAATCATGATGTCTTTGATGAACGCGGTCAGCGCCGGGGCATGCAGGCCGCCGAACCACGTGTAAGCGGCAAGCGAAACGAACGCGACCACCAGCGGCACGTCGCCCGGAAGACCAAGCGCCTCGATGACCGTTCGGATGCCGATCAACTGCAACGCGATATACGGCATCACGGCGACAAGGCCCGAGGTCGCGATCGCCAGTTCCAGCGGCCGGCTGCCGAAGCGAGCCCGGACGATATCAGCCGCAGTGCCAAGCCCGGCCTTGTGCGCGATATCCCATAGACGCGGCATGACGACGAAGATGAAGGGGTAGACGATAATCGTGTACGGCAGGGCGAAGAAGCCGTACGCGCCAACCGCGTAAACCAGCGCCGGAACGGCGATCACCGTGTATGCGGTGTAAAAATCTCCACCGACGAGAAACCACGTGACCCATGCGCCGAACTGCCGGCCACCCAACCCCCAGTCCTCAGCGCCGTGGCCGCCGCTCTGAACTGCTTTCTCAGGAGCCTTGTTCGACGACAGACGTCCACGCCATCTGGACACTGTGCTTCCAGCGACAATCGTCACGCCGAAAAAGATGATGAAAACGATAAGGGCCACCATATCGGTGGACACGCCGCCGCTCATGTCCGGCTTCCCTTCTTCCATGCGAGCCAGATGAGGACCGATGTCACGGGCACCCAGGCGAATTGATACCAGTAGAAAAACGGGAAACCGAACAGAACCGGCGTTTGCAGGTTATAGAAAGGCAGCCACAACAGCCCCACGAATGGCGCCAAGAGCAAAACATCGAATATTTTCATTAAGGGACCGCGTTATTTTTAATGTGATATCGTCCGTTTCTCACTTTAAAAACGCCCCCCCCAAAGTCAATAGCCATCGACCGTACCGCGCGAACCTGTGACCGCGCGCTCTATCCGACGCGCACGCCGGCGCCGGATAGAGGTTCGTGAAGAGTTCGAATGTCAGAAGCTGGCGGTAAGACTCAGATTGAAGGAGCGTCCCAGACCTTGTAACGGACCAAGAACGCCAGTCGCGTCATAGTCGCCGAGCGACAAACCGCCAAGCGGCAGGTAGTAGCTCTGGTTAAGAAGGTTGTCGATGCTGGCGTCGAGAAGAAAATTTCTCCATCGATACGATCCGCCCACCCCAAGCAGAGCGTAACCGGGCGTCCGGGGTTCGTTACGCAGCCAGTCGACCGAGCTTTTCTTCTTCATGAGCGTGACTTCGACTCTCCCTGTCAAATTCTGATATTTTTCATAGATGCCGACAAGTCCGTTGGCCGGAGCCTGATGATACAAACCGGAGTGCGTGACCAGGTCCTGCCCCCGCACCCAGTTGATGTTCGCCCGGATTTCACCCGTTCCCCACGCATCGTCGCTCCACAAACGACGGGAGGCCTGAGCATTGACGCCATAGCTCTGTGCGTTGTGGTTAACAAAGCGTAGTTGTGACAGGCCGCTGGCAAATTCCGCGATACGCACGACGTTGATATAATTATGCGTGTAGGTGAAATACGGTTGAATCTTTATTTGCCAAGCATGATCCCGAACGTCGCTCCACGTGATCGTCATGCTCGCCGTATTGGCCACCTCCGGCTTCAGGTTCAGATTCCCCACATAACCGTTGCCGTCGCCAAACCAGCCGATCATCTGGCTAGACATCGCGCCCGCACCCCATGCGTAACGTTCGTAGAGATTGGGCGAACGCGTCTTCCGTGCGTAACCAGCCTCGATTAGCAGCGAGTCCACGGGTCGCCAGCGCGCCAGAGCCGTCACGTCAAAATTGACGTCTGTACGCCCGCGCGAGGCCGCATTAAAACGCTGCGCAGCGGCGGCGTCCGCCATCGACATCATTCCGGTCCAGGAATATGGCGACACCGCTCCAGTGTTCATCGTCACCAGATCGTTGCGAAGACCAAGTTCGGTGGAGAACCGTCGGGACCATTGCGCTTCCCACTCGATATAATGTCCGAGCCGATCCCGATGACCGCCATTCACGTTATGAAACGTGTTCGGCCCCATCATCATGCTTCCCTGTAACGGCGGCCACCAATCATTCAATCCGTTATGATCGAACGAGCTGCCGAACCGCAACGTATGTCGCAGCCCCAAGGGTATCGTCGCTTTCACGGAATAACCGGCCGTACGTTCATCCGTGTTCATCGGCATGCCTGTGCTCGACGTATGCCCGCCCTTGTCGGAGAGCATATCCATCGCGTGCGTCACGCGTTGCCAGAACCCCCTCGCCTCCAGCGTTCCCCAACCGAACGAACCAACATATTTGCCGTTGACGAAGGTCGATCGGTTGTTGGTCATGTCCATGTATTGATTCGGAAATCCCTCATACGGGATGTCCTGCTGTCCCGCCGTCAGAGTCAGCGCGTGATTCTCATGACGCACGCCGAGCGTGACTGCGTGATTGAAGCTGAGGTAACTGGTGGAGCGCACCTGCGCACCTGCTCCGCCAGCATGATAATTGCTCGCGTGTGAATAAGAGCCCGAGTAGCGCAGGCTCACCGTGTCGTTCGCGACCGTAAGCGACCCGGACGCACCAGAGCCTCCGCCGTTGCTGCGATAATCTCCACGCATATGCCCTGTCACCAAAAGGGCGCCGTCCGTCGCGAACTGCGGATCGCGCCGCTCGACCTCGATCGTTCCGCCTGTGCTGTCGCCACCGACGCTGACCGGCGTTACTCCCGCGATCGCCACCGCCTTCTCCACGCTGTCCGGATCGACGTAAGACAGGGCGGGGTTCATATGATTGGGGCACGCGGCGGCGATCCGCATACCGTCCACAAACGTCGCCACGCGATCATCCGCCATACCGTTCAGCACAGGCAACGCCGAAACTCCCCCCGCCCCATAGCTGCTGAACCCAAGTGCGTTCCGAAACAGCGACGTCGCATCGGGACTATGCGTTGCGGCGCGCCTGATCCCCGTGACCGTCAGATACTCGGTTGCTTCTGCACTCAGTTTGCTGAACGGGCGTGTTTGCCCAGAATTTCCTGCCGGGCTCTCCCCCGCCGCAGCGGCTTTCGCTCGTAAGGCCGGATCGCTCGACGTTTCAGTTGCAGGCTCTCTGGAAGATGCAGCCTGAGCCGAACAGGCAAGAGCACACCCGGCGACCAATATGGCCGCCAGCGCTGGGCGTTTCCAATACTGTGAGAACATTTCGTTCTTCCTGATCTGAATTTGCGGATCAGCCAGGAGAGTGCGCGGCGGGAACCATAGGTTCGCCGGAGCAATGGCTGCCCCGGGCGCGCCGATGGTCACGCATCGTTGTGACGTCGTATGTTTTCCAAAACTGCTATTTTGGAAAACTGCTTCGCCGCTGGTCGCTAATGCAGCTTAAGACCGGCTGGAAACAAGCGCCTATCCGCACCCTCAAAGACTGAGAGACGAAGTGAGGCGAAGAGCGGCGGTCCACGTGATGGAGGCAAAGGCCGGATGATCGCGGGCGGTGCGCGCGGTGCGGCGCAGAGCAGGCGAACGGCGAGCCACGCCGACGATATGCCGGGTGCAAACGGAGAAGACGCAAGAAGGAAACTGCTGATATGCAGTAACGGGCAGAGTGGGCAGGATTCGTCCTGCTGTCCTCCAGCATGACCATCTTGGGAATGTGCATGACCGCCGGCACAATCGTCCCGCACTACAGCGTGGGCGCACCCGACGGTATCCATGCCGCTCATGCCAGCCATAGCCGAGGCCGAATTCGTGGCCGCGATGTCGACGCCGAGCAGTCGGGTTATTGCCGCTCGCGGCGTCTCCATCGGACCGGCGAACGACTGGAGAGCAACCTGCCCCAGAAACCCCAGCAGCGTCAGGGCCAGAAGCGCCAGACGCCAGCTCCGGTCGAAAGAAAAACCCCGGTAAGTCATCGCGAGACGCCGAAAGACCTCCGTCAGATGTCACGCCTTCGTGCGTTCGATATCGTCTAGCTCGCACGGCAGGACACGTCCACCCGACAGGAGCGCGTGACAGCTTTCGTAACGCTGCGTGGGCGTTCCTCGCATTCTTTGATATTAGACTCTACGTCTCGGGGCAGAACAGCACACGCAGAGAGCGCACGCCCTGCGCGCCGTGGATCAGCACGCCCTCGATGTCCGCGGTTGCGGACGGGCCTGTCTGAAAAACAGCGTATGCGTGCTGCCGCCACTCGGGTCGCAGGTAAGCGTGATGAAGGTTGGCGACAATCTGCGCCGGGTCGAGCAACACAATCAGATGTTGCGCCAAAAAGCCAGCGGTGTTCACAACCAGTCTGCTGTCCGGCAGACACACCGAACCGGTCTCCGCGACACCGAACGCAGCCCGGACCACGCTGACCTCCACATCCGCCAGGGACGTTGGCGTCATGTCCGGCGTAATGGCGCGAACGCCCTGCGCGGCGTCGTCAGGCAGTTCCTTCACCGCGCTGGCGACGACGCCACGGCCGGCCACCGCAGCCCTCAACGCGGCGATCGGGTCGCCCTCGCCGGGCTCCAGAATTTTGCCGCCCATCGTCTCGACCATCTTCGTAAACGCCGCGACCAGATCGGCCGGAGTGTTCGCGTCGAACAGCGGCACAGCGGGAAGCGGGGCGTCGACTTTCGGACGATTGGCGCGGATGGCGGCAAAAATCGCCTCGCGGCTGCTGGCGCTCACGACGCATCTCCCTCCACCTTGGGCGAGGGACCGCTCCCCTTGCCTTTTTTGCCGTCCTTGCCGCGCTCGCGCTTGTACCACTGATGAAAGGTTTCTCGCGGCGTGTGCGGCATCTCGCGACCGCGTGTCCAGGTATTCATCCGGTTATAGATGATGAACCGGGGCAGATGTCGCAGCGCGCTGTCGGCCAACGGCAGGCTGGCCCGGTACAGGCGCGGCGATGATAGAATCGCGCCTGCCGCCTTCATCATGTTTTTCTTGAACGCCGGAATCTCGTGATTTTCAGAAAGCACCTTACGCCAGCCCGCGATCTGTTCGTGAATGTTGATCTTCACCGGACAGACGTTCGTGCAACTTCCATTCATTGTGGAAGCAAAAGGCAATGTCGAATATTTGTGACGATTGAACGTCGGGTCGATAATCAATCCGATTGGACCTGTGTAGGTCGCGCCGTAGCTCAGTCCGCCAGACCTGCGAAACACCGGACACGTATTCATGCACGCGCCGCAACGAATGCATTTCAGGGACGTCCAGAACTGCTCCATGCCGAGACGATCGGTGCGGCCGTTGTCGACTAGCACGATATGCATCTCCCCGCCCTTGCGCGGCCCACGGAAATGCGACGTGTACTGCGTGATCGGCGAGCCCAGAGCGCTGCGCGACAGCAGACGCACGAAGACGGCGAGATTTTCCAGCTTGGGTATAAGCTTTTCGATTCCCATTGAAACGATATGCAGGCCGGTCGTATTGGCCGACAGATCCGCGTTGCCTTCGTTGGTGCAGACCACCACCGAGCCGGTTTCCGCAACGGCGAAATTGCAGCCGGTCATACCGGCGTCGGCGCTCAGGATAAGCGGGCGTGTCGTCTCGCGCTGCTGCTCGGCGAGGTAACCGGCGTCGGCGTTATCTGGATCGGTGCCAAGCGTGCGCGCGAAGACGGCGGCGACGTCCGTTCGTAGCTTGTGCACGGACGGCACCACGACATGGCTCGGCGCTTCGTCGTCAAGCTGCTGAATCCGCTCGCCCAGATCGGTCTCGATGACCTCGACACCATGCTCCGCCGCGTACTCGCGAAAGCCGCATTCTTCCGTGAGCATAGACTTGCTCTTGATAAGACGTTTGGCGCCCCGCGCGCGCATGATATCGACGACGATGGCGTTGTGCTCGCCCGCGTCCCTCGCCCAATGCACCTTCACGCCATTGGCCAGCGCGTTGCGTTCGAACTCAGCCAGATAATGATCAAGATGCGTCAACGTATGCATCTTGATGTCGGAGGCGAGTTGCCGAAGCTCCTCCCATTCCTCGATCCCGTGCATCTGCCGGTCGCGCTTCTGACGAAGATCCCAAAGACGCTGATCGTGCATGGCCAGATGCTGCGGCGCCGCCATGAACCGCTTCGCGGCCTCGGACTGATCGACCGGGCGGCCAGGACGGATCACCGGACCACGGGGCTGCTCCTCAGGCCCACGCGGCGGCATGGTCACGCTGGCTCCAGCCGCATGCGTCAGATGTTCCGGTGCGCCCTCTGGCGATTTACCGGCCGGAGTCTGCGGCGTAGCGGCGCTCATGCCCGCGATCCGTTCAGAATCTGGGAAATATGAATGTATTTCTGACCCAACTGCAATCGCAGCGCGCACCCTTCCTGATGCATCAGGCAGGAACTGTCGGACGAGGTGACATACTCGGCGCCTGACCGCGCCTGATCGCGGGCCTTGTCCTGCCCCATGCGGGAGGAAATCCCTTCCTCGAACACCGAAAAGGTGCCGCCAAAGCCGCAGCATTCATCGGGGCGAGCGATATCGACGAACTCCAGCCCCCGTACCTTGCCAAGCAGATCCTTCGGCTTGGAATAACGCTCGTTCCGAAGCTCCGACATGCTGGCGATGTTGAGGCCACGAAGGGCGTTGCAATTGTTATGCAACGCCACCTTGTGCGGAAACTCGGCCCACGGAAAAGCATCGACTTTCAGAACGTCATGCAGGAATTCGACCAGTTCGAATGTCTTGGCGCGAACTGCCGTCACTTCCTCCGTCTGTTCGAGCGCCGTGAAATTACGTCGCACCTGATTCACGCAGCTGCCGGAAGGCGCCACGATATAATCGTATTCAGAGAAATTTTTTACGAAGAGTTCTTCGGTGGCCCGCGATTCCTCGTGGCAACCGGTGTTGGTCATCGGCTGACCACAACAGGTCTGGTCGAACGGATAATCGACGTCGAGACCGAATCGCTCAAGCAACTCCAGCGTCGCCTGACCAACCTCCGGATGAAACGCGTCGACGTAACACGGCACGAACAGCCCAACTCGCATCAACCCACCCTCTTTGCGACCACACATCAGCGCGTCTTTGAAGATGCGCGCCTCTTTGACCACTTCTGGCCACACAGCATCACACTAGCGCAATATGGTCGCCTCGGAAGGTCGTCCATCCATGCGCAATGATCATGCTTGTGAGGCAAATATAGGGGAGATGAATAACAGCCGCGATAGGACTGGATAAGCGCAATCGAAAATATGGCTCAGAATTGGCGAGCCTCATGATCACCGTAACGTGCTCCGGGGCGCTGAAACGCCCCGGAGCCAAACCTGACTTACGCCTTGGCGGGCGGACGGCTGTTCGCGGCGGCGACCTTCTTGCCCCAGCGAACCAGCATGTCGGTGCAATCTGTCTGACCGATATGACACTCGATCAGGGTCGGGCCACGCGTGTTGGCTTTGGCCTTCTCGATCGCCTCGGCCAGTTCCGCGCCATTATGTGCGTGCAGACCCAGACCATGCCCCTCGCCCGCATTGAATGCGTCGATCAGACCCGCGTAGTCCCAGTTCTTGATGTAGTTGTACGGGCCGTCATGAATCTTGATTTCGATGACATAGCCACGGTTGTTCACCAGGAAGATGATGACCGGAACTTCGTAGCGGACCATCTGCGCCACTTCCTGCGCCGTCAGCTGGAACGAGCCGTCTCCGACCATCAGCACATGACGACGATCCGGTGCCGCGTATGCGCCGCCTAGCGCAGCCGGGACGGACCAGCCGATGCTGCCCCACTGCATCTCGCTCTCGACCTTGGCGCCGCCCGGCAGATTCATGCGTACCGCGTTGAACCAGCTGTCGCCGGTCTCGGCCGTCAGGGTGGTGTTGCCGTCGACCAGAGCATTGATCTGGCGCGCCATCTCATCATTCGTCAGCGCCGCATCAGGCTTCGACGCAGGAATGACATCCGGCGCGGGCTTCGCAGTCTGTCCGGTCGCCGGACGACGCGGCGCGCTCTCAGCCAGCGCAGACACGAAGGCGCCCAGATGGAAGCCGGCGTAGCTGCGTCCGTCGACAGTGACCTCGTTCAGGTCGGCGAGCAGCGTGTCCTCCGGCTTCGGACGGGACTGCCACCCCACAGTCGCATAGTCGTTGAAGATTGGCGCAAGGCAGATCACGCCGTCCGCGCTCTCCACCAGTTCCTGCGCGCCCATCGTGCTGATCTCGCCCCAGTAAACGCCGCGGAACAGCGGATGATCCTCAGGGAAGAAGCTCTTTGCGGCGCCCATGACAGTGACGGCGCAGCCAACGCGCTCGGCCAGCGCCACGATCGGCTCCAGCGAACCCAGCGTGCGAACGCGGCTGCCGACAAGGATGACGACCTTTTCGCGTGCGGACAGGAATTCGCCTGCGGCTTTCACCGCAGCGTCAAGGCTCACACGGTCCGGCGTCGCCTCGGCCAGAAGGCTGGAAACCGGTCCAGGACGCATGCAAGGCGCGCTCGCAAGGTTGCAGGGGATTTCGATGTAAGCGGGCTTGCGTAGACGCAGGGCCGTGCGGATCGCATGGTCGATCTGCGCCGGGGCGTTCTCCGCCGACTGGATCACTTCCGCCGCGCAGGTGACGTGGCTGACCATCTCCATCTGGTAACCGTAATTGGTCGTGCCGATCGTGTGGTGCAGGATATGGCCGCTGCCCTGATCGTTGGTGTTCGGGCCGCCCGAGATGAATATGACCGGCAGGCTTTCCGCGTAAGCGCTACCGATGGCGTTCACGGCGGACAAGGCGCCGACATTGAACGTTACGATCATCGCCGCCGCGCCATTCGCTCGCGCATAACCTTCAGCCGTGTAACCGCAGTTCAGTTCATTGCAGCTGTAGATCTGGCGGGTCGAACCCTCTTCCAGAAGCTGATCCAGAAGGACAAGATTGAAATCGCCTGCGACGGCGAGATGATCCTTAAGGCCGATCTGCCCGAGACGCGCGGACAAGTAATGCCCGACGGTAAATTTCTCTGTGGTCATGAAAGACGCTCCCTGTCCTTTCGTTGATCCCCAACGGGATCGACATCTGGGTGGAGTGTGGCGTCGTCGATCTCATCTTACTACTATATGGAAATCGCACGATCCATATCCAATGCATATGGATCGCTGCCCGCCTTCGGCTGGCCTGACGCTCAAAAGCCGGCGGCTCACCGTCGTCGCGCAGGCTTGAACGGGTTGCAGCGTAACCACGGGCTCAGATTGATGACGCCGAAGCGGCGCGGAAAGTTCCGCCTGTTACTACGCCCTCAATCAGATACCTCGCCGCTTCTCAGGCCCGAACGATGCGAGCGGCGTAGCAGCCCCGCTTCGCATAATGTGCGTGGAGATAGGACACGTCCGGATTGGCGAAGAAACGCTCGATCAGTGGCTGCAGATCGGTCCCCTCGGCGAGATCGGCGTCGATGATCTCCCCCGCCACATTGAACGCCCGCAGCGAAATCATACGAATTCTTATGGCTTCGGGAATCTTGTCGATTATGTTGGCCGCGCGCTCTGCGCCTTCTTTAATGAAAATGGCGTGCCGCGACCGGTACGGCGTAACGGCGGGCTGATGCTCGTAATTGAGCAGAATAGCGTTTTCCCCGATTTCAAGATCACGAATTTCGATGCGATCGGGAAATCCCGGCTGGGCGTCAACCACGCACCGCCTTGCGCCGATCACTGACAGTTCCTCATCCGAAAGTCTGGAAAGCCACGTGAACTCGCTCGCGTCGAGCCGCTGAATGCAGAACATATATACGCCTCCTTTTCTGGCGCTATGTTCCTGGCGGCTCGCGAGTGCATCTACACTCCGAATCTTGCGATCAAATTACATTAACCACGCCCGGTTTCAGTACGCGGTAGGCCAGCTCTGGACTTTCACGGCTCACACAACGGAACCAGAGAGCTGACGTTTACAGAAAATAATGAAGAAACCCGGCCCGACGACGGACGATCTTCCTGCGATCCGCTCTTCAGAGCACGATAGGCTTCAGGGGAGAAAACCGCGCGTCGGCGACACGACGAAGCACTCCCGCCAGACCGGAACGCCGGTTGGCGGGAGCGGAAGACCCAAACGGGCGGTTCAGATTTTTTCGACGGACGCCGTGTAGATCTTGTCGATCGCGGTCTTCAGGGCCGCATCGAACTCCGCATCGCTCATCGAGACCTTCAGGTCGCCGACCAGCGCACGGGAGAAACTGGCGATCAGACCGTGATTCGCGGCCAGACGCTTGCACGCCTCATCCAGCGGATAGCCACCGGACAGCGTCACGACCCGCTCGACGCGCGGATGCTTGACGAGGTCCAGATAAAGGTCCGGCACGTCGGGAATCGTCAGCTTCAGCATGACCTTGTAATCACCCGGCAGCGCGTCGAGACCCTTGAGAAGCTCTTCGCGGAGGATCGCCTCGGCGCCTTTCTTGTCCGGGCTCTTGATCAGCACTTCGGGCTCAAGGATCGGCGTCAGCCCGTGCGCTGCGATCTGCTCGCCGAGCTTGAGCTGCTGCGCCGCGATCGCGGCGATGCCCTCGCGATCCGGCAGGTTGATGACCGAACGCTCCTTGGTGCCATACACGCCAAGCTTCGCGGCGCGGGCAAGAAGCTCGTCCAGGCCGGGGATCGGCTTCATCAGGCGAACGCCGTTCTTCTCGTCCTCAAGCCCTTTATCGACCTTCAGGAAAGGGACAACGCCGCGATCGTTCCACAGATAGCTCGGGACAGACTTGCCCTCGACTTCCCCGTCCATGGTGCGTTCGAAGAGAATGGCGCCGATCACCTTCTCACCCGTGAACGCCGGGGAGGTGATGATGCGACAACGCATCTCATGCATCAGACGAAACATCTCTTCGTCGCCGGAATAGCTGCCCTCGGAGATTCCATAGAGCGCCAGCGCCCCCGGGGTCGACCCGCCGCTCTGGTCGAGCGCGGCGATGAAGCCGCCCTTGCTCGACATCTGCTCTTTCATCCGTTCAATGGACATCTTACGTTTCTCTCTGCTGAACTCAGGATGCGTGCCGGGACATGTCGTCCCGCAGATACCGGCGTCGACGGCGCGTGCCGAACGCTGAACGTCCGGGCGGGTCACCCTTCATCGCCCGCGAGCCGATGGCGCACGGAGGAGAGGCGCAGGTCCAGGCGACCCGCGTTCCGCCCCTCCGGCAAGTGCCGCAAGAATTGCACGACGCGCGCATCTTCGCCAGCGTCATGCGCCGTAAATGACGTGTTAATCCTGCTCGTGCTCGAGGATACGGCGCGTCAGTTCGATCGACGGGACAGTCTCCGGCATCATCATTGGCGGCTTGTTGCGGACCAGCAGCCAGCCAACGAACAGCATGACGGCGATCAACGGCGACGCCGCAATGGTGAAGACGCCTGCCGGATAATCAAACGCCATGAGAATTACGACGCCTGCGAGAAAGGCGATGGTCAGCCACGACATCGCCTGACCACCGGGCATGGGGAACGCGCTTGCCGGGCGCTCACCACGCTTCACCAGACGTCGGTAGGCGATCTGGCTGCCAAGGATGAACATCCAGGTGGCGACAATGCCCAGGGCCGAGAAATTCAGGACGATCTCGAACACCTGCGCGGGCACGATGTAGTTAAGGCCGACGCCGATCAGATAGATCGAAACCGTCAGAAAGATGCCTCCCGACGGGACGGAACTGCGATTCAGGTGGGCGAGGAACCGAGGCGCGGAGCCTCCGACCGCAAGCGCCCGAAGAACGCGGCTGGTGGAATACAAACCCGAATTCAGGCTGGAGAGCGCCGCCGTCAGGACGACGATATTCATGATCGTATCGACGCCCGGCACACCCAGCGCCGAGAAGAACGTGACGAACGGGCTGACGCCCGCGTGATACGCCGTCCACGGCAACAGGCAGACCAGCAGCACGACGGAGCCGACATAGAACAACGCGATACGCCAGATCACGCTGTTGATGGCCTTCGGCAGAATGGTCCGGGCGTCCGAACACTCGCCCGCCGCCGTGCCGATGAGTTCAATGCCCGAATACGCGAAGACCACGCCCTGCGTCAGGATCAGCGCCGCCGCCACGCCATGCGGAAAGAAGCCGCCGTTATCGGTGATGAGATGCAACCCCGTCATATGCCCGTCCACCGGCATGCGCGAACCAAGCACCACCGTTCCGACGATCAGGAACAGCACCAGCGCCACGACCTTGATCAGCGAGAACCAAAACTCCATCTCGCCGAAATACTTCACGCCTATCAGATTCATTCCGGTCACGATGCACAACGCGCCAAGGGCAAAGACCCATTGCGGCACGCCGCCGAAAACCGGCCAGAAATGCATGTAGAGCGCGACTGCAGTGATATCGACGATGCCGGTCATGGCCCAGTTCAGGAACGACATCCACCCGGCGACATAGGACGCCTTGTCGCCGAGAAATTCCTGCGCATAGGAGACGAAGCTGCCGCTGGTCGGGCGGTACATGACCAGTTCGCCCAGCGCACGGAGAATGAAGAACGAAAAAGCGCCGCACACGAGGTAGACGATCGCAAGCGATGGGCCAGCGGCCTGTAGCCTTGAACCGGCGCCGAGGAACAGGCCCGTGCCGATGGCCCCGCCAATGGCGATCATCTGAACCTGCCGGTTGCCAAGCCCCTTGTGGTAGCCTTCTTCCGTCACGCCAGCGCCCTGCGTGGCGCCAGCGGAAGGTCCCTCGCCTGCCGGGCTTCTGCTCACCGCGTCTATGCTCATTCAGCTCTTCACCTTCAATTTCGGGTCCGCATAGCCAGGGACCGCCAGACTTCGGATCGGCGCAATACCGCGGATGCACGTCGCACGCCGCGCCGACGACCAACCGTCACAGTCTGAGCCGAGGCTTTGGTCGCCACGCGTATCCGTTCGTTCATTGCGGGCAGTGCATATCCGATCCTGATCTCATCGCAAGACCCGCCAGTCGCAGGGCGCGGCAAGCCCGTTCATCTACGGGCTACACTCCAACTGGCGCAAAGCGCAGACGCCGCACGGGGATCAACAGGCGCCACACCGGATCGGGAGCTTCGTTTTTTCATCAAAACAAGCTGTCAGAGCGCCGCCGGGGTGACAAGTGAATTTCCTTGCAGTCGTGCACCAGATCAGCGCCCGGAGGACGCCTTGCGTAAGTTGACGACGAAGACGCGGCCCTCGCGATAGGAAATCCATACGCGGCGCTGCGCGAACCAGTCCGATCCCAACAGCATGTCCACCGGCTCGGAGACCCGCGCCACGGTGAGGACCGGATTCAACTCGGTCTCGCCGCCGATGGTCAGGCTGTGAAAGCGATGCCACCGATAGATCGACGCCCTCCCGTCTACGCCCGCAGTCGTTCCGCCGGGATCTCGCTCCAGCGCGTCTTTCGAGACGCCCAGTGCCGCAGCAGCCTCTTGGGAAACGATTCGGGACCGGGCGCCGCTGTCCAGCAACGCGGTCAGGTCATGGCCATCCAGCCTGATTTTCAGGACAATCCGCCGTCCTCGCCGTGTCGCAGGAAGAGACGCCCACCCGCCTTCGACGCGTGGCGGCTGATCGCATGCTTCAGCCGCCCCCGCCGTCCAGAACGCCATCCTCCCGCTTGGCGCATCGAGTTCGAGCGCGTCAACGCGCCCTCCGCCAGCAGGCGCTACTACAGGTGGATGCCAGAGCACGGCACCGTCTCCCGACAGCAGATCGCCACCCAGCAGCCCCTCCACCGGCGGGTGAATGTTCGGTCGCGCGGGCAAAAAACCCATAGGAAGCGAAACCGGCCCAAGCTCCAGTCCCCCGATCCGCAGACTCCGCGCGATTACGTTCGGCGCCACGCCGCCGTCCCCCCCCGGCCCGGCGAGGCGCGTGCTCCGGAGCGGGTCCGTGGGCAATTCCATTTCGCGTGCATAATCCGGAGAAATCAGACTGCCCTCGGACCCGGTGTCGACCACCAGGCTGACCGTGCGCCCGTTCACCGACACTGGCGTTGACAGGAATCCCATATCGTCGCGGAGGGGAGTTTCGGCCAAAAGGCGGGGCGCGCAGGACTGTTCCGCAGCTCTGGAGCCGACCGGCGCAAGCCCTAACGCCAGCACGACGAGCGCCCCGTGCGCCGGCAGCAGTCGGCGGAACGCTCTGCAAGATCGCAGCCATTTATCGGCCTTCGCGATTTTCGTCATGGGTCGAATCGTCACGAAAATACGCCCCTGCCGCCTGTCAGGAGAGTTTGTCCGCGAAACGGTCTACTGCGTCGAGCAGGGCGGACAGGATGCCGGGCTCAGACACCGCATGCCCGGCGTCATCGATCATTACGAACTCCGCTTCGGGCCATGCACGATGCAGATCCCACGCGGTACGAACCGGAGTGGCCGTGTCATATCGCCCCTGCACGATCACCGCCGGAATGTGCCGGATCGCCTCCACGTCGCGAATCAACTGCCCTTCGTCCATCCAGCCTGCATGGACAAAGTAATGGTTCTCGATCCGTGCGAACGCGAGCGCATAGCTCGGGTCCCGGTGCTGGGTGGCGAATCCTTCGTTGGGCAGAAGCGTGATCGTCTCGCCCTCCCAGACAGACCACGCCACGGCCGCCCTACCCCGGATTTCTTCATCCTCACTGGTCAGAAGTTTCCGGTATGCCGACATCAGGTCGTGACGCTGATCTTCCACCACGGGTTCGAGAAAACGTTCCCACTTGTCGGGAAACAGCCAGGAAGCGCCTTCCTGATAATACCAGTGCAGTTCCGCTTTCCGCAGAGTGAATATCCCGCGCAGGACCAACGCGCTAACGCTTTGCGGATGCGTTTCGGCGTAGGCCAAGGCCAGCGTCGATCCCCAGGAGCCGCCAAACACCTGCCATTTTTCGAAACCGCACATTTTACGCAGCCGCTCGATGTCGTCGACCAGTCGCCATGTGGTGTTGTTCTCAAGCGAGGCATGCGGCGTCGACCGGCCGCAGCCGCGCTGATCGAACAGAAGCACGTCGTATCGTTCCGGATCGAAGAGCTGACGCTGGGTCGGCGTGCATCCGCCGCCCGGCCCGCCATGCAGCACCACCGCAGGCACGCCGCCGGGCTTTCCGCATCTTTCCCAATAGACGAGGTGCCCTTCGCCCGTGTCCATCATACCGTGCGCGTAGGGTTCTATCGGCGGATAGGGCGTGCGGGGCGCGGCGGTCGTGTTCGTCACTCTGGTTCTCCTTTTTCACCTGCACGAAGCCCTTCCGCGCCATCCGCCGCGCCCAAGGCCGCGCGCGGGTGGGCGCGCTCCCAGACGTCCAGCAGCCGCGCCTCGTCCGCCAGCGTGTAGCGCTGCGTCGTCGAAAGACTCGCGTGCCCCAGCAACTCCTGAATCGAACGCAAATCGGCGCCGCCTTCCAGAAGATGCGTCGCGAAGGAGTGGCGCAACGCATGGGGAGTGGCGTGGTCGGGCAATCCTTCGCCGATGCGCCATTCCCGCATCGCCCGTTGCGCGACCGCGGCATTCAGACGCCCGCCACGAACGCCGGGAAATAATGGCTCATCCCGGGCGGGAGACGGATGCGCCCTCCTCCACTGCGTCAGCGCGTCGAGGACGCGAGGCACAAGCGGAGCAAGGCGCTCCTTCCCTCCTTTGCCGACAATGCGGAGAAAGCCGCCCGCGCGCGCCGCATCGAAATCTCCGACGTTCAACGCCAGCGCCTCAGAAATACGCAACCCTGCGCCGTAGAGCAGCAGGAACAGCGCCTCGTCGCGCGCCTGCGCCATGGGCGTACGCTCGGTGGCCGCAACGCCCGGCGCGACCTCCGCCGCGTCGCTGCGCGTGAGTGGGCGCGGCAGCGGCGTCTTGGCGCGAGGCGTCACCAGAAGCTGCGCCGCCGGGTTCTCGACGTTCAGGCGCCTGTCGAGAAACCTGAAGAAAGATCGGAGCGTCGACACCCTCCGCGCACGCGACCGGGCCGCGCGGTCACGCGTCGTCGCCGGGCGTCCACCATGCGGGGTCAGCGCCCGGGTCTGTTCGTGCGCCAGCCACGCCCGTAGATCAGAGAGGCTCAGTGCGCCGAGCGCCTTCAGGTCCAGCGGCGCGCCGCGATGCTCCGTCATGAAGGAAAAAAACAGCGCAAGATCGCCGCGATAGGCGTCGATCGTACGAGGCGAAGCGCCGCGCTCGGCCGCGAGCCAGGACAGAAAAGCGACGACAGCGTCTTCACCCGTCACGCGGGCCGCCTGCCGCATCGCGTGACGAGGGGCAGAAGACAGACGGCACGAGAGAGGTTACACAAGGGCATGGCGCAAACCAGCCTACTGGAACCCCAGCCTCCGCGAAAGCGCGTGGCCGTGCTTCTGCCGCTACCATTTCCCTGCCCGCTCGATTACGCCGCGCCGCCGACGCTTGCGGACTCATTGCGCCCCGGCGTTATTGTCTCCGTCCCTCTGGGCGGACGGCGTGAGACCGGCGTCGTGTGGGATCAGACGCCTCTGCCCCTGGACTTGGCGCCGCCCCCGCCGCCAGAGATCTCCGATTCCCGATTGCGCGCCGTCTCCACGCTTGTCGACGCGCCGCCCATGCCGGAAATGCTGCGGCGGTTTATCGACTGGGTCGCCGCCTACACGCTCGCGCCGCCGGGCATGGTGCTGGCGATGGCCCTCCGTCCCCATCTGCTTGGAACGCAGGCGGGGCCGCGCTCTGGATGGGGCACCGCACCGACGCTTCCCGATGGATTACGCATGACGCCCGCGCGCCGGTCTGTCCTTGCTGCATTAGAAGAAGAAGCGCCCCTGAGCGGCGTGGAGCTCGCCCGGCGTGCGGGCGTCGGCGCCGCCGTGATTCGCGGATTGGCGGACGCAGGCGCGTTGCTCGCCGCCCCGTTAGGGCCGATCGCGCCGTTCGCCGCACCCGACCCCGATCACAACCCGCCTGTTCTGAGCGGCGCGCAAGATGTCGCCGCCACCGCGCTGCGCGCCCTCACACGCGAGCATCGCTTCAGCGCCACCTTACTGGAGGGCGTGACCGGCTCGGGCAAAACCGAGATTTATCTGGAAGCCGTGGCGGAGTGCATCGCCGCCGGTCGACAGGCTCTGGTGCTCCTACCGGAAATTGCGCTGTCGGCGCAGTGGATGGAAAGATTCGCGCGACGGTTCGGCGTGACGCCCGCGACGTGGCATTCGGAAATCGGCCAGCGAGCGCGACGTCTGACATGGAATGCGGTCGGCGACGGTTCGGCCAGGGTGGTCGTCGGCGCACGTTCCGCGCTGTTCCTGCCGTTTCACGATCTGGGTCTGATCATCGTCGACGAAGAGCACGAAGCGACCTTCAAGCAGGAAGAAGGCGTCACCTACAACGCTCGGGACATGGCCGTCGTCCGCGCCCGCCTGGCGAACGCGCCGGTAGTCCTTGCCTCCGCGACGCCAAGTCTGGAGACGCTGAACAACGTGGAGACCGGTCGTTACGGGCATCTCGTCCTCCCGTCGCGTCACGGCGGCGCGGCGATGCCCACGACACGGCTGATCGACATGCGAATGGCCCCGCCGCCGCGCGGACGTTTCCTCTCTCCTGCACTGATCGACGAGATCGGCGCGACACTCTCGCGCGGCGAGCAGGCAATGCTGTTCCTGAACCGGCGTGGTTATGCGCCGCTGACGCTCTGCCGGACGTGCGGGCAGCGTATGGAATGCCCGCACTGCACGTCCTGGCTGGTCGAGCATCGCAAGCGCAAGATTCTGTGCTGCCATCACTGCGATTATCGACAGCCGATACCGGAGACCTGCCCGCAGTGCGGCGCGGAGCACAGCCTGACCGCTATTGGCCCTGGCATCGAGCGCATTACCGAGGAAGCCGAAGAAACGTTCCCTAATGCGCGTGTTCTGGTCATGGCCAGCGACACGGTCGGCGGTCCCGCCGCCATCTCCGATGCGGTGGAACGCATCGCGCAAAGAGAAATAGATTTGATCGTCGGCACGCAAATCGTCGCCAAGGGCTGGCATTTTCCGCATCTGACGACTGTCGGCGTCGTCGATGCGGACCTCGGCCTTGGCGGAGCCGACCTGCGCGCTGGCGAGCGCACAATCCAGCTTTTGCATCAGGTGGCCGGGCGCGCAGGACGCGCTGAGGCGCCGGGGCGCGTGCTGTTGCAATCCTACGCGCCGGAGCATCCGGTCATGGAGGCGCTGGTGTCAGGGGATTTTAGGGCATTTATGGAGGAGGAAGCCCGGCAGCGGCAGCCAGGCTTCTGGCCACCCTTTGGGCGCCTGGCCGCTCTAATCGTCAGTTCGGAAAATCCGGAGGCGGCTCAGGACACGGCGCGAAGGCTGGGTCGCGCCGCCCCTGAAGCACCGGGCGTCGAGGTCCTTGGCCCCGCCCCCGCACCACTCGGACTGCTGCGTGGTCGGCACCGGCACCGTCTTTTATTGCGCACTCGCCGCGCTATAGCCGTGCAGCCTATCCTGCGGCAGTGGTTGGCGGAGGTGAAAGTTGGCGCCGGAGTAAGGGTCGATGTGGACGTGGACCCGGTGTCGTTTTTGTAGATATGACCGTTGTGCCCACATAAGGCAGCGTCCAGCGTCAGGTAAAATTGGCTAAGGGGACGACACGCCAACTATCTAACTATTTTACATCTGGAGCGTCACGCAGAAGGTGACGCTCCAGACAGCAATCGCAGCTGATTCATGCAGTCCCGTAGAGGTGGAACGATATCGTCGTACATTACAGTGATCCAGATATCTGCATGCTGTGAAGCCAAGTTTAGTGGATCAGATAGAACTCCGCATCCCTGCCACGAAGGCCCATTTGACCTTCCGTGACATCCTGCCGGACTCAGGCCGCTTCTTGCAGGCGCAGTTCTCTCTCTGCACGAGCCTCGAGCATCCGCGTATGTTTGTGCGCCTCAGGTGAGATGCGCAAGTAAAGCGTCATCGCGCCTGCCGCGAGGTAGAGGCCGGAGAAGGTCCAGATCACGCCTTCCAGTCCAAGGCCAAACCAGGACTCACAGACGCCCACAACTGCAGGACCGACCCACGTGCTGGCCCCTGCGCCAAGACCTAAAATCGAAAGCGCTGCGGCCTTTTCTTTGGGAACGATCAACGGCATCAGACCTGACATCGGAACGAACGCAGCGACGGTGCCGCCATAGATAAAGCCAGCAAGGGCCGCGAGCATGAAATTACCCGGATACCAAATCGGCGTGTAGTAGAAGAGAGGAATCGTGAGGCACGATCCGACGCAACCGAAAACGGCGACTACGAAACGATGTCCCAACTTGTCGGCGACCATACCCGCCACAAGGTTAAACAGGATATTTCCAAGAAAGATGATCGACAGCAAATCCAGCCATTGCGCCTGCGTGTAATGAAGAACATCCACGAAAAAAGCTGGCATGATCGCAAGAAAAGCATATTCCGAAGACGTATCGACAGTCCTGATGACACCCGCGACCAAGGTCTTCGGCTCGCGCCACATGATGCTGATCGAACCAAAAAAAACGTCCTTTTTGTCGACAGGTTTCTTGATCAAAGGATGTGAACCCGTCTGTTCGCGCACCAGCAGCAACGCAATCAGACCGCCCGCAATCACCAGTCCAAGCGAGCACCAGAACGTAGCCAGTTCTCCGATATAAGGAATGGTGTACCGGGCGAATTGCGAGCCAAGCGTTGGAAGACCGGCAGAAAACGAAAACCAGAACCAACCTGCTGCGGAACCAAGCATGCGGGCGGGCGTAGCAGCAGCGATCCAGACCAGGAACCCGTAAGCGAACAGCGGGTATGCGAAGCCACGCAGAGTATAGAACGTGAGAGTCATTGCGAAATTATCTGGACCAAGCCCCAGCGCGAGGAATCCCACTTCAAGCGCAGCCCACATAATCAAACCGGCCCACATCGTGCGGCGCGGGCCATACAGGTTTGATAGTGGGCCTGACAACCACGCCGATATCATGACGGTAACCCCGTAGGTCGTGAAAAGAAGATTCACGTCCGCCTGAGTGTGGCCATGATGCAGCATGAATGTATCGAGATAGCCCGCCTCCACGCCGTCGCCAACCATGAAGAGGAGGAGGCCGACAAATCCGAAGAAAAGAGATGACGGGATACCCAGAACACCGGAAATACCCCGGCGTTGACTTGTGATTGCGCCTGACAAAAATCTGTCTTTCTTGACTAAGCGACTGCAAAATCGGACATGCATATCCCGGCCCGCCGACACGTGGTCAAAGCAGGTTGCAGCGCACGGCTTCGCGTAAAGGCGAAAGCCTCGTTTCGGAAAGTCACGTCAACGGACAACATTGACGTGGCATCGCCATGAATAGCGATGCAGAAACTGTGATATGCGCTGTTAATAAGCTGTCGCACACGCAGATGTCAACGAATTTCCACAAAAAGGCCGCATTTGGTAAAAGAAAATAAAAATATTGCTTTTTATCTGAAAGAAAAAAACCGAATATCTTCGATTTTTGATTGTTTATTTTACTCTTAACTAGATAATTTTTATCTATTAAAAATAAAATATCTTTACCACGGTTTCGAAATATTCGCCGCACACCCAACACTGCATGAAAATACGAGCGTCGTTAGCTCAGAATCGGGGGCTATTTTACGCATGAGGCACTGAGCGGCTGGAAATCAATCGCGGCGTTTGACACTGATTTCCAAACATCGACACTGAAGCATACTGCGATATGGACAGCGTGTAAAAATGGCCTAGGTTCAGGACCTATTAATGTATTGAATTGAGCGAGAGGTTGTGA
>NZ_JOPL01000032.1 GCF_002153745.1 Acetobacter sp. DsW_063 | reverse complement strand
CGCAACCGTCGGTGGACGTTCTTCCAGTCCCCGAACCGCACTGGCAAGTCACGCCACGGAATGCCTGCACGGTAACGATACAGCACAGCTTCGACAAACAGGCGGTTATCCGCAGCCGTGCCACCAACATGGCCTTCACGACCCGGGAGAAGATCTTTTATCCGCTCCCACTGACCGTCGTTCAGACCATACCGACGCATTCACTCTCTCCCCGTTCCAGAAGCAGGAAGAAAACATCACAGATCAGGTAGGAGTACA
>NZ_JOPL01000031.1 GCF_002153745.1 Acetobacter sp. DsW_063 | reverse complement strand
AAGAAAACATCACAGATCAGGTAGGAGTACAAGCGGCATAAGCCTCCCGCTTAACTGACGACACGCCCTAGCAAAATGGGTTCGCGCTTGCGTTGCGGCGCCTTCACTTCAGGCCGCTTTCCTGCCGCGCGCGCTCGAACAACACCACAAAATCCCGTTCGCCGTCTCCCGCGCTTACCGCGCTCAGCAATCTGTCGCGTACGACCGACGCATAAGGCAGAGGCACGGCATATTCGCCGCCGGCGTCCATGAACATCTTTACATCCTTGAGTCCCAGCGTGACCGGCGCGCCGGGCGCGTCGTAATTTTTATCGACCATCAGGCTTCCGTAATTCTTGTGAACCGGCGCATTGTAAAAACTTCCTGTTATAATATCGAATATTTTTCGCGGGTCGGTTCCGGCCTTTTCGTTCAGGGCAAAGACCTCTGACATCTGCTCTATGGTCGAATAGATCATGAAATTCAGGGAGAGTTTAACGAGGTTCGCCTGCACGGGATCTGTCCCCACAACGAAAAGATGAGGACCGAAGCATTTCAGCACGGGCCCGAGCCGCTCCACATCTCCTTCGGCTCCTGCGGCGATCACATACAATTGCCCCGCTTCCGCAGCGGGTGGGCGCCCGAGGACATTGGCGCTGACATAAGCCTGTCCGCGTTCGGCGTGCCCGTCACGCAGGCGGCGCGCCTGTGCAAGCGAGAGGGTGCTGCAACACACGTGGATGGCTCCAGACCGGAGCGTCGTCGCGATTCCATTGTCACCGAAGGTGGCGTCCTGAGTCGACGCGTCATCAAACAGCATGGAGAAGACGATGTCCGCATCCCGCGCGACATCTGCTGGAGTTTCTGCATAAGCGGCGCCACGCGCGACAAGCGCGTCGGCTTTGGCGCGCGTGCGGTTGTGCACGACAAGATCATACCCGGCGTCGATCAGGCGCCCCGCCATCACCACGCCCATGGCTCCCAGTCCTATGAAACCGATTTTCATCTGCTTTCTCTTCCATGAAGGCCGCCCCTGCGGGGGCTTGGCCGCTTCACCCATGGTAAGCCTCCCACGCTTGGCGTGCTCACGCTTGCAGGCCATATTTCGACTCATGTGCGCCACCTTCCCCATACCGCCGCTCGCCCTGGATTCTGCCGCCGGCGAGCCGCCGTGGATGAACGGTGGATATTTCAGCCAGACGACCCGCCGTATGGCTGAGCGGCATGAACACGCGTACGGACAAATTCTCGGGGTTGATGAAGGTGTTATCGGCATCAGGACCGAGCATTCTTACTGGCAGATCGGTCCCGGCCAGTGCCTGTGGCTTCCACCTGGACTACCGCATCAGGCGCGCTCCCACGGCGCCATTACCGGCTGGCTTCTGTATATCAACGAATCCCGCAGCCGGACTCTGCCGTCCGAACCGTTCCTGACACAGGGATCGCGGCTGCTGCGCGCGCAGGCGGAACGTCTTGCGCGCCATGCCTCCGGCATGATTTGGGATAAGCCGCTGTTTCGCTTGGCCGAGAGTTTCTGGGACGAATTCCGCTCACTGCCGCACGCGGCCCTGTCGCTGCCGCTTCCGACGGACCCGCGTCTTCGCCGTATGGCCGATTTGTTAAGCGATAATCCTGCCGATCCACGTGAACAGCCCGACTGGGCGAGCGACGCTGGCATGTCACCCAGATCGTTCGTGCGACGTTTCATGGCGGAGACCGGCATGCCCTTCTCCACATGGCGACGGCGTCTGCGTGTGCTGGCCGCGCAGGAGTTGCTGGCGCGTGGCCGCAGCGTCACCGACGCAGCACTTGAAGTCGGCTACGAAAGCAGCGGCGCGTTCGGCGCCGCTTTCAGGTCGATCACCGGATGCAGCCCACGGGATTATTCCAAACTCCGAGGGAGCGGACCTGACCGGACGTCATAAGGCGGATGTTGATGCGTCGATTTCTTTTGCAGACCTGGGGCGGCTTGCGCAGACTACCCGATGGGGCCGGGTTCACGTTCCTTTGGGGGAGGTCCATGCGGGATGCATCCATCCGCGCGGATCAAGATGCTCGTCAAAACAGCGTCCAAGAACCACTTATATGAGTCGGCACGAACAAGCATGGCTCCAGCATCCAGCGAATTGCGGACACTGCTTTCTGGGCGGCAGTGAAGTGAACACGCGCGCCGCCACGTCCTTCACTCCGTTCGCGCGGCGAATATTATTATCCTTACATGATCAGCCGAATGAACGATGCCATGCGCCATGCGGGATACCTCCGAACGGGGCGCTGGTGTAGGCTTCGCACATGAGCAAAACCACGCCCGCCACCGCCTTTTTGCGCCGCAGTAATATCCCTTTCGAAACGCTGTCTTACGATTACGACCCATCGGTGGATCGGCTCGGAGTCCACGCCGCCGCCGCCATGGGCGAGCCGGAAGACCGGGTGTTTAAAACCCTGATGACCGAGGTTGACGGCGCGGCCGTCTGCGTCGTCATTCCCGTGGCGCGCGAGTTGAGTATGAAAAAGCTTGCGACCGCAGCAGGCGGGAAAAGCGCCAGAATGATGAAACCTGCAGACGCCGAGCGCGTGACCGGTTTCAAGGTCGGTGGGATCAGTCCTTTCGGCCGCCGCAAGGCGACGCCAACAATTTTGGCGCGCGAAGCTCTGGAGCAGCCTTATATCGTCGCGAACGGAGGCGCTCGCGGCGTGCAGGTGAAGCTCACTCCGGCGGATGCGCTGACCGCCATGAATGGCGTTCCCGGAGATGTCCTGGCGCCTCTAACCTGAAGAGCCGCGCGTCAACTTATCGACTGACGGTCGTGCGCAGTGCTCGAAGCGCATTTCTGCGCCTCTGATTACTGCTTGCCGCTCACGCGCCGCGAGACGGCGCGGACGGCCTGCCCGCAAACCTTTTCCTCCACCCCTCCCTGTGTGGTTTCCATCCCCCGCGCCGACTCAGGGAGGAGACCGCCGGAACTCGTCCCTGCGGCGCCCCCGTTTGTTTCCGCTCAGATCCTCGCCATCAGAGACACGTAAGATGACGTCCCGACGACCGCCGCACGTTTCGTGCGCGGTCGCGGCTTTTCGCCGCCAGCACCGGAGACGCTTCTTGACCGCCCAGAATTTCGACGCATGCCTCGATTTCGTTCGTACGGCGGAAGGCGGATACAGCGACGATCCCAAAGACCCCGGAAACTGGTTGCGTGGCGACAAGGGGCGGGGCGACACACTGATCGGCAGCCATTACGGCGTCTCCGCAATGACGCTGGCCGCATGGTCCGCGCCCGCAGCGATTTCGGCGGACAGCATGCGCGCGCTGGACCTGAAGACTTTCGACGCCATCGCCCGCTCGCGCTACTGGAACCCGCTCGCTGGATCCGCGCTCCCTGCGGGCGTCGATCTCATGACGTTCGACTTTGGCTGGAATTGCGGCGTGGGCGCGTCTGCGACCCTGCTGCAGCGCATCGTCGGCGCCGTGGCGGACGGACGCATCGGACCAAAAACCCTCGACGGGGTGTCGCATATCGACGTCACGGACCTTTTGCCTCAGATCGATCCCGACTCTTTGGCTGCGTTGCACGCGCGGCTTGGACTTCCGCCCAGCAGCGGCATTGGCCCGGAAGTGCGCCGCGCACTCGCGCGGCCAGGCGGCGCAGAAATGGTGACCGTGATGGTCCTCGGCGGCATGCAGCAACGTGAATATCGTTCCCGCGACGGGTTTCGGCGCTTCGGACGGGGCTGGCTGGCGAGAACGCGACGACGGACTGAAACCGCGCTGGCCATGGTCTCGGCGGCGACAGCCCGGGGGGCTGCGTCTTTCGAAAGCTGACTGCTGCAGCGTACAGGAAAGGGCGCAGCAACCTGCTTGGCGAAAGGTTTTCACGCGCCTCCATTTCGTCTACAGAATGACCATGCCCGATGGCCGTCAGAGAACCTCCGCCTCCCGCTGCTATCGCCTTTCGTCGCAACGTCGTTCGCGCGCTGCATGGAACGCAGGTGCGTCAGGCCGGTATCACACGAGCAGTGTTTTCCGCCCGATCGGCAGTGGAAGTTTCTCCATCTCATTTCCTGAAACTTCCTTTTACACATTTACTGGCGCAAAAATTCGTCAGGGTGGTCCTGCGCACGCGCATAGCCTTCGGACCAGATGGTCGAGCCTGCTGCGCTTGAAGGGGGCCTTGCAGAGCGTCCACATCGCTCCCGTCAGCGCACGCTTCTTCTGATGCATTCCCGCAACCGCACGTTTCTGCAAATTGCCTGCCTGGAAATCTGCGAACGTTTTGGTTTTTACGGCCTGCAAAGCGTTTCGATAGCGTATTTCGTGCAGACCATGAGACTAACGGAACAGGGAGCCGTGATGCTATGGGGCGCATTCAGCGCCCTGATGTTCGGCATTCCTGTTCTGGGAGGCTGGCTGGGCGACAGAGTTCTCGGAACGCGGCGGACAGTGACGATCGCGATGGCGTTGCTGGCCATCGGCTATAGCGGGCTCTCTTGCGGTCTGGGCGGATCGGCGGGAGTATCTCTTGTGCTCGCCGTGCTGATTCTGGGCGGCGGGATCTTCAAACCTAATGTCGCCAGCCTGTTGCGACAGACCTTCAACGACGCTTCAGACCGCGTCGATATCGTCTTCACCATCTACTATATGTCGATCAATATCGGCGCGACCGTCGCTGCTATCGCAATTCCATTCCTCGCCGAACATATCGGATGGCGGAAGAGCTTCGCCATCGCAGCCGCCGTCTTGTGGGTGGGTTTCGCAGTATCCCTGACCCTTCCTCGCACCGTGGTGGCAGCGCGAAAACGCGACACATGGGTATGGCCTGCATGCGCCGCCGCAATCGGCCTCGCCTTTGTCCTGCTGCATTACCCGGTGCTGGCCCGAATCTGCATCTGGATCGCGGCGATCGCCATTCTGCTGGTCTGGAGTTTTCTGTACCGTCGCGCGACGCCAGCCTGGCGCCTGGGGCTGCGACTGTCCTTCGCATTACAGGCGCAGGCGGTCCTGTTCTTTCTGTTCAACCAGCAGATCGCGACATCCCTTACCAGTTTCGCCCGAGACCATGTCGCGACTACACTTCGTATGGCGGGCGTAAACTGGACGCTGCAGGCCGGACAGTTTCAATCCCTGAACAACTTGTGGATCCTCGCCATCGCTCCCGGTCTGGCCGCGCTTTATGACCGCGCCGAGCGCCGTGACCGACCGATTTCCCTGCCGATCCGCTTCCTGTGCGGTTTCATTTTCCTTGCGCTTTCGTTTCAACTCTGGCGCGCCGCCGCCCTCGCCAGCGTCAATGCGACAATTTCGCCATGGTGGATGGTGGCGGGGTACGCCGTGTTCTCGGCGGGCGAACTGCTGATTGCTGCGCTCGGACTCGCCGCAATCGCGCGATATGCGCCCCCCGGCGCGACAGGACAGTTGATGGGGTGCTTTTCCGTGCTGGCCGGGTTGACGAGTTATCTCGGCAGCGTCGTCGCTACCGGCGTCTCTGTCGGCAGATCGAACGAAGGGGCCGCCGCGCCGATGGCGTACGCCCACCTGTTTGGCGACCTGTGCATGCTGGCGTCACTGGCCGCGTTAGGGTCGGCTCTTTTCATTCCCGTCGCGCGGCGCATGGACGCCCGGTGGCGTGGCGCGGAGCCAGTGACGACAACACTCAGGCGAGAGCAGGACATGATGGACATAGCCCTATGACCGAACTCCCGAACAATAAACTTCCCCCATGGCAATGGCCGGAAAACTATTGGCGAGCCGCCGTCGGGCGCGCACGCGCCGGGCGTTCTCTGCGTCCGAAAGCCTGGCCCGATGGTGCGCGCTGTGCTTTCGCCATCTCGTTCGACGCCGATCATGACACGATTCCGTTGCGCGACAGCGACGAAAGCCCCATGCGCATCAGCCAGGGTCACTACGGCCATCGACGTGGCGTGCCACGCATCCGGGACCTGCTGCAACACCACGCCGTGCCTGCGACATTCTTTTATCCCGCGGTCTCCGCCCTGCTCTACCCCGACGAAGTCCGGGGCGTTGTCGCCGATGGGCATGAGATCGGCATCCATTCCTGGATTCATGAGCGCAACACGCATCTCGACGGCGAAACCGAGCTGGACCTGACAACCCGAGCGCAAGCGGTACTGCAGGACATCGGGCGGCGCCCGGTCGTCGGCATCCGCACGGCAAGCTGGGACTTCTCGGTCAACACGCTCTCCATCATCCGGCAGATGGGGCTTCTGTACGACAGCAGTCTGATGGCTGACGACGACGCTTACGAACTTCTCCAGAACGGGGAAGCCACCGGCATTGTCGAACTGCCGCCCGAATGGATCCGCGACGACGCCGTCTACTTCAATTTCGACCGATTTTCGGCCCTGCGCCCATACACCGCCCCGCGCGACGTGCTGGACATCTTCATGGCTGAGTTCGACGGAGCCTACGACGAAGGCGGCCTTTTCCTGCTAACGATGCACCCGCACATCAGCGGACATCGCAGCCGCGTCGGCGTGATCTCTGCATTGCTGGAGGCAGCACGCGCTCGCGGAGACGTCTGGTTTGCGACCCATGAGCAGGTCGCGCTGTGGTGCCGGGACAACGCAGCGGAAGTCGGACCGTGAATCCCCCGCCCCTCTTGCCGGTCCGCGACGCTTGCGCGTTATGCCAGCCATGCGGGGACTTTTTCGTCATCGGGGCGTTTCTGGTGGGCGTCCAAATTCGACATGCGCAGAATCAGCAGGCGAATGCATCAGGAGACCGCCCTCGGTGACAGATTTGACGAGGTCGCATCCCGCTCATCATGATCGTCCGATGACAGAAAAGTCGCCCTCCGCCGTCAAAAGCCTTTCGCTGGCGCGGCTGAGCGCCGGAGAGACGTCCGGGGATGTCGTTGCACGTCAAACCGGCGCCGCCGCAACGGCATGCACAATCGCCTCTATTGCAGGCGATCCCGAAGGGGTCGTGCGGGAGAGCGCGGCGTTTCTGGAATCGCTGCTGCATCTGTGGCGGCTTACAGGCGTCGACCCGGAGACGGTCTGGACCGAATTACACGCTCGTATCGAAATGGGAGAACTCAGCCTCCGCCTCAGCCGCTCGCCCACACGCACAGGCGCCCGGCGCATGGCTCCATGGCGGGTGGCGACGAGCAAGCTGCCGTAGCGCCGGGCGACCTGTACGCGCGCCTTTCGCCGTTGGCGCAGGATTCGATGACTCGACGCGACTTGAGTGGCATAAGCCCCTGCATGAGTCGGTATGGACACCCTGACGAACCCTGTATCGGACACAGCTTGCGCCTGACCATAAGGTGTGAGGGCGGCGCAGAAACGGCCGCTGCTCCAGCTGGCTCTGACGTCCAGCTTCCGAATACGTCGTCGCCTGCGTCATGGAGCCGGTCATGGCGTCTCTGACCGATACGAGCGTTGCGGCCGCGCAATCCGCCGCACAGTCCGCCGCTCTGGCCTGGCGTGACGATCTGTTCGCGCACCCTCCGGGAACCCTCGGGTTGGCGGCGCTCGGCCTTGTGGCGATCTCCACCCTGTTTGGCGTCTGGCGCGGCTTTTCACGTGAAGTCCTGAGTCTGGCGAGCTGGATCGTAGCGTTGGCGCTTACAGGCGCGTTCCACGATCAGGCGACGACCTGGCTGAGCGGACAGATATCGAACCACTTCATCGCTTATTGGCTCGGAGTCGTCGGAACGTTCGCCGTGCTGCTGGTCTTATGCCGCGTCGTCGCGTCCCGCGTGTCCCGGCTGGTGCTGTTATCGCCGTTTGCCGGGCTTGATCGTCTGCTGGGCGGCGTGTTCGGGGCCTTGCGGGGATTCGTCGTCGTCGCGGCGATGTACGCGTTGTCGACATGGGTGTCGCCTGCGTACCACTGGGCGGCGCAAATGCGTGACAACCCTCTCATGCAGGAAATGGCGCGCAGAACGGCGAGCGAGGCCTCGCATTTGGCGCCGCTTCTCCCCAAATTCGCGGGATCAGGTCTTGCGCCGCCGGGCGGCTCGCGCCATGACCTCGCCGAACGGAAGAGCCCGGACGCGTCCGGCTCCTCCACCCCGTGACGTATCGCCAGTTCTGCCGGTGAGGCGGACGCCCAAAAGGGACCCATCCATGCTCCAGACCTCTTCACCGTGGCAGGACACGATCGATCCGGACGACCGTCACGGCGGCGACGAACTGCATGAGGAATGCGCCGTCTTCGGCGTGTGGAACACAGCTGACGCCGCAGCGATCACCGCGCTTGGCCTGCATGCGCTCCAGCATCGCGGGCAGGAGGCGTCCGGCATCGTCACTTTCGACGGCGAGCGCTTCCATACACACAAGGGTCTTGGCCTCGTCGGGGACGTTTTCAGCGACTCCCGCGTCATGGCGACTCTTCCGGGCGCCAACGCGATCGGGCATGATCGTTATTCGACGACCGGCGATACGCTGCTGCGCAACGTGCAGCCGCTTTTCGCCGAGTTCGAATTCGGCGGTCTGGCCGTCGCCCATAACGGCAACCTGACCAACGCGAACACGCTTCGCAAAGCCCTGATCCGTCGCGGATGTCTGTTCCAGTCGACGATGGACAGCGAGGTGTTCATTCACCTGATCGCCATTTCACTCTACGCGACGGTCGAAGACCGGCTGATCGACGCGCTCAAGCAGGTGCAGGGCGCATATTCGCTCGTCGTTCTGTCACGGGAGACTTTGATGGGCGTGCGTGACCCGCTGGGCGTACGTCCTCTGGTGCTCGGGCGCATCCCCGGCTCCGCCGACGACGCGTCCGGTTGGGTGCTGGCTTCGGAAAGCTGCGGACTGGACATCGTGGGCGCCGAATTCGTACGCGACGTGGAGCCGGGCGAACTGGTCATCATCGACAAGAACGGCGTGCGCTCGGTGCGCCCGTTCATCCCGACGCAATCGCGTTTCTGCGTGTTCGAATACATCTATTTCGCCCGCCCCGACTCGGTGCTCGACGGCATGTCGGTCTATAACGTCCGCAAACAGATCGGGGTCGAGCTGGCGCGCGAAAGCGCGGTCGACGCCGACGTCATCGTCCCGGTCCCGGATTCCGGCGTTCCGTCGGCGATGGGTTACGCGCAGGCCAGCGGCATCCCGTTCGAGCTGGGCATCATCCGCAATCACTATGTCGGGCGGACGTTCATCGAACCGACCGATCACATCCGCAATCTCGGCGTGCGTCTGAAACACTCCACCAACCGCACCATGCTTGACGGCAAGCGCGTCGTGCTGGTGGACGACTCGATCGTGCGCGGCACCACGTCGCGCAAGATCGTCGACATGGTGCGCGCGGCGGGGGCGGCTGAAGTGCATATGCGCATTTCCTCGCCGCCCACGAAGCATTCCTGCTTCTACGGCATCGACACGCCCGAACGTAGCAAGCTGCTCGCGGCGCAGCATGACGTGGCGAAGATGGCGGAACTGATCGGCGTCGACAGCCTCGCCTTCATCTCGCTCGACGGGCTTTATCGTGCGCTCGGCCATGAAAAGCGCGACGCAGACCGCATCCGGTATTGCGACGCCTGCTTCACTGGCGATTATCCGATCCCGCTTGTCGATTACGAGCAGGAACACGGCGCCGACGCGGCCTGAGCCGACCTCATGAGCGGGCCGATCGAGAGTCCGCTTGCGGGTGCGCCCACCGGGACGGCGCAGGGCGCAGTTGCAAACGCAGACATTGACTCAGGCGCCGCTTCATCCGTCGGGCGCGCCGAAGGGCCACTGGCGGGCGAAGTCGCGCTGGTGACGGGCGCAAGTCGGGGAATTGGGCGGGCCGTCGCCGTCGCTCTCGCCACGCAAGGCGCTCATTGCGTCATCACTGCGCGCACGGTCGGCGGGCTTGAAGAAACCGACGATCTGATCCTCGCCGCCTCAGGACGACGCTCTACCCTGCTGCCGCTCGACCTCAGTGACGGGAGCGGCGCCGACGCGCTCGGTCCGTCCATCGCACAACGTTTTGGGCGGCTTGATCTGCTGGTACACGCTGCCGCCACGTTCGTCCCGCTGAGTCCTGTCGCACACATCCGTGACAGGGACTGGGAGCAGACGCTGGGCGTCAATCTCACCGCGACGATGCGGCTGCTTCGGACAACAACGCCTCTTCTCAGGGCGGCGGCGTTCGCCCGCGCCGTCATTCTCATCAACCGGCAGGATGCTGCGCCAGGGCGTTTTCGGAGCGGCGCCGCCGTCTGCCGCGCAGCGCTCGAGGCACTTGTGGAAAGCTGGCGGGAGGAGATGACGGACCGCCCAAATTTCCACATTTCTCTATTCGATCCCGGCCCGACGGCAACGCGACTGCGCGCTCAGGCGTTTCCCGGAGGAGAGGGCGTCCGTCCGCGCACGCCCGACGAGGCGGCTGCGACGATCCTGTCCCTGCTCATGCCTCAGATCAACGCCGGAAACAGCGCCTCATCGCGCGCCAGGGAACCGAAGCGATGACCGAATTGCACCCTGTTTTGCGCCGTCTCGGCATGACCACGCCTATCGTGCAGGCGCCGATGGCCGGCGTGTCCACGCCTGCTTTAGCCGCCGCAGTGTCAGAGGCAGGCGGTCTGGGCTCGCTGGGCCTTGGCGCCATGAGCGTTGAGGCCGCCAGAGCCGCGATCCGTGAAACCCGTCGCCTCACCGACCGGCCTTTTTCAGTGAATCTTTTCTGCCATCGCTCGGAGGAGTGCGCGCCCGATCGCGCCGCCGCATGGCTGGAATGGCTGCGACCGGAATTCGCGCGCTATGACGCAGTCCCGCCTGAATCGTTGCGCGAAATCTATCTCAGCTTCCTCGACAACGACGCCAGGCTGACCATGCTGGCTGAAGAACGGCTGGCGCTGGTCAGCTTTCATTTCGGCGCGCCGTCGGCGCATGCGACGGACGTCCTGCGGCGATCTGGCGCTCTGCTCGCCACAAGCGTGACGTGCGTATCGGAAGCGCAAGCGGCCGACGCGGCAGGCATGGATGTCCTGATCGCCCAAGGCTACGAGGCCGGCGGCCATCGCGGCGTCTTCGACCCGCAGGGGGCGGACCGAAAGCTTCCGTTGCACACGCTGCTCGGGGAACTGTCTCAGGCGACGTCTACCCCCCTTTTCGCGGCGGGAGGGCTGATGAACGGCCGGGACGTCGCAGCGGTTCTGCAGGCCGGAGCGTGCGCAGCGCAGCTTGGCACGGCCTTCGTCGCCGCAGACGAGAGCGCAGCCAGCCCAGCCTACCGCAAGGCGCTGGCGGCGTCCGGGAGCGCGTCGGAGGGGGACGTCACCGTGATGACCTCAGCAATTTCAGGACGCCCCGCCCGATGTCTTGTCAATCGTTTCACCGCTTTGGGCGCGCGCAACGATCGCCCGGCGACCCCGCCCTACCCCTATGCCTACGACGCCGGAAAAGCGCTCGACGCAGCCGCGCGCGCGGGGGGGGAGAGCGGTTACGGCGCCTTCTGGGCTGGGGGCGGCGCCCGACGCAGTCGGTTCATATCGGCCGCTCAACTGGTCGCTGCCCTCACACGGGAATGGCGCGCGGGGGAAGCCGAGAGCGCCTGAAAATACCGGCCACGCGGCTGCGGCGCGTCCTGCGCCCTATGTTGCAATGTCAGCGAAATGCTGGACAGATGAAACCCGTGAACGCCGCTCGATGCGGCGCGTGACAGAGAGCAATAAAGAACAGGTCATGACCACTGAAAACCTTGACGCCGATGGTTTCGTGTTCGTTGCAGTAGACAAGGCGTCAGATTTCTCGCTTGAAGATTTCGCCGGGAATCATCAGGCCCAGAATTACTACAACAAGCATGGCGGCGGCACTGTCGAGCATGCCTTCGCACTCGCCAACATTCTGCACATGCACAAGTTGGTCAGGGAGGCCGCGAATTTTTACGGGCTCGCATTCAACCTGCACTCGAAGAGTCCCACCGAGTATCCGCTAGCCTCGTCGCTGCTCCAGGCCCGTTTGCTGTGCCTGCTGAAAGCGGGCCTGCCGGTTCCGCCTGAAGAGCTGGAGCAGCTTCAGAGACTTTCGACCCCGATCTACAACTACATAACGGGCATCGAGATGGCCTGGCGACAACAGAGTCCCAAGGCCGCGCTGGAGCGGATGGGTTGCTGTTTCGAGAGCTTCCACACCGGCGAAGAGGCGGACGTTCTCTATCTCGAGACAGCCTTGAGCGTCCTGAAGCCCTCGGCGCCGCAGAAGGCGGCGACGCCGGAGCAGATGATACCGCCCGCCGTCTACATGTACTGGGACCGCGACCCGCCGGAGGAAGTCACCGAAAACCTTCAGCATCATCAAGACACGCTGGATGCGCCGGTACGCATGTTCAATCGTGAGGAAGGCACGGAGTGGCTGTATTCGACCTATGGAGCCGAAGCGCGTGATCTGTTCCTTGCGGCTCGACACCCTGCGGAAGCAGCCGATTTCCTGCGCGTTCATGTCATTCAGGAACTGGGCGGCTGGTGGCTGGACGCCGATATCAGAATACGGTCGCCCAAGGCGTTCGCCCGCCAGATCTCTTTGCAGCCGTCGCACGTGTTCTTCCTGACGGACAACCACTACGTCCATAACGACTTCTTCGGCAGCCGCCGTAACAGCCCGATCCTCGCCGATTGCCTGCTATCGATTTATCGGAACAGTTTTCTGCACAAGGATTTGTACATCGCCTACAAAACTGGTCCCGGCGTTTTCAACCGCGCACTCAACCGGCGGCTGCACGCTGCTTTCCGCGCGGGCCAGAACTTCGACCCTACGGTAACGATCCTGAACGCGGGAGATTTCGATCACATGATCGAAGATCTGAATATGGCTTACAAGCAGGGCGGCAACTGGCACGCGGCGTAAGTCGCGGCCCGAATCGCGTCTGATGCTGACGTGAGCGCCGTTTCAGGCTACTATGGTCGGCTTCAACGGCGCGACGACCGCACTGCTTTGGGGTCGCGCCCGTAAATATCCGTTCAGATCCGAAAAGAGTCGCCCCATGCCCGGTTACCGCTCCCGCACCACGACCCACGGCCGCAACATGGCCGGCGCGCGCAGCCTCTGGCGCGCCACGGGGATGACGGACGGCGATTTCGGCAAGCCTATCATCGCTGTGGCGAACTCCTTCACCCAGTTCGTCCCTGGCCATGTCCATCTGAAAGATCTCGGGCAACTCGTCTGCGGCGCCATCGCCGAAGCTGGCGGCGTAGGACGCGAGTTCAACACCATTGCGGTGGATGACGGCATCGCCATGGGTCACGGCGGCATGCTGTACAGCCTGCCGTCGCGTGAACTGATCGCCGACGCGGTCGAGTACATGGTGAACGCGCACTGCGCCGATGCGCTGGTCTGCATCAGCAACTGCGACAAGATCACGCCCGGCATGCTGATGGCCGCCATGCGACTGAACATCCCGACGGTGTTCGTCTCCGGCGGTCCGATGGAAGCCGGACGCGTAACAGAAGATGGAATCGAGCGGCACGTCGACCTGGTCACCTCCATGGTGGCCGCCGCCAACCCGGACGTGAGCGAGAGCGAGTCCGAGACAATCGAGCGTTCCGCCTGCCCGACCTGCGGCTCCTGCTCCGGCATGTTTACCGCCAATTCGATGAACTGCCTGACCGAGGCGCTTGGCCTTTCCCTGCCGGGCAACGGCAGTCTGGTGGCGACGCACGCCGACCGGAAAGGACTCTTCCTGAAGGCGGGTGAACTCGCGGTATCCCTCGCCCGCCGTTACTACGAAGAGAACGACGAGAGCGTGCTGCCGCGCTCCATCGCGACGCGGGAGGCGTTCGAGAACGCCATGACTGTCGACATCGCCATGGGCGGCTCGACGAACACGGTGCTGCATCTTCTCGCCGCCGCGCATGAAGGTGAGGTCGCGTTCACAATGGCCGATATCGACCGCCTGTCGCGGCGCGTGCCCAACCTCTGCAAGGTCGCGCCATCGCGGTCCGACGTTCACATGGAGGACGTGCATCGCGCGGGCGGCATCCCGGCCATCATGGGCGAGCTGGATCGTCTGGCGCTGCTGCATCGCAACGCGCCGATGGTGCATGCGCCGTCTGTCTCCGACGCGCTCACACAATGGGATATCGGCGGTGAGGCGCCCGAAGCTGCGCGCGAGTTCTTCCGCGCGGCGCCGGGCGGCGTCCGCACGACGCAGGCGTTCTCGCAGGCCAGCCGCTACAAGTCGCTGGACACGGATCGCGAAAAGGGCGCCCTGCGCGCGGGGCCTCACGCCTTCAGTCAGGACGGCGGTCTGGCCGTGCTGTACGGCAACATCGCTGAAGACGGCGCCATCGTGAAAACCGCTGGCGTCGCCGCCGGACTTCTTACGTTCTCCGGACCGGCCCGCGTGTTCGAGAGTCAGGACGCCGCGGTGTCCGCGATCCTTGGCGGCAAGATCAAGGCAGGCGACGTTGTAGTGATCCGCTATGAAGGCCCCAAAGGGGGACCCGGCATGCAGGAGATGCTGTATCCAACCAGCTATTTGAAATCCAAAGGCCTGGCGGAATCCTGTGCGCTGATCACCGACGGCCGCTTCTCGGGCGGCAGCTCCGGGCTGTCGATCGGCCACATCTCGCCGGAAGCCGCCGAAGGCGGCGCTATCGGCTTGATTCAGGACGGCGACATCATCGAGATCGACATACCGGGCCGCATCCTGCGAACGGCCGTACCCGATGCAGAGTTGTCGGAACGGCGTGCGCAGATGGAAGACAAGGGCGTCGATGCGTGGGTGCCAGATCGCGAGCGCGTCGTCTCGACAGCGTTACAGGCCTACGCCGCCATGACGACCAGTGCGGCGCGCGGCGCCGTGCGGGATGTGAGCCAGTTGACGCGCCGCAAGGGGCGGTGATCGCCGCCTTTTGGCGACTTGTTCATCACACATAAAAGCCGGGCTGTTACAACGGATAGCCCGGCTTCCAGCCTCTGTCCGATTTCGGGGCATATCGGCTGCATGCCGTTGCAAGAAGGGACGGTCCGTACTGGGCGTTTTTCGAAAGCCCACATCCGTTCAGACAAGTCCGTCTGAACGGGGCCTGTTCTAGAACCGCCGGTCGAACACCGAGGCCGCGCTCTTCAGGCGAAAGAGGGCGGAAGGCCGCGTCGCGCCCGCGTCGGTTCGCTTCTCCCCCGTGGCCTCCAGAAAGTCACGCTCAAGCACTTTGCGCCGGAAGGCGTCAATGTTGATCCTTTCTCCGAGCACGATCTGATAAACGCGGTGAAGTTCCGGCAGCGTGAAGAATTCTCCCAGAAATCGCGCAGGCAAATCTGAATAGGCACCCTTGCCGCGCAACCTCTCGACGGCCGCCCGTACGATAAGGTCGTGATCAAACGGCAGACCCGAGACCGCAGCGACGTCGACAAGGTCGAGACCCGCTTTATTCAGAGCAGGCTGAAGACATTCAAACGGCGTCAAAGAAAAATACGCGACGCTGGCTGACCAGCCGCGAGGATCCCGGTCCGCTCCGGAAAACGTTGATAGTTGCTCCACGTAGAGTTTGCTCAGGCCGACCTTGTCGCGCAGCACGCGTCGCGCCGTCTCGCCAAGATTGCAGTCTTTATCGACATGAACATAACCGCCGATCAGGGCTTGCCGCCCGGTGAACGGTTCCTGCCCACGTTCGGCCAGCAGCACGCACAAACGTTCGTCACGCACCGTCAGGGGCACGAGATCGATCGTAAGAATGGGCTTTTCGAACGTGGTCGTCATGGGTGAAGCACATCGCACACGTCAAATTAAACGCAAAATGTATTTTGCATCTTGTATTCTGTTCCAATCTGCGTCAATTCTGCCCAGAGGAGAGACACCCGGAGGACGCCATGGGACACGGACGTTGGAGAGACGAGGATTGGGCGAGCTATGCAGCCGGCTCGGTACACGGGCTGAGCCGCTCCGAACTGTTCGCCTCGCGAAGCATGGATCCGCATTACGATCCGGCCCGTATCCATATCAGGGAATCCCGCGACAGCGTGAACAACCCTCTCTCTACGCCGATCATCATCGGCGTAGACGTCACGGGCTCCATGGGGGTTCTGGCGGAGGAACTGGTGGTGCGGGGCCTGAACGAGACGTTCACGCAACTGCTCGACCGCAAACCGGTCAGCGACCCGCACGTCATGGCGCTTGCAATCGGAGACGCGTTTTGTGACCGCGCGCCCTTGCAGGCGACGCAATTCGAGGCCGATCTGCGCATCATCGAGCAACTGCGCGGTCTGTGGCTGGAGGGCGGCGGTGGGGGCAATGATGGAGAAAGCTACTGTCTGGCGCACGCGTTTGCGGCATGGAAAACGTCCCATGATGCTTTCGAACGACGCGGTCGGAAAGGCTTTTTGTTCACGGTCGGCGACGAACCCGTGCTGGACGGCGTCTCTCGGGAGCAGATCAAACGGGTCCTTGGGCTTTCGTCACAACGCGGCGTCAGAGGAAAGGAGATCGTCGCGTTGGCGCGGGAACGATATGAAGTATTCCATATCATCGTGGACGGCACCTACGCTGCGCGAAATCTCGATCGTGTGCGCCGATCATGGGAATCGATTCTTCCAGAAAGGGTCATTCATTTACGAGACCCGTCACGACTGGCGGACACCATCGTAACGACGATCGAAGCGGTGGGCGACGCCGCGCATGGGGGCGCGACAACAGACGGCGGTCCGTCAATTCTCAATCTCCCCAAATATTCTAAGAGATTTTTCGGTTTTCCCCGTTAAGGAGCATCGAGAAATGACGCATGTCGCGCAAGTCGTGATCGGGGCCGCCTACGGCGACGAGGGCAAAGGGCGCGTGGTCGATTGGTTGGCGACCCTGGCGCCGGGAGCCGTGACCGTGGTGCGCAGCAACGGTGGCGCTCAGGCCGGGCACACAGTTACGCTCGCCGACGGAACACGCCACGTGTTTCACCATATCGGCTCGGGCGCGCTTGCGGGAGCGTCAACGCATCTGTCGCAATTCATGATTTCCCATCCCATGCTTTTTCGAGAAGAGTTAGATCAGGTCGCGGCGAAAAGCGGTTGCGTGCATGTAACCGCGGACCCACGCGGCGCGGTCACGACGCCGTGGGACATGATGATCAATCAGGCTCTGGAGTCATCTCGTGGCGAAGAGCGGCACGGATCGTGCGGTATGGGGTTTGGCGAAACCGCAGGACGAACCGAGGACACCGCGTATACCTTGACCGTCGCCGATCTGCGGGCGCCACGGCTGCGTGACAAACTGCGTGCCATTCAGGGGGACTGGTTGCCCGCGCGTATGAAACAGTTGGGTCTGAAATTCGGAAATGATTCCCCGCTGAGCCACGCAGCATCGTCCGATATCGTCAAGCGATTTGTGGATGATTGCCTCTTCTTCTCGAGCGTCGTCGATCTGAGAGAGGACGCCACACTGAGCGCAGACCAGACCGTGATCTTTGAAGCGGCGCAGGGTCTGAGGCTGGACCAACACTATCCTGACTTTCCCTACCTTACCCGCTCGAACACCGGCGTCGCCAATATTGCCGCGATCGCACGTGAGGCCAGCCTGGAGACGATTGACGCATTCTACGTGTCGCGCTGTTACCTGACCCGTCACGGCCGGGGTCCGATGAGCGATGAACGCAACATCGCGCCCTTCTTTGCAGTGGATGACCCTACAAATCAGCCCAATCCCTGGCAGGAAACGCTACGCTTCGGACTGCTCGACCCAGCTGCACTGGCATCGGACATACACGCGGACATGACTTGCGCCAGCGGCCTCACCCTGCGCCCCGCTATTGCCGTCACCTGTCTGGATCAGTGCATCGGGGCGCGTGTCGCGTGGATCAGGGACGGCAAAACCGTAGATGGCTCACGAGACGAGTTTCTGGCCGATATCCGTGCAGCTACGCACCTGACGCAGTTGCAGACATTTGCAGGCCCGACGAACCGTTGAAGTTGGTTTGACCGGATCAAACGACGCGGCAGGTTTAGGCTGTCACCGGAGCGCACAGTCGTTTGCGAAGAACGTCGGCCACGACCATCATCAACGCGCCAATGCTCATGACGAACGCCATCGGGATGATGGAACTCGTTGGCATGTATCCCATCAGAACGCCGCTGATCGCGCCGATGCTGAACTGCATCGTTCCCAGCAACGCGGAAGCGCTTCCGGCCTGCGCCCCGTGATGGTGGAACGCCAATACGGTAGCGTTCGCGCCGACGAAACCCAGAGTTCCGGTCGTCATCATGATCAGCACGGCGACGAGCGCCGGATGGCCGGGGGTGGCGACGTGCAGCACGGTCAGCAGAAGGAACAGGGCCGCAGCGGACGCGCAGGCGGCGACGCCTCTCTGCATCAGAGTTTCGACTGGAACGCGCTGCACGAGTTTGCCGCTGATCTGGTTGCACAGAATGAATGTGGCGGCGTTCACGCCAAAAAACAGCGCGAACTGCATCGGCGTGAAGCCGATCAGGTGTTCGAACACCACGGGAGCTCCGCCCAGATAGGCGAATGTGACGAAGGTGCCCGCACTTGCGATGATCGCGTTGAGCACAAAATTCGGCTCGCCCAGAAGGTTGATATAGCGGTTCAGGATCGCAGCAGGGTGCAGGGGAACGCGACGCGACAGCGGCAAGGTATCGGGCAACATCAGATAGACGGCGAGGATGCCCGCAATCCCGTAAAGGACCGCGATCCAGAAGATCCAGCGCCAAGACCCAAAGGTGAGGACCGCGCCGCCCAGCGACGGTGCGAGGATCGGCATCGCGCCGAACACCAGAGTAAGCTGCGTCATGATGCGCGCGCCGTCCCGGCCGGTCGCGATGTCGCGCACGAATGCTCGCGGCACGACGGCGCCGACCGCTCCGCCGAGGGCCGCCAGAAAGCGAAACAGGCAGAACGCATGAAAATCGGATGTCGTGGCGCAGCCGATGGAGGCCAGCGTGAAGACCAGCAATCCCGCGATCAACGGCGCGCGCCGCCCGAACCGATCCGACAGCGGCCCGCATGAGAACTGTCCCACGGCAAGACCCGCGAACCACGTCGCAAGCGTGAACTGCGCGGAACCCGGCCCACCGCCCTCCAGCTCCTTGTCCAGCGTGGGAAATGCCGGAAGGTACATGTCGGTTGAAAGAGGACCGATCGCGGTGATGGTGCCAAGTAACACGATCAGTGGAAGTGGCGGCGGAGCCCCTGCGAGCAGGTGTTGGGCTGATTTGGCGGAGAACATCACGGACCGTAGGGGGCGAAAGGGAATATGTGTCATTCACCCGTTTTCCGGCATTGTCCACCGGCGCAATTCGCGGGACCGATCACAGTTCGCGGCATGGCGCGCCGACAGGAGCCTCGGCTGACAGCGATAAATATTTCTCGTTCACGTCAAAATTATTGCAACATATGTCTATCTCCCAAACCACCAATCCCGAACGAACACACGGCACGTCGCGGCGGAAATAAAAATTTCACAAAGGCCTTTGATTTCATAAGATCTTTTTGTAAATCACGCTGATCGCCGCCTTTCAGCGTGTAAAGCCGAACAAATCGGCGCAAACTGCCTCAGGATCCTCCACTGGGCCTTGTGGAGCTTCATTTCACCTCTCCAGGCGCATCGCCCGCCCATTGCGGAGCGCCCCGGACTCAGTTAGGTGCTTGGCTGCCCGAGCGCAGCCTCAAAAGGCTATTTAGAGACGGCGTCCGGCGATCAGTACAACGACGACGCCCGGTGGCGGCGTCAGCGTCGCCCGCCACATTTTACCCGTGATGTCGTCGTATGATTGCACCTTCATTCAGTCTGCGACGCATGTCATTCCAGACCAGCCGCAATTCGGGAACGGGCGCCTTATCCAGTATGAACCTGCCAATCGTTGGCCGCCTCGGTCCATTGGGCGCCGCCGCTCCTGTTACCGGGATGCATCGTCCCAAGACATCCGGACGTTACGCTGTCGCGGCGGCTGCGATGCTTTCATGCTCCGGGTTTGCGAGCCAGGCCAACGCAGAGAACAATCCGGCGCACCGCAACGCCCGAGGGCAAGTGGTGGTCGAGGCTGACTCCGCCCTCGACAAAACGCTTGTCGTGACCCCGGTGACGGCGAGCATCTGGAATCGCGGGGTCCGGACGCCGGGTCAGATCGTCGCCGAACCGTCCCGTAGCGTCACGGTTTTTTCGCCCGTCACCGGCCTGATTCAGGAAGTCACGGTGAATCCGGGCGATCATGTGCAGGCCGGGCAGATTTTGGCGCGCGTCATCTCCGGCGACGCCGCGCAGGCGACCAGCGACGAGGCGAAGGCCCGTGCGGGTCTGGAGTTCGCGCAACGCGCATTCACCCGCGCCCAGGGCGTTCTGGCCGCAGGCGGCGGCGCCCAGAAAGATCTCGAAAACGCCCGCAGCAACCTGCTGCAGGCGCAGGCCGAGGAGGACCGCGCGCAGGCCAGATTGAGCGCGCTGCAATCCGCATCCGGCGCCGACGGAATCATAACCCTCAAGGCGCCGATCGAAGGCGACGTGAGCGCGGTCAACGCGACCGCTGGCATGAACGTCGTCGATATCACGCAGCCGCTGATCGTCATGGCCAATTCGGAAGAATTATGGGCTATCGCCGACGTGCCCGAACGCGATATCCGCGGCGTCACGGTCGGGCAGCAGGTCAACGTCGCGCCGTCCGCTTTTCCGAACGTCATCCTGCACTCGACGGTCTCAGCCATCGACCCGATCGTTCAGCCGAACATGGCGGTGCTGCGCGTTCGCTCCATCCTGCCAAACGTGGACGGGGCGCTGCGCCCGAACATGTACGCAGCGATTACAGTCATGGAGCCGCAACCGCCGACGATCTCGGTGCCGCAATCGGCGCTGTTGATGAACAATGACAAGGTGACGGTCTTCGTCCGCGTGGCCCCCCATGTGTTCGAACGGCGCGCGGTCGAGATCGTCTATGACGAAGGGGACCAGTGCCGCGTTACCTCCGGCCTGTCGCCCAGCGATTCCGTCGTCACCGTTGGCGCGATCCTGCTGAATGATGATTGATCGGGTCATTGCAGGCTGTCTTCGCAACAGACGCCTGGTTTTCGCCGCGGCAATAGCTCTCGCAATCTGGGGCGTTCTGGCCTGGCGAAGCATCGCGATCGAGGCTTATCCGGATCTGGGCGCCGTGACCGTGCAGGTCACGACGCAGGTTTCTGGCCTCGCCGCCGAAGAAGTCGAGCAGCAGATCACGACGCCGCTGGAACGCCAGCTCGCAAGCACTCCGGGTCTGATCGACTCCCGATCCAGCAGCACGTTCGGCCTCTCGCTGATCACGCTGATCTTCAAGGACGGCACGGACGTCTATTTCGCGCGCCAACGCGTGACCGAACAGTTGGCCCAGGTGACCGTGCCTTATGGCGCAACGCCGGGCCTTGGCCCGGTCACCGGACCGTCAGGGGAGATTCTTCGCTATACGCTGGTGTCGGATCGCGCCAATCTTATGCAACTGTCCGACATCCAGAAATGGATCGTCATCCCGGCGCTGACCCAAATCCCCGGCATCGCCTCGGTGACCAATTTCGGCGGTTTCACCAAAGAATACCAGTTGGTCCTGAATCCCGGATCGCTTCATTACTACGGTATCGGACTCAATGACGTCCTGACCGCAATCCGCAACAACAACGGCAACGCTGGCGGTGGGCGTGTGACGCGCGGTGACCAGTCTTACGTCGTACGCGGCAGCGGACTGGTGCGCACGCTGGACGAAATGGGCGAAATCTCGGTCGCCCAGCGCAACGGCATTCCTGTGTTCTTGCGCAATCTCGGTCAGATGCAGCTTGGCCACCAGGTGCGGGAGGGCATTCTCGGCAAGGACTCCAATCCCGACACGATTGAGGGCATCATCACGATGCTCAGCGGCCAGAACGCGTCGCTCATCCTGAAAAACGTTCATGCCCAGATCGACAGTCTGCAGCAGCAGCTTACGCCAATGGGCGTAAGGATCGTACCTTATATCGACCGCGACGTGCTTGTCCGCGCCACTACAGACAAGGTGATGGACACCGTTTTCAAGGGCGTCGGCCTCGTTCTGATCGTCCTCGTGCTTTTTCTGGGCAGCCCGAGAAGCGCGCTTGTCGCGGCTATCACCATCCCTCTCGCCCTGGCGTTCGTGTTCGTGGTCATGGACATGCTCGGCATGCCCGCGAACCTGTTCTCCCTTGGCGCCATAGATTTTGGCGTCGTCGTCGACGGGGCCATCGTGGTGACCGAGGCGATCCTGCGCATTCGCGAAGAGCGACCGAACGACGTGGTCGAAATGAGTCAGGTGCTCGAAACCACGGGTCATATCGGCCGATCGATCATGTTCTCGACGCTGATCATCATCGTCGCCTACAGCCCGCTCTTCGCCTTTCAGGCTGCGGAAGGAAAACTCTTTCGCCCAATGGCCTTCACGGTCAGCTTCGCCCTGTTCGGTGCGTTGCTGAGCGCAACCATGCTGACGCCCGCGCTGGCGTGGCTGGCGATGCGCAAGCCCCACCGCCTGTTCCACAACAAGCCGCTGGAGTGGCTGCATCGGACCTATGTTCGCTGGCTCGGCCATATCGTCGACCGACCGCAGGTCGCCTATATCGCAGGCGTCGCTGCCTTCGCTTTGGTCGTCGTATTGGGGGCCTCAGTCGGGCGTGAATTCCTGCCGGAGCTGGACGAGGGGGCGCTGTGGCTTCAGATTCAGCTCCCCTCCGGCATTTCGCTCGACAAGGCCAGCGCCATGGCCAGCGATATCCGCCACGCGGCAGACGAATTTCCGGAAATTTCCTTCGCCATCACGCAGCTCGGACGTAACGATTCAGGCACCGATCCCTGGACGCCGTCGCATATCGAAATGCCCGTCGGCCTGAAGCCCTACAGCACCTGGCCGCATGGAGAGACGAAAAAGCAGTTCGAGAAAAAATTTGCTGCGAAGTTACGCCAGATTCCGGGCATCAGCTTTGGGATCAGCCAACCGATCGAAGACAACATGAACGATCTGGTCGGCGGCGCACACTCTCCGCTCGTGCTGCGTATCTATGGTCAGGATTTCCGTGAACTGCGCCGCATCGGCAACGAAGTCGTGCGCATTCTCTGGACCGTGCCCGGCACCCGCGACGCCTCGATCTTTCAGGAGCCCGAAATTCCGGAGATGAACATCTCCGTCGATCGCATGGCCGTCGCGCGTTACGGCGTCGCTGGATCCGACGTGATGAACGTGGTGCAGAACGGCATCGGCGACGCCGCCGTTGCCCAGCTTTACGTCGGCGACCGCAGTTACAACATGACGGTGCGCATTCCACAGGCGGACGCCGCCAATCTGCAGACGCTGGGGCGGATGCCGTTCACCACGGCGTCCGGCAGCCAAATTTCGCTCAACGAACTTGCAAAGATCACACTGGAAACCGGCGAGAGCAACATCTCGCATGAGAACAATCACCGCCAGATCACCATCCGCGTCAACAACGGCGACCGCGCGCTGTCGCAATACCTGACGGACGCGCAGGCCCGCATCAACCGCGACGTTCACTTCGATACGGCGCGATACCGGTTGGAATGGGCAGGCACGTTTCAGGAGCAGCAGCACGCGCAGGCACGCCTGACGGTCGCTCTGGCGATCATGTTCGCCGTCATGCTGGTGCTGCTATTCGGGGAGTTCCGTATTTTCCGTCAGGCGGCGCTCGTCCTCGGCGTCGTGCCGCTGGCGACGCTTGGCGGGCTGGTGGCGCTGCATCTGCGCGGCGAAACGCTGAACGTCGCGACCGCCGTCGGCTTCATCGCCCTGTTCGGCGTCGCGGTTCAAAACGGCATCATCATGGTTTCGAACATCAACCGCCACCGGGCCAACGGCATGGAGTTGCGCGCAGCAGTCCTTGAGGGCGCCGGAGAGCGCTTCCGTCCGGTGCTCATGACGGCGACAGTCGCAAGCGTCGGCATGTTGCCCGCCGCCATCGCGACAGGCATCGGCACCGACGTGCAACGCGGCCTCGCCACCGTGGTGGTGGGCGGTCTGGGCATCGCCACCTTCCTGACGCTGTTCATCCTGCCGACGTACTACGCGCGGATCGAAGCCTGGGCGAAACGTCGGGAGGACCGACAACGGGCCGCATCGCATGCGGGCGAAACCGGCGGGTCTCCGGCATGAGGAGACTTCTCGGAGCCGTCGCCCTGATCGCGCTTGCCGGATGCGCCGTTGGGCCGGACTTCCACCGCCCTGACGCGCCGACGACCACTTACGGACCGGGAGGTCTGGCGCGCACGTCGGGCAGCGAAGCGAAGAAAGGTCTGCCGTCAAATCAGGACGCGCCACAGCTTTTGGCCATGGGCAAGGACATCCCGGCGGACTGGTGGACGCTGTTCCACTATCCGGAGCTCGATCAGCTTCTGAAACGCGTGCTGGCGCGAAGCCCGACGCTCGAAGCCGCGAAGCTCGCGCTTCAGGCCGCGCAACAGGACAAGAAAGCGACCGAGAGCGCGCTGTATCCTTCGGTCAGCGGTTTCTACAACCCGGCGCGCTTCAAGACGTCGCGGGCGTACTCCAACGTGCCGATCGCAAATTCCTGGCTGTACACAATCCACACAGCGCAGCTGAACATCTCCTACTCTCCGGATATCTGGGGCGGGGTGCGCCGTCAGATCGAGTCAGCGGCGGCGGAACGTGAAGCGCAGCGCAACCAGCTCGAAGCTGCGTGGTTGACCCTCACCAGCTCCACCGTGGACGCGGCCGTTTCCTACGCCATGACGCGCGCCCAGATCGAGACGACCGAGACGCTGATCGCGGATCAGGAGCGCACCCTGAAAGCCTCTCTGGCGGAGAAGGCTCTTGGCGCGATGTCGGGCGCCGAAGTTGCGATGCAGCGCACCCTGTTGGCCCAGACGCGCGCGACGCTACCGCCCCTGCGCCAGACTCTGGCGACGCTGCATGACGAGATCGCGGCGCTGTCCAACGACATGCCGGACGCGCCGACGCCGCAGTTCGAGCTGGATCGGTTCGTACTGCCTGAGGTTTTGCCAGTCAGCGTGCCTGCGCGGCTCATCTCCCAGCGGCCGGATATCCGCACCTCGGAAGCCTATTTCCACGCCGCCTGTGCGCAGGTCGGCGTCGCCATCGCCAACCGTCTGCCGAATATACAGCTCGGCTTCGACCCCGGCTTCGCGGCCGCGACGATCGCCCAGATGGCGACGCCCGGATACGGTCAATGGACACTGGGCGCGATGCTGACCCAGCCGATCTTCGACGGGTTCCAGCTTCAGCATCAGGAGCAGGCTGCGCGCAAACGGTACGAGGAAGCCGCCGCCCAGTATCGGGCGACGATCGTTTCCGCCGTGCAGGACGTCGCCGACAGCCTCAGCGCCGTCCACACCGACGCGGACGCGCTGATTCAGTCGGCTGCAGCCGAACATGAGTCGGACAGAAGCGCCCAGATCATGCAGGCGCAGCTTCGCCTCGGCGACGTCAGTCAGGTCGCTCTGCTGAACGTGCAAGAGGCGCGCCTACAAACCATGCTGACCCTGATTCAGGCCCGCGCGGCGCGGCTGTCGGATACGGTGGGGCTGTTCCAGTCTCTCGGCGGCGGCTGGTGGAACCGGGTTGACGATCCGGCTGCAACGGTCCCCGGCGGCGCGAAAGCCGCCGCCTCCGCGCGACCGGCGGCTGGACCAGCCGGTAACGGCTGAACGACCGCGTTGCGTTCGCCTCCGCTCTGACGCACAACGACTTCGCCAGACACGACAATCAGACGCTACGGTTATGCTGACCTTGCGCTGAGGCCGCCCCCCGCTCACGGCAGGAGAGAGACGACACATGACAGACGGGACGATCACGACGGATGTCGCCATCATCGGAGCCGGGCCTACGGGTCTGTTCGCCGCGTTCGAGTGCGCGATGCTCAAGCTCGACTGCGTGCTTGTCGACGCCCTCGCCGATATCGGCGGTCAGTGCGCCGCGCTTTATCCCGAAAAGCCGATCTACGACATTCCCGCCCATCCGGCGATCGAAGGGGCTGCGCTGATCGAATCCCTCGCCCGCCAGATCGAGCCGTTCAACATCCCCCGGATGCTCGGTCGTCGCGTCGAAACCCTGAAAGGTCAGCGCGGGGCGTTCATCCTTGGCACGGACAAGGGCGACGTCATCCACGCGAAGGCCGTGATCATCGCGGCCGGAGCCGGAGCGTTCGGCCCGAACCGACCGCCGCTGGACGGGCTTGAAGCCTATGAAGACACAGGCTCGGTGCAGTATTATGTCCGTCGTCGCGCGGACTTCGAGGGGAAAACACTGGTCATCGCAGGCGGGGGCGACTCCGCCCTCGACTGGGCGCTCTCGTTAAAGGAGCTGGCGCGCAAGATCTATCTGGTGCATCGCCGCGACAAGTTTCGCGCGGCGCCGGAAAGCCTGCGGCAGCTCGACGAGGCCGTGGAGCGCGGCGAGATCGAAAAGGTCACTCCGTTCCAGCTCAAGGCCCTGCACGGCGAAAACGGCGCGTTGCGGGAAGTGGAGCTGGTGACGCTGGACGGTGAAAGCCGTCGTCTTGAAGCCGATCATCTGCTGGCGTTCTTTGGACTGGCGACCGACCTTGGCCCGGTCGCGCAATGGGGCATGGACCAGATCCGCTCTACGATTCCGGTTACGCCCTCGACATGCGAGACAAGTCTGGCCGGCGTGTTCGCCATCGGCGACGTCGCGACGTATCCGGGCAAGCTGAAGCTCATCCTGCAGGGTTTCAGCGAGGGTGCGATGGCAGCGCATGCGATTCATCCGATCGTCCACCCCGATCAGGCGCTGCATTTCGAATATTCGACAAGCAAAGGCGTTCCGAATTCGTAACGAGAGGGTGGCGCGGGCGGGTCGCCGCCTTATACTGATTCACCGGGACACGCGGGCGCTACCTGAGCGGGCGCCCGGAACAAGCGCAGAGGCCTTCATGCTCTCCATTCTCTGGAGCAAAACCCCGCATGTATCGAGGACTTTCTGAAATGGACATCGCTGCGCAATGGGCAGGCGGCGCCCTGACGATCGATCTGGCGGCGATCGCCGCAAACTATAGGACACTGCAAAGCGTCGTGGGCGGAGAGTGCGGCGCGGCGATCAAGGCCGACGCGTATGGCCTGGGCGCGTTGACTGTCGGGCCGACACTGGAGAAGGCCGGTTGCCGCCGTTTCTTCGTCGCGCACCTGTCGGAGGGCGTGGCTCTGCGCCCGGTGATCAGCCGGGACATCCCGATTTTCGTGTTGCACGGCCCCCCGCCGGGCACGTCGCGCGATCTTCTGGAGGCCGGGCTGACGCCGGTGCTGAACAGCGTGGAGCAGCTCGCCGAATGGCGGGCGCTCGCCGCCAGTCTGGGGCGCATGTTGCCCGCCGTGATTCAGATCGATTCCGGCATGGCGCGCTTTGGGTTAACCGCCGAAATCGTCACGACCATTGCGAATGATCCAGGCATGCTGGCGGGAGTCAAACCGCTTTTCGTCATGAGCCATCTGGCGTGCGCTGACGAGCCGCAGCATCCGGCGAACGCCGCGCAGTTGGCGGCCTTCCTGCGTTTGACAGCGCTGTTTCCTACCCTGCCCCGCAGCCTTGCGGCGTCTTCAGGGATTTTTCTCGGCCCTGAATGGCATTTTGACATCGTCCGTCCGGGAGCGGCGCTTTATGGCGTCAACCCGACGCCGGGACGGCCGAACCCCATGCGGCCCGTCGTGCGGTTGCAGGCGCGAGTGATTCAGACGCGCGACATCCCAACGGGGCAAACTGTCGGTTATGGCGGGCTGTTTACCGCAGCACGCCCGACGCGGGTAGCGCTGCTCGGCATAGGTTACGGCGACGGCTTCCACCGCGCGGCCTCCAATCGCGGGCGCGCCGTCCTGCCGTCGCATCCTGAGACGCATTTGCCGATCATTGGCCGGGTGTCTATGGACTCCCTCGCCGTAGACATTACGGACCTGGGCTGCTTGCTTGTGCCAGCGGGTACTCCGTTCGATCTGATCGGCCCGCATATCTCGCTGGACGAAGCTGCGGCAGCGGCGGGCACGATCGGCTATGAGTTGCTTACGGATCTCGGCGGCCGATATCACAGGAGCTACACGCAGGGACACGCTGCGTCCTGATTTTGGTTTTTCTTCATTGCACGTCTATAGTGACGCATCGCGCGGAAACGTCAGGCCGACGCGATACGCCGGACGCCCGCTCTGGCGACCATTCGTCCCCGGGAGACCGCCACGCGGTCACGCCGAACCGGAATAATATAAAAACAACAAGTAAATATCATAGAAAATTTTAATACTGACGTCGCGACGTTTACCGCAACCGTTAGTTCACTTGTACGGCCCCCTGTCGCTCTAATGTCCCGATTTATCTGCATCGACGGGCAGCATGTCCGTACCCCCAAGGCTGTCGATGCGCGCCATATCGTCATTGGAAATCTCGAAGGCAACACAACCCAGATTTTCCTTCTGCCGTGCAGGGTCGGCGGATTTTGGCGTCGTGGCGAAGCCGCTCTGCAGGTGCCAGCGCAGGATCACCTGCCCGACCGTCTTGCCCATCCGGGCGGCGATTTCTCCGATGACCGGATCATGCATGATCTCGCCATTGCGGCCCAGCGGACTCCACGTTTCCGTAACGATGCCTTTTTCGCGATGGATGGTGACAAGATCGTCCCTGCGCAAATACGGATCGAGCTGGATCTGGTTGACGTGCGGCACAAAGCCTGCGTCGAAGAGTTTCGCCAGATGAGCCGACTTGAAGTTCGAAACGCCGATCGAACGGGTCATCCCGGCCTCAAGCAGGCGGGTCATACCCTCGAACGCCTCGACATAGAGGTCCTGCGCCGGGTTGGGCCAGTGGATCAGCAGCAAATCGACGTAGTCCATCCCAAGACGACGCAGGCTTGCTTCGCACGCCGTCCGTACGCCGTCGCGGCTGTGCCACTCCTTGTTGAATTTGGTGGTGATGAAGATTTCGGCGCGCGATGCGGAACTGCGCCGAACGCCCTCTCCAACGCCTGTTTCGTTGCGGTAATTCTCAGCCGTGTCGAAAAGACGATAGCCGGCGTCAATCGCGTGGCTGACGGCGCCGGCGACCTGCGCGTCGTCCATCGGCCAGGTTCCCAGACCGAACTGGGGCATTTCGACGCCGTTCAGAAGGCGAAGCCTTGGAGAAAGAACCATGAAATTCAACCTCATTTTTCAAGCGTCGTGAACGACAATCGGTGACCTCAGAACTTTGGTGCATTTGTAGAACCCCAAGAGTCGCAGGGGCAAGCGCACGTGAGTTCTCGATCATGGGGCAGTGGAGGGAGCACATCTGGGTATGCGGGCAGTATGCGGATGCAAAAAATTGTAAAATCTTAAGCGATTGATTTCATTGACGACTGGAAAGTTAGTTTTGTGTAGTATGCGGGTTAATCAACTTGACGACACCCACGGTAAATTTAAATTAAAACAAAATGTTATGGTGATTTCTCAGTGAACTACAGACACGCTTACCGTATCGTCATCGTGCGTAAGATATTGAATTCATTCATATAAAATTCGGACACGCGCGTAGGTATGCGGGCAATGTGAAAAAAAATGACACGAAGTGTTCGATGGCTTAGAATTGATTGAGTTCGGGGTGGTGGATATGACGGTGAAAAAAGCAGTGAGCGCGGATTCAGACAAAAATTGCTTCGTAATAATGCCCATTGCTGACATGCCACCATACCCCAATGATCATTTCACGCACGTCTATAAAGATATTATCGTACCAGCTGTAGAAGCGGCAGGGTACAAACCGATTCGAGCTGATGAATCAAAAACAACAAATATTATACATGCCGATATCATAAAAAAAATCGTTGAATGCCCACTGGCTATTTGCGACGTCAGTGGAAGAAATCCAAATGTTTTATTTGAACTAGGCATTCGACAAGCATTCGACAAGCCCGTGGTAATTATTAAGGATAATGAAACTGCGGACATTTTTGATATAGCTACCATACGATACATTACCTACTCGAGGCATCTCGGATATCGTGATGTGCTAAACACACAATCAGAAATTACAAAATTTATCCACTCCACAATGAATCCTGATACAGCAGACGCAAATATAAACTCCATTATTAAATTCATACAAATCGCCAGCCCAGCAAAAATATCTCCGATGAGCGTAGATAATAAGCAGAATTTTACGAATGAGATACTTCTCCGCGAACTGGATAGTATCAAAATAACATTAAGTAAGTTGTTAAATGATAAGAAACGTGGAATTTTTACACCACCACCAACATATGATGATCACTCAATTTCTGATATTTCGATCGAAAATTTGGATATTGAGGTTTCGAAAATTCAAAAAAAATTATTTGCGGGGATTACGACGAAATCTATGATAGATTCAGTAATGTTTGATATTCAAAGGTTGAAAAGAGAAATTATTTTAAAATTAACTAGAGCAAATGACGCAGATCAACGTCGAAGACTCGATCAATTATTGTCAATGTTGATAGACTCCGAAAAATATATTGATAAACCTCTTTCGAATTAATGTTTCTGTAAACCGGATCCTTCGCAACGTCTCTTGTGAACTGCTTCAATGCGATACACGGTCGCACGGCTGATTCCCAATTTTCGGGCGGTTTCCGTGGGTGACGTGCCGTTGTCCAACATTGTCAGGATCGCGTCGCGTTGTTCGTCAGCCATCGGTGGGCGGCCCTGATATTTTCCCGCTGATTTGGCCTGTGCAATTCCCTCACGCTGACGTTCCAGCATCAGATCGCGTTCGAATTCAGCCACGGCGGCCAACATTGTCAGCATCATTTTCGATGTGGGGTTTGACGTGTCCAGCACCTGACCGCCCATCGACAAAATTACTAACGACGCGTTTTTCGCCTCGATGCCGCGCACAATGTCCAACAGATCAGCGGTTGAGCGCGCCAGACGATCAGGTTTAGTAACGACCAGCACGTCGCCGTCCCTAATGTAATCAAGCACATTGGCGAGTTCAGGACGTGCGGTTGATTTGGCGCTGACCTGTTCGCTGAAAACCCGTTCGCATCCATAATCCGACAATGTGGTCTGTTGCGCCGCCAATCCGTGCGTTTGATCGGTGGTGCTGGTACGGGCGTATCCGATGATCATTGTGCATCCGATCTGTATCATTTGATTTTAGGAGATATATGAGAATGTGTCTCATAAGTCAAATTCCGATTCAAATGAAACACATTCGGGCTGACTGATCGGTGTCGCGTTTGGGCATGGTCAAATGGAACAGATCAGGCGCGGATATCGCTCACACACCAACAACCGTCAGCGATAGTGCATTGTGCGTACGTCTGATCACTCGCGTGTTGTCGCCGGTGAGTGAAAACCAGAAGTAGCCAACGCCGACAACACGAGAATGGTCAGAAGTGGATGGAATTTCCAATGACGGATGGTCAGAAGTAAATTGAAAATTCCAGTCGGCTGTGGAAAACGACAAGCGCAAGTAAATTGGATTTCCATCGGGCATTAGTAGAAGTAAATGGAATTTCCCAGTGTATAAGGGGGGTAAATTTTGAAAAGTGTTTTCGACTCAAGCGCAGCCCCCATCGGAAATTACGCGACGGGAAAAATGTACCAAATGGGGCAACGCGTTGATTTCATTGCCAATTAATTTAGTCGCGTCGGTTTTTGCCGGTCGGTATTGACTTTTCGAATTTCGAAAGACGACCAACATATAAACAAAAAACTAATTCGGTGCGTTTTTTTTATTGACCCGATCCGTCTCGCTGTGCTGTTTGAGCCATGCCCGCCGCCCCAAGTAGTTTGAAATTAATTGAGGCGTGCATGGGGAAAATTGGTTTCTGAAATCAGCCGTGGTGCGAGTTTGGCGTGGGCGCGCTTGTGTCCGTCACTCCCACGCATTTCAGACCGGGTATGGTCGACGTATATGGAGACGTGTCGTGTGTTTGATTGAATGAGCGGGGGCGATACACATGTGGTTGTTCCCGGTTTGTTCCCATGTTGTACCCAGAAAAAACCGCAGAAAACCGCCATGTTCCCAATGTTCCCAGGTTTTGCCATGTGTATACCACGTATATACGTATGTGTGTTTGTTTGTTATTATATATATAAAAACCTGGGAACATTGGGAACATGGCGGAAATCAGCCAATTTTTCTGGGTACAGATTGGGAACAACATGGGAACATTGGGAACACGCACGGGAACAACGGCAAACGCATATGATCACAACCGGGAACAGGGGACTCACGACATGAAATAGTTGCATAATCACAACAATATGTTAAATATAATGTATAGATGATCGGCGACCAAGTAAAACACCGATCCCGTCCCCAATATGTGGATTTTCTGGTTGCATTGCCAGAATTATGTGTGTATAAATACACGTACATATTGCGGATTCGCGGGGTTGTCTCTTGGTCGGGATGGCCCCGTTTTTTGTTGGCGAACGGCTGATTGTTTCCATCGCCATATTTTGAGATTAGCAATATGTACACATTAGTTTTCAAAGAGCGCACAGCCGGTGCAACGCATTGTTCCGCACCAACGTTCCACAAGGTGAAGATTTCTCAATTCACGACACACACGAGCAGCACCACAACCGACGCCAAGGGCAGACCGGTCCATATCAAGGTACCCAGTGTGATCACTGATCCCGTTGAATTGGAGCTGTTCGAAGAGGCCACGCGAAATGTCCTCAAGGTGGCAATTCCTGAAACAGAACGAGACGGCGTGACCGTATGGCGTGCGGATTCACACACATGGTCGTATTTCAAAAAACCCGCAGCTGCAGCCAAGGTCATCGTGCATGATCTCAATGACGAGTTGATCGACGAAGATTTCGTGACGTGGGTTTTTGCACAATCACAATTCCACGAGACATGTGCGGGCGACGGATATTTCCCGATGGGGCCGCAGTCATTCATGGAGGACGGCAAATTATTCCGCAACACATGGCGCGATACCGGAATCAAAATCGCCGACGATGATCAGCCGTGGAAACAGGATGAGCAGGACACAATCGCCGAGTTCATCAACAAAATCATCAGGATCAATTTGGCGAACAAACGCGGCGAAAAGACATTCGATGAATTGATGGACATATTGCACGACGAGAAGAACGAACAGGAGTTCGAATTCCGTTTCATCATGCACCAGATCGCTCAGAATTACATGCGTCCCGGATCGAATTTGAAAACCAATATGGCGTTAGTTGGAAGACCGGGTGGCATGGGTAAGAACCTGTTGGAAAATTACATGCGTCGTTTGCTGGGCGAGACCAATGTCGCCAAACCACAGAACATCGAAGGCAAGTTCAACAGTTGGTCTGTTGGTTCGTCGTTGGTGGTGCTGAACGAGGTCTTGGACCGAACCGGTGGTCTGAATGAACTGATCAAAAAGGTGTCGATTGATGAATACGTCTCGTTTGAGCAAAAGGGCGTTGACCAAAAAACGGCGCGCAACCTGTCCAATTATTGGATATTCTCAAATTTGCTGAGTCCGTACAAAACTGACGACACGGAACGCCGCACGGTATTCATTCGTACATTCAACGATCCGCTGATCGGATTAGCCGATACGCAAAGAACGAATACCGTAAAATACACACGTGATATTGACGATGAGAACATGTGCAGATTGCTGGCGAAGTTTATCCATTACATGTGGATTGACGAAGAGCTGATCAACACATGGCACAGAACGGAGGTGTCTGACCAATTGACGAATGACGCCAAGTCATTAATTCATGATTTTCTGGCTGAGGAAAAGTTATCCGATTTATTAACGGAGAAATTCGTTCGTGGGTCATTTTACAGATATAATATAAAGAAAACCCAGTTCTTTGAGCAGTATCAGAGTTGGTGTGAGCGCAACGGCCATGAGAAACCGAATGCTCGCCAAATCAAATCTGAAATGTATGAAGCCAGTTCATTTTTCGGCTTCGCATCGGATCGCATCTGGTTGAAACACGAAAACGTTCTGGAAATACGAAATGACATGCGGTTGGACGAAGACACGGAAACGCATGACCGCCGCAGGTGCCACATAAACGCCGATCAGTTCGACGTGGAGGCCGCATGATGAGTCTGTTCAATTTTTCGATTATTGCAGCCGTGGATGCGTACGAGTGCAAAAACGTGCCATGTGATTCGTTCAACGAGTTCGCGCAGTTCATGACGGAACAAGCTGAAAAACGCGAGTTTCCGGGAAAGGGCGGCCCATTGTGGCTGCCCTGTTCATTCACGTGGGACGCGCAGACCAGCACGTTTCATCCGGTGAACGCGTTAGCCAAACCAACGTGCCTGTTCGGGATGGATTTTGACGACGACGGCAACACATGGACAAACGTGCAGGCGGCATTGGACGAACTCGATTGCGATTATTTCATCCACACAACCATGTCATACGTCCCCGGCAGCAAGGACAAAGCGCGTGCCGTTATTCCACTGACAACGCCGATCAACGACAACGACCAGAATAAGTTATTATTCGACGCCGTGCAAAACATGTGGTCGGGCAAGCTGAAACTGGACGCGGCATGTTCCAATATCGCTCGCAAATTTTACATTCCGGCCACCAACACACAAACGGGCCACAAATGCGTCCATAGGCACGTCAACAACCGAGGTGCGTATGATCCCACCGGAATAATCGCACAGGCCAGTCGGCAGCGAGCCAAGGCGATTTTAGCGGCACGTATGAAGCAGTCAGCCAACGCCAAACGTGCACACGGCAAAATCGTCAAAAGCCACGGCTCACCGTATTGGAACGGATTGACCGATCAGAACCTGTTCAGCCCTTTGGGCAAATGTCGCAAATTGGCCGATGAAATCAGCACACAAGCAAGCAAAGGCGCATATGCCGCCAAGTTCGCGTGTACGTTGGTCAAGGCCACCAATGGGCGATTTCCGAATGGCGTTGACGATCAGATTTTGGAAAAGGCCCTTGCTGACGTATTACACGGTTCAACGCATAATAATTTCGCGCAATTGATCCGTGATGCGAGACGTGTTGTGCGCTGAATTCCAACCAATGCGGGTCAAGAATTCTGAGAATAATCCCGCCATTTCTTGGGGATAAGCGCCTCCCGGTGCTGTTCAATCGTGCTGTGATCGTAGTGTTTTCTGATCATATCGACTGAAGTCCCCAAGTTTTTCGCAAGGCTGTAATAATCAACACGATCAACAATTTGCTCCGTGATGTGAGTATGTCTGAATGAGTACGTTGTGCGTTTCGTCCCGAGATAATCACGTTCAAGTGCGGAATCTTTCAGGATCACATTCATAAATCGATCCATATCTTCGGTGATTTTTCTCTTTGAATTGGCGAAAATGTAATCCTCTGGATCAGGCGCAGTGTTGTGCATGAATTTGAAATTGGTCCATACACCAGCCAATGTAATCGCGACCTGTGGCAGCGGTATTGTCGTCCTGTGTTTTCCTTTTCCCTGAACTCGTATCGATATCATTTGCGGCATAACGGTCTCGTAATCGAATCCGATAATGTGCTTCCATTTGAGCGTTCGGGCTTCCGTGGGGCGCAGTCCGGTTTCCAGCATGAACATGCAATAATCGAAAAACATTTTCCATTTGTAGGATGATCGGTAATCAGCATCTGCTGTTGATGCGCTGATTTGCCTGAGACCGATGGCGTGAAAAAACGACTTCAATTCGTCGGTGCTGAATGCTGGTCTGGCCACGTGTTGTTTATCGGCATATCGGAATTGAATCCGGTCTGCGATCAATTTCTCGTCATGCAGCCAGTTGAGGAAAATATACAGACCAGATTGCTCCATTTGTTGAGTGGTGGCGGCAGGAATCGTTTTGATTTTCGGATTGATGCGGCGAGTTACGGGTTTCCCGCACCGAAGAATGGTTTGTTTGGTGATTTGCGTTCCCGGCCCGCTAGTCCAGTACGTCATGCGCCAGTTCATAAAATCGTCGATGGTTTTCGCCGACAGATACGAGACAGGTTTGTCACCGCAAAATTGAGCGAGATAAAGCTGAACCACCCGTTTGTGCTGTTTGGCTCTCAGCGCGGTCATTCGGCGTCGTTCAACCTTACCGTCGAGATATCGCTCATATCGCGGGATCAACGAATTGATCGTGGGATCGCGGCCATCCAGACCCATTTCGGCCCGTGCGACATATCTCCCGTATTCGAGGTGCGCGCGTTTCAATGCGTCCCGTTCGTCCGAAGTCCCCAATGACCGCCTGATTTCGCGTCCGAGCGTATAAAATCGAACGTAAAAATTTGCCGATTTGGGTTGTTTGAACAAAGTGAATGGTGGCTCAGACATCGGCTCGTCTCTAAGGTATGCGGGTCAGCGTTTTGGTGGCTCAAAGGTATGCGGGAAGTATGCGGATGCGAAAATTCGCAAATTCCTAAGTGTTTGATTTCATTGAGAAGTGCGAAACGCGTTTTACGAGGTATGCGGTAGGTATGCGGGTAAGTCAAGCCGAGAAGAGCCCTGAAAATATCATGTTAAAACAACAGGTTATGGTGATTTCTCAGTGAATTATAGACACGCTTACCACGCTGGCAACTTCGCCGACTGCATGAAGCACGCCCTGCTGGCCGCGCTGATTGGCGCGCTGACCCGCAAGGATACGCCATTTGCGGTTCTGGACACCCACGCAGGGATTGGCGGGTACGATCTTGCTGGCGTTCAGGCGGAGGCCACGGGCGAATGGCGGGATGGGATCGGGCGTCTGCTGGCCATTCCAGAGGACGCGTCGGAACTGACGCCGCTGCGCCCCTGGCTGGATATGGTGCGGGCCAGTTTGAGGCCGGAGGATGGCGCGTTTCATTATCCGGGCTCGCCGGAACTGGTTGCGCGCCTGCTCCGCCCGCAGGACGAACTTGTCTGCTGCGAACTGCATCCGGAAGATCAGGCGGTGTTGCGACGCCTGTTTCGAAACAAGCCGAACGTGTCGGTTCATCATCGCGACGGGTATGAGGCGATCGGTGCCCTGTTGCCGCCAAGGCAGGCCAGGCGCGGGTTGACGCTGATCGACCCGCCGTTCGAACGGACCGACGAGTTCGCACGGCTGGCGCAAGCGGTGGCGCAGGCGCGCGCACGCTTTTCCACCGGCATGGTGGCCGCGTGGTATCCGATCAAGCATGGCGGGCCTGTACGGGCGTTTCTGGATACGATCCGGGATGCGGGGCTGCGCGACGTATTGAACGTTGAATTTACCCTGCGCCCGCCGCTGGACCCTTCGCATCTCAACGGGTGTGGGCTTCTGGTGGTGCAGCCGCCCTATCAGTTCGATGAGGAAGCGCGCAGTATGCTTGAGCCGCTTTGCCGCCATCTGGGTGGCGGAGAGACGCAGGCGAAGGTTGAATGGGTCGCGCCGGAATGAAGCATATCGCTGTGATCGGCGCCGGGTCGTGGGGGCTGGCGCTGGCTTTGCAGGCCGCGCGAGCGGGCGCGCAGGTGCATCTCTGGGCGCGCGACCCGTCGGCGCGTCTGGCGAATGGGGCCATGCCGCGTTTGCCGGGATATCCGCTGCCCGACACGGTGTCGGTGAGCGGACGGATGCCGGAGCGCGCCGACATGGTGCTGCTGGCGGTTCCGATGCAGCATCTGCCGGCCGTGTTGGGCGGTCTGAACAGCGGCGCGCCGGTCGTCCTGTGCTGCAAGGGCGTCGAACCTGGAACATTACGATTTCCTCTTCAGATTCTAGAAGAGGCGCTCCCCGGCGTTTCCGGCGCAGTGTTGTCCGGACCGAATTTTGCGCATGAAATCGCGGCATGTTTGCCTGCGGCGGCGGTGATCGCAGCACGGAAGGCGAGTCTTGCTCGCGCTCTCGGCGATCTGCTGACGACGCCTCGGTTTCGTCTCTATGACAGCGACGACATTGTCGGGGTGCAGCTTGGTGGCGCCGCGAAGAACGTGATCGCGATAGCAGCCGGGGCGGCGATTGGCGCAGGTCTGGGCGAAAATGCGCGCGCGGCGCTGGTGACGCGCGGATTGGCCGAAATCGGGCGTCTGGCCGCCGCATTGGGCGGACGCCCAGAGACGCTGGCGGGTCTTGCAGGCGTGGGCGACCTGCTGCTCACCTGCACCGGGGGCGCCTCCCGCAACTTTCGTGTTGGCTCCGCGTTGGGTAAAGGCATGACGCTTGCAGAATCTTTGAATTCACCAGCAGGCGTGGCGGAAGGCGTGGCCACCTCCGGCGCCCTTCTGGCTCTTGCGAAGCGGCATGACGTGGCGGTTCCGGTGATTGAAGCGGTAGCTGATCTGGTCGAAGGGCGCAGTCTTTTGACCGATGTTATCGAACGTCTGTTGTCTCGACCGGCAGGAAGCGAAGCGGGGCGCATGGCCTGAGTCAGATAAGGGGGAAGACGCGGATGTGGATGCGAAACGAACGGCTTAGACGGATTGTAAGTCGCAACAAAGTTCTTCGTTTCCTGTCATCCGACATTCAGACGCGTCTTCAACTCACCTTGTTGCGCGGCCATAAATCGAAACAGGTCATCGACACCATAGAGTCGTGCCGCAGGAAGGCGGACTCCCTGCTCAGCGGCGATGAATCCTTTATGTTGCATGCGTTGGCGCAGGCGCAGGCGGAGCATGGTGGCGCGTTCGCAGAATTCGGGGTCTACAAAGGTTGCTCGGCGCGTCTGCTGTGTTCCGTGAAAGGGACCACGCCCCTGCATCTGTTCGACACTTTCTCAGGTCTCCCAAAACCTTCCGGTGCAGAACTGGGCACTTTCCGAAAAGGTGAATTTCGAGGAACTCTGGCCGAAGTCCAGAATGTGTTGAAGGGATACAAGGGCGTTCATTTTCATCAGGGCGTGTTTCCAGCCAGCACGGCAGGCTTGGAAAATTTGCGATTCTCTTTTGTGCATCTGGATGTTGACCTTGAAGGCGCGACCTTTGCTGGTCTGGAGTTTTTTTATCCGCGCATGCTTCCGGGGGGCATACTTATCACGCACGATTACTCAATCATTCCGGGTGTCCGGAACGCTGTTGACCGTTTCATGGCTGGCCGTCCCGAACGGATGATCGAATTACCGACGACACAGGCTATGGTTATCCGGTCGGCGGATGCGCGCGTAATGGTCAGCGTGGAAGCGGATGCAACTGCTGTCGCAGCTTAAATGTTTAGAGCCGTAATTTGATACTGCGGATTTGGAACGAATGAGCTTTGCTCCTGCTGAGACGGCCAATAAATCAATTTGTATGAAGAGCGCCGCCAGCACATCCTTGAGCCAACATGTAACCAACTCCGGGCGGGCAGTTCTTGACGGAGAGGGCGTCGGATTGCTCCGTTTGGTATCGGGCAAACGGGAAGCAAGGCGACGCTGAACGCCGCGAGGAATGCATTTTTAGAAAATGAATACTTTCTGCGCAGGCAGAACGGAATCACATTATATTATTTCAGATATGAATTTCGTTCGTTTTCCCTTTGGAAATAAACAGGAATATCTCTGCCTCCAGATTTTTCCGCCAGAAGATTGGAGTCGTTCGCTGTATCTACGTCCGACCCGCTCGACGCCCGACCTCCATTTTACACTGCGTAATATTATTACGTGAAATATCTTTGATCACGCGTCAGCGACAGCCTGACACACATCGACCCATTCTCCGTTCACCAATTCAGCCAGGCGTTCAGGCGTCAGGCAGACCGAACTGGTGGTTGAACCCGCCGCCGGCCAGACCTCGGCATACCGACGCAACGAAATATCGCAGCATACGCGCAAGGGTTGCGGCAGACCAAAAGGGCAGACGCCGCCAACAGGGTGACTGGTCAATTCAAGCACCTCATCGGGCGGAAGCATGCGAGGACGGTCACCGAACGCGGCCTTGGTCTTGCGATTGTCCAGACGGCCCGTGCCCGCCATAACGACAAGCAGGCGTTCGTCGCCGACCTTTATCGCCAGCGTCTTGGCGATCTGCCCGTCTTCCACGCCGAGCGTCTGCGCGGCCTCCGACACGGTCGCCGTGCTCGCCTCCATCACGACGGGCGCGATGTCGGGCGCGTGTTCGGCGAAGAAGGCGCGAACGGACTCAAGACTCATACGCTGGAATCTCCCTGATTGCCTGATGACGACGTTGCGGATCAGGTCTGCCGTCGTCCGCCAAAACTGTAGCGGCTGCCAGGATACGTGAACACGCCACGCATCACCACGCGTCCATCGACCCAGGTTCGGCGCACCAGTTGCAGGCACGCTTCTGGGCCGTCGAGTTCAAGGAGGGCTTGCTGATCCGCTTCCGGCGTCACGGCGAAGATGACGTGCTCGACCTCGTGCGGAGGCGAGATCTGAAACAGATACCGATGAGGATGGGTCGTGGCGAAATCCTGATCGAGATAGTCCGGCGCAAAATGCGGAGACACAAAACGCTCCTCAATCTGCAGGGGCGTGTCGTCCTCGTAATGGATCAGCACCGAGTGGAACAGCTTGACGCCCGGCCGCTGGTCAAAAGCGAGGGCGAGATGCCCATCAGCGCGGATCGTCTCCAGCAATACGACGCGTGATCGGTGCCGTCCCCCACCCGCCTGAATATCGTCGGCGATGTCACGAAGCTCGAGCACCTCAGCCCTTGGCGCCGGTCGGGCGACAAACGTGCCCACGCCCTGGGCGCGCGTGACGATCCCCTCGCCCATGAGTTCGCGCAGAGCGCGATGCACGGTCATCCGGGAGACGCCGAGCGTTTCCACCAGTTCATTTTCAGATGGCAGACGCGAACCGACGCCCCACTCGCCCGAGGCGATCCGCTCGGTGATGTAGTGTTTCACCTGCTCGTAGCGGGAAGCAGGGCGCGCAGCCGTCAGGTCCGGCGACACGGTACGGCGCGGAAGGGTGTCCGTATCAGACGCCATCGGGAACGCCTCCAAAAACGCGTGCGATCGGGGTCACGCCACCGATCCAGTAGGACAGTTCATGTGGACCGGTCACGTCCCAGAGCACGAAGTCTGCAAAACTGCCTGTAGAAAGAACGCCGATATCGCCGCACATGCCGAGCGCCTGCGCGGCGATCCGGGTCACGGCTTTCAGAGCCTCCTCCGGCGTCAACCTGAACAGCACGGAGGCGAGATTCATCGTCGCCGTCAGGCTGGATAATGGCGACGTGCCGGGGTTGCAATCTGTAGCCAGCCCCATCGGCACGCCGCAACGCCGGAAAAGATCGACAGGCGGCGCCTGCGTTTCACGGATGAAATAGAACGCGCCGGGCAGCAGCATGGCGACCGTGCCTGCCTCCGCCAATGCGGCGGCGCCCTCTTCTCCCACATATTCAACATGGTCGGCCGAGAGCGCCCGATACTTCGCAGCCAGCGACGCTCCGCCGCCATCGGACAATTGATCGGCATGCAGCCGGACCGGCAAGCCAAGTTCGCGCGCAGCGGCGAACAGTCGATCCACTTGCGGCGCTGTGAAGGCGATGCTCTCGCAGAATGCGTCCACGCTGTCCGCGAGGCCGAGCCGCGCGATTTCGGGCAGCATATCTTCAACCAGATGCGTGACGTAGTCGTCCTGTCGTCCGGCGAATTCCGGCGGCAGGGCGTGGGCGCCAAGGAACGTCGTGTGCACGCGCACCGGCAATCTTTCGCCGACGGCGCGCGCCACGCGCAGCTGTTTGACCTCGTCCGCCAGCGTCAGTCCATATCCGGACTTGATCTCAATTGTCGTGGTTCCGGCGGCAATCATCACCTGCGTGCGGCGAAGCGCGATTTCCAGCAACTCCTCTTCGCTCGCAGTTCGCGTGGCGCGCACAGTTGATGCGATGCCACCGCCAGACCGGGCGATTTCCTCATAGCTCACGCCATTCAGGCGTTGTTCGAACTCCGCACTGCGATCCCCGGCAAAAACAAGATGTGTGTGCGCGTCGATGAGGCCCGGCGTCACCCACGGCATACGCGCCCCGACCAGATCTTCGGCGTGAATTCCGACGCTGCAGGTGATGACCTCACGCGCCAGAGATTCAGGCGCATCCGGCAAGTCCTGTCGCCGCCCGAGCCAGATAATCCGCCCGTCGCGCGACGCAATCGCGCCGTCGCGTATGCAGCCATAAGCATCCTGGGTCGCCGTCGGGTCGAGCGTCGCGAGATGAACGCCTATCCAGAGCCTGTCCCACATCGTCGTCATCCTGTTTACAAAGCCCTTGCGCGATACACCATGCGCATGGAACGTCTTCGGTAAAACTCTAGGTAAGTCTATACAACCCCATCGAAGCAGCTATGGTGCGTTTACGCAACGACAGAAAAAGCGGACGCACCGGCATGACGCAAACCCGCATCGGATTCGTGAAACAAGCCCTCCTGCCCGAAGGATGGCGCTGTAACGTGCGGATCGCGACGGATGAAAACGGACGTTTTGCACATATCGCGCCTGATGCGACACCCGATGGCGTCGACTGGCGGGCGGATGTCGCGATTCCGTCGATGCCCAACCTGCATTCTCACGCGTTCCAGCGCGCCATGGCGGGCCTGACCGAACGCCGTCAGAATCCGGCGGATACGTTCTGGACGTGGCGCACGTTGATGTATCGTCTGGCGCTGCGGATCAGCCCTGACGACATGCGAACCATTGCGACACATCTGTATATCGAGATGCTTCGCGCCGGGTATACGCAGGTCGCTGAATTCCACTACCTGCACCACGCGCCCGACGGCGCGCCATACGCGAACCCTGCCGAGATGTCCGTCCAGTTGATCGCTGCGGCGCGGGATGTCGGGATCGGGCTGACGCTGCTTCCCACGCTATACGCCCGCTCCGGTTTCGGGGCGGCTGGGCTACAGAGTGACCAGCGCCGCTTCGCGACCAGCGCGGAGACCATCATGGAGATTGCTGAGCGGGCGGCAGGCGCTGTGGGCGACAGTCGTCTTGTCGTCGGGCTCGGCCTGCATTCCCTGCGCGCCGTCGATATCGCTGACGCTGCGCGCCTTACAGAACGGCGGGTCCATGGCGGCCCCGTCCATATCCACGTCGCGGAGCAGACGCGTGAAGTAGATGAATGTCTCGCAGCGACAGGCGCGCGCCCGGTCTCCTACCTGCTCGACAACGCGCCTGTGGATGATCGGTGGTGCCTTGTCCATGCAACCCATATGGACGCCGTGGAGACCGCGCGAGCCGCAGACAGTCGCGCCGTCGCCGGACTGTGCCCGATCACGGAAGCCAATCTGGGCGACGGATTTTTCCCCTTTCAGGACTACATCACACGCAAGGGCGCGTGGGGTGTGGGGTCAGACAGCAACGTGCTGATCAGCCCAGGCGAAGAACTGCGCCTGCTCGAATACGGACAGAGACTCAGTCGGCGACAGCGCTGCCTCGGCCTGCCGGAAGGCGAGGTCGGTTCGACAGGCGCAGCACTCTATCGGGCGGCGGCGCAAGGCGGCGCGCAGGCCTGCGGGCTTCTCGCGGGCGGCGATACGCTCTGGGGAATCACAGTCGGCGCAAGAGCAGATCTCTGCACACTCGACGCTGCGCGGCTGTCGCTTCCCGGACTGACGGGAGATGCGATCCTCGACGCCGCGATTTTCGCGGGAACGGCCTTACCGATCCGTGATGTCATGTGCGCTGGAGAGTGGCTGGTGTGTGACGGGCGCCACCCTCTGCAGGACGCTGCGCGGGAACGCTTTAACATGACCGCCGCCGCGTTGCTGGAAGAGTGACGCAAGGGGCCGCAGGCTTTACTCAAATTGAGAAAATAATTTTATATCATATGAAAGAATCGGGAGCGACAGGATTATGCCTCCAGTCTTCACACTGACGCCGGGCTCAAGCCCCGTTCTGGTCACCATCCCACACGCAGGTACGGCCCTTGCGCCGGGCATGGAGGCCCGCATGACGGCGCGCGGACTGCGCCTTCCTGACACGGACTGGTACATGCCGGATCTCTACACCGGAGCAGCGCTGCGTGGGGTCGGCGTCCTTACCGCCCATTACTCGCGATATGTCGTCGATCTGAATCGCGGCGCCGATGATGCGGCGCTCTATCCTGGACGACCGAGCACCGGCCTTGCGCCACATCTGACCTTCGACGGGACTCCGATCTATCTCGAAGGAGAGGCGCCTGGCGGGGACGAAATCGCGCAACGGACGGAGGCTTACTGGCGCCCCTACCATGACGCCGTTACTGCGGAACTCAAACGGCTGAGAGCAAAGCATGGGTGGGCGATCCTGTGGGACGCACATTCGATCCGTTCGCAGGTTGCACGACTGTTCGAGGGCGTGCTGCCGGACCTGAACGTTGGCACCAATAGCGGCGCGTCCTGCGCAGCCTCCTTGTCGAATGCCGTGATGGGGCAGGTCGGAATGTCGCCCGATTACACGCATGTTTTGAACGGGCGGTTTCGTGGAGGCTACACAACGCGTCATTACGGCACGCCAGAGACGGGCGTGCACGCGGTCCAGCTGGAGATCGCGCAATCTACCTATCTGACCAGCGAGGATGACCCATGGCTTGCGGATGCGACGAAAGGCGCGCGTCTGCAGGAAGCCATCAACGGGCTGCTCGAGGCATTGCTCTCCTGGACGCCAGAGGGTTAAGCCTCGCGCGGCGCTGGTTACAGGCCCTTCCGAATGATTTGTCACGATGCCTCAGGGCCAGCAAGCACTATGAACTCAACACGAAGAGGTGCTGGGCGGTGCGAGGGGGTTGCCTTACTTGGCGCGGCGCAAACAGACGGCTTCGCCCCCCCCCCTGACCCGTCGCAGGAGCAACTTTCCTGTATTCAGGACACCGGACGCAGATGGAGGGTTTGAAAAGCCCCTTGGCTCTGACCTGTTCTGTGTGATTCC
>NZ_JOPL01000030.1 GCF_002153745.1 Acetobacter sp. DsW_063 | reverse complement strand
GCGGAACACAACGTGCTTGCGCGCAACGGGGTCATACTTCTTCAGTTCGAGCTTGCCCGTCTGCGCGCGCGCGTTCTTGCGGGTCACATAGAAATACCCGGTGTCGGCCGTGGAGACGAGCCGGATCTGAATAACGTTGGTCTTCGCCATGGGTCTAATCCTCAGGGGGTCGAGTGTTCGCCGCAGGTCTGGATTTGCACCCCTGATCGCGGCTGTGGTTCAAAGTCGGCGCAAATTGCTCATCTGGGGCCAGAAGGTCAAGCTTTCTATGCGTCCTGCGCCCCTTCGGAACGTGAAAAAAGGCCGCAAACGTCATGATCGAGCTTTCAGAAGCGCGCGCGCGCGTCCTGTCATCCCTTCCTTTGCTCGGTCTCGAGATCGTTTCAATAGCTGACGCTGCTGGCCGAGTCACGGCGACGCCCGTGATCGGGCGTATGTCGAATCCGCCCGCCGACGTTTCCGCGATGGATGGTTACGCCGTTAGGGCCGCCGACGCCCGGGTCGGCGCCGTTCTTCGAATTGTCGCCGAGGCGCCTGCCGGGCACCCGACGTCCAGACAGGTCGGTCCGGGCGAATGCGTTCGCCTGTTCACCGGCAGCGTGATCCCCTCCGGCGCAGACGCGGTACTGATACAGGAGAACGTGTCCCGGAAGGAGAACTCCATAACGGTCAATGCGGAACCCTGCTCCAGCGCTTTCATAAGACCGGAAGGACAGGATTTCGCCGAAGGACAGGTCGTGGTTCCTGCTGGACGCAGGATGACGGCACGAGATGTCGGCGTGGCGGCGGCGGCCAACGTGCCGTGGGTGACCGTCCGGCGCAGGCCTCGCGTGGCCATCGTCAGCACTGGCGATGAAATTGCGCTGCCGGGGGAAGCCGTTCCACCGGGCGGCGTCATCGGTTCGGTGGCGCCGATGCTCTCCGCCCTGCTGCGAGAAGCGGGTGCCGAGCCAATCATGATTCCGCCCGCTCGGGACACCCTCGAGGACATCCGACGCGCGACTCAGGGACTGGAGTCTCATGACCTCATCCTGACCGTGGGCGGCGCCAGCGTCGGGGCCTATGATCTGGTGAAGGATGCGCTGGGGCAATCAGGCCTGGATGTCGATTTCTGGAAAATCGCCATGCGCCCCGGCAAACCGCTGATGTTCGGGCGCCTGCGCGGGACGCCTGTCATCGGCCTCCCGGGCAATCCCGTTGCGGCTTTTGTTTGCAGCGTCGTGTTCGCCCTGCCCGCCTTGCGCTCCATGTCAGGCCAGAGCGTGACCGAAGAACCGCGAGAGAAAGCGCGGCTTGCGATCGATCTCGGCGCCAACGACAGCCGTTTCGACCATCTCCGCGCCACACTCTCGCGCGATGAAGAGGGTGTTTTGTGGGCTACGCCGTTTGCTAAACAGGATTCGGGGATGCTTGCGCCTCTGGCGGCGTGCGACGCTCTTGTGCTTCGCCCCGTTCATGCCCCTGCCGCGAACCGGGGCGAAGCCTGCGACATCATTCGGTTTGGAAGAATGCCGGACTGACCCTGCGTAATGTGACGTCAGGTTATTGACCAGAAACAGGAACTTATGTAGAACAAAGACTGGACATTCGCGAACATATTCCGCGAGAGGAGATGAATTGATGTTGACCCGTAAGCAGCACGAATTGCTGCTCTTCATCGATTCGCACCTCAAGCAGACGGGTTTCTCGCCGTCTTTTGACGAGATGAAAGAGGCGCTCGGCCTCAAATCCAAGTCGGGCGTGCACCGTCTGATCTCCGCGTTGGAAGAGCGCGGGTTTCTGCAGCGTCGGCACAACCGCGCCCGCGCGCTGGAAATCCTTCGTTTGCCGGCGGGAGGCGAATCCGAGCAACTTGGAGCCGCCCCTTCTCCGCAGGCTCTCAACGTTATCAAAGGTGATTTTTCCCACCGTCTTGCAGGCGTGCGGACGGCGGACGAAGCCGGATCGCTCAATCTGCCGCTCTATGGTCGGATTGCGGCAGGTCTGCCCATCGAAGCCCTGCGCGACAACGGAACACACGTCGCCGTGCCGCTCGCACTGCTGGGTCAGGGAGAGCATTACGCGCTCGAAGTAGCGGGCGATTCGATGATCGAAGCCGGGATTCTCGATGGAGACACCGTGATCATCCGAAAAGCGGACACGGCCGAGACCGGGCAGATCGTCGTCGCTTTGATCGATGAGGCCGAAGTGACGTTGAAGCGCTTGCGCAAACGCGGCGCCGCAATCGCGCTGGAAGCAGCGAATCCTGCTTACGAGACGCGGATCGTCCCCGCCGAGCGCCTACGCATTCAGGGGCGTCTTGTTGGGTTGCTCCGTAGCTACAACTAACGCGCTTCTGACTAACGCAAGCTCTGTAGAGCGGTCAGGCTGGCCGCGCTGCGGGGCTAAAGACCAGCCCGCAAGAAGATAGTTCGGGTTGAAGAGCGGCTTGGGTCCCATCGGACGTTGGCGCGATCTTGTATAGACCACACCACCCGAACGTGCGCCGCGATCTTACCGATATTGGCGATGACGGACGCTTGTGTCGGCAGCAGAATCTTGCGTGACCGTTACGAAAATGTCAGCCTTCCGATAGCATCCGCCACGTGTCTTTCTCGCGGCTCAGTGGTTGCATCGGGAAGTCTATACAACATGCCGAATTACACCGTCACACATCGCCTGTCGCAGCCAAAAGTCATCAATGAGTCTGGATCCTCGTCGCTCGCATGGACCGCTCCCGACGTCCTTCGGCCGCCCCCAACGATACCCGACAACAAGCCAACATATACTCGCGCCCCTTCGACCCACCCGAGGGCGACGCTGAATATTCTCACAGCGCCAAAGACGCCGTCCCATCCAGCTAACGCTTCAAAAAGCGAGGCCGTTCGCCGATGAGCACAACCTCACAGGAAGCGACAACGACGCTCATCGAATCAGAGACGATCTTTCCCGTGCCTGCGGACAAACGGCATGGCGACGCACGCAGCCTGTGCCTGATGTGGGTTGGCGCCAACCAGAACATCCTCGCGATCATGACAGGCATGATCTACTGCAAGGTTCTGCATCTCTCCCTTCTTTGGGCGGCTGTAGCAATTCTGGCGGGCAATGGCGTCGGCGGCGTGTTCATGGCTCTGCACGCGGCTCAGGGGCCTCATCTCGGCGTTCCGCAGATGCAACAGACTCGCGGTCAGTTCGGCGCGTGGGGCGCATTGCTGATCGTTGCTGTGGTTATTCTCATGTATGTCGGCTTCACCGCGACCATACTGGCGATCGGCCGAGACCAGACCAATCTGGCTCTGGGCCTGTCAGACCAGCAGTGGCCCGTCATCCTCTCGGCGTTAATAATCTTCATTCTCTGTGCCGTTGGACATGGGCTGATCGAGCGCTTCACCATCGGATACACCTATGTAGCGGCGACCAGCTTCATTTTGCTTGCCGCGTATTACGCCTTTGGTCTGCATGCCGCGCCGGTTGAGCCGCTGTTCGCCATGCCGACGCTTCGCGATTTCGTCGCGGCACTTTCGATCGGCGTGTTGTGGCAGATCGCCTATGCGCCCTACGTGTCAGATTACTCTCGCTATTTACCCGCCCATACAGGGGAAAGAACTGCATTCTGGTCGTGCCTGACCGGCAGCACTCTGGGAACTGCGGCGCCAACGCTGATTGGCGCCTATATCGGCAGCACAGCGGCGTCCGCGTCCTTCTACGCCGAGTTGAACGGCATATCATCCGCCGTATCACTTGCGTTGCTGATCGTCATCGTTATCTCAACACTTATATGTTGTACAATGCAGATTTACTGCGCAGCCTTGTCGATGATGACGTTCATGCACACATTTCGGCCGAACTGGCGCCCGACCCACCGCAGCCGGGCCGTATGCTCAGCCATTCTGCTTGCTGCATCAGTCGTGACGACGATCTCGCTCCGCGGCGACATTCTCGATATTATCAATGATTTTATAGAACTTCTTCTTGCCGTTCTATCCCCATGGACCGCGATAAATCTCGTCGACTATTATCTCGTCCGCCACGGCGACTACGATATTCCATCCCTTTTCAAGGAGGATGGCGGAATCTATGGGCTGGTGAACGGTCCTGCCGTCGTTTGCTACGGCCTCGGTATACTTGTGCAAATACCTTTTATCTCGAACGCGCTCTACACCGGCGCCGCCGCGCGAATGCTTGGCGGTGTGGACGTGTCGTGGATCACTGGAATTCTCGTTCCTGGAGCTATTTACTGGGCTCTCTCGATCCTCGGCGGCGTCCGAAGCACGGGCCGCGACGCCTGATCTTCGCCGCACTGCCGAAGCCGCAAAATCAAGAATCCCCTACACATAAAAAAAACGCATGATCATGAAATCATGCGCCCTTCCTACAAAACAAATTTTAAAGCCCGATCCGATTACACTGCGACGTCCTATTTGAGCCGCAGTTCAATCGCCTATCCGTTCTTTATTGGAACGGCAGGTAACGCATGGAGAAGAAGATCATGTTGTCGTCGGTATGCGGCGTACCGCCAACGCCACGGAACGCGGCGACGTTCGTGTAGGAGTATTGGGCGCCCAGCTGCACCGTGCCATAATCACCCTTCAGGTAACGCCACCAGAACCCGACCGTACCCTGCGCGACACGCTTGATGCTCGCCTGGCAGAGGCCCGAAGCCGCGCCTTCGGTATCGCAACCCGTCACGTTGTAGTTCGGGTTTCCGTAGCCGTAGGACTTACCGCCCTCATTGAACGAACTGCGGTTCAGAATTTGCTCCATGCCGCCGTAAGCGTAAAGATCGAGCGACTTGGTCGGATGACCGATCAGACCGACCAGAACCTGCGCTTCCGGAAGCAGCGCGGGAGCGCCCCGGGAATTCAGGGTGTAATCGGGCAGGTTCGACGTGCCGTAACGACCGATGCCGACGCCTGCAAGGCCCGACGCCTGGAAGTCGAACTTGTTCTTGATGAGCGGAATGATCATGCCGCCGCCGCCGCCGCCGCCGAACTTCGTGTGACTTTCGCCCGTGCCGACATAGCTTACGCGATCGTGCAAGAAGCGACCGACCCCGAACGCTTCGAAGTGGCCAAATTTCGGATCTGCGGTTCCCTTGATGACGAAATCGGGGGCGACGTCCGTCGAATAGGTGGTGTCCGAGTTGTAAACCTGACCACCGGTGTTGTTGGCGGTGATGCTTGAGACGCCTTTGGGAAGGTACGTTCCGCCGCTGCCGACGTTGATAACCGCCTGCGGGTTCGCGATCTCCACGCCGATGTGGTACTTGCCGTGGTCGAAGCCCTTGACCGCGCGGACACCGGTGTTGCGCAGCCATGTGAAGCCCGGCACGTATTGCGCGTCGATGACCAGAGGAATCTGTTCGTCGCGCAGCCCCATTCCGTGCTTGAACATGGTCGCGAGAGACCACATCTGGCCGCCGCTGATATAGAAATCGTCCGCAGTGTCTTCCACCGCTCCGTAAAACAGACGCGAACGAAGCACATAGCTGTTGCTTTGGCGAGAGTTCGAGGACGAGCCGGCGCCCTGGAAATCGAGTTCGGTATAAGCCGACACCCGGACCGCCTGGGACACGTTCGCCGCCACGAGCGCTGCGAAACGGCTCTGACGTTCCGTCTGATGATACTCGTTGACATGCGCGTTGGGCGAATTGCCCCACGGAATGGAGCCGAAATTGGAACTGATGTCCGCAGTCTCGTTTCTTGTGCGGAAAATGCCAGCAGATTCCAGGAAGCCGCCCAGCGTGATCGTCACAGGACCAATATTAAACTGGCCTTTGTGGAACACTGGAGCCTTGGCAATTCCATGACCCGAAGGAACGCCGGACACCCGGCCATAAGCCGTGCTGTAAGGCGTTTCTGCTGTTATGTAAGGCGGCGGAGTGTCCAGCCCCGGCGCGCCGTTGCTGTTGATATACGCGCGACGCATGGCGTACGGATTGCTTTCCGCGGCCATACGGGCCTGCTTCGCGTTCTCTCGAGCCTCCGCAACTTCGTGATCACGGTGAACCTGCTGCACCTTCATTTCTTTCAGTTGTACCTGAAGAAGACGAATTTGCTTTTCCATGACGTCGATCTGTGACGCCGCCTGAGCATGCGCATCGCGACCAAAACCAAACTGCGTCAGTACGAGCGCGCTGCTCAACAGCAAAACGCTTTTGCGTTTTGCAAAAAATAACGGCTCCGGCATCGGGGATTCCTGTTAGTGGCAAGACCGATGCGGTTCTTAGGAGCCGGGGCGAGACCAAGTCTAAATAAGGTTCCATGACAGTAATATGACAACTATATGACAAAGTTTGTTAAAATCTTTTGTTTTCAAAAGGATCGTAATCACTGACCGCCGTCACGCTCCAGATTGTGCACACACGCTCCTCCAACCCATGTGGCGCGAATGCAACGGTCGTCCCCGAGGATGGTCAAAGCGAACAACAGGTCTTCAAGACTTTCGCAGTGTGAAGCGCGGTATTGCAACAACGGTGTGGCGTGCGGATCAAGCACGCACAGGTCCGCCTCCATCCCCGGCGCGATGACACCAATACGATCATCCAGTTCGAGGGATCGTGCTGCGCCGGCAGTCGCCAGCCATAACGCTTGCGCGGCGTGCAGACGCCGTCCCGTCATCTGCGCGACTTTATAAGCCTCCCCCATCGTTCGCAGTTGGGAAAGAGACGTTCCCGCACCTACGTCGGATCCCAGACCGACCCTGACAGGTCTTTTTGAATCCAGAGCATCGAAAAGACGAAAAGCGCCGCTGCCAAGAAAGAGATTCGACGACGGGCAATGAGAGAGCGCCGCTCCGGTTTCGTGGCAGCGGCACAACTCGGCCTCCTCCACATGAATGGCGTGACCGAACACGCTCCGCGGTCGCACCAGTCCCGCATGATCATAAACATCGAGATAAGAACGCCGATCTGGGAAAAGGCGCCTGACCGCGTCCACCTCGGTCAGGTTCTCCGCAAGGTGGGTCTGCATGAAGATGCTTGCGTCGCGACGAAGCAGATCTCCCGCAGCCTCAAGCTGCTCCGGCGTGCTGGTGATGGCGAAACGCGGTGTGACGGCGTAGAGCTGCCGTCCCTTGCCATGCCAACGATCAATCAGCGCCGAGGATTCGTCGTATCCCCGCTGCACGGTGTCGCGCAGCGCATCCGGCGCGTTTCGGTCCATCAACACTTTTCCAGCGATCATGCGCGCCCCGAGCCGCTCCGCTTCTGCAAAGAACGCTTCGACCGACTGCGGGTGGGATGTGCAATAGACGGCCGCCGTCGTCGTGCCGCATCGCATCAGTTCCGCCAGAAAGTGTTTCGCCATGTCGCGGGCCACCGCCTCGTCAGCGAAAGCGGCCTCGGCGGGAAATACGTAAGTCTCCAGCCACTCCAGCAACTGCTCGCCCCAGGCTGCAATAACCGGCAACTGAGGATAGTGAACGTGGGTGTCGATAAAGCCCGCCGAAATGAGGCAGTCCTTATAATGAACAGGCGTCACGCCCTCAGGCAGCGCGGCCTTCACCACGTCATACGCGCCAAAAGCCGAAATCCGTCCATCCTTCATGACGATCAACGCGTCGTCTTCGACCAGCAGACTATCTGACGGCGGGACTTCGAACGGATTGGCCCGAAACGTAATGGCGCGCCCTCGTATGGCGGCGCAGGATGCGGGTGACATCACGATCAGGGCTCTCTTTCAATCATTGCGTTATGCGTCGTAGGGCTAAGCTTTGGCGCCTCGCCATCAGACCGCTCCTCCTGCCAAAAAGAGCAGCCCGCCGCCGTGCGGCTCATGTCGTCTTTGCGAGTGTTGCCGCTCGTTGCGATGTCGGCAATGTGCACGCCGGGCAACCATGCAGAAAGCCGCGTGGTCGTGCGCGCGGAGCCTTGCCTTAATGCGATCTGCGCACGGCCCCTTCCTGGAAGACGGCGCTCACGCGAAGGCGAACGCATGAAGAAGCTATGGCGGAGGTTGAACCGGCCCTACCTGACCGCGAACAGCGGGACGAGCGGTACGGGGACAGAGGTCGACCGTGCAAAACTCCGTCAAAGGCGACCGCGCCCCACGATCACGTCACAAGAAGCCGCCCGGCGCTTTCGTGCGCACGCCCTTGAGGAGAAGGGGCATGACGACGTCCTGCGGATTGGCCTGAAGGATTCGTTCTGGTCGGACGTCTATCACCACGCGCTGACCGCCGGTTGGCCACAGTTCCTCTTCAGCAGCCTGTGCGGATATCTCGCCGCCAATCTGATTTTTGCTGCGTTCTACGAACTCGCAGTCTCTCAAATCTCGTCGCCCCGCCCGCTCAGTCTGCTCGATCTGTTCTTCTTCAGCGTGCAGACGCTTTCCACGGTCGGCTACGGCGTCATGGCGCCGGTTGGCCCCGTGGCGAACGCCATCGTTTCCGTCGAGGTGCTGGTGGGCATGATGGTGAACGCCCTGGCGACAGGGCTGGTGTTCGCCCGTTTCGCGCGTCCGCGCGCTAGACTCATGTTTGGCAGGAACGCCGTTATCTCGGATGAGAACAAGGTGTCGGCGCTCTGCGTCCGAGTGGCCAATCAACGTCGCAGCATGATTCTCTCAGTGGACGCTGAAATTGCGCTATCGCTACTCAGGCAAACTGCGGACGGGCATCTGGTGCGGGAGTTCCATCCCCTGCAACTGGTGCAGGCGCATGTTCCCGTGCTGCGTTTCGCCTTCGTCATCGCGCACGTGATCGACGCCGACAGCCCGCTGACTCGACACAGCCTTGCGGCGCTGGCGGAGGACGAAGCCGAAATCATTGTCACTGTAACCGGCACGGACGAAGCGACTGGCCAGTCCGTTTTCGCCCGCACAGCCTACAGAGTCGATCAGATTCTCATCAATCATCGCTTCGTCGACATGGTCCGCAGCAATCCGACAGGACGCATCGCCGTGGATTTCTCTCGTTTTCACGACACCGAGGCGCACGCCCCCGCCCCCGAATGAGCGCGCGGTTCTTCCTTGATGGCGGAGCCAGCGGCCCGTCGAGGGGATAAGGATTTCTCGAAAGATTAAGGAGCAGCGACTGCCCGCAGCAGACCATTGTCTGCTTTTCCGTTCAGCCAGCGTGCCGGCTGAACGGGAGGCGGCTGCGTAAGACCGGCGCGCCTCACGTCAACGTGAAGCTGTGCCTTTCCAGCCTCCAAGCGCGCAGATATGCGTCCAGTGTTCGGGCGACACCGGAACGACCGAAAGGCGTGACTGCCTGATCAACGCCAGATCGGCCAGAGCCTCGTCCGCCTTCATTTCCGCAAGAGTCACCGCCCGCGGCATCGGCCCAACGGTCTTCACATCGACGCAGACCCACGGTCCAGCATCGGCGGACGGGTCCGGATAGGCCTCACGAGCAATTTCCACGACGCCGACGATCTCCCGTCCCTCGTTCGAGTGGTAGAAGAAAGCCAGATCGCCCTTCTTCATCGCGGCGAGGTTTTTCTTGGCCTGATGATTGCGCACCCCGGTCCACGGCTCGACATCGTTGGCCACCTGCTCGTCCCAGGAGAACGCGTCGGGCTCCGACTTCACCAGCCAGTACTGGCGCGCCGACGCGCCGGACGCCTTGCTCATTCCGCGAGGGCCCCATCGCGAAACACCGCGCGCGTGGGACGAATGACGACGCTTTCGAACAGGTCGACCTTTGCATAAGGATCACTCGCCGCGAATCCTTCTGCGGCGGCGCGGTCCTCCACATCAACGATTAGCAGGCTGCCGCAGGCCCGTCCGTCATGATTGAACAGCGGACCGGCGAACTGAATGCGATCGACATAGGTCTGCAAATACGCAAGGTGGCTCTCACGGGTGGCTGACCGTGTTTCGAACGCTCCGGGTTTGTCGGTGCAAACAATGGTGAAAAGCATGGCGGGCTCCCGTCGTGTGCAAGAGATGAACCACCCATGAGTCGAGTGGCCCGTGTCAACGCCGCCATGATAGTGTAGGAACGTGCGCCCCGCCATTTGCGGTGGAGCCTTTTCCGCGCTCTGGCGCCATCCCATGTAGACGCGACGACGTAACCGGACGCCGTCTCTTCGATCAGGACACAGACAGATCTTGAACGCTTCCCCGACATTCATGGATCGCGCCGGCGCCCTGTTTCACCGCTACGCCAATCCCGGCCGTTTTCTGAAACTTGGGGCCTCGCTGCAGCCATGGCTCACATGGCCCGCGATCATGCTGACCCTGTGCGGTCTCGGCTGGGGCCTGTTCTTTTCTCCCGCCGACTGGCAGCAGGGCGATTCGGTACGTATCATGTACGTGCATGTGCCGTGCGCTTGGCTGGCGTCTTCGGGATACGCCGCGCTTGCAGTCTGCGCGGTGCTTTCGCTGGTATGGCGGCATCCTCTGGCCGATCTGGCCGCGGTGGAGATTGGTCCGGTCGGGGCGTGCGTAACGGCGACATGCCTCGCCACAGGTTCGCTCTGGGGCAAACCCATGTGGGGCACATGGTGGGTTTGGGACGCGCGCCTGACTTCCGTGCTGGTGTTGTTCTTTCTCTATCTCGGCCATATCGCGCTGATTCGCGCTTTCGACGATCCGCAACGGGGTTATCGCGCTGCGGCGATTCTGGCGCTCGCCGGCGCGGTGGATCTGCCGATCATCAAATTCAGCGTACAATGGTGGAACACCCTGCATCAGCCCGACAGCATCACCCTGACCGGCGCCCCTACGATGTCGCACGCCATGCTCTGGCCCCTGCTCGTCTCGACGCTCGGGTTCACGTTCGGATTCGCCGCAATCGTCGTCGCCCGCCTGCGCGCTGGCGTAATGGAGCATCGCATCCGTAGTCTGCTCACCAGTCCGCGCCGCGGAACGTCGGCTAACGCCACTCTCGCTGAATCTGGCGCGCAGGAGTTGGCCGTATGACGCATCTTCCCTACATTCTGGCGGCTTATGGGCTGGCTGCAGCGCTGGCGCTTTATCTGTCAATCGGCGCTGCGCTGCGCCTGCGTCGCGACCGTGCGCGCCTTGCCACGCTTGAAGCCGCACTCGGACGGCAGCCCGTGGACGGTCAGACAGGGGCGGGTCGCGCCGGAGTCAGCGCATGAAACGCAAGACACGCAGACTCTGGCTGGTCATCGCCTGCGTTGCCGGGCTTGGAGCCGCCGCCGGACTAACGCTCTCGGCGTTCTCCTCTAACATCGTGTTCTTCATGACGCCGTCGCAGGTCGCCGCGAAGGCGCCCCCCGCCGACCGCACCATTCGCCTCGGCGGGATGGTTGTCGCCGGATCGGTGCATCGGGAACGGCATGGCGAAACGCCGGTAAACAGCTTCGAAGTGACCGACGGACAGGCCGCCGTGACGGTGCAGTTCGAAGGCATCCTCCCCGACCTGTTCCGGGAGGGGCAGAGCGTCGTGGCTGTCGGGTCGATGACGACTGACGGCGGTTTCGCCGCCTCGGAGGTTCTCGCCAAGCATGACGAAACCTATATGCCCAAGGAAGTGGCTGAAGAGCTGCAGAAGTCCGGCAAATGGGACCCTAAATTCGGCCCGCCGCCAAATGCTGCGAGCTGGAACGCCATGACAGCCAAAGACGCGAAGACGTCTTCTCGCGGCAGTTGATCGTGGCGGCTTTCTTCTACGGCCATGCGCCGCGCGCTCCCCGAAGCGCACCGATTCAAGATAATAGGAACGTTGCGTGAGCCCCGAACTCGGCCATTTCGCCCTTGCGCTCGCCTGCGCTTTCGCCTTCGCACAAACCATCCTGCCGCTGATAGGCGCGCAGCGCCGCGACCGGAGGCTGATGACGATGGCTCCCGGTCTCGCGCTCGGTCAGGTCATTGCGCTCGGCGCTTCGTTCCTTTGCCTGATCGACGCCGCGATCAGCGACGATTTCTCCGTCGCCAACATTCTGGAGAACAGCGCCGTCACGAAGCCGCTGCTCTATAAAATCACCGGCGTCTGGGGAAACCATGAAGGTTCGATCCTTCTGTGGGCGCTGATTCTTGGACTGTGCGGCGCAGCGGTCGCTGCTTTCGGCCGCAATCTTCCAGCCGCCCTGCGCGCGCGGGTGCTCGCCGTCCTTGGCGGCGTCGCGGCGGGGTTCGAGCTGTTCTGCCTGACGACCTCTGATCCTTTCGATCGCGTCTGGCCCGCCCCTCTCGACGGGCAGGGCATGAACCCCCTGCTTCAGGATCCCGGCCTCGCGTTCCACCCGCCCATTCTCTACACGGGCTATGTGGGCTTCGCGGTGCCTTTCGCCTTCGCCATCGCAGCACTGATCGAGGGACGCGTCGACGCCGCCTGGGGGCGTTGGGTCCGACCATGGGCAGTCGCCGCCTGGGCGTTCCTGACCTGCGGCATCGCTCTGGGGTCATGGTGGTCCTATTACGTGCTTGGCTGGGGCGGCTACTGGTTCTGGGATCCGGTGGAAAACGCGTCCCTCATCCCGTGGCTGTCAGGCACGGCGCTGATGCATTCGGCGATCGTTGTGGAAAAGCGCGAGGCGCTGAAAATCTGGACCGTCCTGCTGGCCATCGCGACGTTTTCGTTCTCGCTTTCCGGGACGTTCCTCGTGCGTTCCGGAATCCTGAATTCGGTTCACGCCTTCGCCAACGATCCTGCACGCGGCATCTTCATTCTCGGGCTGCTCGGACTGGTCATTGGTGGATCGCTGGCGCTTTTCGCCTGGCGCGCACCGTCCCTGACGGCTGGCGGCCTATTTTCGCCGGTGTCGCGAGAAGGGCTGCTGGTGCTGAATAACATCCTGCTCTGTTCGATCTGCGCGGTAGTGCTGACGGGCACGATGTATCCGCCCTTCATGTCCCTGCTGTTCGGCAAAACGATTTCGGTCGGCAAGCCGTTTTTCGACGCTGCGACCATTCCCCTCGCCATTCCGCTTTTTGCGTTCATGGGTTTCGGACCGATGCTTCCGTGGAAGCGCGCGCAGATGTGGCCGGTCCTGCGCCGTCTGTGGATCGCCGCTCTGGCTACGCTTCTGGCGTTCGCCGTCGCCACGTGGAGCCTGTCGGGCGTGCTGCCGATTCTGTGCGCCACTGGCGCAGTGTGGGTCATCGCCACCAGCGCGACCGATATCGCTAACCGTGTCGCGCTGTTCCGCATTCCGCTGGGACAGAGCTTCAACCGCGCCCGCTTTCTGCCGCGCGCCGCTTTTGGCGCTGCGCTGGCCCATGCCGGCGTGGGCGTCAGCGCTCTTGGCCTCGCCGCGATGTCTCAGGCGCAGCACAAGATCGTCGAGGTGCCTGTCGGCCAGACCGAAAGTCTGGCCGGATATGACTGGACGTTGGCCGGCGTGAAGACCGAACCCGGCCCGAACTACACGGCGCTGGTTGGTACGATCGAAGTCCGCCACAACGGACATCTGGTGACCGTCATGCATCCGTCCAAGCGCAGCTTCAACGCGCAGAACCAGACCACGACCGAGGTGTCTATCCACACCAACGGCTTCTCGGACCTCTATGGCGTGATCGGCGACAAACATGGCGACGACGCGCATCCAACTTATGTGCTGCGTCTGCATTACAACCCGCTGGCGCCATGGATGTGGCTTGGCGCATTGATCATGGCGTTCGGCGGCGCGCTCTCTCTTTCGGATCGGCGCATGCGCGTCGGGGCGCCGCGACGCGCGCCCGCGCCCAACACGGTGGCCGCGGAATGAGCGCCGACGGTCCTTCCCTCGGCCGACGCCGGGTGATGATGGCGCTGCCTCTGGCGGGCGCTGGCGTCGTGGGCGCGGCATTCTGGGGCATGCTGTCGGGCATGCAGAAGGGGTCGTTCAACCCGCATGACATCAACGCGCCATCGGCAGGCCGTCCCGTCCCCGACTTCGCGGTGATGGACCAGACGCCGGGCGTCGGTTTCTCGAGCCACGACCTTCAGGCGATCACGGCTCCGGTCTTGATCAACTTCTTCGCCTCATGGTGCATTCCGTGCATCGCGGAAATGCCACAGTTGCTGAAGTTGCGTGACAGGCTTCCGATCTGGGGCATCGCCTACAAGGACAAGCCAGACAACGCCGCCGGTTTCCTCCGCCACGCCGGAAATCCTTATGCACGGATCGGCAGTGATTTCGAGGGCCGCGTGGCCATCGACTGGGGCGTTTCCGGCGTGCCGGAAAGTTTCCTGATCGCTCCGGACGGGAAGATCGTCTGGCATGGCGCGGCTGGCCTGAACAATGATGAGGTGCAGAACGCCCTCGACGCAGCGCTTGGGCAGACGAAACGATGAGGCGCCTCATGTTCCAGAGAGGCCGACATGCATCCGTCGCCCTCGCGGCGATGCTGTTCCTCGCGCCGGTTTTGGCGTCAGCGGTGGACGATCCGTCGGAAATGCTCCCCGATCCAAAACAGGAAGCGAGGGCGGAGGCCATCGGATCGCAGCTTCGCTGCCTCGTTTGTCAGAATGAGTCGATCGAAGACAGCAGCGCCGGTCTTGCGCGCGATCTGCGGAAGGTCGTGCGCGAGCATGTCGCGAAGGGCGAAAATCAGCAGCAGGTCATCGCCTGGATGGTCTCACGCTATGGCGATTTCATCCGCCTCAGCCCGCCTGTCACCGTGGCTACGCTTCTTCTCTGGGGGATGCCCGCGCTGGCGTTACTCGCCGGGATTGTCGGCGCCGTCGTGATTTTTCGTAAAAAGCCACAGGCCGCGCCGTTGACGGACGAAGAACGCGCGCGTCTCGAAGAATTGTCCCGTGAGCGTTGAGATGACTCCTAAATTCGATGGATCGGCATTGACTGCCGCCAGCAATACAAATGGCGGAAACGCGGCATGATCTGGATCGGCATCGGCTGCCTCAGTCTTTTCGCCCTGCTTCCGGCGGCGACCGCTTTTTGGCTCCGGGGACGTGCTCAGGATGAACGCAGCGCGGCTTTGGCCCTGCATGAAGCTCAGTTGGCCGAGCTTGAGCGTGACCTGTCGATCGGGATGATCGCTCCGGCTGAGCACACGATTGCGAAACTCGAAATCCAGCGGCGCATCCTTGCGGCCGATCGCGCCCGGTCGGACATTTCGGAAAAGTCTGCGCGGGCGCGCGCTATCGTGGCCCTTGCGCTGATTCCATTCGTCGCAATCGGCTTGTATCTGACGGGTGGACATCCAACGATGCCGGGCCAGCCGTTGAAGCCCCGTCTCGCAGAGATCAAGACGCGCGACGCCAAAGGCGACGCAGCGATCGATCAACTGCGCGTGGCTTTGACCAAGATGTCTCCGACTGACCCCACGCTTCGTCAGGGCTATCTCCTGCTCGGACAAGCCGAAGCTGCGCGTGGACGCAGCGCCGCCGCCGCAGAAGCATGGCGCCATGCGCTCGAACTCGGGTTTGCGCCTGAACTGGCTGCGGAAGTCGCCGAAGAGCAGACCATGGCGGACGGTCACATCAGCGCCGACAGCCTTGCTCTTTACCGCCGCGCGCTGGACGCCGCCCCAAAGGACGCGCCCTGGCGCGAATCCATCGAACAACGTATCGCCCAAGGCGAGCACGATCAGGAACAACCGTGAACGTTCCTTTGCCAATGCGCGAGCCGGAGATGAGCGGTCTGCAGCTCTGTCCGGTGTGTCGCGGAAAGATGCGGCGCACGGCGGAAGTTTGCCCGCATTGCGGCGCCCAGAAGCATTTCGGTGCGACGCCGAAGGAGGCTCTGATCGGAACCGGCGCAGGTTTGGGCGTCGGGGGGCTTCTTGTGATTGCTGTGCGCGGGGATCTCCTGATTGGCGGCGTGGCGCTCGCCGTCGGAGCGATTCTTGGTTTCGTCCTTGCGCAGAACCGGTATGGGGATCGATGGCTTCCAAAGAAAAAAAGCGACTGAACACGCTTTTTCAATCAGATAGAACCTGTTGATCGAGCAACGGCGTTCGCCGAAATTTAGGCAGAAAACATCAGCCGCGAATCAATTTCTGCGGGCACAGCCTATTATCAAATATCGCGTCACGAACGCGTAGGCGGAAGAAAAAACTCTCGGCTGAATCAATTGCAATTTTTAGTAGCCGCCATTTTTTTGGAGTTTTCAACCAAACCTACCCGCTTGAACAGTAGCCTAGCCGGGAACATCACGATCCGCGTGACTCAAAATCCCTGCCTACCCGTCAGAAGCGTAGACCCCGTAAGCGCAGCGCTCGACGTCTCCAGAGAATCACGCCTTGACGCGACCGGTCCCGCTTCTGGGATTCTTCCGTCTCGACGACACGGCGCGCGTCTCGGTCAATCCGAAGCGCTCCATCAACTCTTCTCTGTATACTCTTTGCCTTTCACCAACGCCCTCAACATCCGTCGCCATTCGACCGACCAGATGATGAATGCGTGTAATTTCATCTAACTGTTTATCGCAGGCCATTTTTCCTGTGACCGATTTTTCGTGGCGCCTGTGGGCGTTAAGCGGCTCGGCGACATACGCGACCTGTACGCCCGGCGCATTCAGAAGTTCGATGTAAAGGCGCCAGTCTCCTGCCGCTTCGAATGTTTCAAGTTCCCGGCATCGCGACAAGGCGTCATGCAACGCGTCACGGCGAAAGAGCACGGACGACGCATTGAGAATAAGGTTGCGTTCGCTCAGATACTCAGCAACGAACGTCGCCCCCATATGCACGCCGTCGCGATCTAGAACATCGCCAGCGACCGAAGCGCAGTACGGCTTGTAGGATTCGAAAATCTGCACGCCATCAGAGTCGATTGCGCGGCTGTCAGAAAACGCCATCACAGCTTCGGGCGCCGCGTCGAGCGCGGCGCACAAGCGTCCCAGGAAATCCGGCTCAGCCAGATCATCCGCTTCAGCGATCCATACCCAGTCTCCGCGCGCTTCCGCCGCCGCGCGGCGCCACTGGGCGAACACCGAGCCCGATCCACTCCTGTTGGCGACGACACGAATATTCCTGTCCCACTCCTCCGCAGTCTCTTGCGCCACGGTGACGCTGTCGTCGGTCGAGGCGTCGTCAAGAACAATGATTTCCAAGACGGGATAATGCTGAGCGAAAATCGTCGCCAGACGACCAGCCAGATAGCGGGCGTAATTATACGAAAGCACGACAACCGAAATCCGGCGACGCGTTGGAGCGACGAGATGAAGCAGACGTTCTACATAACGATCAAAGGGGAAGAATTTTTCTACCTTTTTGCACATCCTGCCGCGCGCGCGCAGGCCATCCGCCAGAGCAGAGTCGGCCAGCCTGGTGGCGTGCCGCGCCATCCGCACGACGTCGCCCATCGGCGCCGTGGCGACGATATCCGGCATCCCCAGGCGCGTCGCCACCTGTTTCATAAGTTCCGGCGCGCCGCCTGAATCTTCAAACGCAACGCAACGCAAACCGCAGACCAAAGCCTCCATCACAACTGACGGCAACGGATCTTCGCGCGACGTCAAAGCAAAGACGTCAGCTGCAGACAGATAGTCTTGCACGTCAGAGACGTGGCCCGGCAGATGGAACCGACCGCTCTCCCGGGCGCAATCAATCTCCGCCGCCATCCAGTCGCGGCACTGCGCGTCAATCGCGCCCAGCCACATCAGATGAGTCCGAGTTTGATCTCTCCGCGAGCCTTCGGTGTTACGCCAGAGTTGCAGAAACAGATCGAAACCTTTGCGCAGATCGGCGTACCCCGCAGCGACAATCAATCGATCCTCCGGACCGATTCCCAGACGCGTCCGAACGGTATCCCGCGCCAGTCGACGAAAAGCGACAGAGTTGTATAATCCCTGAGGCAGAATCTTCGTTGCTTTCGGGGCTTGCTGCAACGTCGCCGTCACCTGCTGCGCAACACTCTCCGCGGGAAATACTGTTTGCCGCGCAAGACTTGCCGCCTCCGACAGAGCCCCGATCAGGCGTCGGTTGTTCAGGAGCGCAGGCATTTCATGAACAAGCTGGATGAAGCAGATCCCCGCGGTCGCCAATGCCTTCCCCATTACGGAAGCCGCGCAGGTATTGATTATGGCGTTGTCATACCCTTTCGCACAGATCGCGGAGACGCGTTCAGCGAGATCAGGATGGTCAGCTGCGACCAGCTCGACCTCCCCCAACTCCCTATATTGCGGAAGCATCGCTCCAGCCCCAAGCAGTAGAAACTGCACCTGGACGCCGTGGTTTTTCTTAAGAGACCAACCGATGGCGAGAAGCAGCATTTGCGCGCCTGACGGAAAAGCGTCGTGTCCAACGAGAAGAATCCGTGCGCCTGATGCAACTCCGAACGCTCCAGTCACCGCGCGGCCTGTCGCGTTGAGAAACGCCGACCCGAAATGCTGGTCAGGTTCGAGATAGGCGCCTTCGGCCCATTCGTTCCACGCGTTGACGCAGACCAGCGCCTCCCCGTGGAACGGCGTCTGACGTGCTTGTTCGATGAGGCCGGATAGCCAACGTTCAAAAAGCGCTGGAGTCGAACCATGCAATACGAGACCGGCTCCCTGTCGTCGCGCGTCGTTGTCCCATGACGGAGCCGCCGTGCGGATGAGCGGGAAGTCAGGGCGCGGCATAGACAGCGCGTTATCCACGACCTGCTCGTAATCGTAAATCTGTCCCGTAAAGTCTGTGTCAAGAAAGCGAATTTCTGAGTTGATCGTTGAAATTCCGCCAACGACCTTGTGCGGGGGAAACTCTATGGCGCCATCCATTCCAAATTTGCGCGGGTCACTGTCGCCGAACGACTGACTCATGACAAATATGGGATCAGCGCCACACGCCTCCACGAACAGCCGACGCCAGCGTGCTATGGTTGCCACACAGTCAGGCACGACGCCCGGCCGGTAAAGCATCAAAAGCGGGCGGCCTCCTATATGGATATAGCGAGGATCGTTGAAATGCCGAACAAAGCACGCAATGAGATCTGCTTCGTCCTCGGCGCGGAAATCCTGCGCAATAAGGATGTCGTCATCCGACCCATCCCATCTCCGGCTCCAGTTTTCGTTCGCCCACATCAAGCAGAATGGAAGATCGATATCCGGATTGGCCAATAACATCTCAAGCGGCGATTCAAGAAGTCTTTCGCCATTGAACCAATAAAAATAGAAAACGAACCCCTCGACCCCTGCGCCGCGGGCCATCTCCGCCTGTCGACGAAGTATGTCAGGATGATCGAGCGTATAATGACCCAGATCGCGAGGCACTCGAGGTTGATAATGACCGACGAAGCGCGGCAATCCGCGCGCCACGTTGGTCCACTCCGTAAATCCCTCTCCCCACCATTCATCATTCCGCGCCACATGATGAAATTGCGGAAGATAATAAGCCAGCACGCGCGCACGCCGGACTGCCGAATTCGGAAGCGGGCGACGCGTCTCGAACAGGGGCCCCGGGCGCGTCAGGCGCCGTACTTCTCTGGGAATGCTCGGCTCTTCCTTCGGCATGCTCGGGTGCACGCCTTCTTCCCCGCGATGCTCAAGATAATGCAGCAACGGGTTTGCATCCGGATCATTCGCCAAATACCTCGCCCGATAGAATGCCGGATCAAATTCGGGGAACGGTCGCCGCGCCTCGCGAAATCCCTGCATCATATAATGTTCAAGTGGATCCAGACCGGCGTCCGCTACGTCCGGGTAGGCTTTGAGATAAAAGCCCCTGTCAAATTCGGGCATCGGACTGATGTCGTTGCGATGACGGTTCAGCAGATAGTGCCGAAGCAGCAACATGCCCTCGGGCACGGGGTAGGTGCGGCCATACCAAGCGGGATCGAACCAGACGACCGGCCTTCGTCCCTCCGCTTCCCCCACGGTCACGTAATGCAACAGCGGCTCGCATTCGATATCCGGGTATCGCGCCAGATAGTCCAGCGGATCGAAGCAGGGGTTCGGCTTACGTCCCTCACGCCAGCCATATTGGTGGTAATGCGCCAGGGCCCCGGCTCCCACGCCAGCCAGGTCAGCGTGAGACGAGAGATAATATTGAGCGTCGAACAGGCCGGAATGCCCGATGAGTCGCAGAGGCGAGACGTCGGCTCGGTCGGCAAGGTCCTGACCTGAGTCCGAGCGGATTTGAGCTTCCCTAAAGTCCACGTGGCAAGCCGCTTCACTCAAATTTTGTTGCACTTCGTCAAACGTCCGTTAATATTAACCGGCCGTCAACAAATTTTAGACGCTGCGCGCGCAATCGTCTTATTTTTGCCTTCTTGCTATGAGGCGCAATCAGCCCTATGTCCCCGAGCTCCAATGGAAGCCCGAATCCTGACAGACCAGCCCGAGACGCCGCTCGAAGTCGATCACCAGAGAGCCGTCTTCCCCGAGGGGCTCTCTCTCGATTGCGGTGCCGTGCTGGCGCCGGTTGAGATCGCCTACCGAACCTATGGGATACTGTCGGCTGCTCGCGACAACGCTATCCTGATCTGTCATGCCCTGACGGGAGATCAGTACGTCGCCGAAACCCATCCCGTGACAGGCCGGCCGGGCTGGTGGGAGCGAATGGTCGGACCGGGCAAGCCCATCGACACTGATCGGTTTTTCGTCATCTGCTCGAACGTGCTGGGCGGATGCATGGGGTCAACAGGTCCCAGCTCCTCCAACCTTTCTCGCCTTGCATTCGATGCGCGGGAAGACGGAGACGCTGTTCACGAACCCTGGGGTACAGAGTTTCCGCCAATCACTATTCGCGACATGGTCCGAGCCCAGCATGCGCTGGTGCGCCAACTGGGCATCGAGCGATTGTTCGCCGTCATAGGCGGATCCATGGGCGGGATGCAGACTCTGGAATGGGCCGCGACCTATCCCGAAATGGTCTTCGCCGCTATCCCGATCGCCACCGCACCGTTCCATTCAGCTCAGAATATCGCATTCAACGAAGTCAGCCGTCAGGCTATCTTTGCCGATCCCGACTGGCGCGGCGGTCGCTATTGGGAAAGCGGATCGATCCCTGCGCGCGGACTTGCCGTGGCGCGCATGATGGCGCACATCACTTACCTTTCAGAGGAAGCTCTGACACGGAAATTCGGCCGACGCACCCGCCGACAGAACGCCTCTCCTGAGGCGTCGGGAGATCTGGAACATCCACTTTCCTTCTTCGGCGAAATCTTCGAAGTCGAATCCTACCTTCGACATCAAGGGTCGAGCTTCGTGCTGCGCTTCGACGCCAACTCCTACCTGACCATTACCCGCGCCATGGACTGGATGGATATTGGAGCCGAACATGACGGCGACTACGCCGCCCCGTTTGTCGGCACACGCACCCGGTTCTGCGTCGTTTCCTTTACGTCCGACTGGCTGTTCCCTACGTCGCAATCACGCGTGCTCGTTCGCGCGCTCAACAGGGCTGCGGCCAACGTTTCGTTCGTCGAAATCGACAGTGACAAAGGCCACGATGCGTTTCTACTGGATGAACCAGACTTCGACCGCACCATTCGAGGCTTTATAAGCGGCGCGGCGGAACATGCGGGTCTCCATGTCGGTCCAAAGCTATGACGTCAGGCTCGCAATCCTCTGGACCGAAAGTGACAGTTGTCGAGCTATCGTTATTGGCTCCCGTGAAATATCGTTAAAATGCGCCTCGACCAAAAATTGATCGCACAGATGATCGCCCCCGGATCCCGCGTGCTCGATATCGGCAGCGGTGACGGTAGCCTGATCGATCATCTCTTTCGCGAACGCGGCTGTGATGCGCGCGGCATAGAAATAGACATGCAGGAGGTCACACGCTCCGTTGCGCATGGCCTTCCCGTGGTTCACGGTGACGCGGATCACGATCTGGCGCATTACCCGGACGAGAGTTTTGATTATGTCGTGCTGCAACGCACGCTTCAGGCAGTCGAACGCCCACGAGAGGTGCTGCGCCAGATGCTGCGCATCGGGCGACACGCCATCGTGTCCTTTCCCAATTTCGGCCACTGGGAGTTGCGACTGAAGCTCCTGACCACTGGGCGCATGCCCAATACGGCTGTGTGGAGCACGCCGTGGTTCGCAACGCCGAATATCCACCCATGCACGATTCGAGATTTTTTGGCTTTGTGCAGTGGCGAGAGCTATCGGGTCATAGAGTGGATGGCCATCGACGAAGAAGGCGAGCGTGCGCCATGGCGTCGTTCGATTCGGCTGGCCAATCTATTCGGTGAGCAGGCTCTTTTCTTGCTCGGGCGCAATGAGCCTGCCAGTCGCGATGAACGCCTGAAATGACCGCGGCACTCCAGAAATCCACGGCAGTTCTGGCGGCTATCGACGGTGGTGCGAGCAAGACCATTCTGCGTCTGCTCACCCCTGATGGCGTGGTTCTGGGAGAAGGCCGCTCTGGGCCAGCGAACGTGGCCACCGATCCGGATCAGGCATGCGCTTCGATCGAAGCAGCGTTGCGTGATGCGCTCATCGCCGCACAGCTTCAACGCCATGACATCGGGCGAGAGGGGCTTCGCGTCTACGCGGGGGCTGGGGTGGCAGGAGCGGAAGTCGCCGGGCGCGCCGCGGTTATTCGTGATGCGTTCCCCGATTTTGCCGCACTTGTCACACGCACAGACGCTTACACGTCCTGCCTTGGCGCACACGGTGGGAAAGACGGCGCGGTAGTCGCAATAGGTACCGGCAGCGTCGGTTATGCAATTTCCGGCGACCAATCGCATCGCGTAGGAGGATGGGGCTTTCCACAAGGTGATGAGGGAGGCGGAGCCTGGATTGGGCTACAGGCAGTCCGCCATGTGCTTCATTGCCATGACGGACGAGAACCAAAAACCGATTTATTCCAGCGCATCTGGGCAAAACTCGACCAAGATGGAACCGGCGACCCCCTCGGCTGGGCGATAGGCGCTTCTGCGTCGCGTTTCGCGACACTCACGCCGATCGTCATTTCCGCCTCACACGACCGCGATCAGGTGGCGTCTAAAATTTTACACGACGCAGCTAAAGAAATCGCAAATATCTCCAGCACATTGCTGAAAAATAAACCTTTTCTTCATTTACCGCTCAGCATCCTTGGAGGATTGGCTCCAATTTTGCTTCCCTACCTGCCAGAAACGACAAAAAAACTGATAGTCGCACCCAAAGGCGACGCCCTCGACGGAGCGGCATCATTGGCCCGCAAAGCCTGGATGAAACAGGAAGAGCTTTTCCAAGGGCCCTGAAAACTTATTTGCTTGGAAAAACAAATACGCTTGAGATCGCACCGCCAACGAATTCGTTGCAATTTAGTAAGGACTTGAAAAAAAATCGTGACGTTGTAGAGAATCTTGCGCGTAGATCCCCCGCACGAGGCTTGCAAAACGATTAAAAACGACGAAAATGCGGCACGGAGATCACGATAAGGGGCTTAAATCCAAGCGTCTTGAAAATTCGCGCAGTTTCGAATAGATTGCGCGGCGAGGTAGGTTAATGCGGTTATATATCTTTGTGTCTGCGTTGAAATAACGCGGTCGCTTCGGAGAAGCTGTTCACCTCTTCGACATGTCTCCCGTCGCTTGCGATCATCAATTCGAAGCCAGATTGGCCCGGATCGAATGCGCGCTGAATTGCGCCGCGCGGCACACAATCTGTCACCATGGCGGGGGCCTGCATTATGGACCCCATCGTTCCCGGGGCGCCAGGAGGCGTTTTAGTTAAATGACGACGTTTGCGGACCTTAAACTCGCCGATCCCTTGCTGCGCGCATTGGCCGAGGAGGGTTACACCACCCCCACCCCCATTCAGGCCCAATCGATTCCGCATCTGCTGCACGGACGGGATCTGCTCGGTCTGGCGCAGACTGGAACCGGCAAAACCGCCGCGTTCGCCCTGCCAATTCTACAGCATCTGCTGACCCACCAGAAAGCGCCGTCGCCAAAAGGCGCCAGAGTGCTGGTGCTGGCTCCGACCCGTGAACTGGCGTCGCAGATTGACGCCAACTTCAAGGCCTACGCCCGGCATATGAGGCTGCGTCAGGCAGTTGTGTTCGGCGGTGTGGGACAAGGGCGGCAGGTCGAGGCCATGCGTCGTGGCGTGGACGTTCTCGTCGCCGCCCCCGGACGACTGCTGGACCTGATGGGCCAAGGGTATATTGACCTTTCTGACCTCGAAGTTCTGGTTCTGGACGAAGCCGACCGGATGCTCGACATGGGCTTCATTCGCGACATCAAACGGATTGTCGCCAGCTTGCCGCGCGAGCGCCAGACCCTGCTGTTCTCGGCGACGATGCCGCGCAGCATATCCGATCTCGCCCACACCTTGCTGCGCGACCCCGCCAAGGTCGAGGTCACGCCGCCGTCCAGCACCGTCGATCGCATTCGTCAGGCCGTCATGTTTGTCGAGCCGGACAAGAAAAAAGACGCCCTCCTCCTTCTGGTGAACTCCCCGAAAGTCTCCAGAGCCGTCGTGTTCACATTGATGAAGCACGAAGCCAATAAAGTGTCCGAATTTCTCAACCGTAGCGGCGTACCCGCCGAAGCGATTCACGGCAACAAGTCACAGGGCGCGCGCGAGCGTGCGATGTCGGGCTTCCGGGCAGGCGACCTCAAGGTGTTGGTGGCGACGGACATTGCTGCGCGAGGCATCGACGTGGACGACGTCACACACGTCTTCAACTACGATCTGCCGAATATCCCCGAAAGCTACGTCCATCGCATCGGTCGCACAGCCCGCGCGGGCCGCGAAGGATGGGCCGTATCGTTCTGCGACCCGGAACAGCGCGCCTGGCTTCGCGACATAGAGCGCACCATCGGCAAACCTGTGCCGGTGGTGCGGGATCATCCATATCACTCCGACGCTGCCGAAAAGTCGACCCTCCCACCTCCGGTGCTCGGCGGCGGCGGACGCGGACGTGGAGGACGTTCGTCTTCGAACGGCGGCGGCGGACGCTCGTCCGGGCCACGGGCGCGCCGCGTCGCGTAGAAACAAGCCTGCTATGACCTGATCATAGCAGGCTTGGCTTAGAGCCATCTTTTAAGCGTGTGCGGCTTAAGACCTACGTCAACTGACGTCGGTCTTGCCGTGTTAGCTGTATTACCTCGGGGCTCTCCGCAGCAAACGTGACCACGACCATCATGAGACTTGGCTACACGGAGTATGAGGGGGGTTGTTTTCCTCCATAAATATTCGTGCTGGACTTCGCCTGACGACGTTACTCGCTGTGCTCGACACGAATTCAGGCAACGTCACTGGTAATAATAGACCGGCAAATCACTGTCATTGAGACGTCATTTTTCGGCCTGCACGAAATACGGTATGGCGAAGCTCAGAACTGGACCGGCATGACGCCGCCTTTTCGCTGGGAGTTAAGACATGCCGATCCGCAATCGCCTTCTTGCCGCTCTTCTTCTAAGCGCCGCGCCTGTTATCGCGCCGCTAGCCTGCGCTGAAGAAATCACCGGCGCAGGCTCGAGCTTCGCCGCTCCAATTTATCAGGCTTGGGGGGACGGCGCCAAAACCGGCGCAGGCGTGTCCGTCAATTATCAAAGCGTCGGCTCCAGCGCCGGACAGAACCTCGTTCTCGCCCGCACAGTCGACTTTGGCGCGTCCGACGCGCCGATGAGCGCTGATAAACTATCCTCTGGTTCGTTATACCAGTTTCCGACGGTCGTCGGCGGCATCGTGCCGATCGTCAACATTCCCGGTGTCGCCGCCAATAAGTTGAAACTGACGGGAGCCGTGCTCGCCGGCATTTACCTCGGCGACATCACCAGTTGGAACGATCCGAAGATTGTCGCCCTTAACCCGGGCCTGACGCTTCCCGACACCGCCATCGCTCCTGTCCACCGCGCCGACGGGTCAGGCACGACCTTCGTGTTCACGTCCTACCTCGCGAAGGTTTCTCCGGACTGGAAGGACAAGGTCGGCGCGGCGACGTCAGTCCAGTGGCCGGGCGGAGCTGGCGCTCGCGGAAATGACGGGGTCGGATCGTCCGTCCGCGCGACTGAAGGCGGTATCGGGTACGTCGAATACGCCTACGCTCGCCGCAACTCCATCTCGACGGCAGAACTGCAGGACAAGGCTGGCGAATTTGTCACCCCGAACCTCGAGAGCTTCTCGGCGGCGGCGGCTTCGGCGGATTGGGCGCATTCCACGAATTTTGCGGTAGATATGCTCGATGTCGACGGCAAGGGCGTATGGCCGATCGTATCGGCGACATTCGTTCTTGTCCCCACGAACCCGAAAGATGCCGCTCGCGCAGCATCCGTTCATAAGTTCTTCGACTACTCCTTCAAAAATGGCGACTCAGCCGCCAAGGGCCTCGACTATGTCACGCTTCCAGAGAGCGTGAAAAAAACGATCGAATCTCAGTATCCCGGCCACCACTGATCTCTCCAGATCTGGCTGGTTTGCATAGAGGCGGGCTCATTTGAGCCCGCCTTTTTTGCGATCGCACGGAAACATTAAGTATACACGTGGAAGGAGGTTTTCTATCGCGTTGATCAACGGGCGATGCATATCTTCGATATAGCGACGAGCTCAGCTTCAAGCCAACATACCGATCGTCCGCATAATACGGTTCTTATAAAAATATGAAAATTAGATGTATTGAATTAGAAATAATAAACTGCAGTAATTTGCGATATTATCGTATGTTCGATTTTTTAAAATATAAATCCATAATAATTAAGTAATAATTTGAAATCTCACGCGGAAAAGGGATTTTACTAATATTTTCAGTCACATCTCCGTCCGATAAAAATGTACGCTGACGCGGCTACGCGAAACGCCCTATGCTCGGCGTCAATCCATAATTCGCACCAGACGCCAGCCAAACTCCCCTGACGCCGCGTGCGCGCCGCAACGTCAGGAGATCGTTCGTGGATATGAAGGCGCTCAAGGTGTTTCTGGAACTTGCCCGAACCGGCTCCCTTCGTCAGACGGCAGAAAAACTGAACACCTCCCCCGCCTCCGTCAGTCGCAAACTCGACCAACTCGAATATCAGTTCAGAACTCAGCTTTTTGACCGCTCTCATAGCGGAGGAAAGCTGACCGCCGCGGGAGAGGTGCTGCTTGGGCGCGCACGTCTAATCGTTGGGGAAATGGAGACAACGCTTCAACTTGTCTCGGACCTCAAAGCCCTCAACACCGGCTCCACAACGGTGTACGCGGGTGGAGCGATTGTAGCAGAACTTCTGGCGCCCGCCCTCTGCGCATTACACCGGCAACACCCGGGCCTTCGCTTCCACATTCACGAAGGACGAACCTCCGAACTGATCGACGCACTTCGACAGGGCGCAGCCGATATCGGCGTCGCGATTTTTACCCCTGAGGCCGGCAGCCCGTTCGTCAGGCGAAGCGTGCCGCTTGACCACGCTTTGATTGTAGCCCCGGATCATCCCCTGACTTTACAGACGCATGTCCGGATTCAGGATCTGGCGCGCCACGCGATCGCCATCCCCGACGAATCCTTCAGCCTGCGGCGCACGCTCGACGCCGAGTGTCTTCGGCATGGCGTCACGCTTGAACCCACCTTCGTCACTGGCTCTCTTGTCATGCAGAAAGAATTGGCTATCCGCGGGGCCGCCGCTCTCGTGCTTCCCCCTGAGTGTTGCCGACGGGAAATTGAAGCCGGGCTGCTCACCTCCATTCCTTTCGATCGCCCGGATCTCGTGCGGACACAACTCGATTTGTGCGTCCACCACGACCGCGCATTGCCATTCGCTGCGAAGACTCTCCACGACACGCTCGCCCTGAGCCTTCTGCGTCGCGCTGAGGCGCATCACGCGCTCCCCAGCGGCATCCCGAAAGAGTAGAATCCATCGCAATATGGCGTTGCAGAAAGCGTGGCGCCGTGCGCCGCTTTTCGATCTCGGTTTTATCATTCCGTTTCGTTATCGTTTTATTCGACAACTCCCCGCAACCTCTGGAAAATCGGACATGTCCACAATGAACCTGTCCCAACCGTCCACACTTCCCCGCTTCAGGACGCGCCTCTGGCTGGCGTCCGTCAGCACGCTGTGCCTTTCCGTTCATCCCCTCTGGGCCGAAACGCCCACCGAGAAGAAAGCACCCGTGCGAGCCCAGGCGACGTCACACGCTCGAACGGCCGACTCCCGGTCAGTTCCGCACGCTCCTGCAGGGAAGACGCAGCCGAGCGCAGCCGCTTCGGCAGCGTCCGCTCCACGCCTTGAGGAAATCACGGTCACGGCCCAGCGGCGACGCCAGACGGCGCAGAGTCTTGCGAGTTCGATCAGCGTGATCGGCGGCAACACGCTGGTCGAGCGCAACGTCAACACCGTCTTCGATCTTCAATACCTGACGCCGTCGCTGCAGGTGACGCCGCAATTTGGCAGCGGTCAGCCGGCGTTCGCCATTCGCGGCGTCGGCTTCAACGATTACGCCAGCAATAACGCCCCAACCGTCGGCGTATACCTTGATGAAGTGGCTAACCCGGTCCCGTTCGCAAGCAACGGCATGATGTTCGACATCAGCCGCGTAGAGGTTCTCCGGGGCCCTCAAGGCACATTATACGGCCGCAACACGACCGGCGGGGCGATCAACTACATCCTCAACCACCCCACAGACCAGTTTCATGCCGGGCTGACCGGCCAATATGGTCGTTTCGATGCTGGCAAGGTTGACGGGTACATATCCGGCCCGATCGGGCGTTACCTGAAATACCGCCTGTCCGGGCAGACGCAACAAGGTGGCGCCTGGCAATATAACGGCTCCGGGGCGCATCTGGGGAATGTCGACAGAGGCGCGGCGCGGTTGATTGTCGAAGGACAAGCTACCGAAAACCTGAAGGTCACCTTCAATCTTCATGGCAGCCGGGACCGTTCAGACGCCAACGGAATGCACCTCTATTCGCCGCTGACCGCCCTCAACATCCTTAACCCTTCGCAGTACGGCGTTCTCCCCGCCGACACGGATCGACGGATCACGCATTGGGGCACGTCTTCGCAATTTGCGTCCGAAATCGGCATCAGTCCGAATACAAAGCCATTCAGCCACATAGACACGGGGGGCATGAGCCTCCGCATTGATCAGGATTTTTCCTTCGCAACACTCACCGATCTTGCAAGCTACGACGTCGCGAGCCGTCAGGAATATGACAACTACGACGCGTCTTCCGCCGCCATTGCGGATGTATATTACCAGTCGCGCGCGAATGTCTTTTCCAACGAGCTTCGTCTGACATCGCGCGGCTCATCACGCCTGACATGGGTTGGCGGCATCTATTACTCCAACCAGTATCTCTCCGACCTGTACCGCTCCGGCTTCATGCAGTCCTATGGTTACGACCGCGCAGTCCGGTATTCACAATCCGTCAACACCATCAGCGGGTTTGGGCAAGCGACCTACAAACTGACCGATAAACTTTCCATCACCGGCGGCGTGCGGATCGAACACGAGATCCGAAGGCTCTATGGTTTTCAATCCTACATGCTAACCGGCGTAGACACCGGTTCTCATCCTTACGGCCCTGACCAAAGTTATAGCTACACCAAACCCTCAGGGAAATTTTCCGTCGAATACAAACCGTTCACGCGCGACTTGCTCTATGTGTCTTACAGCCACGGAATAAAATCCGGCGGCTTTACGACTTACAACACCAACTCGCCGAACGTGTCGACGAAACCGTTCAAAGCCGAAACGCTCGATGCATGGGAGATCGGAAACAAGCTCGATTTACCAAAGGAAAATTTGAGGCTAAACGTTTCTGGTTTTTATTATGACTATCACAATCAGCAGATTCAATCTGCGGTGGTGAACCCTGCAACCGGGCTGGTCGGCTCGATTGTCAACGCGCCACGCTCGCACCTCGCAGGTCTGGAATTCGAGGCAGACTGGTCTCCGCTCCCCGGCCTCACTCTTACACAATCGGGAGGGTGGACGATCGGCCAATTCGACAAATTCAATTCCGTGCTGCGTGCTGACCGCGTCAACGGCAGTTATGTCGGCGTATACGCAAGTCGCAAAGGCAACAGCCTGCCTTTCCCCAAGCTGACCCTCAACGGATCAGCCACCTACAAATGGGATCTCGGGAACTATACGCTCACGACCGGTATGAATTACAGCCTGCGCTCAACATACCGTTCCCTGTTCGGCACCCTTTACAACGTCGCCGGTTACACGCTTTGGGGCGCGACGATGTCGTTCTCTCCCAAAAGCAAGCACTGGACCATCGCCGCGTTCGGGAACAATATCTTCAACAAACAATACGATGTGGAGAGAAACTATTTCGTAAATGGCGACACCGTCGCCCTGTCCGGAATGCCCGCGACATGGGGCGTTCAGGCTTCAGTGAACTACTGACCACAAGGACATGGGCGACACGCCCATGCTGGAGCGTCTTCCGATGACCAGACTACACGCGCTCGACGCCACCGCCATGCTCGTCGGCTACGCGTCGGGCGACTTCACCCCCCGAGACGTGATCGAATCACTCAACGCGCATGTAACCCAATGGGAGCCTCACCTGTGCGCTCTCTACGCATGGGAACCGGAACGCGCGCTTGCGGAAGCGGTTGCGTCCACCGAACGTTGGCGCAAAGGCGAACCACAGGGTGCGCTGGACGGCGTGCCGGCGACAGTCAAGGAGCTGATCGCAACAGAGGGACATCCGATCCCTCTGGGCACGGCAGCGTTGGAGCCTGCGCCGGCGACAGCGGACGCGCCTTGCGCTGCGCGCCTGCGTGAAGCCGGAGCCATCATCTTCGCCAAAACGACGATACCGGATTTCGGTATGCTATCGTCCGGTCTCTCAAGTTTTCATCATCTCGCGAGAAACCCTTGGGATTTGTCCACCAATCCCGGAGGATCCAGCGCAGGCGCAGCAGCAGCAGCAGCAGCCTGCTATGGCCCCCTGCATGTAGGTACTGACATCGGCGGCTCGGTGCGCCTGCCCGCCGCCTGGTGCGGCCTGACGGGTTTCAAACCGACGCTCGGTCGCATCCCGATCGACCCGTATTATACAGGCCGGTGCGCGGGCCCCATGACGCGTGGCGTGGCCGATGCAGCTCTCATGATGGCGACGTTGAGCCTGCCGGATTCGCGTGACGCCACCAGCCTGCCCTATGAACAGATCGACTGGTTCGCTTCTGCTGAACCGCCCGCCGGCTTGAGGGTAGGGCTAATGCTCGACGCGGGCTGCGGTATGCCGCTCGCCCCGGAGATCGCGGTTGCGATCGAGGCGGCGGCGCGCATATTCGCAGATGCTGGCGCAGTCATCGTTCCGGTTTCTCCCGTCATGAACCAGGCCATTCTCGACGGCGTCGATGTTTTCTGGCGCGCAAAATTCTGGGGAGACATCAAGGACCTTGATGAATCCAAACGCTCGCTGGTTCTACCTTACATACTGGAGTGGGCGCGCGGCGGAGAAGACGTGTCCGGCGTGGAGGCCGTACGCGGCTTCAATCGCACTTTTGAGTTACGGGCCACATGCGCCGAATTGTTCGACTCCGTTGACGTGATCATTTCACCCGTAACGCCCAATGTCTCGTTCCTGGCTGAGTGGGCCTCCCCCCTGAACGACCCTGCACGCCCCTTCGATCATTGCGTATGGACGCTGCCGTGGAATATGTCTGAACAGCCTGCGATATCCGTGAATTGCGGCTTTTCGCAGGAGGGAACACCTATCGGCTTGCAGATCGTGACGTCGCGCTTCAAGGATCTTCAGGCTCTGCAACTCGCCGGGTGGTTTGAAAGTCGGTGTGGTCGTGTCGAACGCTGGCCCGGAGAGGCCGACTCGCCGCCCGCCTGACACCGACGAGTCGACACTTTATCGCCGCAGCCTGAATCGGGATTCTACGCATATGAAACGCCGCGCTCTGATCGCCTCCGCCGCCGCTCTACCTCTGCTTGCCAGAGCTTCGGCCCGAGCAGCCGTTTCAGGTCACTCTATTGGCCCCGGCCGTCCCGGGCCGCTCAATCTCATTACCGACGTGGCCGGACTGCGCGTGGGACAGGCTCAGGATTCGAAAGCAAGAAGTGGCGTCACAGTCATTCTTCCTGACGAACGTGCTTCAGCGGCAGTAGATGTGCGGGGCGGCGGCCCCGGAACCCGCGAGACGGATGCGCTCGACGGCTGGAACCTTGTTCGATCTGTTGACGCCATCGTCCTTTCCGGCGGGTCGGTCTACGGCCTCGCCGCAGCAGATGGCGTGGCCGCCTGGCTGGGCGCACGCGGCCGCGGCTTCGCATTGATGAAGCAGCCCGGCGTGCCGCCGTCCCCGATCGTCCCGACCGCGATACTGTTCGACCTCGCCAATGGAGGCGACAAGAACTGGGGCATGACCCCCCCCTATCACAACCTCGCCATTGATGCGGTCGAGCATATGTCCGATCGCTTCTCTCTCGGCACAGCAGGTGCTGGATATGGCGCCGCCGCCGGCGCGATGAAGGGCGGTCTGGGTTCTGCTTCCCTGCTTACGGGAGACGGCATGACCATCGGCGCTATTGTCGGGGTGAACAGTCTGGGCTCTCCGGTTGTTCCCGGCACGAAAAATTTCTGGTCCGGACCGTTCGAGTTTGGTCAGGAGTTCGGCGGCCTTGGCGCATCATCCACGCGAGTGGCGGGCGAAGACTGGGGCGACGCGAAAATCAACCCGGGTGCGCGAGCCAACACGACGATCGCTTGTGTTGCCACCGACGTGGCGCTCGACCCCGACGAACTGAAGCGAGTGGCCATGATGGCGCAAGATGGGCTGGCTCGCGCCATAAGGCCGATCCATTCGCCGTTCGATGGAGATGTCGTATTTGCCCTGTCGACCGCGAAAAGGCCTCTCCCTGCGGGGCCGAGACAGTTTCTGGTGGCCCGGATCGGCGCTGCAGCAGCGGATGTTCTGGCGCGCGCCGTAGCCCGCGGCGTGTTCGAAGCGACGTTACCGCCCGGCATGCAAGGCCTGACTTGGCGCACTCTAACCGCAAAGCCATAACCACGCGGTATTTCACAGGCCGGGACAGCGGCGTTTTGCACCCCGAATTCAACCTGCTGTTCACGAGAACGAGTGGTTTATCCGCCCTGCCAGCGGATAAGCCGCTCGATATTTTTATTAAAATAGCGGCCGCGGCGTCAGGATAGACACTCCCCTTCCCGGGCGGAGCCGACCATGGACGGCGTGTGCAAGACCGCATCCGTCAGACGCGCTCTCTGTTCCTGCAGCGCCTGACGCAGCAGGCAAACGACTCCCGGCACGCATTTGCCACACTGAGCCCGGCACTTTTTCGCAGCGTAGATCTCAGTCGGGCGGGTGGCGCCAGCCACTACTGCCGCCTGAACATCTTTGTCAGTCAAACCGTTACAGGAGCAAATGAACATTATGCGCCTTCCACCTCACCAGACGAGGCATTAAAAGCACATATGAGAACGCTTCGCAATATCACTCAATCTCGAGCAGGTCTTTCTTGTGAGCGATGCATACCTCGCCGATCCTGCCGAGAAAGCTCGGGCCTCATTTCCGGCGCGGCTACGTCACCAAGCATCTAAAAAAATTATACCACCTGTTCTTCTCAGCGAAACGCTGCAAGCGATAAAGGCGAAAACTGTTTGCGAACTCCCGCGCCTCATACGCCCGCTCCCAGTCGAGCGTTAATTCTCAGTTTTTGAGCGACAATTCTCCTGATTCGATTGGATATTGCCTCCTGCCGGGGCAGATCTTTAGACAGCCTCCTGAAAACTCTGCGGTTCCGGCAAAGCCGCGGCACGTCCCTGCCCCAAAGCTACTGCCAAAGCGCGGTCAACTGCCTGGGCCGAGTAATGATCTCGTATCATCCGCACTCCGACGCGCCCCAGTTCATCTGCGGTTTCTGGCGCGCCCAAAAGACGAATGATTTGTGTGGCGAAATCCTGCGCTTCGTCACAGACCAAGCCACGAAGCCTGTCAGGCAGCGGCAGCCCTTCAGCTGCGACTGAACTCATCACACATGGAATTGCGGCGCCAAAACTGGCGAGCACCTTGCCCTTGATGCCTGCGCCGAAACGCAGTGGCGCGACGGTCATCCGCGCTGTCTCAAACAGATCGTCTGTCAGGTCATTGACGCCGCCGACGACATGCACGCCTTGGAAATCCTTTGATAGCTTAAAAATGGCGGGAGTCGCGCCCTGGCCAGCGATCACGCAGCGCGCTTCCGGCCGTTCACGCCACACCAGCGGCATGATCGTCCGCACGAGATACAACGCCGCATCTTCGTTCGGCGCGTGGCTGTAGTTACCGAGGAATACGATATCGTGACGCTCCGCCGCCTGTGTCCGCACCGCACGATACGCCGTATCCCAAGGAGCGACGCAAACGTTCAACGCAGGTGCCAGCTTCCGCAATGTTTCGGCTTCAAACGACGAATGTGTCACAACCGCATCCGTCAGAAGTGCAGCTGTGACTTCAAGAGTCCGAACGCGTTTGGCCATCTGCGACAGGTCTGCACGCTCTTCCACGCGCGCTTGCCGATCAAGACGCAAATGATGAAGATCCGCAACACCGTAAACAAGCCGCGCTGCCGGCTGATAACGCCGTACAAGCCCGGCATAGGCTGAAGCTACGCCGCAGCGATGTAAGTACACCATTTGAAATGCGCCATTCTGCAAGCGCAGCACATCTTCCGCCGCGTTGTAGAAAGGAGCTCTGGCGACGAAGACGCCTTCCCGCTCCAGATTCGAAACCGCCTCGGTCGAGTGTTCGTCTCCCGGCGTGGCGACCGTCACCTGATAACCCAGCCGCACGAGCGAGCGAATATGAGACAGGATCGCGTCGGATCCAGCGTCCCGTCCCGACACAGGAAGAACTTCGTCAATGACCAGAGCCCGCGGTGCCAACACATGCCCGCTTCCTGCCCGGCCACTGGATCGACGTTTCTGAAAAACGTCGTCGCGCCGGCGACGATCCGCATGATCGCCAGCAGCCGCGTGGCGGATACGTTCAACTTCTCTGGATAAAAAGCTCACAATACCAGCGCGATCTGACGTTTCGTCCAGCCCTGCGACGGCACGGGTTATCGTCATCTCTAGGTCCCGATCGAAGCTATGACCTGGCTCCAGAACAACCGGCGACCCCGCCAGCTGCTCCCCCGTACCCGCGTGGCGCGCAACGATCAGGTGACGACGCCCGCGATCAAGAGGTTCAGCGAAGCTGTAGGCCAGGCCGTTCCAGCCTGAACCTATGCCCGCTTGGACGAGGTCACGACGGGACGCATTTGCTGTAACGGTGGCGACGATTTCGTCGTTGACCAGAATATCCACCGCTACGCTCTCGAAAGGACATCCCGCGTCCCAGGCCCACCCACTGACGCTGTTCCGGTCAGCATGGTCGAGCCACCCCTGAAGTGGGGATGCAGACTCCTCCCCACTGCCCGTTTGACGACCGTTCGTTTCAATTGTTTCACACTCGGTCGAGACGCCCCCCTTCAGAGCCCGAGCGCGCGCCGCCAACCGTTTCTGGATCTCGGCAAGTCTCTCCCCCTCCTCTACGCGCGGCGCGCAGTAAAGCGGTGCGTCGCGTCGGGCGTCCGGATACAGCGCTCTATATTCTGCGGCATTTTGGAAAATTCCCCGAGACCCGTCCTCCACGTAGCTTTCGCTCACTGCGCCATCCGCCACGATCAGTTCATGATCGTCAAACTCCAGATGCAGGTATTCGACATCTCCGTTTATGGCGCTTCGCAAGATGGTCTGGCCGTTCACCAGAGCGCCTGCTGGCGCCAGAACGCCGTCGACATACATTGCGTGAAACGGCGAAACACGAAGGTCGCGACGAGGAACGCCATCCTCCAGAGCGCCCGCACAAATCGTCACGGGCAAAATATTGGCGTTATTTTCTACAAAATCAGCAGAGTAACTGCGCCGTCCAATCCACCGCAGACGCCGCAGTCCACCGGCTGCATTTTTGACCATATCCCCGATGCTCAGCGTTTCGACAGGCGCCTCCCCACCGACCGTTTCGATCATCGTGCCTGGGCAGAAGCATGCAACGTAGCTAAGCATCATGCCGCCGGTGTCCGCTTCAGAAGCAAGAACGAAATCGGACAAAACAAGATCAGACTGCGATGAATCAAAATCGATCGTCTCAGTCAAACCGCCGCCCGAAACCGTCAACACCTGCCCCGCCAGCGACATCGTAGCCCCGGCGGAAAACGCGTCCAGCGCCAGCGTACCCCCACTTTGAAGGACCACTCCCGAAACACCGGCAATGGACGCCTCAATTTCCAGGGTTCCACCACTTTCAACGGTGACTCCGCTGACTGAGCCGGTACCGTCACCTATATCGTCGCCAATAACCACTGCGGATCCACCGCTTTGGATATCAAGGCCGCTACCCGTGGCGCCGAACCAGACCTGCCCCAACCCGCCGCTTGCGACAGTGACCCCGGAAACAACACCCCCGGCGTGGATATCCTGCTCCCCGCCAGAGGCGACAGTCGTGTCGTATGCCGAGCCGCCAGATTCAATATCTTGAAAGCCGTGGTCCGCAATGATAGTCCCGCTGGCGTATCCCCCGGAGCTGATAACCTGCGAGCCGCTGCTGGTATAAGAGACGCCGCTCAACGTCGTAGCGAGCGCGCTGCCCCCTGAGTAAACCGTCTGCGTCGCTGCGGAGATGGTCGCCCCGCTAACCACCGCGCCATAGATCAGCTGAGACGCGCCAGCGCCGATCTGCGCGCCGCTATCGATACTGCCCTTCGACAGCATTTCCAGCGCAGTCGTCCCGGTCACGACCGCATCGTAAGTCGCGGCACCGGAATCTACCTCCAAGGTGCCCGCCACTTGCGCGTCATAAATGACGCCACCCGCGCTGATCAGCGCCTGCCCGCCTGCAAGAACCGTTGCACCGCTGACGACGCCATCCGCGCCCAGTGCGGCAGTCCCTTCATAAGTTCCGGCGCCGAGATGACCGCCGGAACTCACAACCGCTCCGGAAACCACACCTCCCGACGAGACGTACAGGTTGCCGCCGGAACTCACGATTGTCGCTGAAGCGACCCCTGTATCCGTCACATACAAGGACGAGATCGTCGCGCCGCTTCCCACCACGACATCCGTGGCGACACCGGAACTTACATAGCCGTTCGAGTTAATGACGGTCGGCGTAACATCGCTCATGAGATTTCCCAAGCTGCTTAATCAGACCGAACGCTTTCGCGCGGTGATCTCCAGGAACCTCACTATTGTGATTAAACGCTAATTTTTCTTATACAGACGGGCGGTTCCTGAAGCCTTCCCACGCGTACAAACAAAACGGGCCCGTCAGAAAATCTGACGGGCCCGCCCCCACGCCGACCATGCGCTGTTTTCACCGCCTGAAACCCGAGAGTTTCTCACCTCTCTTTTCAGGAGGCGAAGAAGTCAGGTTCGCTCGGCCTTCGATTACTCGCCTTTAAGGCGCTTCACGCACTGGCTGTAGTAACCGCCGCCTTTTTGAATCCAGACAAGGCCGCCATTACCACCATTCGTCTTGTTCACGTGATACTGGTCAAGGCAGGTTTTCATCCGCGCTTTACCAGCACTCAAAGACGAATATTTGGAAGAAACGGCGGAAGGGAAAACCGCATTGCCTGAATAACTGGTTACCGCCTTGCTTCCCGTCGTCGAGGCAGACGGCGTCGCAGAAGCAGGAGCCTGAGATGGGGCCGCCGCAGGCGCTTCGGTCGCAGCCGACGCAGACGCCGGAGCGCTCGTAGCCGCCGCGTCTGTGGCGGAGCAATGCCCCGCCTTATAATCCTTATATGTCTGTCCGTTCAGCGTTCCCGCCTTGCGGGCTGCCGTGAAGTCGGCGTGACACTCTTTCGCCGTCAGCGCCTCGGCAACGCCCGGAGCCAAGACTACAAGGCTACCTGAAAGCAGGCCAAAAGAGACTGTTGCTGCATGTATTGAACGACTGAGACGCATGAGACACCTGCACTCTTGTTGAATCCGACGCCGCCGAGGCTTGGCCTCGCACTGTCAGTCGAATTCCCAAGACTATCGCGGCAGGCTCACGCGCGACAGGGGCACGACGCAAAAAAGGCGCGCCCCCGATAGCGACTGGATCAGGCGATCAGGAAATACGTTCGCCGTGAAGAGCGACGTCCAGACCTTCCTGCTCCTGCTCCGTGGACACACGCAATCCGATCACGACGTCGACGACCTTGAGAATGATGAACGTCATCACGCCACACCAAACGATCGTCACGCCGACGGCTTCGGTCTGGACAAGCAACTGATGCAGAGAGCCGGAGGAACCACCGGGGTTCGCGTCCGTGGCGGAGAGCGGACCGTAAGCCAGAAGCCCGGTCAGCAACGCCCCGACGATGCCGCCGACGCCATGTACGCCGAAGGCGTCGAGGCTATCGTCGTAATTGAACGCGTGCTTGAGCGTCGTCGCACTCCAGTAGCAGATCACGCCAGTGGCGAGACCAATAATGAGCGCGCCGCCAGGCAGGACAAATCCGGCAGCGGGTGTTATCGCGACCAGCCCGCCCACGGCGCCGGAGATGATGCCCAGCACCGTGGGTTTGCCGCTACGAAGCCACTCGGCGACCATCCAGCTGACGCCCGCTGCGGCGGCTGCGATCTGCGTCGTCGCCAGCGCCATGCCGGCACGGCCGTTGGCGCCGACCGCCGAACCGGCGTTGAACCCGAACCAGCCGACCCAAAGGAGCGACGCGCCGATCACCGCATATGTCAGGTTGTATGGCGCCATGTCGTCCGTCCCGAGCCCGCGACGCCGTCCAAGAACCAGCGCACAGACGAGGCCCGCGACGCCTGCGTTGATGTGGACGACCGTGCCGCCCGCGAAGTCCAGCGTGCCGAGGTTGAGCAACCAGCCGATCGGGCTCCACACCCAGTGGGCGATCGGAGCGTAGACCAGAAGCGACCAGAGGACGGAGAACACACACATGGCCGAGAACTTCATACGCTCTGCATAAGCGCCCGCGATCAGAGCCGGAGCAATGATCGCGAAGGTCATCTGGAAGCTCATGAAGACGCTTTCCGGGATTGTCATCACCGTCGCATTGGACGAATCAGCGCCGAGCGTGAAACCAATATCCGCGCCCTTTGAGATGTGATCCCCGATCGTATAGAGGAACGCCTTCGACAGGCCGCCAATGAAAGGCGTTCCGGTCGAAAATGTCATAGAATAGCCTGCGATCATCCATACCAGCGTGATGATGCTGCATATCGCAAAGCTCTGCATCACAGTCGCCAGAACGTTCTTCTTGCGGACCATGCCCGCATAGAACAACGCGAGGCCCGGGATCGTCATGAGCAGGACGAGCGCAGTACTCACCAGCATCCACGCTGTGTCGCCACTGTCGATCTGAGGAGCGTCAGCGGCGCTCGCCGAACCGGCCGCAAGAAAACCGACAGCTCCGGCGAATAACGCCAGCGCAGGCCGCGCAGGCGCCGTGCGCGCCGCAAATAAGGAAAACCCTTTGCCCATTAATTCCCCAAGCTCCCTGCCCGTGATACCGGCGCTTTCGCCCGAATTCGGTCTAAACCCGCAAGACACGTCCACGCGCCGACAGCCGGGGACGCTGAAATCCAATTTCTTTACGTAGCTTATCCGAAACGAAATGCTCAAGCCCCGGCGACGCCGGACGACGCAGAGCCCCCAACGGCCGGAGGTCGTCAGGCTCCGGCTACGCGCGTCCGGGAGCGCATGGTGACGAACTCTTCGCCGGACGTCGGATGAATGCCTATGGTGCGGTCGAAATCCGCCTTCCGCAGACCGGCCGTCACGGCGATCGCAAGGCCCTGCATCAATTCCGGCGCATCTTCTCCCAGCATGTGCGCGCCTACCACCTTCTGGCTGGCCTGATCGACCACCAGTTTCATCACGGTGCGGCGCTCCCGTCCGCTCAACGTATGGCGCATAGGGCGAAAGCTGGAGACGTAGATGTCGGCAGGACCGCGTTCCGCAGCCTCATCCTCCGTCAGACCAACACTGGCGAGCGGCGGAGTGAAGAAAACGGCCTTGGGCGTCGTGTCGAAGGCCCATTCCCTCTCGTGACCCGCAAAGAGGTAGTCGGCGAGAATATGCCCCTCCGCGATGGCGACGGGGGTCAGATTGATCCGATTGGTCACGTCGCCAATGGCGTATATGTCCGGCGTGCTGGTCTGAGACGCCGCGTCCACTGCGACGCGCCCGCCATCATCCAGGCGCACGCCTGCTTTTTCAAGCGCCAGCCCGTTCGTCTTGGGGTGACGGCCGGTGGCCAGCATGACGCAATCCGCCTCGATCTCGACGCCACTGTCCAATGTGACGACAAGCACGCCTTCCTTGCGTCGAATGCTGGTCGGGCTGGCCTTCACGTGCTGGCGGACGCCGCGCTGGTCTATCGCCGTATACAGCGCAGAACGCAGGTCCTCGTCGAAGCCACGCAACGGCAGCGGCTGGCGATAGACAAGGTCGACCTCAGCGCCAAGGCCTGCAAAAATGCCAGCGAACTCCACGCCGATGTAACCGCTGCCCACGATGCATACCCGACGCGGCATCTCGGCGAGGTGAAACACCTCATCCGAGGTGATCGCCAAATCTGCCCCTTCGATGTCCAGCTTCGTCGGGGTCGATCCCGTGGCGACGACGATCCTCGCTGCCGTGATCCGCTCCGGTTTCGCGTCCGGTGAAAGGGGCGTCGGCTCGGTAACGACGGTATAGGCGTCTTCGAAGCGGGCGAAGCCGGTGATCAACCGTACGCCGCTTTTCTCCAGCATCGATACATAGATGCCGTTGAGCCGTTCGATCTCGCGATCTTTCGCGGCGATCAGCGTCTTCCAGTTGTGATGGCCGGGCTGCGTGTCCCAGCCGAACCCATGGCTGTCCACCACATAGTCGGGGTATTCGCTTGCCTGCACCATCAACTTCTTCGGCACGCAGCCGAGATTGACGCAGGTGCCGCCCCAGTGCCGCGCCTCGATAATCGCGACACGCGCGCCATGTCCCGCCGCTATGCGGGCGCAGCGAACGCCGCCGGAACCTGCGCCAATGACCAGAAGGTCGACATCATACGCGGCGTTATCGGACATAAGACAGGCTCCGGAGGCGGTGTTGATCGATCAGCGTTCGGCGAACGCTTTCTCAACCACATAGGCGCCGGGACGGGAATTGTTACCCTCGTCAAAGCCACGGGCCTCCAGCAGCTTCTCAGTGTCAGCAAGCATCTCCGGCGAGCCGCAGATCATCACGCGGTCATGCTCGGGGTCGATTTCGGGAATGCCAAGGTCCGCGAAAATCTTGCCGCTTTCGATCAGCGTGGTGATACGGTCGGTGACGGCGAACGCCTCACGCGTAACGGCCGGGTAGTAACGGAGCTTCTTCGCGACGTCCTCGCCCAGAAACTCGTGCTGCGGCAGTTCGTGGCGGATATGGTTCGCGTAAGCCAATTCACCGGAGATACGAACGGTGTGGCTAAGCACGACGTTCTCGTAACGCTCGTAGCACTCCGGGTCCTTGATCAGGCTCATGAAGGGCGCAAGGCCAGTTCCCGTCGACAGGAAATACAGATTCCGGCCCGGGCGCAGGTTATCCAGCAGAAGGGTGCCGACCGGCTTGCGTCCGATCAGAACTGTGTCGCCCACCTTCACGTGGCGCAGGCGCGAGGTCAGCGGGCCATCAGGCACGGCTATGGAGAGGAACTCCAGGTGGTCTTCGTAGTTCGCGGAGGCGATGGAGTAGGCGCGCAGCAACGGCTTGCCGTCCACCTCGATGCCTATCATCGCGAACTGCCCGTTCTCGAAGCGCAAGGCCGGGTCGCGGGTCGTCGTGAAGCTGAACAGCCGGTCGGTCCAGTGATGAACCGTCAGCACCTTCGCCGGGTACAGATGCGCGTATTCTTTCGTGGGCTCCGGCAGATGCCAGAGGCCTTCATGCCCGTCGACCGGAACAATGCCGGAGGGGGCCAGATCGGCGGCGAGGCGTGTCAGCGTTTCGGACATGAACCGGAACTCTCCCGGGTTGAGGCGAAATTACCGCGTTCATGACACCGGGCCGGCAACGCAACGCGCGTCCCCGCCCGACACGCGTTTCGCCGGGGTGGCAGTCGAATGTGGCTGGTGGTTTTACGGGCAAGCCCCCACCTGCGCCAGCTCCATTTTCCGGACGCCGCCCCGCGCGAAGAGCAGGACAGACGCCCAAAAAGGCGCGCCGCCGTCTGGCTTTGGCGTCAGCGCCCTTCCCGTCCGGACTTTCTTCAGTGCGGCAGGTTGTCGTTGCGTCGGATAAACGCTGCGGCTTTGTCATGCAACTCTTTTAACGCAGGCGCGTGCGTGTAAACCATATGCCCCGACATGTATTGGTGGATTTCAATGTTACCCGCCAGCGCACGTGGGATAGGCAGATGGCTCATCTCGTAAACACCCTCGAAATACGGCGTGCCGAGATCGAAATACCCCTGATTGAGCTGCACTTTCAGGCTGGGATTGGTCTTCATCGCCATCGCCAGATCCGGCAGAACGTTCGGCACGCCGCGTTTCGAAGACGGCATGTCGGGCTGCTCGTGATGGAACGACCAGATCGATATCGAATGCGCGCTGGGCTTGTACTCCTGATACGGACCTGTCGGATCGTCCCCACCGTAATGCAGCGTCGTCCGCGCGTAATCGTTGAACGCCGACAGATAGGCCGAGCCCAGCGCCGAACCCATCGGATCATAAGACGGCGTCTGCGAGAGCGGGTCGATGGCGTAGCCGGAGAAGCGGCTATCCAAACGTCCGGTGTCGCTGTCGTCAGCCCCAAGCAATGTCTTTTCGAACTCGCCGCCGTTCACGCGCAGGTTGGCGCGCTTGATATAATCGACCGGCAAACCCGTGTAGCCATGCAGCTTCTCTGCAATCGTATTGAACGCAGCTTCCGGCAGCGCCGTCCCCTGCTGCAACGCTGACGTGTAATCGCCCGTCGCGAAATGCTCGACTTCCTTCAGGAACGTCGGCAGGTCCGCAGGCATCGGCGACAGCTTCTTGTGATACCAAGCCGTCGCGGCGAAACTCGGCAGCGCGAGAATGTAGGGCAGGTCCATGCCCGGATTGGCCTGCGGACGATCGATCGTGTTGTCGTAGTTCAGGATCTGCGACAGCAGCATTACGCCGTTCAGGTCAATGCTCTTGTCCTGAGCCAGCATGTTCGCGACGATAGCGGAACGCGTCGTGCCATAGCTCTCGCCGAACAGGAATTTCGGCGAGTTGTAGCGATTATAGCGCCCCAGGAACTGCGCGATAAAATCGGTGAAGGCGCGCGCATCCGGGTCAGTGCCGTAAAACGCCTTCTCCTTGTCCTTGCCGCCGAGGCGTCCGAACCCCGTACCCGGCGCGTCGATGAACACCAGATCCGTCACGTCCAGCAGACTGTCGTCGTTGTCGATCAACTTGTAAGGCGCTGCGGGCGTATGCGTGTCATCCGCCGTCTGGATACGTTTCGGCCCGAACGCGCCCATATGCAGCCAGACCGTCGCAGAACCGGGACCGCCGTTATAGACGAAGGTGATCGGACGGGACGCCGCAGGAACGCCCTTCTTGAAATAAGCCACGTAGAACATCGACGCGACGGGAAGCTCTTCGGGCTTCGTCGTCCGTTCCGGCGCTGCGTCGTCATAGCCTTTGGGATGAACGATCAGCGTGCCCGCCACGGCCTGATAGGCTACGGGCTGGCCGCGAATGGTGACGCTGCCTTCGGTCACTTTCTGCTGGGGTTTGAAGGAGAAGGCGTCGTCCGAAGGATGCACGGTTTCCGCAGCAACCTTGACGGACTTATCCCCATCAGCAGCCAAGGCCGTGCCAGAGAGTAGGAAAGTCGAGGCAAAGAGGCTCCTAGCGAAAGAACCTATGCTCGTTCCGCCAATTGACTGCATCGTTTTAAGCACACTCACGCTCCCAAAACACACTGAAACCGCGAGTGTATGGGAGAGCGTGTTAAGACCCAAGGGGCGGAGGAGGCGTCAAAATCCAGGGTTGAGTGCGTCGGTTCATTATCTTTCGCTGCATTTATCTGCACAATAAATAATGAATATTACCAATTAATTATCCTCAACATATTCCCGTTTTGACATTGGTATATAATCGGAACCAGATACACTCACATCTCCGGTTTCATCATCAATATACAACCGCAGGTTCGCATCATAAACAAGTTGATAGGCGGACCAGAAAGCTTTTTTTTCTTCATTGTACACCAATTCCACAATCAACATCGGTGTTTCGTTCGTAAAAATTCGATCGCCAGTATTTGGGTCAACCCAATTTTGTGCAATCAATAAAGCATCGTCCTTCGATAATTTCGTTATATACGAGATTTTTTTACCAAAAAATTTGTCTTTAAAGCGATAAAAGATTTTTTTTAACATCACTTAATGATTTCCGAGCACTATCAGTTCGTCACTATCTTTGGGTGTCGCCGGGTAGAAAAAAATATCAAACAGGACCCCTTTAAAATATGATTGGTATAGAAGGTGCCCCGCTTCGGGAACAACACCAAGCCCCCTCAACTCGCCTCTTGCATCCGAACTTTTTTGAGTCCACGACACGTATCCGTTTTTTACAGGAAAAATCAAACCATTTTTTATAGAATTCCATGAAAAGCCGTCGACTTTCATGTGACCGTAACCTTGAGCGAGCGCTTCTTCTATGTATCTAGCAAGAGAACTTACGTTATAGTAGTAAGCTTTGTTGGTAACTCTGTAGTTTCGCAAAAAATCCGTTTTAGGGGTCAACGCTCTATGTAATTTTTCGTGAAAATAAGTACGTTTTATATCTTCATACGGCCTTCTCTCATACAAAAAATCCCCCCTTCTGTCGATCATGTACCGACCTGTGGCCATATTTATTTGTGGCTTTATTTCAGTTACTGTAATATTTCCCAAAAAATCGCATTGACCATATACATTAGGTTGCCAATTATGGCGGTCCAAATCCGACTTTGAAGATAAATAGGTAGTTTTTGGCGGCTTATTTCCATCTTTATCTATTTTTCGTGACAAATATTCTTTATATGACTTGTATTTTTCTGTTTTACCAGAAAACGCATCAGATACTTTGCCCCGGCGCGCGATTTTTCCACCCAAAAAATTTAAAACTGCAGTCAATCCAAGCGTGACAATTGCATCCGCCAACGATCTGGCGGCGTCATTTAAATCACGATCCGTTCGCCCTCTTAAGGTTAGATAAGCGAATTTATAAAGTTGATCCAGCCCCGTAAAGATGGCGGCACCCATCATTACCCAACCAGACACTCCCATCACGACGTCAGCAAACGCACCGACCCCGATAAAATGCAGACCTATGTAACCTACTAGAAACGCAGTCATCACCTCTAAATTCCCGCGAGACATGAGAGCGTCCAACTGCGCAGATGCGGCAGGGCCTACAATTTTTTTTGCCCTAGATAAAACTTCAGTAAGCCTATCGACATTGCTTTGATTTGACCAATCAGTATCAACAAAACCTGACGATAATGCGCTCACAACAAATACCCATCTCTAGATACAATCTATATATCAATAAATGAGCAGCCAATCGCCGTCCATGAGATTTTTAACTTCTCAATAAAAAAGAGAATCCAGATACAAAATTCAACTGAAGGCATCTAATTATGCTTGGGCCACATTGAGTATACGCCCGGCAAGACAACCGGACGTATACTTATCTCGATTTCTTAGCGAAGAATGCCAGTATGCCCGATCGAGTAGCGCCCCGGCTGCGGCCATACCGTCAGCCCGTGCGGCTCAGCCCCCACAGGAATGATCTTCATGGCGCCGGTGTCCGTGTCGATGGCGTAAACCACGTCGTCAAAGCGTCCCGACAGCCACAACAACTTTCCGTCGGCGCTGACGTTGCCCATGTCCGGGCTGCCGCCGCCGGGGATCGGCCAGGTCTTCACCACCTGATTAGTCGCGAAGTCGATGACCGACACATTGCCGTCCTTGCTGTGCGGCGGGCCATGAATCTTGTGCGATCCGCGGTTGGCCACATACATGAACTTGCCGTCGCGGCTGGGATAGATGCCGTGCGTGCCCACGCCGGTATGGATGAAGCCGGTCTGCGTAAAGGTGTCGCCGTCGACGGTGAAAACGCCGTCGGCGTGCATGTCGGCGACATAGAACGTCTTGGCGTCCGGCGAGGCCAGAATGTCCTGAGGCATCCCGCCGCCAGTCAGCTTCAGATACCCGATCAGCTTGTGGTTGACCGTATCCACCTTAGCCAGCATCCCGCCGAATTCGCAGGTGAAGATGGCGTAGCGGCCATCGATCGAGAATTCAGCGTGGTTGACGCCCTTGCACTCCGGCGTCTCGACCGAGGTGTGCAATTCCATCGTATGCGGATCACGGAAGTCGAGGCGTTTGCGGGCCTCCGCCACCACGATGGCTTCCTTGCCGTCCGGTGTGAAATACATGTTGTAGGGATCGTCGACCGGGATTGCCTGCCCCGGCTTGCCGGTGCGCGGGTCGATGGGCGTCAGGCTTCCGTTGGTGGTGCCTTCGGCGTTGTTCGTGACCCAAAGCGTGCGCAGATCCCAGGATGGGACGACGTGCTGCGGGCTCTTGCCGACAGGAAAGCGGTCGACGACCGTCATGGTCGCGGGGTCGATCACCGACACGTCGGCTGAACGCAGGTTCGGCACGTAAATGCGCGGCAGGTCTTTGGCCACCTCCGGCGCAATATTGCTCGGGCGCGTCTCGGAATAAATGTTATGCGGGTCGATGACCGGCGGCATGCCGGGGATCGTCTGCACGGCGCTTTGCACTGGCGCAGGAACTGGGGCCGTCTGCGCATGGGCGACGGTCAGACCACAACCGCCCAGCATCGCGATCGCGACCCGGGCGCCACTCAGAATTCGGTTTTTCATCATAATGTTTCAGAGACCTCCGACCGGACGCCAATAGCACAGCGCCGGACGGCGACAAACGCTTCTGGCTCGCCGACCTGTCAGACCTCGAAACGCGCCGCCATCTCCGTGAGAGGCCAACGCGGCCTTGGCCTGAACCCCATATCGTCGAGCGTCGGCAAACCCAGACGCGCGGCCTCAGCGCATGTCTCCAGGGCGGCCCAACCGACCATCACGGCGTTGTCGGTGCACAGGGACAACGGCGGCGCTGCGAAGCGTAGTCCATGCCGCTCCGCCACATCCGTCAGCCGCGCCCGCAGGGTTTTGTTCGCCGCCACCCCTCCCGCCGCGACGAGCAATGTCGGCCCGTCCATCATCGCTAGGGCGTTGGACACGCGATCGGCGACGACATCCGACACCGCTTGCTGAAAGCTTGCGGCCAAATCGGCGGCGACAGTTCGCGGCAGGGGCTCCGAGCCATAAGGCGCAATCTGGCGCGCGATCGCGGTTTTCAGGCCCGAAAACGAGAAGTCGCACCCTTCCCGTCCCTTTAACGGGCGGGGCAATGCGAACGCTTTCGGGTCACCCTCGCTGGCGAGTTTCTCCAATGCCGGACCACCGGGCCAGCCGAGACCAAGCATCTTCGCAACCTTGTCGAACGCCTCCCCCGCCGCGTCGTCGATCGTCCCGCCCAGCCTGCGGTATCGTCCGACGCCTTCGACGGCGAGGCACTGGCAATGCCCGCCAGACGCCAGCAGCAGCAGGAAGGGAAACGCCGCGCCCCCCTGCACGACGCCGGGCAGCCGCGCCGAGAGCGCATGGGCTTCGATATGGTTCACGGCGATGAACGGCCTGTCCAATGCGATGGCGAGCCCCTTGGCGAAGTTCGTCCCCACGACCAGCCCGCCGATCAACCCCGGCCCAACGCTTGCCGCGACGGCCGCCACATCGGCAGGCGAAAGAGTCGCATCCTGCAAGGTCCGTCTGGCCAGATCAGGCAGAAGCGCCAGATGCGCGCGGGCGGCGATCTCTGGAACCACCCCGCCGAATTCGGCGTGGGCGTCCTGCGACACCAGCCGTTGAGCCAGCACCGAGCCATCCGGCGCGAGGATCGCGCAGGCAGTTTCGTCGCAGGACGACTCGATAGCGAGCAGCGGCCCGACGAGCTGCACAGTCTGCGCAGAACGCTTATCATGAGGATGAACGTTAAAATCGAGGCTTTTCAGGCTCACGTCACCTTTCCTTAGCGCGACGGCGGTAATAAACACCCCACTATGGTTCCCGCACAGCCGTCCGATACCGCCCTTAGCCCGGCGCTGCAAAAAGTAGCCGCCGAGGCCGCCGCACGCCAGAAGACCGTGGTGACGCATCACCGACGGTTGCTGCCGCTCCGCGTCGGCACGAGGGGATCGCCGCTCGCGCTGTGGCAGACCCGCGCCTTCCTTACGCGCCTGACGCGCTTCTGCCCGGTCCTGCGCGACATGAACGCGTTTCAGGAACACCAGATCAACACGACCGGCGATCAGGTTCAGAACCGAGCGCTGGCGGAAATCGGCGGCAAGGGTCTGTTCGCCAAAGAGATTCATGAGGCGTTGCAGGACGGCCGCATCGACTTCGCGGTACACAGCCTGAAGGACCTCGAAACGACCCTGCCGGGTGGGCTGGTTCTGGCCTGCACCATGCGGCGCGAAGACGCGCGCGACGCCCTGATCCTCGGTCCTGGCCTTACGCCTGCGGATCCGAACGACCCGTATTCCGCGCTTCCGCACGGCGCCCTGATCGGTTGCGCCTCGGTCCGCAGGCAGGCGCAGATGCTTCATGTCCGCCCCGACCTGCGGTTCGGACTGCTGCGCGGCAACGTTCAGACGCGCCTCGACAAACTCGCCGCGCGGCAATGCGACGCAACGCTTCTGGCTCTTGCCGGCCTACGCCGGCTGGGGATGGAGGATCGTGCGTCGGTCGTGCTGGAGCCCGACGTGATGGTGCCTTCCGCCGGGCAAGGCATAGTTGGCGTCACGGTGCGCGAGAGCGACATCGAGCTTCGCGAGCTTCTCGCCGCCATCGAGGATTACGAGGCGCGCGCCGTCTCCACGGCGGAGCGCGCCCTGCTTGCGGAACTGGACGGATCCTGCCGCACGCCGATCGGCGGATTCGCACGCCTGCTCCCCGCCCCTGCGGGCGGAAAGGCGACGCTGCATCTGACCGGACTCGTCGCCTCGGAGGACGGCACGTTTCTGCTGCGCCGCGAGACTTCCGGCGCTCCCGCCGACGCGGAACGTCTCGGGCGTGAACTCGCCCGCAGCCTTCGCGCGGACAGCCCCGCTCACATCTTTACCGAATGAATGATGGCCGTGATCGCGACCGCGCGCCGAAACAGGCGACGGCGCGGCGGGCTGATCATCGCGGCGTCCTTGTCACACGGCCGGAGCCGGGCCTCTCCGAAACCATGGAGCTCCTCCGCGAACGCGGTTGGCGCCCATACGCAGCGCCCGCGCTCGCCATCGCTCCCCGCTGCGTGAAACCGCAACAGGGCGTCGCCGCTGCAATTCTCACCAGCGGACAGGCGGTGGACGCTCTCTCTGCCGCGCTGCCAGCCTCCACACAGGTCTTCACCGTTGGCGACGCCACCGCACAAACGGCCGAACGAGCCGGTTTCAAGACCACGATCAGCGCGAACGGAAACGCCAGCGATCTTTTCCGGCTTGTCGCCGCAACTCTAACTCCCGAGGCGGGTCCCCTCCTGCTGCTTTCAGGGCAGGCACAGGGTCTGCCTTTGGCGCGAGCTCTCAGAGCGGCTGGATACACGGTGCGCAGGCGTGTGGCGTATGCAGCCGTTGCCGTCGAAGGCCTGCCTGCCCCCGTGGCGGACGCACTGCACCGCGGAAAAATCGACGTCGTGATGGCGTATTCTGCTCGCAGCGCCGCCGCGACCATGCGGGCTCTGGAACTGGCGGAGATACGGGTGTCCGATCTGACTGGCGTCGCGATCTCCGAGAACACGGCGGCGATCATGAGAGCTGGCGGCTTCAGAACTGTCGCGGTCGCTGCCCACCCGGACGCAGAGGGTATGGTGAACGCTCTCGAAACCGTTCCCTACAAGGAAGGGCCTGCAGCGGGCGAGGGTTCAAAACCCTCAATGGGCTCACGCCTTACGAATATCGCTGCAAAATCTGGGCTTCAGAGCCAGAAAAATTCATCATCAATCCAACCCATCAAATCCCGAGACTAAACAGTAAAACCCTCATGCGCTACACCAAGGCTTAACTGACGGCGCGCCGTAGTATCTCCTTCTTAAATAATATTAAATTTATTGAGCTTTCGAAACAAATCTGATATAAGATCGTTGCTAAATTGAACGCTACTGTTTTGGCTTACGCCAAAAAATCCAATCATCCTCCGGGCTATTTGTATCTTTTTATCCAACATAAAACGCTGTATCTTCTTTTGCTCCTCAGAATCGTCATCAGGATTATAGGAATTTTTTGTCAAATCGTATAAATGTAAAATATCTTCGGAATACTCATCTTTTATTTGGTTCCAAATTATCCAGAATTGCTCATCGGTCATCGGCTCGAGTCGCATTTTTGAGCCAGTAGCACTCGTCATCTTTCTCTCCCAAAGTTTTGCAGGGCACTCTCGAACGGCGACGGCAGGTAGGGGAACCCGCTTTTGAAAACAATGATCGGTCGCTTGGCAGCACTGACCTCGCTCTCTGTTCTTGCATCCGTCCCGCTCGGGACAGCGCGCGGCGCGGACGCCAGCGAGTCAAGATTTCTCTCGCTTTACAAGGAACTTGTCGAAACCAACACTACACTTTCATCTGGCAGTTGCACCCTCGCAGCTGAAAGGATGCGGGCGCGCCTGCTTCAAGCCGGATACACGAATGGCGACGTCCAGATACTCGTCCCGCCGAACCTGCCGCGTTCTGGAGATCTGATCGCAACGCTTCCCGGCTCCGACCTGAAGCTGAAGCCGATCCTCCTGCTCGCCCATATCGACGTGGTAGAGGCCAAGGCGGCAGACTGGAAACGCGATCCGCTCAAGCTTGTAGAAGATAGAGGCGTGTACTATGCGCGCGGTTCATCGGACGACAAGGCGATGGCGTCGTCGTTCACCGACGCAATGATCCGATATCGGGAAGAAGGTTTCAGACCGAAACGGACGATCCGGCTGTCTTTAACTTGCGGCGAAGAGACATCGCGCGAGACTGATGGCGTCGCCTGGCTTCTTTCGGCGCACCCCGATTTGCTTGACGCCGAATTTGCGCTGAATGAAGGCGCGCACGGGCAGTATGACGAAAATGGGAAACCCAAAACCCTTGAGGTTCAGGCAGGAGAGAAAGTCTACACCGATTTCGAACTGACCTTAAACGATCCCGGCGGCCACAGCTCTCGCCCTCGCTACGAAGGCACAGCGATCGTCCGCATGTCCCAGGCTCTTGCGAAACTTGGCGCTTACGAATTTCCTATTTCTATAAACGACACGACCCGCCGTTATTTTCAGACAGAAGCGCTCCACGCCGCCCCCGACGTCGCCCGAGATATGCGCGCGATCCTTGCCGCACCGCCGGACAATGAGGCCGCTGCACGTTTATGGCGCGCGAACCCTTCGTGGAACGGAATGATCCGCACGACCTGCGTGCCGACCATGATTTCCGGTGGTCACGCCGATAATGCGTTGCCTCAACGCGTCACGGTGAATGTTAACTGCCGGATCCTGCCGGGAACAGGAAACGACGAAATTCAAAAAACGCTCACGCAAGTAATGGACGATCCGGGAATTTCGATAAAGATCGTGGACGGATCTCCATCACGCCCCAAACTGCCGCCTATCACTGATCGTATCCTGAACCCGGCGAATCAAATCGCAGAAGAGATTTGGCCCGGAATCGTGGTGTTGCCGACGCTCTCGACCGGCGCAACGGATGGATCGTATCTCAACAGCGCCAGCACGCCGACCTACGGGCTCTCCGGGATGCTTGCCGGACCGGAGGGAAATAACGCCCACGGGTTGAACGAACATATCCGCAAGCAGTCACTGCTGGATGGGCGCCGTTTTCTCTACGAGGTGGTCAAGCTCTACGCCGCCCAATGATCAATTCGGTCGGGGGGCGAGCCCTCGACCGCATGCTTTAGCGAGACCGAACGATCTGGTCCTGTCGAAGCGCCTCTACAGCAACTGCTATCTGCTCCGCGGGTGTCGGGGTGAGAGGAAGGACCAACACATGTTCGTCCGCGTCAGGTTCCTCCAGCGTCGCGAACTGGCTGGGCAGCAGACTGGCCGGCATGAAGTGACCTTCACGCTTCTGCAAACGCGCAGAAATAACATCTTCCGGAATAGCGAGAAAAAGAAACGTGATATCCACACCGCTCGACCGCAGCCTGTCGCGGTAGATTCGCTTGAGGGCCGAGCAGGTCAGGACGCCGCCTCCCCCTTCCTTCGCCCTTTCGGATATCCAGTCACGACACATATCCAGCCACGGCCAGCGATCTTCGTCCGTCAATGGAACGCCAGCCGCCATCTTTTCGACGTTGCTCTTGGGGTGCAGGGCGTCGCCTTCCTGAAACGGCCAGCCAAGAAGGTTGTGCAACCCGTCCGCAACTGTGCTCTTTCCGGTTCCGGAAACGCCCATCACAACGACAATACGCGGCGCCAGCCCCTCCGCGAACGGAAACGAGCCCGCCTTCATTGATGCCGCCGTCATTGCGCTGCCACGTGAAGGCGTGCGACGCCGGTCGGCCCGGCGATAACCGCCTCGCTCGCCATACCGATGAACAGGCCGCTTTCGACGACGCCGACGATGGAGCCGATCGCCTGTTCAGTCGCCGCCGGATCGTCGATCCCTTCAAAGTGGCAATCAAGAATCAGATTACCGCCGTCGCTTATAAAGAGGTCCCCTGCGCGCGAGCGTCGCGGAGAAACATGCGCCCCGACCTCCGCCAGCCGACGTGCCGTCGCCTCCCAGCCGAAGGGCGTCACCTCCACCGGCAACAGACTGTGCTCGCCAAGGCCGTCGACCAGTTTGCTCTCATCGGCGACGATCACGAGACGATCAGATGCTGAGGCCACGATCTTTTCGCGCAAGAGGGCGCCGCCAAGTCCCTTGATCAGATTCAAAGTACCGCGTTGCACCTCGTCGGCGCCGTCTATCGTCAGATCAACCCGCTCATGCTCGCCAAAGCCGGACAGCGGAATTCCAAGTTCCCGCGCCTGATGTTCCGTGGCGAGCGACGTCGGCACACCGACGAAGCGCAGTCCCTCGCGATATCGCCGTCCCAACGCGGCGACGGCGAACGCCGCCGTGCTGCCCGTGCCAAGCCCGACGACCATTCCGTCTTCGACCATTTCCGCAGCCAGTTCGGCCGCATGCCTTTTGTATTCCGCAGCCTGCTCAGAAGACATGCTCACGATACGACCTCCCCGGCGGCGGCGGCGTCAACAAACCACTCGATCCGCCCTTCCGACGTTATATGGCTTGCAGGCTCCGCCGGATCACCAGCCCGCACCCGGGCGTAAACCTCCGCTTTGGAAGCGCCCGTGACGAGGAAAAGCACAAAGCGACTGGAGGCGATAGCAGGATACGTCAATGTCAGGCGAGTGTGCGGGGCGTCGTCCGGAACGCAGGGAGCGACCCACCGCGTGCGTTCCTCCAGCACCGGCTGACGTGGAAAGAGGGAAGCCGTGTGGCCGTTCTCCCCGAGGCCCAGAAACACGACATCAAAAAGCGGGCGGTCGGGCTCCAGCGCCTCGGCGCCGTAAGCCGTTTTCAGGCTTGCTTCGTATGCCCACGCCGCCGCATCCGGATCGCCCTGGTCTGGCATCGGGAAGATGGCGTCGACTGGCGCGGGAACGTGAGAGAAAAGAATGGACTGCACCATGCCCCGATTACTGTCAGGGGAATCAGCTGGAACAAACCGGTCGTCGCCGAAGAAAAACTGTACGCGGCCCCAGGGAAACCGCGCCGCGTAATCCGGGTCCGCCATCAGGGCGTAGAGCCGCTTCGGCGTCGATCCGCCCGATAGCGCAACGCGAAAAACATCCTTGGCCGCCAATGCCTGTTCGAGCAAAAAGTCAGCCGCCCGGCGCGCAATCGCCTCCGCATCGTCGAGGACAATCTGATCCGCCGACATAACGTCGTGCCCGCTCATTACGACTCTCCTAAAATATAACGCTCAATTCCTACAGCGAAGCCCTCCGCCTCGCTGGACTCCGACACATATGTCGCGGCCCCCCTTACGGCGTTGACCGCCTGCCCCATTGCTATGGACAGGCCGGAGACCTGAAACATCGGTATATCGTTCGGTTGATCACCCAGCGTCGCGATCATCCCCGCCGGGATATCAAGAAGCCTTGAAAGAGCGCGAACTACGCCGCCCTTGTTCGCGTCGGAATGTGTGACATCCAGATAATATGGTTGAGACAACGCCGCTGATGCGTTGGCTCCGAGTGCTCCCTGCACGGTCGCCTCCAGCCGCTTCATCAGATCGGGATCGTCACTGACCCCTGTAATTTTGACGACGCCGTCTGTGATGTCGGGAATATCGTCACGCACGATGGGGGCGAATTTTACTGTCCACTGCTCTCGCGCAACATGCGGGTGACCCGCATCAGGCACGATCCAGTCGTTGCCTTGATAGATCCAGACATCCGCCCCACCTTCGCGCATCAGCGCAACTGTCTTCCGGACGATATCCGGTGACAAAGTCAGCGATTGAACGACCGAGAAATCACGATTGACCATCAGGCCGCCATTAAAACCCGCAACTGGGGTCCCAAGGCTTAATGGATCAAACAACATCTCCATACCCTTCGGCGGACGGCCCGAAGTAATGGCGAAAAATATTCCCCTGTCGTGGAGTTTTTGCACAGCGGCGACGGCCCGGTCCGTCAGTATCTTTTCATGCGTCACCAGCGTGCCGTCCACGTCGCTCAGGACCAGCCTGATGTCTGACGCAGGACGACCGCCGGCGGGTGTCATGACGACGAGCCCTTCGCTCCCGCCACTCTTGGCAACACGTAGGTTTCAATGGCGCGAGCCCAGCCTTCGTCTTCGTTACTCGCAGTACGAACGTGAGCGTAGGATGCGACCTCGTCCGTGGCGTTACCCATCGCGATGGACAGCCCCGCAACCTCGAACATCGCAATGTCGTTGCGCATGTCGCCGAGGCAGGCGACCTCATGCGGCTCAATGCCGAACATGGCTGCGAGCTGCTTCAGCGCATAACCTTTTGTCGCCTGCTCCGGGGTAATATCGAGATAATACGGCGATGATCGCGCAACATGGGCGCGCCCCTCAAGCAACGCGCCGATCTCGCCTTCCAGCCGAGCGAGAAGGTCGTAATCGCTGCTCGATCCTGCCAGTTTGCCTACTTTGTCCAACCAGGGATCGAAGCCCTCGCTCGCGACGATCGGCTCGACCCGGATCGCAGCCTGTTCGTGCTGCACATACGCTCCGGTGACGTCGCCCACGATCCAGTCAGAGCCACAAAATAACCAGGCGTCCACCCCATGAACGTTGAGCATATCGAGCGCGTCACGCAGGGCGTCCTGCGGCAAAGCCAGACTCGACACCGTTCGCCCTTCAGCGTCAAAGACGATGGCGCCGTTAAGCCCTGCATAAGGTGTTTTCAGCCCCAACGCCTCGAAATACATCGAGATCCCCGGAGGCGGGCGGCTACTGACGAGGCAGACAGGAACGCCAGCCTCCCGCAGCTGCCCGATCGCCGCCAGCGTGGCGGGAGTGACCTGCTTTTTTGGCGTCAGCAGCGTGCCGTCCATATCGCTGACGACAAGTCGAACGTTCTCTGTCGGCGCGGGCTTGGCCTCGCGCCGGGCTTGATCGTCGCTTTTCATGACAGACTCTCTCGCTCCGCGCGCATGCCCTTACCCGCCTTCGTCAGTTTTTGGTTTCGACGTGACCGCCGAAACCAAAGCGCATAGCCGACAACACCTTTTCGGCGTAGTTGTTGCCCGTACGCGAACGGAAGCGTGTGAACAAGGCGGCCGTCATGACTGGAACCGGCACAGATTCCTCAATGGCGGCTTCAATAGTCCAGCGGCCCTCACCAGAATCCTGAACTTGCCCGGAGAATTCAGACAACTCTCCGTTTTTCGCCATCGCCTGCGCGGTGAGATCGAGCAGCCATGACGAAACGACACTGCCCCGACGCCAGACTTCAGCGATGTCAGCCATGTTGAGCGAGAAGCGTTGATCGTCCGGCAACAACGGCGAATCCTTGGACTTCATGACGTCGAAGCCCTCGGCGAACGCCTGCATCATCCCATATTCGATGCCGTTATGAACCATTTTCACAAAATGGCCCGAGCCGGCCGGACCGCAGTGCAGGTACCCCTGCTCCGCACGCTCGTCCAGACCATCACGGTCCCGCCCCGGCGTGGGCGGGATGTCGCCCTTGCCCGGCGCCAACGCCTTCAGGATCGGATCTATATGGTCGGCAGCTTCCTGCGTGCCGCCATACATCATGCAATACCCGCGATCGAGACCCCAGACGCCGCCCGACGTACCGACGTCGACGTAGTCAATGCCGTTCTTGCTCAGTTCCGCAGCGCGACGGATATCGTCCTTGTAGTAGCTGTTGCCACCATCAATCACGATGTCGCCATTACCGAGCAGTTCGCCGCACGCCTTTACGGCGTCTTCCGTGATCTGCCCGGCCGGCAGCATCAGCCACACGACTTTCTTAGGCCCGTTCAGCTTGGACGCCAACTCGGCAAGGCTCGACGCGCCAACCGCACGCCCATTCTCCACGCGCGAAACGATTTTCTCTACGGTATCCGCAGAATTATCGAACACGACAACATCGTGGCCATGCCGCGTGAGACGCACTGCGATATTCCCGCCCATGCGCCCCAGACCAACAACTCCGATCTGCATTTGTCTGATCCTTTTCTTCAGATCGCGGCTTTGATCGCCGACGCTATGGACGCGAGACCCTTGGCGAGATCGCCCTTGATGTGCACGCGCAACGCACGACGGCCACGCTCGGCGAGGACGTCGAAATCGCCGCGCGCCTGCGCCGCCTTGACCACGCTGAATGTGAAGCGCTCGCCGGGAACCGGAAGATCGTTCGCGTCATCCGCAGTAATCTGCAGGAACACTCCGCTGTTGGGGCCGCCTTTGTAGGCCTGTCCCGTCGAGTGCAGGAAGCGAGGCCCGAACTCAGCGGCTGTCGCCACTTTCTTCGCGTCGCGGATCGCCAACCGTGTGTGCTGAATCCACTCACGTGTCGCCCGATCACGCTCAATGTAGGCGAGAACGCCGACATAATCGCCGGGCTTCACGCGATCGAAATGCGCCTTCAGAATTTCGATCGCGGAGCCGCCCTTCAACGCCGCCGTGTTTTTCGCATCGGCGAAGAACGAAAGATCTCCATCCGTCGCGAACGGTTCCTCGGACGGAAGCGCTCCTGTATCGTTATACGCCGATGTCAGCTTCTTCGTTTCGATCTTGCTGGCCTCGACGTCCGGCTGATCGAACGGATTGATCTCCAGCCACGCTCCAGCAACCGCCGTCGCGATTTCCCAACGGAAGAATTCCTGCGCAATCTGACGGCGTTCGTGCAGCACAATGGTTACGACTGGCTGACCCGCTTCAATCAACGTGCGGACCGCCTCATCCTGCTCATGCGAATGCTCATTCGCCAGACGCAGATAGACGAACACACGATCGGAGCCGTAATGCGTCGGTCCAGCGAGTGTTTCGTCATCGATCGGGATCAGACCTTTACCGATCTTTCCTGTTGACTCCGCGATCAACTGCTCCGCCCACGCTCCGAAATCCGCGATCTGCTTCGTAGCTATGATCGTGATCTTGTCGCGGCCGAACTTCGTCGCAGCAATGCCGAACACCGTGCCGAGCTGGACGCCCGGATTGACCGCCGGAGGCGCGCCCGCGTCGCTCGCCTTCACACCGTGTAATGCGTCTTCAAGGAAGAGCTTGATCGGTACGCCCGCAGCCGTGGCCGGGACGAGACCAAAATTCGACAAAACCGAATAACGGCCGCCGATTTCCTTCTCTCCGCCAAATATTTTCCAGAAGCCTTCACGCTTCGCGACGGCTTCAAGATGCGATCCTGGGTCCGTCACCGCCACGAAATGCGACGCAGCTTTGTCGCCGATCGCCTTTTTTGCAACGTCGTAGAAGTAAGCGAGAAGAATATTCGGCTCCAGCGTCCCTCCTGACTTCGAGGAAACGATGAACAGCGTATGCGCCGGGTCGATCTTGCCTTCAAACGTCTTGATCTGCTGCGGGTCGGTACTGTCCAACACGTACAGGTGGCCGAACCCTTCGTGCTTGCCGAACGTCTCGGCCAACACTTCCGGACCGAGGCTCGATCCGCCCATGCCGAGCAGAAGAACCTGCTTGAAACCACGCTCCTTGACTTCCTTCTGGAACGTCTCAAGCTCAGCGACATGGTCCAGCCGCTCACCAACAATATCGAGCCACTTCAGCCATTTCGCTTCGTCCGCGCCAGTCCAGAGCGACGCGTCGCGCGCCCACAGCTTACGGATGGAGCCTTTCCGGCGCCACTCGTCCAGGCCAGCCTTCACAGCGGCGTCGAGATCTGCGGGCAAGGAGAACTTCGTCTCGGTCAGCTTTTTCCCGAGAATGTCATTCTGTTTCTTCGCCACCGAGCCAAGCAGGCTGTCGAACGCATCTTCGAAGGATGACACGCCCTCGTCCACAAGGACCTTCGTCACCCCGGCGAGGTCGAGCCCAAGGCGCTCCGCTTCCGCCAGAACATGCTTCGCCCCCTCGACATCCTCGGTCAGCGTGGCGCCGGGGAGTGTGCCGTGGTCGCGAAACGCGTCGAGCGTCGCGGGCGGAATGGTATTGACCGTCTCAGGGCCGATCAGTTGCTCGACATACAGGACGTCGCTGTAAGCCTTGTCCTTCGTCCCGGTTGAAGCCCACAGCAGTCGCTGCGTCTGCGCACCCGCCGCCTTCAGCTTCGCCCAGCGATCGCTCTTCATGACTTCCAGCCAATACTGGTAAGCCAGCTTCGCATTGGCTATCGCGACCTTGCCGCGCACCGCCTTCAGCGCCTCGCTATCCTTGTCTCCAGCCTTTACGCGGCGATCAATCTCCGCGTCGATCTTCCCGTCGATACGGCTGACGAAGAAAGAAGCAACCGACGCTATGGACGCAACGGGCTGACCAGCCTTGACGCGCGTTTCCAGTCCGCTCAACCACGCCTCGACGACTTTCTTGTATGCATCGAGGGAAAACAGGAGCGTGACGTTGATGTTAATTCCGTCTGCGATCTTCTGCTCGATCGCCGGAGCGCCCTCGTCGGTGCCCGGAATCTTGATCATGAGATTCGGTTCCTTGACCGCATCCCACAACCGTCCAGCCTCGAAAATCGTGCCAGCCGTGTCTCGCGCCAGATAGGGCGAAACCTCGAGACTCACATAGCCGTCGACGCCTTTCGACGTCTCGAAGACAGGATAAAGAAGTTTCGCTACTTCACGAATGTCGTCAATAGCGAGGCGCTCGTACAGCTCGGAGGTTGAAACAATCTCCTTTCCGAGAATTTCATGAATCTGGGCGTCGTAGTCCGTCCCTTCGCCCATCGCTTTTTGGAAAATCGCCGGATTGGACGTAACGCCCTTAACCCCGTCGTCGGCGATCAACGCGGCCATCGAGCCGTCTTTGGTAAAACCCCGCCGCACAAAATCGAGCCAGGGCGATTGCTCAAATTTCGCGAGTTCTTTCAAAGGGCTTTGGTTTGCGTTTGCTGCAGCGTTCATAAGAAGGCGCTCCTTTTCATTGACGCCGCCTTCGGCGCCGGAGGCTGAAACCCAATGACATCCGGCGTCGAACAACGACGCCGGATGTTTCAATCAAAGACCGGCCTGCTTGCGCGCCGCGGCGATCACCGCATCCACAGTGAAGCCGAACTTCTTCAACAGTTCCGGAAGAGGCGCGGAAGCGCCGAAGCCGTTCATGCCGATGAACGTCCCGGCGTCGCCCACATAGCGGTGCCAGCCGATCGGCGAAGCCGCCTCGATCGCGACACGCCCCTTCACCGCAGGCGGAAGAACCTCGTCACGATAGGACTGGGGTTGCTCCTCGAACAGCTCCCAGGACGGCATCGACACGACACGCGCAGCCACGCCGTCCGCGATCAGCTTTTCATAAGCCTCGACAGCAAGCTGCAGTTCGCTGCCGGTCGCGATCAGGATGACGGCGGGCGTCTTGCCGCTATCCGCCAGCACGTAAGCGCCCTTCTGCACGCCACTTGCCGGCGCGTATTTCTCGCGATCCAGCGTCGGAAGGTTCTGGCGGCTTAGAGCCAGAACCGCAGGACGGTTGGTCAGCGGGATCAACGTGCGCCAGGCTTCGGCGACCTCGTTGGCGTCACCGGGGCGAAGGACGATCACCCCAGGCGTAGCGCGGAGTTGCACCAGTTGCTCGATCGGCTGGTGCGTCGGGCCGTCTTCGCCGACGCCGATAGAATCGTGAGTAAACACGAAAATCGACGGGAGCCCCATCAACGAAGCCAAACGTATCGGCGGCTTCATGTAATCCGAGAAGATCAGGAACCCGGCGCCATAGGGCCGGACGCCAGAAAGCGCGATGCCGTTGACGATGGCGCCCATCGCGTGTTCGCGCACGCCGAAATGCAGATTACGCCCGGCGTAGGAACCATTCCATTCCGCAGGCTGGAAAGCGCCGCCGTCCTTGATCAGCGTCTTGGTGGACGGAGCCAGATCCGCCGCGCCACCGATCAGCCACGGCAGCTTCGCTGCAACAGCGTTCAGCACTTCGCCGGAACTCTGCCGGGACGCCACACCCTTCGCGTCGGTCTTGTAGGTCGGAATATCCGAATCCCAGCCCTCGGGCAGCTTTCGCGCGAGAATCAGCTCAATTTCGGCCGCTTCGTCCGGATATGCTTTCTTGTATTCAGAGAAAAGCTCTTTCCACTTCTTGCTGGCCGCGGCCCCACGTGCGCCAAGTCCGTCCTGAAAGTGCTTCTCCACGCCCTCGGGAACGAAGAAGTCTTGCTCAGAGGCACCGTAAAATGCCTTGGTCGCCTTGATTTCGTCGGCGCCCAGAGGTTCACCATGCGCGGCTGCGGTGCCCGCCTTCTTCGGGGCCCCCCACGCAATCACGGAGTGGACCAGAATGAACGTGGGACGCGTCGTCTCCGCCTTCGTCTGCTCAAGAAGTTTCAAAAAACCGGCGGTGTCGTTGGCGTCTTTGAGAACAAGCACCTGCCAACCGTAGGCGTCGAACCGCTTCGCCACGTCTTCAGTGAACGCGATGTCGGTCGAACCTTCGATGGAAATGCGGTTGCTGTCGTAAATCCACGTGAGGTTGCCAAGCTTCAGGTGACCGGCGGTGGACGCAGCCTCGCTGGCCACGCCTTCCATCATGTCGCCATCGCCGCACAGCGTATAGACGTGATAATCGAAGAGCGGAAAACCCGGTTTATCGAAACGGGCGGCAAGCCACTTCTGCGCGATGGCCATACCGACCGAATTGGCGCAGCCCTGACCCAGCGGGCCAGTCGTCGTCTCAACGCCCGCCGTGTGATGATACTCCGGATGGCCGGGCGTCTTGGAACCGATCTGGCGGAACTGCTTCAGATCGTCGATCGTCAGGGACGGCGCGCCAACGACTTTCCCGTCGACGACGTCACGAATTCCGGAAAGGTGAATCAACGAATACAGCAACATCGACGCATGGCCGACCGAAAGCACGAAGCGATCGCGCGCAGGCCACAGCGGATCGGCCGGATCATAGCTCAGGGCGTTCTGCCAGAGCGTATAGGCTACCGGAGCCAGCGCCATGGCCGTGCCGGGGTGGCCCGAGTTCGCTTTCTGGACCGCGTCCATCGAAAGCGTACGGATGGTGTCGATGCAGGTCCGGTCGATGTCTCGGGCAGGGGCGCCACCGGCTTCCGGGGCGCGGTTCTGCTGGACGTGAATAGAGCGCATGAGAAACCGTTCCTTATTAATGACTGGCCTAATTATCGGGCGTTGCCCAAGGGCACCTTAAGATCGTCTCAGGCGGATAAGTCCTGCTGACGATCCCACGCCGTCGACCCGTTCGCAAGGCGGAGAAGAAGCCCCCGGCGACGACGCGCGCAATTCAGACCCTAAACCCCCCGGTTATCCACCGGTTGCAAACGTCACATCCATGTGACGCGATTTCATCCGGCCATCGACAGCGCACGTGCGCCAATGTCGCCGCGCCATACAGCGTCATCCCAGCGAATAGCCGCAACACCTTGATAGGCCCGGTCGATCGCCTCCCGCAAGCCGGGAGCAGTGGCGCATACCGTCAGAACACGACCGCCGACGGCGATCAGCCGTCCTTCAGCATCGAGCGCCGTGCCTGCCTGAAACACCCGAACGCCCGGTACCGCCTCCGCTCGCTCGATCCCGCCGATCACCCCGCCATGAGCGGGTTCGCCCGGATAACCGCGCGCGGCGAGCACGATCGCGGCAGAAGCGTCGTTGGAAAAAGAGATAGAAACTCCTGCGAGCGAACCCTGCGCCAACGCCGCGAGAGCAGGAAGCAGATCGGTTTCAAGTCTGATCAACAACGCTTGAGCTTCTGGATCGCCGAACCGAACATTGTATTCGATCAGCTTCGGTCCCTCGTTCGTCAGCATCAAGCCCGCGAAGATCACGCCGCAAAACGGCGTGCCGCGCCGATCCATCTCGACCAGCATCGGACGAACCAACAAATCGAGCGCGCGCTCCTGTGCGTCTCGATCGAAGCCGGACGGCGGCGACACTGCGCCCATGCCTCCTGTATTAGGGCCGGTGTCGCCATCGCCGATACGCTTGTGGTCTTGCGCGGCGCCGATCAAAACCGCATCGCGTCCGGCGCAAAAGGCGAACAGGGAGACCTCCTCTCCGACCATGCACTCTTCAATAACGACCGAGCGACCAGCCTCCCCCAGCTTGTCGGACGTCATCATGTCCGTAATGGCGGACTCCGCCTCTTCCAGCGTCTGCGCAACGACCACGCCCTTCCCGGCGGCGAGCCCGTCAGCCTTGATCACGATCGGAGCGCCGCGGCGACGCACGAACTCAAGCGCACTCCCCGCGTCCTCAAAGCGCTCCCATCGGGCCGTGGGAATTCGCGCCGCGTCGCAAACCTCCTTCGTGAAGGTCTTGCTGCCCTCCAGCGCCGCCGCAGCCTGCGTCGGCCCGGCGCAGGCGATTCCAGCTTCGGCGCAGGCGTCGGCGAGCCCCACGACCAACGGCGCTTCCGGCCCCGGCACAACAAGATCGATGGCATGCGCCTGCGCGAACGTCACAAGAGCCGCCACGTCGGAGGCTGAAATCGCCACTTTTTCGCCCAGCGCTGCGGTGCCGGGATTGCCAGGAGCGATATAGAGCTGCGTCAGGACCGGAGATGCGGCCAGCGCAGCCGCCAATGCGTGCTCTCGACCACCCGAACCGATCAGTAGAACCCGCATCATCCGTTCCCTTCGTAACCCTTCACGACGACACACCGCCGCGAGACGACTTGCGCCATCCCGATTGTTCCCTACGCCGCTCACATGACCGACCACCCCACCGCAGGGCCCCTGACCCCACGACGTCGTCCGGCAACATACAGGGCGACACGCCGCCCCTGTTCGCGACGTCGCGTCTGTAGCATAGGGTCAGGGGATGGACGATGCCCCTCCCTCCCAGCCCGCGCCATTCGGCAATGTTCCCGAATACTCGGTTTCAGAGATTTCCGGGGCCATCAAACGCACGCTGGAAGGAGCCTTCGGGCGCGTTCGCGTGCGTGGCGAGATCACAGAGTTCAAACGCTACGCATCCGGCCATCTTTATTTTTCCCTCAAGGACGAAGGGGGGAAAATATCGGGCGTCGTCTGGCGCGGCTCCGTCTCCCGCCTCGGGCTGGTTCCCGAAAACGGACTGGAGATCATCGCCAGCGGCCGCATCTCTTCATACGGCGAGCGCTCGAGCTATCAGCTTATCGTCGAGAAAATGGAGTATGCGGGTGAAGGCGCGTTGCTGGCCCGCATCGAGCGTCTGCGCCAGCGTCTGGCCGAGGAAGGGCTCTTCGACGCCGCCAGAAAGCGCCCCCTCCCGCGCCTCCCCCAACTCATCGGCGTGGTGACGTCCGCGCATGGCGCAGTGCTGCATGACATCCGCACCACCATCGCGCGCCGCTTTCCCCGCGACGTGCTGCTCTGGCCCGTCGCCGTTCAGGGCGAAGGCGCGGCCGCGCAGATCGCCGCCGCCGTCGACGGTTTCAACCGCCTCCCTCCCCGTCAACCCGGCGTCAAGTCCGACCTCGTCCGCCCGGACGTGCTGATCGTCGCACGCGGCGGCGGATCGCTGGAGGATCTGATGGCGTTCAACGACGAATCGGTGCTGCGCGCCGTGGCGGCGTCGGACATCCCTGTGATCTCCGCCGTCGGCCACGAAACCGACACGACGCTGGTCGATTTCGTCTCGGACATCCGCGCGCCGACGCCGACCGCCGCCGCCGAACTCGCCGTGCCGGTCCGTGACGAACTTATGGCGGACCTCGCCCACCGCGCGGCCCGTATGAGCAGTGCGCTGAACCGCATCGGGCAGACCGCGCGCCTGCGGCTCGACCGCGCCGCGCGCGGCGTGCCGGATCTGCCGTCCCTGCTTGACGCCGGACGGATGCGGCTCGACGACCGCTCGCACCGACTGGATATCGCCCTGCCCGCGTTGCTGGAGCGTCGTCGGGCGGCCCTGATCTCCGCCGAACGCCATATGCCCGCTCCCGCCGCGCTGCTTTCCGATCGCGGCGCGCGACTGAAACTGCGCGCCGCGAGCCTGACCGCTGCGGCCACCGCCATGACGCACGCCATGGAGATGCGCCTTGCCAGAACGCGCCTCACCGCCGCGCCGCTCAACGCGCTGTGCCGGGAGCGTCAGGCCCATCTGTCTGGAGTGGCGGGGCAACTGAACGCCGTTTCGCCAATGGCAGTGCTCGAACGCGGCTACGTGCTGGTCCGCGACGCCAAGGGCGCGCCGGTCACTCGTGCAGACGCAACCAGACCAGGCGCGCATGTCACGCTTGTCTTCGCGGACGGTGAGATAGGAGCCACAGTCGACAGGCGCGCTAATCCCGCCCAGACGGCGCTCGATCTTTGACTATCGTGCCACGCAGAAATCGTGGCCCAAGTAGGCATAGAGCAGTGAACATGCCATCACAGTGCCCTAACGTGGAGGACCGAATGGCTATCAGACGATAGTCTGCCCGGCCGCCAAAAGATCTTAAGCAACGTCCCGAGGCGTGACGTAACCGGTTTCGGGCGCGCCGCCTGAGCCATAGTCTAGGAACACCCGCAATGAGCGCGCGCTTTACACAGCAAGAAATCGGGAAACTCATCGTAATCGCCGTGATTATCGCCGCGACTATCGGCGTACTGGTCTATATCGGACAGTCTTTTGTCTCCGCAGTCAGGCAATCAAACGCCAAGACCGAGATAAGCGCCGCCGACTGCGCCGTGATTTCTTCACCACGCGCGGGCGGCAATCCGTCGCATTGTCCGCCGAGCACGGTGACTGCGCCGATGAAGTAGCCAGGCTGCCTCCGGAGAAAATTATACGCAGATCAACCGAAAAACGATCGTTGCCACCGCACTAGGGAAGCAAAACCGTGTTGCGCCATCCCTGAACGCCATCAACAGTCGTAGACGTCCTGCCGGCAGTAATAGAAAAAATACAAGGCCGTTCCATTTCCAGCACCCAGCCTGCGGCGGACATCTCTGCGATCAGTCGCCCCTCGATCTCACGTGAATGCGTCCCAATGACAACATACGCGATGGATTGGCTCATAAGATCGAGATTTTCGGAAACCAAGGCGACCTCTCCCCCTTGGATATCCATATGCAAAAGATCAAAGCGACGTTCCGATGCAACGATATCCCGCAACGATACCATCGGAATTTCGATATGCGATCCGTTTACAGCGGCCGCTTCCCTTACATCCGAAGTCGCGCCGAATATCGGTTCCAACCCCCATGACCCTCCCGCGATTTCCTGCTTGGGGAACAAGGCGACGCCACTCTCCGTCGCCGCAACGCCGTGGAGCACCTCGAACTCTTCGACAGAAAACCCGTTCGTCATACACGCACTCGTCGCGAATTTTATATAATCGGGATCCCCTTCAACCCCCATCAGATGCACGTCTTTGCCCACAGTTCGGGCCGCAGCTCCGGTATTGTTCATCCAACACCCCCATCCGCAACCGAGCTCTAACACTGAAAAACTCGCCCCCGAAAGGTCGACAGCGCGCAGTGCAGCGCCCCACTCCGCTATATCAGTATGCCAATTGGCCGGAAAAGGAATCGGCTCGATCTCCCCGCCTCTTGAAGATAGAATGCCAGGAAAAAAATCGGTGCTGGTGTGCACGCCTAGATAATTCGTTATGTGCCCAGGAAGAGAAACCGCATTATCACACTGATACTTCTTCATAAGCTCTATCGGATCAAATGAAGAGTTATAAAACCAGAACGGACTTCTGCTTTCAGTCCTTTCAACCGGCGCTACTTCCCTCGGCGCGGTTTCTTTCTCATCAACATAGATTTTTAGCTGATCTGATAAATTGTCCCGCTCTTCAACCAGCGTATTTCGTTGTGCGTGCAACTGGCGCACGATGGGAAAAAGGCGCAACCCAATTGTAACCAAAACGTCTCGAAGCATAGCTAAATACACCACGGCGGTTATTCAACTTACGCATGGTTACATACGCAGCGTGATGAGGCAAAAAATATTCACCCGAAAATACGATTTAAATTACATTTGGAGGGATCGAAGAACCGTCAATTGATAAGCTTGGCCCATGATTTCTGGGTTTTGTCGATTTGATTGACGGTTCTTTGAGTCACTTTTGATCTGCGTTTTGAGCAGATCGGGGGCTGTTACCCGCTGGATTACTACGCGCTCACGTTGATCCGTTCCAGGAAGAGGAAGCGGCGCATATTATAGACGATATTAGCCAGTCCGATCCGCATGGTGGCCCGGGTGATACCGACAGTTCGGATGAACAGCCCGGTCTGAGACTTCTGATCAGCAAAGACATGCTCGACACGCGACCGGATCACCGACTTCCCTACGTTGGACCGCTGGATGTGGCGGGGCATGGGCTTGAGATGCGGCTTTTTCCTGTGAACCTTCGAGACAAAGCCCTCCTTTTCCATGAAGTCCTCATTGGCTTTTGAGCGGTAGGCTGTGTCTGCCCAGACCGTTGAGGCTGTATTGCTTTTATCAAGCAGGCCCTCTCTCAAGCGCGCACCATCACTGGCGGCGGCATCCGTCGTCTTCCATTTCCGGATGAACCGGTATTTCCGGTCAATGGAGACGTGGGATTTGTAGCCAAAGAACGGGATGGCGAGATCCGTTGCGGGGATCGTCCCGTCATCCTGCCGCTTTGCTTTCGTGAACTTCAGCGTCCATCGCGCCTGACGATCCTTGTGCGACAGCTTTGTCGGCTTGTCCTGCCAGTTTTCGGGGATCCGTCCTGCCCGGAGATCTGCCTTCTCAGCGTTTGTATTGCGCTGCTTTGGAGCTGCCACCAATGTCGCGTCCAGGATCTGGCCTGACATGGGCAGATATCCGGCGTTGCGCAGGGTGGTATCAAAACGATCAAACAGCCTTTCAATCGCACCAGCCTGCGTCAGGCGCTCGCGGAACAGCCAGATTGTTTTGGCGTCCGGCACACGGTCCGGCAGTCCCAGGCCAAGGAAGCGCATGAAGGAGAGACGGTCGTTGATCAGGTATTCCGTCCGCTCATCAGACAGGTTGTTCAGCGTCTGGATCACCAGGATCTTGAACATTAACACGGGATCAAATGGCGGTCGTCCGCCCTTGCTTCCATCAGAATACGCCAAGGTTTTGTCCAGATCAGGACGGAACGCTTCAAAATCCACAGTCCGGGAAAATGCTTCGAGCTGATCGCCAAGCCCGCTCAACCGGGCAAGCCGCTCTTCAACATCAAAGAAACCAGCCTGCTTCATAGCGCCATTCCCTCAGTCAGAACCGCAGGAAGGGAATCACAGAGCCGGTTTCAAAACCAGGGGGTTTTTCGAACACTCCAG
>NZ_JOPL01000005.1 GCF_002153745.1 Acetobacter sp. DsW_063 | reverse complement strand
TCACAACCTCTCGCTCAATTCAATACATTAATAGGTCCTGAACCTAGGGGGAGGATTTTTGATCTGGGCATATTAAGGCCGCTCCGTCTCAGCCCTCTCCATCGCGCAGCCCGACAACGCCTCACCAAGCCGCCCCGAAAGTCACTTCCCGACGAGTGCAATTTCGCGTGATAACACGCCGCATATCGCGACCCAATATAAGCTGATGTTGACAAGCACCGACCTTAGAGAGTGTGATCACGAGCACCAAGGGGGGTTCTGGCAAGGAACTGAGAGGTCATTGGGCGCGTGTCTGACACGTTGCCGCGTGACGACCCTGCCGGACGCCCCAATAAGGAGGCCGTCCGGGGAACCTGATCCGGTTAATACCGGCGGAGGGACTGGTCTGGTCGAGTGGCTCCGACTTGTTCGGATTCGTGGAAGCTTTCGACCGGTGCCCGTTCCTCGTTCGCATCGAGGACGCTTCTCATGAATCATATCGCCCCGCCCTCCCCGCAATCGGCGGCCCCCAGCCCCGGCGAAGTGACCACAGGTCCCATCTGGGGCTCGCGCAAGGTCTATTCCAGCCCGGAAGGCCGTCCGGACATCCGCGTTCCTTTCCGTGAAATCGCGCTTGACGCCTCGGCCAACGAGGCCCCGCTGCGTATTTACGATACGTCCGGCCCGTACACCGATTTGGACGCCGTGATCGACGTGCGTCAGGGCCTTCCGAAGGTGCGGGCCGAGTGGCTGGCCAGACGCGGATTTTCCGCAGCCGTGCCGCGCGCGGTCAAACCCGAAGACAACGGCGGGGCCACGGGCGATCGCCTTGTCGCTCCCTGCCCCGCGCCGCATGCCGTGCTCGAAGCCGGGCAGGCGAAACGGGTAACGCAGTACGAGTTCGCGCGCGCAGGCGTCATCACCGAGGAGATGATCTACGTCGCGCACCGGGAAAACCTCGGGCGCGTCAAAGCAGCTGAAGGCGCTAACGCCCGTCGCCGCGACGGCGAGGATTTCGGCGCAGTCATTCCCGAATTCGTAACGCCCGAATTCGTCCGTGACGAGATCGCACGCGGCCGCGCCATCATCCCGGCGAACATCAATCACCCGGAACTGGAGCCGGTCATCATTGGCCGTAACTTCCTGGTGAAAGTGAACGCCAATATCGGCAATTCAGCCGTCACCTCATCAGCCGCGGAAGAGGTTGAAAAACTCGTCTGGTCGATCCGCTGGGGCGCCGACACCGTCATGGACCTGTCGACCGGCCGTAATATCCACAACATTCGCGACTGGATCCTCCGCAACTCACCGACTCCGATCGGCACAGTTCCGCTGTATCAGGCCCTTGAAAAGGTCGGCGGTGACGTGTCCGCTCTCAACTGGGAAGTTTTCCGCGACACGCTGATCGAGCAGGCCGAGCAAGGCGTCGATTACTTCACCATCCATGCAGGCGTCAGACTCGCCCATGTCCCGCTGACCGCCGAGCGCGTGACGGGCATCGTGTCGCGCGGTGGGTCGATCATGGCCAGTTGGTGCCTGATGGAGCATCGTGAGAGCTTCCTTTACGAGCACTTCGAGGAAATCTGCGACATCATGCGCAAGTATGACGTCTCGTTCTCCCTTGGAGACGGCCTGCGTCCGGGCTCCATCGCCGACGCCAATGACGCAGCCCAATTCGCTGAACTGGAGACACTAGGCGAGTTGACCAAGATCGCTTGGGCGAAGGGCTGTCAGGTGATGATCGAAGGCCCAGGCCATGTGCCGATGCACAAGATCAAGGAGAACATGGACAAGCAACTGCGCGAATGTGATGAAGCGCCATTCTACACGCTTGGCCCGCTAACGACGGACATCGCGCCGGGTTATGACCACATCACCTCCGCCATCGGCGCCGCGATGATCGGCTGGTTCGGCACGTCAATGCTCTGCTACGTCACGCCAAAAGAGCACCTTGGTTTGCCGAACCGCGACGACGTCAAAGTCGGCGTCATCACCTATCGCATCGCCGCACACGCCGCCGACCTGGCGAAAGGCCACCCGGCGGCGAAGCTGCGCGACGACGCTCTGAGCCGCGCGCGTTTCTCTTTCCGATGGGAAGACCAGTTCAAGCTGTCGCTCGACCCTGATACGGCGCGCGCGTATCATGACGAGACGTTGCCGAAGGAGGCGCACAAGACAGCCCATTTCTGCTCCATGTGCGGGCCTAAATTCTGTTCGATGCGTATCAGTCAGGATATTCGTGACGACGCTCAGCGTCTGGCTGGTATGGAGCAAAAGAGCCGGGAGTTCCGTGATGCCGGCAATACGGTCTACGTGCCTGCTGAGTAAATAGGGCCGAGGTGACGCAGTCTCGCGCTGACTGCGTCACCCGCATCAGCCTTAATTAGCGCGCCATCGGTTACTGCTCGAATATGTGGGCGGTCTCAAACGCCGCGTAAAAGTCGGGAGAATGTGAAAACATGCCCTGCCAATTCCACGGGTGGGCCAGCCCGAATTCCGTGCGGGCCTCCTCGATCTGCGCAAGGAACGTCATTTCTTAACGAATACGCGGCACTTTGCATCCAGCTACATGGATGAGATGCAGAGCATGCGGAAAGTTATTTTTGGCGCGTTTTTGGCGGCGTACTCACTAGGCTATGCGCTAGCCCAAGATTACTCAACCGACCCCGCAATGAACAAATCTCATTGGGATTATACTGCGGGCAGTCGTCCGATCTCTCCACCGTCATACGAAAATGCTCCGCCGCCGCCCACGCAGGTCATCATCATGCCCAACTCCCCAGGTCACGGCGGAAGCACTTCGCCTTTCACCGGCGTTCCCTTTCAGCCGAAAAGTTTTGCGCACCGACGAAATGCTTTTCCAATTTTGGGAAATTCAAAATTTACACAATCAACATTGCGCCCACCGCGAACTGACACACCTCGGTAAAAGCACAATGAACATTGACGCTTGAATAGCGGCACATACCTAACATGAGCACCCGTCACCAGTAAGCCGGTTAAACAGGCGCAACAATACGATGATCTCTCGCTATGACCGAGGCTTCTTCCTCCGGCATCGGCCGTCCGAGTAGAAAGCCCTGCATTTCGTCGCAGCCACGTTCTGTAAGAAGGGAAAGCTGTGCCCCTGTTTCGATTCCTTCTGCCGTCACACGCAGGTTGAGTTTATGACTCATCAGAATAATTGCCTCTACAATGGTCCAGGCGTTCGGATCGTTGCTGATTTTTCCGATGAAGCTTCGATCTACCTTTACCTTGTCGAATGGAAAATTATGCAAATAAGCCAAGCTTGAATAGCCGGTGCCGAAATCGTCCAACGCCACTCGAACCCCATGATTTCGCAAGTCTCTGACCAACTCGAGTGCTTTAGCCGTATCTTCCATTAACAGGCTTTCCGTGACCTCCAGTTCCAGTCGCTCGGGATCGAGCCCCGTTTCCGCGAGGACTCGGGTAACCATTTCAACCAAATCGACTCGCTGAAATTGAATCGGAGAGAGGTTGACCGCGATACTGATGTCAGAACGCCATTTCGCAGCCGCGCTGCATGCCGTTCTAAGTACCCACTCGCCGAGAGGGACAATCAACCCAGTTTCCTCTGCCAGCGGAATAAAACGATCTGGTGGTATCATTCCTCGGGTGGAGTGTGGCCAACGCGCCAACGCTTCAAATCCTGTGATAACACCAGAAATATCAAACAAGGGTTGATAATGAATGACCAGCTCCTCTCGACTTAAGGCCGCTCGCAGGTCCAGTTCGATATCGTGGCGCTCACGAAGCGCGGCGTCCATACCCGAAGCGAACTCACAAGCTTGCCCTTTCCCTCCCTGCTTCGCCTGATACATAGCTATATCTGCCGATTTCAGGATGGAAACAGCCGTATCGCCGTCACGTGGACTCACAGCGACGCCAATACTGACACCCACGTAGGCGTCGTGCCCACTCAGTTCAAAGGGTCTCCACAAGCACGCGATGATCCTGCGCGCGAGTGCAACAGCATCCGAAATTTCCTCAACTGTTCTGAGAACTATGACAAATTCGTCCCCACCCAACCGAGCGATGTAATCTCCATCCCTCAACTCAGCCTGAAACCGATGAGCAACCTGCTTCAGAAGCATGTCGCCTGCGTGATGACCAAGCGTATCGTTAACAGCCTTAAAACCATCCAAATCAAGGCACAGAACTGCTGATTGTCCTCCTGCAACGCGGGTCTGGCTCAAAACTTGCGTCAATACGAGCTCAAGGCCTCGTCGATTTGGCAGGGACGTCAAGGAGTCGTGCAACGCCAAAAATCGAATGTGCTCCTCTGCCGCTTTTCGCTCCGTAATGTCACGCACAGCGAGAACAGACGCTTGCCCGTCAACATACGGAACAGATCTGGAGAGAATTTCGACCGCGACATGTCGTCCTGTCGCACTCACGAGTTCCAGTTGCTGTGGCGCCGACACGATTCCGGGTTCGGCTTTTTCATTGTTCAGGATCTCGACGGACGGAGGCTCTACGAACAGCTCTTCGATTGTGCGTTTTTTTGCCGTTTCAATGTCGAGTCCGGTCATCTCGAGTATTCGTTCGTTGGCGTCGATGATGTTCGATCCCCGATGAATGAGAATCCCTTCGAACGTGCCGTCGGCCAGATGTCGCATTCGGTCGCTTTCCCGCTGCTGCGCGCCAGCGACCCGGATATCAAGAAGCGAAGCGAGGAAAACGAGAAACATGACCGCCAGAAATTCCGACAGGCCAATGACCGCGATGGGCGAGAACGCCGCGCTGTCCGGCGTCTGGCTGGCGGACATCCAGTCTCCGAAAGGTAGGACCGATCCCATCGATCCCAGCGGGAGTTCCGTCAACGTGACCGCGAGCAACAGGCTCGACACCAGCACGGGTCGAGCGGCGATACTGCTTCCCAGTTCCCAGAACGCAAATCCGCACAGAGTCGAGCCGACAATCATCACCGCCATCACGGCTGAGAGATCGTACGCGAGCGTGAACGGTTGCACTATGGAAACGAGAACAGCGAAAGTAGAGCAGGACATTCCAAAGGCAAGCAAACACCCTGCAAGAATGACGTTTCTGATACTTCGACGCTGGCAAAGATAAAGATACCCCGAGACTGCCGCCGACAGGAACGTGATCGCACCTGCGAGCAACGTAACAGGCTCCGGTAAACGGCCCCACAGACTCGGGTAGGTCGACCATAAAGTATCGAAGAAAGTCGCCAATTCCGACGTCGAAACAACAGCGCCGAACACAAATATGCGAATCAGCCTTGGCCAACGCGAAACCGAAAGACAACGAACCGAAAGAAACCCGCCAAGGATGGCGAGCGCGAGCACCGTCAGATGCGATCGCACATGCTGCTCATTAAGCAGAAATGTAAAGAGTCGCTCCATGAGTCCGCTTCTCGAGATATTTACGAAGCGCCAGCCATCTGCGCCTGACTGAACTTAGGCGTCGATGTCTTAACGACGTCATAAAACGCTGCAAGAAACGGATCAGGCTGCATCGGGCGAAATCAGACCTCTCTGAAATCGCCATGACTTTCAAAGATTACTTGCAAAATCTAAGGCCGTTCTGAGGATTACTTCACCTTCCGCCTCGAACATCAATCCCCTGCGATACGCCGCACAGTCGCGGTCGTGGAGTGACCGGCTCGCAGATCCACCAGAACCAGTCGGCCTCCCGCCGCAATCACGTCACCGGCGCCGACCACCTGCTCAGGCGTGTAGTCCGCCCCCTTGACCAACACGTCCGGCATGAGCTTACGGATTATCTCCAGAGGCGTGTCTTCGGCAAAAGAAACCACCGCATCGACAGAGCGCAGCGCGGCAATGACGATGGCCCGGTCTGTCAGGGCATTTATAGGGCGCGTCTCCCCCTTAAGCCGTCGCACGCTGGCGTCGTCATTCAACGCCACGATCAGCCGGTCGCATTCGGCGCGCGCCGCAGCCAGCAGGCTGATATGCCCCGGGTGGAGGATATCGAAGCATCCGTTGGTGAAACCAACGGTCAGCCCCTGCTCCTTCCAGCGCACGACCTGACGCGCCGCCTGCTCCTGCGACAGCAGATGACCGACAGGCGACGACATATCCTGGGCTCGCAATTCGCCGAGCACCTCGGCGATATCTGCGGTAGCCGTCCCCAACTTGCCGACTACAACCCCGGCGGCGGCGTTGGCCACCCGCATCGCCTGTTCCCACGGCATACCGGACGCCACGGCCAGAGCCATAGTCGCGATGACCGTATCGCCAGCGCCGGAAACGTCGAAGACTTCGCGCGCCCGGGCCGGCGCGCCTACAGCCTGCCCGTCTCTCGGCACCAGCATCATGCCTTTCTCTGAACGCGTCGCGAGAATCGCTTTCGCTCCGGCCTGCGCCATGACAAGTCGCGCGGCCGCTTCCACCTCGGCGTCATCTCCGGCGTTTGCTCCAGCCGCCGCCGCGAGTTCCCGAGCATTGGGAGTGATGCAGGTCGCTCCATGGTAACGGCTAAAATCAGAAGATTTAGGATCGACGAATACAGGCACGCCCCTGTTTCTCGCCCCCTCCATCAGGTGACGCACGACAAGCGGATCGCACACGCCCTTGCCGTAGTCCGAAAGAATGACGACATCCGCTTCGGTCAAACGCACATCGATCGCCCGCTGCAATGCTTCGGCCTCCTCAGGCTGCAACGGTAGCCTGCTCTCTTCATCAGCGCGCACGACTTGCTGGTGGGTCGCGATATATCGGGTCTTGCAAATGGTCGGCCGATGCGCAGTCGTCACCAACGCGTCAGTGATCTGCTCGCCATGACGGAGTCGGTCGCGCAGGGTGGTGGCGGCATCGTCGTTTCCAACCAACCCGACGAGAACCGCCTTGCCGCCCAGCGAGATCACGTTGCTGACGACATTGCCCGCGCCCCCTGGCATCTCCCGGCGCTCTTTCAGCAACAGTACTGGCACTGGCGCCTCAGGCGAAATTCGCTCCATTTCGCCATAAAGGAAGCGATCGAGCATCACGTCGCCAATGCAGAGGACAGTGATCGCGGAAAAATCCATGACTTCAGCAAATCCGATGTTTCAAGCGTCGCCCGTTCAGACGACCGTTTGCATGTGACGGCCCTTGTCGCCAAACGCTGATACTGATGACGCTTTTATCGCAACGCGTTCTTCAGTCTTCAATATTTTCTCAGATGAAATCCGTAAGCGAAACAGCGTTCATCCACGCCAGACGTCCGCCGAAATCTGCATAACCAATAAGGTTGATGCAAGAATGGAACCAGCCGCTCCTGCAATCATGGTCTCCGATAGCTGAATAAACTATGACGCAACCTGAATTGCGCGTGACGCGTTACACAAAGAATCCGTCGACGAAGCTTTCAAGCCCTGTCTGCCGAAGAGTTTTTAACCGCGCGGATATCAACACCGCGCGGGCTTCAAGGAGCGCACGATCAAGATCCGTATTGACGATAACGTGGTCGAATTCGCGCCAGTGGGAAATCTCGTCGCGGGCCGCAGCCATGCGGCGACCGATCTCGTCCTCCGCGTCAGACCCGCGCGAATGCAGTCGACGCTCAAGTTCCGCCAAAGACGGCGGCAACACGAACAGGCTGATGACGTCGTCAGGCAGCGCCGCACGAATCTGGCGATGCCCCTGCCAGTCGATGTCGAACACCATGTCGCGCCCCTCAGCCAGTGCACGCTCCACCGGCTCGCGCGGCGTTCCGTAACCACGACCGAACACCGTCGCCCATTCCAGCAGTTCCCCGGCGTCGGCCATTCGCCGGAACTCTTCCATACTGCGAAAATGGTAATGCACCCCATCGACCTCTCCGGGGCGAGGCGCCCTCGTGGTGACGGAGACAGAATCACTGAGACGAGGCTCTGCAGCGCGGAGTGCGTTCGCGATGGTCGACTTGCCCGCACCGGACGGCGCAGAAATGACGAAACAGACGCCCCGCCGCGCCACTGCCGGACTGGCTACGCGGACTGGCGGCGCACTCCTTCGCATCGGATATTCGCCGGGGTGGTTGCTCGTCATGGTCTAATGATCCCAACACGCTGCGCCAGTCACTTGCGCCCTTCTATCAGCGTCGGGTTAATAGCGCGACTATGAAACGGACCTCGCTTCTGATCACCGGCGCGGCGTCGGGCCTTGGCCGCGCGCTCGCGTTGAAGCAGGCGAAGCCCGGCGCGACACTTCACCTCGTCGACCACGACGCTATCCGTCTGCAAGATACCGTCGCGCGCGCTGAAGCGCTCGGCGCCCGGTGCGAGGGGCGCCGCATCGATGTCCGCGACGCGACGGCGATGAAGGCGCTGGTGTCGGGGTGTAGGCAGTTGGATCTGGTGATCGCCTGCGCAGGCGTGACGGGCGGGGTCACACGCCTATCGAACTGTCCGACCACTGGCGGCGCTGCTTCGCTGGAATCCGAACGGCAGGTCCGGGTGATGATCGAGACCAATCTCCTGGGCGTGATCAACACGGTGATGCCCGCGATCGACATTATCCGCTCCCAACCGCGTGCGGACGACGGCCTTCGCGGCCGCATCTGCGCCATCTCCTCCGTCGCGGGCGTCGTGTCGTTTCCCGGCACGCCGTCCTATTGCGCGACCAAGGCCGCCGTAGACCGCTTCATGGTGGCGACAGGCGGCAATCTGCGCCGCGAGGGCGTGCTGCTGTCGTCCGTCGTGTGCGGCTTCATCTCAACGCCCATGGCGAACGTGAACGAATTTCACATGCCCGGACTGACGCAGGTTCAACACGCCGCCGACCGCATCATGAACGGACTGAACCGCAACAAGCGGAGAATTGTCTTTCCACGCTGGCTCGTCGCTGGCTCGCGTCTGATGGACATGCTGCCGATCAGTCTCGCTGAAAAATATTACCTCAATCAGCCTGTCGGCGCCGCCGGGACATTGTGCCGGGCAGGCGACCCTTCCTGAGGCGGGCTGACCGCATATACGCCGCCCGCGCTCCGTATTAACGTTACGAAGGCGATTCGCCGGCCGTCGCATCCCCATCAACGGAACCTCGCCATTGACACCGCCCTCGCAGCGTAACGCTCACGCCCTGATGGAAGATCTGTCGGCGGCTTCCGTGCGCGAACCCGCCCCGCTCTCACGCAAGACAATGCCGATGGACCGCGTGTTCTGGAGCCATTTCTCCCCCAATCTGGGGCCGGGAGGCTGGGTCACCGGCGCCCTGCTGGTCAGCCTTGGGCTGGATTTTCGGACCGGCGTGCTTGCGATCCTGCTCGGCAATGCGATCGGCGCATTGCCGGTCGCGCTGGCCGCGGCGATCGGACCGCCCACGGGCCTCACCCAGATGGAGGCTTCGCGCCGAGCGCTCGGAACGCTGGGCGTAAGGCCGCCGTCGTTTCTCAACTGGCTCTATTGCGTCGGCTGGGATGCGGTGAACAACGTGCCCGCCGCCGCCGCGCTGATCGCGTTGCTCGCCGTGTTCGGTCTTTCTGCGCCGTTCTGGCTCGCGCTCGGCGTGCTGGCCGGCGTGCAGATGATCGCCTCGGTTTACGGACATCACGTCGTTCAGGCGCTTCAGAAATATCTGGGGGCGCTGCTGCTGGCGGTATTCGCCCTGATCGGCCTGACTTTCGCGGCAAACGGCGGATCAGTAATCCATGCGGAACATTCTGTCGGCTTCGCCACATTTCTGCTCGCCGTCGGGATTCTCGTCAGTTTCAACCTGTCATGGGCGACCTACTCGTCCGACTACACACGATATTTGCCGGTGGACGCCAACCCGAAACGTGTAGTGCCCCTCGCTCTCGCCGGGTTGCTGACCTCCGCCGTACCGTTCCAGATCCTCGGATTGCTAACCGCAGCGAGCATCGCGGAACCCTCGCCGACCGCAGTGATCGCCAGTCTTCAGCATGCAATGGGACCGCTTGGACCGCTTGCGCTCGCCGCCATCGCGCTGTCGTCGATCACTGGAAATTCTTTCAACGACAATACTGCCAGCTACAGCCTGATTTCGGCTGGCATTCATGTCCCGCGCGTCGCGGCGGCGATCATCACTGCCTCGCTCGGCTACGTGCTGGCTGTCGCGGGCGCCGGACGTTACGCGTCGCTCTACACGGACTACCTGCTGGTGACGATGTACTGGATAGCGCCTTGGGCGGGGATCGTACTCGCGGACTGGTATCTGGTCAAAAAGAACGATCCCAACGTCGCATACGGGCATGAGCCGGACGCACCGTCGGGCTGGACGCATGGAGCGACGATTTTCGTCGTGACGTCCGCGCTGACGGTTCTGTTGTTCTCCACAAGCAGCCTCTATACCGGGCCTATAGCGCGTTGGCTGGGCGGCGCGGATATCGGCTACTATGTCGGCTTTTTTGTCGCCGCGCTCTGGTACGCTGCGGCAGCCCGCACGCGCAGCGCAAGCTCGCGTTAAAGCCGCGTCGTCAAAGGCTTCCGTGTTCCGCCGTCAGTCCTCGCTCGGCGCTTCTTCGGAAACCTCGGCGACGGTCGACACCTCCGCCTTGCCCACCAGCCCGCGCGCGAAATCCTCCGCCGAGAACGGACGCAGGTCCTCCGCCTTCTCGCCCACGCCCACGGCGTGCACAGGCAGCTTGAACGCATCGGCCAGAGCCACGACCACGCCACCGCGCGCCGAACCGTCCAGCTTCGTGACGATCAGGCCCGTGACGTTCACCAGTTCGCGGAATACGCGGACTTGCTCCAGCGCGTTCTGCCCCGTGGTGGCGTCCAGAACCAGAATGACCGAATGCGGCGCCGTCTCGTCGAATTTCTTCATCACGCGGATGATCTTCGCGAGTTCTTCCATGAGGGCGCCCTTATTGTGCAGGCGCCCGGCAGTGTCGATCAGCAGCAGATCGGCGCCTTCCGCGCGACCGCGGCGCAGCGCCTCAAAGGCCAGACCTGCGGCGTCGGCGCCCGGTTTGCCGGCGATCACCGGCGTTCCGGTGCGCTCACCCCATACCTGCAACTGTTCGACGGCGGCGGCGCGGAAGGTATCGCCCGCGACCATCAGGACCTTCTTGCCCTGCTCGCTGAAATAGCGAGCCATCTTGCCGATCGTCGTCGTCTTGCCTGTGCCGTTGACGCCGACCATCAGCACGACATGCGGCTTGAGAGCCGGGTCAGGCTCAAAAGGGATCGCAACGGGCAGCAACACGCGAGCGATTTCCTCGGACAGCGCAGCGCGAATTTCGTCGTCCGTCACCTCCGCCCCGAACCGCGTCGCGCGGAACGAATCGATGACGCGGCCCGCGACCGCCGGGCCGAGGTCGGCCGCGATCAGATGATCTTCAAGATCCTCCAGCGCCGCTTCGTCGAGCTTGCGCTTCGTGAAGACCGCTCCGAGTTTCTGGGTGGAACGAGACAGGCCCTGCTTGAGCCGTGAGAAAAAACCGAGCGCCATGTCAGATCGTTTCCGCCACGACGCCGCCCGCGTCAACCGCTACGGCGCGCACGCGCTCTATGCGTCCGATCTCGGAAAGCTTCGTCAGCCGTACCGGCGCGAACTCCTCGCTATGGCCGGAATCGGCCGTCTCCATGAGCACGCTCAAATCCTGCCCGATAAGGCTGCGGTAATACGCCTGCGCCGCCGCCTCGCCGAGAGCGCGGATACGCGCGGCGCGCACCTTCCGCTCGACAACCTGCACGGCGGGCATCCGCGCGGCAGGCGTGCCGGGACGCGCGCTGTACGGGAAGACATGCAAAAACGGCAGTGACGCCTGTTCGACGAACGCCAGTGTCTCTTCGAACAGCGCGTCGTCTTCGGTAGGAAAACCAGCGATCAGATCGGCTCCGATGCCGATACGCGGCCTAATCGATCGAGCGCGCTCGATGACCCTGGCTGCGTCCTCCACCAGATGCCGCCGCTTCATGCGCTTGAGGATCATGTCGGATCCCGCCTGCAACGAAAGGTGCAGATAAGGCATGAAGCGAGGCTCGGACTCCAGCAGGCGCCATATATCCTCATCAATCTCCACCGGATCGACGGAAGACAGCCGCAGCCGCTCCAGTTCAGGCACAAGCGCCAGCAGGCGACGACATAGCTGCCCGAGACGCGGCGTCCCCGGCAGGTCTCCGCCCCATGACGTGATGTCCACGCCCGTCAGTACGACTTCACGGTAACCCGACGCCACCAGCGCCCGCACCTGCTCCACGACCGCCCCGACCGGGGCGGAGCGCGACGGCCCGCGACCGAACGGGATGATGCAGAAGGTGCAGCGATGATCGCAGCCCTGTTGCACCTCGACGAAGGCGCGCGTGCGGCCTGCGAACTCCGTCACCAGGTGCCCGGCCGTCTCCCGCGCGGCCATGATGTCGGAAACCGCGTTCCCCTGCGTGAGCGCTGCGGGCGTCCAGCTTTCCGCCTTGAGCTTGTCTTCGTTCCCCAGCACGCGTGTCACACCCGGCAGAGCGGACCAACGATCAGGGTCGATCTGTGCGGCGCAGCCTGTGACGACAATGCGCGCGCCGGGACGCTGGCGATGAGCGCGGCGAATGGCCTGTCGCGCCTGCCGCTCAGCCTCGCCCGTCACGGCGCAGGTGTTGACGATGATCACATCGTCGAGCCCTGTGGCATGGCCGCGCATGACTTCGCTCTCATACGTGTTGAGGCGACAGCCGAACGTCAGGATATCGACGCCACGCTCAGGCGAAGGCATGGGCAAAGAGGACAGCTCCGGCGACGTAAATTCGGATGCAACTCCGGGCGCGGAGTCCGGCGCGAAAGCCGGGACGGATTCCAGCGAGGATTCCGATGAGAGTTCCGGCGAAGACGCCGCTGGACGTTCCATCAAATGCTCAGGCGCGCTCATCGGGGGAACGCCTCAAGATCGACGACGCCATCGAAGGCGAAGGCGGCCGGACCGGTCATCAGCACATGATCGTCGTCCGCCCACTCGATAAGCAATTCGCCACCGTCGGCCTCAACCGTCATGCGACGCTCCCCAAGGCCGCGTCGCGCCGCGTTAACCACCGCAGCACACGCGCCTGAGCCGCAGGCCAACGTAAATCCGGCGCCGCGCTCCCACACCCGCAAGCGCATGCGATCCGGCGCGTCGATGCGGGCGAAACCCGCGTTGACGCGTTGCGAGAACAACTCGTGGATCTCGATCTCAGGCCCTGCGGAGGACGCGGCGATATCGTCGACGAAGAACGTCGCATGCGGGTTGCCCATCGACAGCGCTGCAGGCTCTCCCGCCAGCGGCAGCCGGAGCGTATCCGCTTCATGAGCCAACGGCACGTCGCGCCAGTCCAGCTTCGGGCGACCCATATCGACCGTCACATACGCCTCGCCCCGCTCGCCCGCGTCAAGCACCCGAGCGGCCAGCAAACCGGCCTGCGTGCGCAACGTGAACGATCGGGCGTCGCTCTCGCGCGCCAGAAGCGCCGCGACGCAACGCGAGGCATTGCCGCACGCACCGGCCTCGCCGCCGTCCGGGTTGAAGAAACGCACATGCACGTCCGTGTTCCCGCCTTCCGCTTGAATGTCAGGACGGGACAGCGTCACGAACTGATCGGCCCCTATGCCGCGTTTGCGGTCCATCAGCGCGGCGATGCGCCGCGGCGTCAGATCGAGCGATCGGTCACGTTCGTCAACCACGACGAAATCGTTCCCCAGTCCATGCATCTTGTGAAAAGCGGCGCGCATGCGGGCCTTATAAGGCATCCTCCTGCGGGTTGCGAGGATTGCCTCACGCGGATTTTCAAGCGGGCATGGACTGAGCCGTTGCAGCGATGACCACCAGCTTCGCCGCTGAACCACACGGTCCAGACATCCTTTAATCGGCGATATGGCGCAAAATTACGGAGCTGTGTCGCGTTGAGAGGCTCCGGGCGGCGCTGTTTCGCCGCGTCAGCACCGCGCTGAGGTCATCCCACATATGCGAGCCTGAGAAACGAATCCAGTTTCCGGCCACATAAGGCTGACCAGAAAACCCTTAGCTCCAAGCCGCAGAAACTCGTCACTTACCGGGGAGTGGAAGAGCACTTGACCTTCGTCAACGACGACGCACCGACGCGGAATCTGGCGACACCAGAACCGCAAATGCACGACTGGCTCCCGATCCGACGCAGCTATGACTTGAACATTCACGGCACGAGGGCTAAACCCCAGCGTTCCGGTGACGTCACCCGACACGGCGTTTCGTCTTTGTCGGCGGTTCAAACCGCCACCGGCTCCCACAATCGACCGCTCCATCGTCAGGAACGCCGTCGTCCGCGCGCCTGCGCACTACCGGCAGGCCGCAGCGTCATACGTCGTGAATGCTGGCGTTCGTCGGCGATAGTCTTTATTCCCACCATCCGATCCCGCTCAGGAAACCTTTACCGTCATGCCTTTTCCGGACTCCGCCGCCCCCCTCGCCCGCGCGCTCGCCGAACGCGGCTATGAAGAGCCGACCGCCGTTCAGGCCGCCGTGCTCGCGCCGGAGGCGCGCGGACGCGATCTTCTCGTCTCTGCGCGCACCGGTTCAGGCAAGACCGTCGCCTTCGGCCTCGCCATGGCGGAAGAACTGCTCAACGACGAAGGACGCGCCATTCACGCTGCGACGCCTGCTGTTCTGGTCGTGGCGCCGACGCGCGAACTGGCGCTTCAGGTCAAAAACGAACTGACCTGGCTTTACGCCCAGACGGGCGCCCGCATCGTCTCCTGCGTCGGCGGCATGGAGCCTCGGCGTGAGGCAAGCGCATTGGCCGCCGGTTGTCAGATCGTCGTCGGCACCCCCGGCCGCCTTTGCGATCATCTGGCGCGCGGCAACCTGAACCTTTCGGCTTTGCGCGTCGTCGTTCTCGACGAGGCTGACGAGATGCTCGATCTCGGCTTCCGCGAAGAGCTTGAGACCCTGTTGCAGGCGAGCCCGGAGACGAAGCGCAGCTTCCTGTTCTCCGCAACCATCGCCCGCGAAATCGCCCGCCTGGCCAAGCGTTACCAGCGCGACGCGTTGCGGATCGACACGATTGGCGACAACGCTCCTCATTCAGATATCGAATACCGCGCCGTTCTGGCCGACCAGACCGACACGACGGGCGCAATCATCAACGTCCTGCGTCTGGTTGGCAGCCCCTGCGCAATGGTTTTCTGCCATACCCGTGAAGGCGTGCGGCAGATGCAGTCGGCCCTGCTCCAGCACGGCTTCGCCTCGGTCGCCATCTCCGGCGAACTCGGCCAGAACGAACGCAGCCGCGCGATCGAAAGTCTGCGCAACGGGCAGGCGCAGGTCTGCGTCGCGACCGACGTCGCCGCGCGCGGCATCGACGTGCCGACCCTCGGCCTCGTGATCCACGCCAGCCTCCCCAGCAATCCAGCGACCTTGTTGCACCGCTCCGGCCGTACGGGTCGCGCCGGCCGCAAGGGCGTTTGCGTGCTGGTCACCACGCCCGCGCGCAGACGTCAGGCCGATCGCTTGTTTCAGGCGGCGGGTGTCGAGGTCACGTGGAGCGCCGCGCCGACCCCCGACGCGATCCGCGCCGCCGACGTCGAGCGCCTGCTCGCCGATCCGGTCCTCGTCAGCAAACCGCCCTCTGATCAGATCGCTCTTATCGAACGGCTGGTCACCGAGCGGACGCCTGAGCAACTGGCCGCAGCCCTTATCGGATTGTGGAACTCCCGCCTGCCGGAAGCCGCGCGCATTCGCGCCATCGCGCCAGGCGCCCCATCCCCGCGCGAACGCGCCCCCGCCGCCGCCCGACGCGACAATGCGGACGGTCCTCCGACGCGCCGACGCGCCGAGCAGCGCGACGGATCGGGCTCATGGTTCCGCCTGTCCGTGGGACGCGCCGATCGCGCCGACCCGAAATGGCTCGTGCCGCTCCTTTGCCGCCTCGGCGGCGTGACGAAGCCGGACATCGGCGCAATCCGTATCGCGCCGACATATACGCTTGTCGAAATCGCGTCGGACAAGGCTGAGCGCTTCGCGTCATGCGCATCGGCGACTGACGATGACGAGATCAAGATCGAACCAGCTCAGGCGCCATCCGACAACGAAGCGCCTCCGGCTCGTGGCCGTTCGCCCGGCAAGAAGCCCGCATACAAAGGCGGCGGCGGCAAAGGACGCAGTGATCGTCCCGCAGGCCCGTCTTCACGCAAGCGTCGTTGAGATGCGGCCCATTCAAGCGGAAAACTTGAATGGGCGAGAGACGCGGCGCATGACGCCTCAGTATAGTGTCCACCTCGGTTCGGTGGGCACTGTTCAGTTTATAGGAACGACTATGCGAACCCGTCGGTGAGTCGAGTTCGTAGAAACGGATGACGGCGTCGAGTTAAGCCGCCGCTTGGGCAGGGACACCAGCTGACTGAAAAAATCCCATTCCAAACAAGTAGCCTGAAGCGCGTAGACGCGAAAAAGAGCCCTCATTCGACCTGCACGACGGCGGGCTATGCGCTGGGCGGCGTAAATGGCGGCTTCACGCCTGCTGCCCAATAATCGCACACACCGCAAATCATACCTGCAGCGGGAGCAGGGACGCCCCACGCCATTCTACAATCGAAAAATCGTCAGCCGTTTTTGCTCACATGGGCATCGGCTCCAAACGCCGATCCTGAAATACGGACTGCAGAGCCTGGTACGCCTCTTTTGACAAGAATATCAGCAAGCGTTCGGGCGCGCAGCAATCCCAGCTCAACAGCGCGCGCCTGATCTTCGGGAGCCACGGACACCGTATCGCCGGCGCCACGCACAAAGAGCGTGGTGCCCCCGCGCGTGGCGACCAATTTGTTCAGCGCAGGCTCCTGCCCGGTCGCGAGTTGGTCCGAACCGGGCTGAAATCTGATCAGCACCCCGTCCGGATCCGACAGGTCGTAATCAGGGCGTTTGATGTCCGCCAGCTTCGAATCGGCGGGCGTTTCGAACCCCGGAAATTCAGCGGGAGCTGGAGGGGCATTGGGAATTTCCGGCAATACGACAGGCCCGACCTGAGCCGACGCCTTCGGCTCCCGAAATTCGGGCATAGCGATTTCGGCCTCGTCTTCCGACGTTTTGGCGGACGCAGTTTCTGCTTTTGGAGAAGTCACCGGTTTGGATGCAGAAACCTGAGACGAAGACGCTGAGGGCGCAGCCGTTGATATCTGAGGCGACGACGGCGCCTCAGCAGCATCTAAAGTGGCTCCCAACGACCCGTCAGGCACGCCCGGCGACGCTTTGGCGGGAGCGGCTCCAGTCGCCTTGCCTGTTGCTTGTGCGGCGCCTGTATCCGTCTTCGTTCCAGACGTTTTCGCCGCCGACTGACCTGGCGGAGGAGGAATGACCGGCGTCAGCGAGCCATTCTGCGCGACCGTACGCTGGTTGAGATTACGCGCCTGCACAAGTTGCTGGGTAAGCGACTGCCGGAGGGCGGGCGACGGAAGATCCGGCCCGGACGTTGGCGTCAATCCAACCTTGGGATACGGCGCAGCCTGCCCCGGCGGCGGCGGGCGTTGCAGAGCGATCGCGCCGCCCTGATGCTGCTGATACCACTCCAGCGTCGAATCGACGACGTCCCGGTGTTGGCATCCGGCCAGCGCGGCCATGAAGACCGAGCTTGCGGCAATTTTCGCCGCCATGCGCGAGAAAGGTGAAGGCTGCCCGACGGCTGGCGTGGACGGCGCAATCCCGCTCTGCCCGACAATATCGGCGGGCGGCGAAACGAGCATAAACTGACGGAGCGAAAGAAGCCTCATTTGCTGATCAGTCTAGCCCGTTCCATCGTTTCTGGCGAGGCGACGCCGAACGATTCCCTCTCGGCTTTCGAGCAGAGGCCCGCTAAGCCGCTTACGGGGCTCGCAATCATCAAGGAACGCCCCCATCTGCTTCGAACGCCTGCTCTCTCCGCCCCCTCTTGGCAGCGGACGCGCAGCGGCGCAGGATGTAGCCATGACTTCGCATCTCCATTCAGAGGAGGCCTCCGCTATGGGCTCCATGAAGAACGACCACGATCTGCGGCTTGCTCGCACACAATTCGATGAGGATCCGGACGGGCCCGACATCCCTGAGCCGCAGGGGCCGGACGTCAAGGAGCCGGACGACAACAAGACGCTATCGTCACCGATCAACGAGTTGGAGAGCCGTCTGTTTGATCAGCGCAAGGTGCTGATCTTCGGCGGGATCAACGACAAGATCGCCCGTGACGTCACCGGACGCCTGCTGGCGCTGGCCGGAGCCTCGGACAAGCCGATCGACGTGTACGTCAACTCGCCCGGCGGCCATGTCGAAAGCGGCGATACGATTCACGACATGATTCGTTTCGTCGATTCGATCGCCCCGGTGAACATCATCGGCACGGGCTGGGTCGCGTCCGCTGGCGCCCTGATCTTCGCCGCCGGCCACAAGGATCGCCGTTTCTGCCTGCCGAACACCCGCTTCCTGCTGCACCAGCCGATGGGCGGCGTGCGCGGCCCGGCGACGGACATCGACATCGAAGCGCGTGAGATCGTGAAGATGCGCGAGCGTCTGAACCGCCTCTTCGCCCGCGAGACCGGGCAGTCTTATGAGAAGATCTGCAAAGACACGGACCGGAACTACTGGATGTCCGCCGAAGAGGCGATTTCCTACGGTCTCGTGACCAAGGTCATTTCCAAGCTCTCCGAGCTCCACTAACGCACGCTCATTCCGCGCGAGCGTATCGCGCGGAATGGCCCTGCAATCGCTCGCAGTCCATCGGCCTTCGCCCGGATTTGCGGGCCTATACCGAGCGCCTGCGACATGAATGCTCTTTCTGATATCTACAGCCGTCTCCCTGACAATCTTGACGATCTGCCGCCCCCGCCCAACGAAGCTGCGGTGCAGGAAGCGGATTACCGCGCGCGTCACTGGAGTTCGGCGGTCCCGGGACCACTGAAACCGGGTTCTCAGGAACACAAGCAGGCTGTCGCGCAGATGTTCCGCGACACGTTCAATCCCTACAAGCCTTCGGTAATCAACTGGCCAAAGCTCGATCCGGAGACTTTGAAGCGCGTCACGTCGCTGCCGATCTGGGACATCGCCGTGCAAACCGAAGGCAAGGCCCGCCTCCGTATGGCCGCCTACGCCAGCATGATCGACGATCCTGACATGAAGGACGCGATCTCGCGCAACGCGTGGGAAGAGAACCGGCACAAGGAAGTCCTCAGCAAGCTGGTCGAGGCGTATGGCATCGAAATGGCGCCGGAGCCGCCCTATATCGAGCCGAGCGATCCTGAATGGGCGTATCTCGTCACCGGGTTCTCCGAGTGCGTCGACAGCTTCTTCGCTTTCGGGCTGTTCAAGGTCGCGCAGACGTCAGGCTTTTTTCCCGCAGAGCTGATCGAGACGTTCGAACCGGTTATGCAGGAAGAGTGTCGTCATATCCTGCTCTTTGCGAACTGGCTGGCGTGGTATCGCGCCACCGGTCCGGCGTGGCGCCGTCCGTGGTTCGAACTGAAGGTGCTCGCTGTATGGTTCTTCCTTGTCTACGAACGCATCGGCCTCGCTCGTTCGGTTGACAGCGACGGGAAGGAGCACACGCAGGACAACAACTTCACGGTGACCGGCGCACAGGAAATGACCAGTCAGGATCTGACGCTGGCTGACTTCATGGCCCTGTGCCTCAAGGAAAACGACAAGCGTTTTTCAGGATATGATCGCAGGCTCCTGCGGCCCAAACTGGCGCCGAACCTCGCCAAGGCGGGTCTGTGGGCGCTTCGACTCGCAGGTCGCAGGCCGAAGGCGGAAGCAGACGGCGTTGTCGTTCCCGCATGAGCATCAAGGCGGGCTCAGACGCACATAAACGCCTGTTCTGTGAACAGTTCATCGCCACACACCAGTCGTTCGACCCGGAAACTCTGCCCTGGCCGGAGTTGAACGAGCGCGACCTGACCCGCTTGCGCAGCATTCCGTTCTGGCAGGAGGTGTATCACACCGAACGCCGGGCGGGAGCGATCGTCGACGCGTTCGCTCCCTTCGTGCGCGACCAACTGGTGCGGGATGCGGTTGAGATGCAAGGGCTCGAAGAGACCCGCCATGCTCGCCTGATCCGCACGATGATTGATCGCTACGGGATCAACGCCACGGAACAACCAATCGAAAAATTTCCCGCCGATCTTGAGACCGCATTCATCGATTTCGGATTCGGAGAATGCCTTGACGCGTTTTTGGGCTTCGGCGCCTTCAAGACTGCCCGCCAGTCGGAGTTTCTGCCACAGGGCCTGTTCGAGATCTTCGATCTGCTGATGTTCGAAGAAACGCGACACATCGTATTCTTTGTCAACTATATGGCCTGGCGAGAGCGGCAGCGCGGCCTTGGCCGAATACGGCGGACCATCAAGTCTTTGAAGTTCTACTCGCGAGCGGCGCAGCGGCTGCTCGGGATGGTGCGGCGCGGACAGGACGCCAATGACGGGCATGATTTCGCCGTGACGCAGACCGCTGTGTTCCTGGAAGGCTTCGCGTTCCGCAGCTTTGTCGAGGATTGTTATCGCGAAAATGCCCGCCGAATGGCCACGTTTGATCCGGATCTGATGCAGCCGCGCCTGCTGCCTGCAATCGCCAACCTGGCGCTGCAGGGGTTGCGGTTTTGGCCACATAAGCCGGCGCCCCAGACGCCTCATCCGGCGTAAGGCGTCACCGTGATGCACGTAGAGATGAACTTCTCGTGCGTGCATCAATGTATTTTCGAATATCCGAAGTCGGCGCTGATATTGCCTCTGGGTGCAAACAATGCACCATCGACGTTCAGAGATTGGAATATCCCTAGTATCAATAATATTTTCAAGAATTGAACATTCTTCGGGAACGCCACACAGCGGACTTCAGAAGCTCAGTCACGCGAAAGCCCCCCCTCGCGAAACCTTACCCCCACATTACGGACGGGTCCCAACCAATCCCCACTGAGGGAGGGGCTCGATCTGTGGCATGGCGTCCTCATGCGTGACGAGGGCCTTATCCACGAACCTTCGTGACCGGATGGCGCTTCAGTTCGCTCGCGCTCGCAATATCGCTGCCCCTCGATCCCGCAAAGCCGCAATCGAGGTCAATCCGGCCAAAGCCATAACGTCGCAGATTTCCTTCGCGAGACCTTCAAGGGTCGCCACGACTCCTGCATGACCACCTGCGGCGAGCCCCCAGGCCCATGGCCGCCCGATTGCAACAGATGTCGCGCCCAGCGCCAGAGCAGTGACGACATCGCCACCGCACCGGACGCCGCTATCGAGAATGACGTCTCCCCTGCCCGCCACGGCCTCGACGACATCCTGCAGGACGTCGAGGGTGGCTGGCGCGGGATCCATCTGCCTGCCGCCATGATTGGACACGACTACACCATCTGCGCCCGCCGACATGCAGGCGCGCGCGTCGTCGCTTTCCATCACACCCTTCACAACCAGCTTCCCCGCCCACTCCGCACGCAGCCAGTCGAGATCACGCCAGGTCAGCGTCGGGTCAATCTGTCCCGCCGCATTCCCCGCCTGCTCCAGCAAGGTCGCGCCCATATCGTAAGGCTCAAGATTGCCAATCCTGGGCTTTCCGCCACGCGCCATCCCAAGGCTCCAACGTGGATGCAACGCCATGGACGCCAACAGTGCAGGCGACGGGCGCGTCAGGCGTCGGAACCCGTTGCGTGCGTCCCGGCGGCGCAACGGGGTGATCGGCGTGTCGACGGTAAGGATGATCGTCCTGACGCCGCATGCTTTCGCCCGCGCCAACATATCCTGCGTCAGACCCCGGTCCCGGAAAACGTAGATCTGCGAATAAAGCTTCGCATCATTTGTGCGAGATAACTCTTCTATGGACGCTATGGAGAATGTCGACACGCCCATCGGGATGCCGACCCTCGCCGCGGCCGAAGCAGCAAAGCTCTCCCCGCCCGGCCACATCATGCCGCCAAATCCCAGAGGGGCCAGCATAAATGGCGCGCCCCAACGTTCTCCAAGGCAACCCGTTTCAAGATCCACGCGCGAAACATCGCTCAGGCATCGGGGCGTTATGGTCCAACGGCCAAACGCCGCCCGGTTAGCCTCCAGCGTCTTCTCCTGAAATGAACCGCCATCGACATAATCGCGAAAAAGTCTGGGAAGGCGGCGGTTAGCTAAACGCCGCATATCGTCGACACCAGAGAATTCCATGACCTGTCTTTCTGATTTCCGGTTTTTCATGAGGATTCTATCGGCTCACACGTCGTCGCGTCAGCCTGAACGCGGGCGCTCGCGAGGGGCGCGTCGAAAGCACGCCTACAGGCAGGACAGGGCGGTCGTCGCAGACTGCCACATGATAACGCTGCAGCAGGCGCGCCAGGACGAAGACCGCTTCGGCCATGGCCAATTGCGCCCCGATACAAACATGCGGCCCAACGCCAAATGGTAGATACGCGAATTTGTCCGGTTCGGGGCCACGCAGAAAACGCTCCGGGTCGAATGCGTTCGGCTGCGACCAGAGCGCCGGAGAGCGATGCAGCATCCAGAACGGCGTAAGCACCATTGCGCCGCGCTTGACTGCTTGTCCGCACAGTTCCGTGTCTTCCACCGCTTCCCTTCCGGTCATGAAAGCAGGAGGGAACAGCCGCAAGGCTTCGCGCACAATAGCCGTTACTACAGGGAGATTCTCCAGATTTGCGGCGGCGTTGTTAGGAGAGAGATCAACGTTGAGGACCTCATCCGCCGCCATATTCTGCCAATGATCAGCGTGGGCCAGAAGCCATACGGACCAAAACAGCGCGGTCGTGGTCGTTTCATGCCCTGCGACAATCATCGTCCCGACCTCGTCGATGACTTCCGGCCCGTGCGGAGCACCGTTAACGCTGACCGCCGCGACCAGAAGATCAAAAAGATCTCGTGGTTTTCCGGCCACTGCGGCAGGTGGTCGATCCGCGATAATGGCTTCGACCAACCGAACCCACCTCTTACGGAAACGCGCACGGCGCCAGTCGGTGAACGTCGGCGCCGACAGCGGTAAAAGAAAATCGGCCGGACGGGGGCGACCAATTCCCGTCATGAAGGACGTCACCATCTCACGAAGGGAGGTATTGAACCTCTCACTCGCCATGGAAAACATAGTGACTGCAGCAATATCCAATGCGAGAGCCTGCATGAACGCAAAGACGTCAACTACGCTGTCGTCACGCAGTGTTTGCAAGGCCTTTTCGGAAGATGACGCGATATGCGGCGTCAGCGCGGCGACCGCCCGTGGTGTGAACGCCGGAGCCATGGCCTTGCGACGCTCACGCCAGACAACACCTTCACTAACCAGAATGCCATCGCCGACAATCGGACCAAGCACACGTCGTCCCACCCGCAAGCGCCGAAACGTCGTAGCCTGCCCGATGAAAAGGGCCTTCATCGCCTCAGGGCCAGAGGCCAGCACCAGCGACTTTCCAGGAACGCGCAATGACACCACCGGCTCATGGAAACAACGCTCCGGGAACGCCGAGAAACCGTTGCGGCGCAATCGGGTCAGAATGCCAAAACCACTGATGGAATCAGGCGGTAACGATGGCATCGGCGGAGTGAATGGCGTGGACATGGCGCATTACAATGCACGGAATTTCTCATTCCGACCAGAGAACGTCAAACGGAAAATAAGCCCCCTCGTCCGCCACGCCCGCCCGCGGTTTATATGCTGCCTGACCGAAAGGGCTGCGAATGACTGTCGTTCGTCAGCGAAAGCGGCACACGCAGTATGTTCATGAACTCTCACGTCGTGCGGGCGACTTACCGAGCCAACGCTGCATAGCGAAAGCCCGGCATAACGCCGGGCTGTAATCTCACGGACATCACCAATTTCGGGGACTTTTCAAAGCACTGAAATGCGCCCGAAAACCGTAATCCCCTTTTAGCCCGCCATATCGACAGTCGGCAACGCAACGCCCGCAACCGCCTTCGGCAATGCCCGCTGACCAAGCAAAGCGACTGCCGCTTCGATATCTGGCGTGAACAGCCGATCCTTTTCATAGAAAGACACCGACGTCCGCAACGTAGCCACAGCGCGAACCAGCGGTTCAGACGACGCAAGCGGCGCAAGGAAATCGATTCCCTGGGCGCTTGCAAGATATTCGATAGCGAGAATGACGCGCACGTTATCGGCCATATCGCCCAGACGGCGCGCCGCAAACGTCGCCATGCTTACGTGATCTTCCTGATTGGCCGACGTCGGCAGACTGTCCACGCTGGCCGGATGCGCCAAGGTCTTGTTTTCCGAAGCCAGAGCAGCCGCAGTAACCTGCGCGATCATGAAGCCAGAGTTCAGACCGCTCTCTTTCACGAGGAATGGAGGAAGCCCGCTCATCTGCGCATCGACCAGCAGCGCCAGCCGTCTCTCCGCCAATGCGCCGATCTCCGCGATCGCTACGGCCAAAGAATCCGCGACGAGGGCCACGGGTTCAGCATGAAAATTGCCGCCGGAGATCATTTCATCAGTGTCAGCAAAGTGCAGCGGATTATCAGAAACCGCATTGGCCTCGATCAACAGAACCGAAGCTGCGTGACGCAGGCTGTCGAGGCACGCGCCCATAACCTGCGGCTGACACCGCAGGCAGTATGGATCCTGTACCCGTTCGTCATCTTCAATGTGGGACGCGCGGATCGCGGAACCGGACAACAACGCGCGGTAAACTGCCGCGCATTCGATCTGCCCGCGTTGCCCTCGCAATTCGTGCAGGCGCGGGTCGAACGGCGCGTCAGTGCCGCGCGCCGCGTCCAGCGTCATGGCGCCGATGACCAGAGCGCTCTGGAGCAACGTCTCGGCCGCGAACAGTCCGACCAGCGCCAGCGCCGTCGAGGCCTGCGTGCCGTTCAGAAGCGCTAGGCCCTCCTTCGGTCCCAGCTCCACGGGCGTCAGACCAGCTTCCGCCAGAGCCTGCGCACCCGGAAGCACCCGGCCATTCAGCGTCGCATGCCCTTCTCCGATCATCACAGCCGACATATGCGCAAGCGGAGCGAGGTCGCCTGACGCCCCGACCGAGCCTTTCTCGGGAATGACAGGCAGGACGCCCGCATTGAGCATATCCAGCAACAGCGACACGACCTCCGGCCTGACGCCGGAAAAACCGCGTGCCAGACCGTTCGCCTTCAAAAGCATGATCAGTCGCACGGCGTCATCGGCCATGGGCGCGCCGATGCCCGCCGCATGACTCAGCACAAGATTGCGTTGCAGCGCGCTGAGATCAACGTCGGCAATGCGCGTTTTCGCGAGTTTTCCAAATCCTGTGTTGACGCCGTAAACAGGCTCGCCCCGGGCGACGATGCGGTCCACCGAACGGGCGGCTTCGGCAAGCGTCTCGGCGACGTCATCCGCCAGCACGACATGCGCAGGATTTTGCAGAAATGCGCGAATATCATTCAGGGACAAGCATCCCGGAACAAGCGTCAGAGAGGTTTTTTCCATAGTTCAGACAGCCTTATTCGGAGCGACCATCGGCAAATCAAGGCCTTTTTCCCGAGCGCACTCGACGGCGATGTCGTAACCCGCGTCGGCGTGGCGCATGACGCCCGTCGCCGGATCGTTCCACAGCACACGTTCCAACCTGCGCGCAGCGTCCGGCGTGCCATCGGCGACGATGACCATGCCGGAGTGTTGCGAGAAACCCATCCCGACGCCACCGCCATGGTGCAGGGAAACCCACGTCGCGCCCGACGCCGTGTTCAACAGTGCATTAAGCAGCGGCCAGTCGGACACAGCGTCCGAACCATCGCGCATCGCTTCCGTCTCACGGTTGGGGCTGGCGACGGAGCCGCTGTCCAGATGGTCGCGCCCAATCACGATTGGCCCCTTGAGTTCACCGCTGGCGACCATTTCGTTGAAGGCGAGGCCCAGACGATGACGGTCTCCAAGCCCAACCCAGCAAATTCGCGACGGCAGACCCTGAAACTGGATCTTCTCCCGCGCCATGTCGAGCCAGTTGTGCAAGTGCCTGTCGTCGGGAAGCAGTTCCTTCACCTTGGCGTCAGTTTTGTAGATATCCTCAGGGTCGCCGGACAGCGCGGCCCAGCGGAACGGGCCGACGCCCCTGCAGAACAGCGGGCGGATATACGCCGGCACGAAACCCGGGAATGCAAAGGCGTCCTCGCAACCGACCTCCAAGGCCATCTGGCGGATATTGTTTCCGTAATCGAAGGTCGGCACGCCCATCTTGTGGAACGCCACCATCGCCTCGACCTGCAGCTTCATGGACTCCTTCGCCACTTTCTCAACCTCGGCAGGGTTCGTCACGCGCATCTTGGCGGCATGGTCGAGCGTCCACCCGGCCGGCAGATAGCCGTTCAGCGGATCATGGGCCGAGGTCTGGTCAGTCACGCCATCAGGGCGGACGCCACGTCGCACCAGTTCCGGGAAGACTTCGGCCGCATTGCCCAGCAGACCGACCGACACTGCCTTGCCACTCTTGCAGGCCGCGTCGATGATCTCCAGCGCTTCATCAAGCGTGTCGACGCGACGGTCCAGATATCCCGTCTGTAGACGTTTTTCGATGCGCGAAGGCTCGCACTCCACCGCAAGCATGGAAGCGCCCGCCATGACTGCCGCCAACGGCTGAGCGCCGCTCATACCGCCAAGACCGCCGGTAAGAATCCACCGTCCTGTCAGATCTCCGCCGTAATACTGGCGGCCCATCTCAACGAAAGTTTCATATGTGCCCTGAACGATCCCCTGACTGCCGATATAGATCCAGGAGCCCGCCGTCATCTGGCCGTACATCATGAGGCCAAGCCGATCGAGTTCGTTGAACTTGTCCCAGTTCGCCCAATGCGGGACGATGTTGGAGTTGGCGATCAGCACGCGCGGCGCGTCCGCATGGGTGCGGAAAACGCCGACCGGCTTGCCGGACTGCACCAGCAACGTCTGGTCGTCCTCAAGCGCCGTCAGGCTTTCCACGATCTTGTCGTAGCACGACCAGTTGCGCGCCGCGCGGCCTATGCCACCATACACAACCAGCTCTGACGGCTTTTCGGCCACGTCCGGATCGAGATTGTTCATCAGCATGCGCAGCGCCGCTTCCGTCTGCCACGACTTCGCCGTGCGCGTCGGTCCTGTATCCGCGCGAATCACGCGGTCGTTGGCTGTACGGCCAGAGCCGCCGTCTTCCGGTGCAGTCTGGGGGAGTGTGGAGAAGCGAGGCTCAGTCATCGGGCGACCTCATTGCTGAGTAGATGAGAGTTTAATTGTATAGACAAGTCAGTAGAAGCAAGGTCTTTTCCTGTCAATCCGTTTCATGTTGGTATGGATCCTGCGGCGCCTGAACAATGGGCGCCACGCAATTTCAGCCTAACTCACGCATAGGCAGAATATTGTCTGCGCCGGATCCCCTTCCGGTTACGATACGATTTTGGGCGTTATGCACCGCGCCCGTTCGCCCCAAGGAGGCCAGATGACCGATACGGTGACCGCGATCGAGGCGGAAACGATCTATCCGATCCCTCTCGACAAGCGGCACGGTCATCCTCGCGACCTGTTCACCATCTGGTTCGGCTCGAACATGATGATGCTTACACTGGTCACAGGAGCGCTCGCCACCACAGTCTACGCGCTGCCGCTGCTTCCGGCGCTGGTTTCCATGGTGGTCGGAAGTCTGATCGGCGGCGTGTTCATGGCGCTCCATGCCGCGCAGGGGCCTCGCCTTGGCGTGCCGCAGATGGTGCAGACCCGTGGTCAGTTCGGCTCCATCGGCGCAGCGCCAATCACGGTCCTGATCGTCCTCATGTATATCGGCTTCGCAGCGTCGAATCTCGTCCTCGGGGGCGAAGGGCTGGAGTTCATCCTGCCCGGCGTCGGACGCATGGGCGGCATATTGATCATCGCGATCGCGACACTGCTGCCGGTCGTGTTCGGCTACCGTATGATTCACGTTTCGGCGAAACTGATGAGCCTGTTTTGTGGGCTCGCGGTTCTCTACTGCCTGTTCGCCATCGGCATAAGTGGCTGGGACGTCATCGCCAGCGCACAGGATGGCGTGGTGAGCACACGCGGAGTTCTGGGAACCATATCGACCGCGGCGCTGTGGCAGATCGCTTACGCGCCCTATGTCTCAGATTACTCGCGCTATCTGCCGCCCGACGCAAAAGGCGAACGTGAGGCTTTCATCGCAAGTTTCTCGGGCTGCGTTCTTGGATCTCTGCTGGTCATGACTGTCGGAGCCATGATCGGCGTCATCGCGCATGGAGCTTCGGTCGTATCGACGCTCGGGCTTCAACTCGGACATGCCGCAGTGCCGATTCTGGTTCTTCTTTCCCTTGGTATTTCCGTCGCCAATGCGATGAACATTTACTGCGGCACGTTGTCGACCATCACTGTGGTGCAAACCTTCACGCCCAACCTGCGCCACGCCAGCCGGTCACGCATGGCGACCACATTAATCCTCCTTCTGATCTCTCTCGCAATGGCCCTCTTCATGGCCAAGAGCTTTCTTTCAACGTACAGCGAATTTCTCGAGCTTCTGATGTCGGTCATGGTGCCGTGGACCTCCATCAACCTGACGGATTACTACCTGATCCACCGGGGAGATTATGACGTCGCGTCATTCTTCGAACCCGATGGCGGGCGCTATGGCCATTACAACAAGCCCGCTTTTTTCTGCTATTTTGTCGGGATTCTCGTGCAAGTCCCGTTCCTCGCCAATGGAATGTATATCGGCCCCATGGCGAAGCTGTTCCATGGCGTCGATCTGTCCTGGTGCGTTGGCCTGCTGATCACCACGCCACTCTACTGGTATGTCGCACGGCGTTGGCCTTCTCTGCGGGAACACCCCACTACCGAAGTCGCAGCAAAAATCTGAGAAAAACAAGCTTGTGACCAGAGCGAAATCCTGCGACGCAGGCGGCTGACAGAACGAAATACGATCTCTCCGCCAGGAGCCCCCGAGAGAAAAGTCCGTCCAGTTGCTCCGGCAACTTCTCGGGGCTCGCACGTTATGATTGTAGGCAGTGCGGACACAACCATGTGAACGCAATGGCAGAGTCACTGTCGTAAACAGGCTTACCTCTGCAAGCAACTCAGGGTTAGCCTGTCGCCGTGCTGTCAAAAAGCGCAGGGTGACTCCAACGACGCGCCGATAATGCGACCCCGCCCTTGCACGGGGCGTCTATATCCACCCATATACAGACACTCGAACAAAACGACTGATCACGTCGTGACGGAGCAATGAGTGATGAGCATGTATCGCACCATCAATCCAGCCACTGGAAAGACGGAAAAAACGTACGAAACCCACAGCGACGCGCAGATGTTCTCGAAACTCGAAAAAGCGCACTCTCTTTGGGAAAGCTCATGGCGCAAGCTGTCCTTTGGGGAGCGTCGCGCAATCATGCAGAAAGCTGCGGATCTGCTGCGCCAGAACAAGGAAAAGCACGCACGGCTTATTTCAACGGAAATGGGAAAAATCCTTCCGGAGGCGCTCTGGGAGATCGAGGTTTCCGCTGACATCCTTGCTTACTACGCTGAAAAAGCAGAAACTTTCCTCGCTCCTAAGGAGCTTCCCGTCAAAACAGGTCACGCGACCGTCATCAGCCAGCCGCTCGGCGTAATTTACTGCGTGGAACCCTGGAACTTCCCGTATTATCAACTGGCGCGCGTTGCAGGCCCCAATCTAATGTCCGGCAACGTCGTTATGGTGAAGCACGCACCCGGCGTCCCGCAATGTGCCGAAGCGTTCGAAACGCTGTTCCGCGAAGCGGGCGCGCCCGAGGGTGCATACACAAACCTGTTCATTACCAATGACCAGTCCGAAGCGCTTATCGCCCGCCCGGAAGTGCGTGGCGTCGCCCTGACCGGCAGTGAGCGCGCAGGAAGCGCCGTTGCAGGACAAGCCGGGCGCGCGCTGAAGAAAAGCACCATGGAGCTTGGCGGCTCCGACGCCTTCATCGTGCTCGACGACGCCAATCTCGACGAAGTGGTCCCTCGCGCCGTCGCAGCGCGGATGAGCAACAACGGACAGGTCTGCACCGCCGCCAAACGGATGTTCGTACATGAAACGCTCGTCGACGAATTCACCATTCGTCTGGAGCAGGCGATTTCAGAGTTTCGCTATGGCGATCCACTGGAACAGGGCGTCACACACGGGCCGATGAGCAGCGAAGACGCCATGAAACGCGCGATCTCGCAGGTCGAAAAAGCAGTAGAAAACGGCGCCACACTGGTCACTGGCGGGAAACAACTCGATCAGGAAGGCTTCTATATGGGAGCCGCGATCCTGAAAGGAATCACCAAGGACAACCCAATCTTCTATGAGGAGATTTTCGGACCGGTCGCCTCAATTTACCCTGTAAGCGGCGACGACGAAGCCGTTGCGCTCGCCAACGACTCACCTTACGGGCTCGGTGGATCGGTTCACACTAGCGATGTCGCGCGCGGCAAAAAGATCGCCGAACGCATCGAGACGGGCATGGTGTTCATCAACGACGTGACAGGGACCGCGCCCGATCTACCATTCGGCGGCATCGGAAACTCAGGTTACGGAAGAGAACTTTCCGAATTCGGCATTGAAGAGTTCGTCAATCACAAGCTGATACGCACGCCCTGACGCACAGGAGACGCCCCCCAGAGGGCGTCTCCCATACGATTTGGCCCCAAGTTCCCCTTGGTGCCTCTAGTCCGGCGTCAGTTCAGCCGCTCGTCCGCATCCAGCACCGCACGAAGAAGAACGTTGGCTCCCGCCATGACATCGTCGGCTTCGGCGCTTTCTTCCTCGTTGTGGCTTACGCCACCCGCGCAGGGGATGAAAATCATGGTCGTGGGCGTGACACCCGCCATGTACACCGCATCGTGCCCGGCGCCCGAGACGATGTCCCGCGCCGGATAGGCGAAAGAATCCGCTGCGCGACGCACCGCGTCGATACAGGTCGGATCGAAACGCACCGCCGGAGAATCCCAGACAAGCTCGATCGTAATCTCCAGCCCGGATTCGGATGCGACTTGAGCCGCAGTCGATCGAAACGCCTCTTCCATACGCACGATGACCGCATCATCGGGATCGCGAAGATCGACCGAGAAGAACACCTCTCCCGGCACCACGTTACGGCTGTTAGGACGGTTCTCAAGCAGCCCGACGGTCCCCACAGCGCCCGGAGCATGCTTCAACGCGATGGATTGCACCGCCTCGATCAACTTTGCCGTTCCCACCAGCGCGTCCGCCCGCAGCGCCATTGGCGTGGCGCCCGCGTGCCCGTCGCGCCCGATCACCGTGACCTCGTACCACCGCATACCCTGCACGCCCGTCACGACGCCTATGGTTTTGCGTTCCGCTTCGAGAATCGGTCCCTGCTCAATATGCAATTCGAAATACGCGGCGACCGGATGATCGCCGCAACGCTCCGCGCCACGGTAGCCGATGCCGACCAGCGCATCCTCAAAACGGACGCCGTCCCGGTCGGTCTTGGCCAAAGCCTCCTCTTCCGTGAAAACGCCAGCGAACACGCCTGAACTGAGCATTGCAGGCGCGAACCGGGAACCCTCTTCGTTTGTCCAGTTTATCAATTCGATAGGGTGACGCGTCTCCCGCCCAGACTCGTGCAGTGCGCGCAATACGGCCAGGCCGCCCAACACGCCGACAATGCCGTCGAACTTGCCGCCTGTCGGCTGCGTGTCGAGATGGCTGCCCATAGTGATAGGCGGCAAAGAAGGATCGGTCCCCGGACGCCGAGCGAACTGATTGCCCATGGAATCGAACGTCACGACACAGCCCAGAGCCTCGCACGTTCTGACGAACCAGTCGCGAACCTGCCGGTCTTCCTCTGTCAACGTCAAACGCCGGATGCCGCCCTTCGGGGTCGCTCCGAAGCGAGCCGTCTCCAGAATGTCGGACCATAATTTTTCGCCATCCACCGTCACGTTGCCGCCAATGCCGTCAAAACCGCTCACGTCTTTCTCCTTATGGAGTAACAAAGAAAACGCCTCGGGCTTAGCCCGAGGCGCGAAGTCCAGCCAACCCGCCTGCCGAAACCCTAGAGCCTAGTGCGCGCCCGACATAGGGTTGTTCGGGTGATTCGGCCATGTCAACACGCCGTCGGTCGGCTGCGGCGCCATGGTGATGCAGTCATCGACCGGGCACACATGGGCGCAAAGATTGCAGCCCACGCACTCCTCGTCGATGACCTCGTAACGGCGAGAACCATCGACGCGTAAACGGGCGATGGCCTGATGCGAAGTATCCTCACAGGCGATGTGGCATAGCCCGCATTGAACGCACAGATCCTGATCAATACGCGCCAGTGTTTTGAATTTCAGATTCAACTGGTTCCAGTTGACGAAATTCGGAACGGCGCGCCCGACCACCTCTGAAAGAGACGTAAAATTTTTCTCGTCCATCCAGTTCGACAGACCGTCTTTCATGTCGTCGACCACGCGAAATCCGTAATGCATAGCCGCCGTGCAGACCTGCAGATTGGACGCGCCCATGACGAGAAATTCGGCTGCGTCGCGCCAGGTCGAAATTCCGCCGATGCCCGAGATCGGCAATCCTGCCAGATCCGGGCTGCGGGCGACTTCTCCAAGCATCCGCAACGCAATCGGTTTGACGGCGGGACCGCAATACCCTCCATGCGTCCCCATACCATCCACGACCGGAGTCGGCGCCATCGCGTCAAGATCGACGGAGACGACGGACTGGATCGTGTTGATCAGCGACACCGCATCCGCGCCCCCACGCATGGCCGCACGGGCGGGGGCGAGGATCGACGTTACGTTGGGCGTCAGCTTGACGATGGTCGGCATCCGACTGTGCTGTTTTACCCAGCGCGTGACCATCTCGACATATTCCGGAACCTGCCCGACGGCGGAGCCCATATTCCGCTCCGACATTCCGTGTGGGCAGCCGAAATTCAGCTCCAATCCGTCGGCTCCGGTTTCCTCCACCAGGGGCAAGATCGCTTTCCAGCTCTCCTCGACACAAGGCACCATCAGGCTGACGATAACCGCGCGGTCAGGGTAATCTCTTTTGACGTCCTTTATTTCCGCTAGATTGACTGCAAGAGGCCTGTCGCTGATCAGTTCGATATTGTTCAGGCCGAACATGCGCTCGCCCCGGTAGGACAACGCGCCGTAACGGCTGCTGACGTTGACGACCGGCGGATCTTCGCCAAGCGTCTTCCACACAACGCCGCCCCACCCGGCGTCGAAGGCGCGACGAACGTTATACGCCTTGTCGGTCGGAGGCGCGGACGCCAGCCAGAACGGGTTTGGCGAACGGATTCCGATAAAGTTGCTGCGAAGATCGGCCATCTTCAGACCTCCTTCTTCTGCGTAAGGTCCGCATGAATGGCTTCCGCCGCGTCCCGCCCGTCCCTGACCGCCGCAACGGTCAGATCTTCGCCTGCCGTGCAATCGCCGCCAGCGTAGACCCCGGGGCGAGAGGTCCGGCCTGATCCATCCACACGTATCCGCCCGCCCTCCGTTTCGACGCCGCTGCCCTCAAGTGGATCGAACACCACGTGCTGACCGACTGCTTTCAAAATCATGTCGGCCTCCAGAACGAACTCCTCTCCATCATGAACAGCGCGCCCGTCCAGAACACGGCCCCGTGTGAACGCAATTGCGCTCGCTGCCCCGTCCACTCCTTCTATCCGCGCTGGAGCCGCCCAGTGGCGGATCGTCACCCCATTGGTCTGCGCCCACGCCTGCTCGACCTCTGTCGCCGACATGGTCTCCCGTCCGCGGCGATAAACCAGCGTCACCTCTTCCGCTCCAAGGCGTTTCGCCTGCACCGCCGCGTCGATTGCAGTGTTGCCGCCACCGATAACGACGACACGACGGCCGACGGCTACATCCTCCTTTGTCCCGGATGTACGAATGGACTCGATGAAGTCGACGGCGTTCATAACTCCGGACAAATCCTCGCCTGTCAGGCCCGCCTTGCGAGCCCCGGCCTGTCCGAGGCTGAGAAAGACCGCATCATGGTCGTTCAGCAATGTGTCGATAGAGAAGTCGCGCCCGAGCGCCCGATCCGGCGCCAGCGTCACGCCGCCTATGGACAGGACAAAATTCACCTCGTCCTGCGCGAAATCGTCCGGCGTTTTGTAAGCCGCGACACCATATTCGTTCAGTCCGCCCAGCTTCGGCTTCGCATCGAAGAGCGTCACCTCATGCCCGTGCACCGCAAGGCGATGCGCGCAGGCGAGCCCCGCAGGACCTGCTCCAACAATCGCGACACGACGCCCCGTCGCGGCCGCGCGCGTGAACGGCTGCACGCCCTTCGCCATTTGCCAGTCGGTCGCGCGGCGTTGCAGGGCGCCGATCTGCACCGGTTTTTCTTCCTGTGCGTTACGCACGCATTTTTGTTCACAGAGAATTTCGGTGGGGCAAACCCTGGCGCAGGAACCGCCGAGAATATTGGATTCCAGAATTGTGCGCGCTGCGCCAGCAAGGTTTCCGGTCGCGATGCCTTTGATGAAAGTTGGCACGTCGATGCCGGTCGGACACGCTTCTATGCAGGGCGCATCGTAACAGAAGTAACAGCGGTCAGCCTCTATAACCGCCTGAGCGTCGGTCAGCGGCGGATGTGCATCCGCGAAATTTAGCGCCAGTATTTCCCGCGACACGCGCCCTGCCGCAATATCCGGCCATCGATCCATGCGCTCTCCGTTTCATCCGTAAAACGACAGCATGGAGGAATTCGACACGCACGCGCAAGGAAAGAAACGCCCGACGGGAGTAACCGCCGAGCGCTTTCATAGAAGTCAGCCGTGAGTGGGCATGACGAACTCGGCGCCCGCACGCACTCCATCCGGCCAGCGTGTCGTAACCGCCTTCATGCGCGTGAAAAAGCGCACGCCCTCCGGCCCGTGCATGTGATGATCTCCAAACAGGGAGTCCTTCCACCCGCCGAAGGAATGGAACGCCATTGGCACGGGGATAGGCACATTGACGCCGACCATTCCGGCCCTGACCCGATGGGTGAAGGCGCGGGCCGTGTCGCCGTCCCGCGTGAAGATGGCGGCGCCGTTGCCGAACGGGCTGTCATTCACCAGACGCAACGCCGTCTCAAAATCGGGCGCGCGCATAACGCAGAGAACCGGGCCGAAGATTTCCTCCTGGTAGATCGTCATATCGGCTGTCACGTTGTCGAAGAGAGTGCCTCCAATGAAAAAGCCCTTTTCGTGGCCATGCACGGCATGGTCCCGCCCATCGACGACGACGGCCGCCCCCTGCTCCGCCCCACTGGCGACCAGACCGTTCACGCGCGCCAGATGTTGGGCTGTGACCAGCGGCCCCATTTCGTTGTCGTTATTCGTCCCTTCGCCAATCCGAAGCGCCCGCACCTTGTCCGCGAGCCCCGCGACCAGGCTGTCTGCGACCGGTCCGACCGCCACCGCGACGGAAATCGCCATGCAACGTTCGCCCGCAGACCCGTATGCCGCGCCGATCAGCGCATCGACCGTCCTGTCGAGATCGCAATCGGGCATGACGATCGCGTGGTTTTTCGCGCCGCCCAACGCCTGCACCCGCTTGCCGTGCGTCGTTCCGGTCGCATAGACGTGCTTCGCGATCGGCGTCGATCCTACAAAGCTGACGGCCTGAATATCGGGGTGAACGAGGATGGCGTTAACCATATCCTTGTCGCCCTGCACCACCTGAAACACGCCGTCAGGAAGACCGGCTTCCTTGAAAACGTCGGCGAGGAGAACCGCCGCAGACGGATCGCGCTCGGATGGTTTCAGAATGAAGCAGTTGCCTGTGGCGATAGCCATCGGCGCCATCCACAACGGCACCATCACCGGAAAATTGAACGGCGTGATTCCCGCGACGACGCCCAAGGGCTGGCGCATGGTATGTGCGTCTATGCCGCGTCCGACCTGCTCAGTGAACTCGCCTTTCAGCAGCTCCGGAGCGCCGGTGGCAAACTCCACGACCTCGAGGCCGCGCGTGATCTCTCCCTTGGCGTCGGACAGAATCTTCCCATGCTCGGCGGTGATGATCGCCGCAAATTCGTCCGCACGAGCTTCCAGCATGTCCCGGACGCGAAAAAGGATGCGAGCGCGCGTAAGCGGCGGCGTCTCAGCCCATTTCGGGAAGGCGGCCTTCGCCGCCGTCACCGCCGCCTCCAGATCCTCCTGCGCGCCAAGAACGACATGCCGCGCGACGACGCCCGTCGCCGGATTGAAAACGTCGGCCCGCCGCGAGCCAACTCCTTCGGTCTTCCGACCTGCGATCACATGGGGAATTATGCTCATAGGGCCTCTCCTGTGTTTGCATCGACACCCGAACGCCGTAGCAGCAGACGACGTTCGGCGTTTTCGAGATCAGTAATTTTCGCGCGTATCAAAACATTATCGTGGCGCAGGACGAAATTTCATCTACGTCCGCCATATCGTTCCGCCTGTTTAGCGTCAGGCTCGATACAGGGGCCTCCCATTGAAGCCATCATGCGGGCGTTCAAAAAGACGCTTCGGGCCGGACGGAGGCGGCTGCATCTGATATGGGCGCCGCCACCCTGCGCGCGCCTGCCCCGCGCGGCAAGGTCTCCGGCACGAACAGAAGCGTCACGACAAAGCCTATGGCGCACACCGCCATCGGATAGAGCAGTCCGGCATAAAGATTTCCTGTTCGACTCATGAGACTCAGCGATATCAACGGAAGAAATCCGCCAAATACGCCATTGCCGATATGGTACGGAATCGAAATAGAGGTATAGCGCACGTTGGCGGGGAAGCATTCGACAATGAACGCTCCGTATGGCCCGTAGATCAACGCCGCAATCACGACGAGCACGAAAACACATGCCGCAGCAGGCACGAAAGCGACGCCGTCGGAAAGGACAGACGACCGCAAACCAGCGAACAGCGGAATGTACAGCACAACTGCCGCAGCCATACCTGCAAGCGAGAGTTTCTTTCGCCCTACCCGATCGGACAGACGACCGAAAATTACGAAGAACGGCAATCCGAGCAATGAACCAGCAGCAATAGCCAGCGTCGCCGGAAGAAAAGCCACGTGCAATGCGCTCTGGAGAAAATACAGGGCGTAAAACTGCGCCGTATAGAAAGTCACCGCCTGCGCGCAGGCCACTCCGAAAAGAAAGAAAACGATCCGTCTGGCGTTTCCGGGAATGGTGAATGCGTCCTTGACCGGAGATTTCGACAACTTGTGCGTTTTTTGCATCTCCACAAATACCGGAGATTCCGACAGACGCAGACGTATGCGGACGGAAACCGCCACCAGAACGATCGAAAGGAGAAAGGGAACCCGCCATCCCCAGGCGCCAAAGGCGGCCTCACCCAGACCGATCCGTAACGCCAGCACCATGCCCAGAGACAGGATGAATCCACCGGACGCCATAGCCTGAATATAGCTCGCCCATTTTCCGCGCTCTTCGGGCGGCGCGTGTTCCGCGACATATGTCGCGGCGCCGCCGTATTCGCCGCCAAGCGCCAGCCCCTGAATGATCCGCAGCAGGATCAGCAAAACAGGCGCCAGATACCCGGCGACTGCGTACGTAGGGAGAAACCCTATCGCTGCAGTCGAACAGCCCATAATCAACAGCGTGGTGAGGAACGTGGCTTTTCGCCCGAGCCGATCACCCATATGTCCAAAGACCAGACTGCCGAGCGGTCGGACCGCAAACCCCGTAGCGAAGGTCGCGACGCTGATCAGCGTCGCTGCGACGCCCTCTCCCGGCGGGTAGAACAGTTTTGCGAAAAATATCGCCAGACTGCCGTAAAGAAAGAAATCATACCATTCGATGACCGTGCCGACGCTCGACGCCAGAACAAGTCCGGCCATACTGCGCGACGATTGATCTGCATTCTGCATGACGGCCTCCGTCGCCGATCCGTTTCAACCCCAGACGACGCGATAGAGATCGACGATCTCTTTCGCAGTCGGGACGCGCGGATTATTGGCGGGAGAGCCCGAAGCGAGCGCCTGCTCGGCCATCAGCGGCAGCAGGTTGTCCCAACGGGCGGCGTCCAGACCGAACGTTTTCGGGCTGGGCACGCCTATTTCCTCGTTTCGCGCACGCAACGCCGCGACAAGAGCTTCGCCCGCCGCGACATCCGGCGCACGCGCCGACGCCACGCCCAAGAGTCGTGCGCAGGCCGCGTAACGCGCCGGAGCTCCCGGCAGAGACCACGCCGTGATCTCCGGCAGCAACATCGCGTTGGAGAGTCCGTGTGCAACGTGAAAATGCGCCCCGATCGGGCGACTCATTCCGTGGACGAGCGCCACCGATGCGTTGGAGAACGCCATCCCGGCCTCGAAGGCGCCCTGCATCACCGCGGCGCGCGCTTCCCTGTTCGCAGGCTCCCGGCAGGCGGTGGGAAGATGCTCCCATATGCGCGTCATGGCGGTCAGCGCCAGAGCGTCCGTGAAGGGGTTCGCCCTGCGCGAGACGTAAGCCTCCAGAGCGTGCGTGAAGGCGTCAGTACCCGTGTCGGCGGTCAGGCGCAGCGGCATGGACAGCGTCAGCTCATAATCGACGATAGCGATGCGGGGCTGATACGCAGCCCCCATGCAGAGCATCTTCTCATCGGTCGTCTCGTCAGTGATAACGGTGACGCGCGTGGCCTCGGAGCCTGTTCCTGCGGTGGTCGGAATCGCGATAATGGGAAGACCCGGCTCGTCCTGGACGTATGGAGCCTTCAGGGCCGCAGGCGTCGTGTCGTGAACAGCGAGAACCGCCACCATTTTCGCCGTATCTATCGGGCTGCCCCCGCCCAGGCCGATAACACAGTCGTGACGCCCCTCTCGCAGGGCCGCCAACGCAGCGTTGACCGACACGACCGTGGGGTCCGGCACGGCGTCAGCAAAGGCTCGTGCGTCGAAGCCAGCTTTTAGAAGCAGGTCTTTGACTCGCTCAAGCAAACCCGAAGACGCCATGAAGCGGTCGGTGACGATAAATGGCGCTTTCAAGCCGGCCAGAGCCAGCGCGGCGGGAAGTTCGTCCAGCGCTCCGCCGCCGAGGCGTGTGAAAGAGGGAAGGTATAACGCCGTCATCGGGCATTCCCTTTCAGGAAAGGGGGCGGGAGAAACCCGCCCCTTTCTTCTCGTTATTGTTGCGTCCCGCTTACCGTCGCCGCGCTCTCGGTAAAATTAGGCGATTTCGCCCACAGGCCGTGCAAATCTGCACAGGTCGCCCCCAAGGTCGTGGGAGCGATGTGGCTTTGTCTGCCGAAAACCGGCGTTACCAGCCGGAAAACCCGCCCCTGATCTTTTCGCGGAACGCCGGTTTGCGTCGTCGCGGGGAGAAGCATGCTACCGGGGCGCTCGCGGAGCGTTGATGACGATGAAGCGCGGTCTGGACTGGCGAGACCTTCAGTATTTCCATGCGGTCGCCCGTGCGGGTTCGCTTTCTGTCGCGGGCAGAACCCTCGGCGTCGACCACGCTACGGTTGGAAGACACATTCAGTCTCTTGAACAGGCCATGGGCGTCAGCCTGTTCGAGCGCCATCTACGCGGCTACGCGCTGACGCGCCATGGCGAGCGTCTTCTGGCTTCGGTCGAAGCGATGAACCGTGAAGCCGGGCGGCTGGCTGAAAACGCTCCGGCTGGCGGATTGTCCGGAACAGTCAGGATCAGCGCGCTAGAGGGGATAGGCAATTTCTTTCTCGCGTCCAGAATCGGCACGCTTATCGAAAGCAATCCCAATCTGACCGTTGAAATGGTGACGATCCAGCAGATCGTCACCCTGTCACGACATCAGGCCGACATTCTCATCACCCTGCATGTGCCGCCGGGCGAACGTTTCTCTGCGACGCCGCTCACGGATTACCGGCTCTTTGTTTACGGCTCTCCCGAGTACCTCGCGCGCAACCCGCCGATCCGCACGACGACGGACCTCGCACAGCACGTGTTCGCCGGGTATGTCGACGAACTGCTGTTCACGCGCGGGCTGGACTACCTTGAGGAACTCGGCGTGCCGCTCAAATCGGTGCGTATCCAGAATTCCAGCCTTCATGCACAGATGGAGGCCGCATGTTCAGGGATATGCTTGGCCGTCCTGCCCGCTTTCATAGCGGCGGAACGCCCAGCACTGGTCAGAATTTTGCCGGATGAGGCCGCGCTGACCCGAACCTACTGGCTGATTACTCGCTCAGGCGAGCAGGAGGCTCCCCGCATCCGCCGTATTTGCGAGCTCCTGCGCGCGGAAGTCGAAGCAGCACGCGCAGTGTTTCTCGGTGAGTAGCCCATGTGGTTACTCTGAATGCGTTCAGCGAAGCGGCCCTGCCCGTGGGTTGTCTCGTTCCAACAGCTATGCCCGACCAAACTATGCGCCGGTGCATCGACGTCGAACAATGGCAGCGACACCGTGCAGTATCCCGCCGCAACGCCGCTTGCCTCTCCCAAAGCAAATCCCGTTCAGACGAATTCGTTTGAACGGGTGAAGATGCTCGATAAAATAATAACTTAGAGCATTCCCCCTGACCCGAAGTTCAGTGGGGCACCAGCAAGCGCAGCAGCGTCGCAAGACTTATGAACGCAACCGTGCTCGCAGCCCAGATCGCTACGAACCAGCCGAAGCGGCGAATGAAGCCGCGCGGCGCGGCTCCATCCCTGTAATGCAAGTCAGTGATGGACATCTGCTTCCGTCACCTTTCCACGGAACACATGATAGGAATAAACCGAATAGATCAGAATAATCGGCAGAAGCACAGCCGTTCCAACAAGCTGGAACAATTGACTGGACGGTGGGGAAGACACGCTCCACAGCGTCAGCGTCGGCGGCACGGCGTAGGGCCACACGGTAATAGCGAGGCCGGAAAGGCAGAGAAAAAACCAGCCGAGCACGCACAGAAACGGCGTGCGAGAATGCGCGCGGCGCAGACCCAGAAGAAACAGCGCCCCCAGGGCCACGACAAGAACCGGAACAGGCGCGACGTAAAGAACATTCGGCCAAGCCGTCCACCGTGTGAGGTATGGCGCGTGCAGCATAGGCGTCCAGAAGCTGACCGCCACGATAGCGACGAACAGACTGGCCGCAAGCGCCGGAGCCAGTTTCCGGACGGAGACTTCAAGGTCCCCCGAGGTGCGCCAGATCAGCCAAGTTGCGCCGAGCAGGGTATAGCCGCACACGACGGACAGGCCGCACAGCACGCTGAACGGCGTCAGCCAATCCAGCGGACCGCCTGCAAACGCACCATCCGAAACCGTGACGCCCTGTATGACGCCCGCGAGTATGCAGCCCTGGCAAAAAGCGGCGACGCCGGATCCGGCCATGAAGCCGATGTCCCACAGCGCAGCGCGTCCCCCGTCCCGCGTCAAAATACGAAACTCGAAGGAAACGCCTCGAAAAATTAACGCCAGAAGCATCAGGACGATCGGCAGGTAAAGCGCAGGCAACAACGTTGCATATGCGCCCGGAAAGACGCCGTAAAGCACAGCGCCGCCCAGCACCATCCACGTCTCGTTGCCATCCCATACAGGGGCGATGGTCTGCACCATCACGTCGCGTCGCAGCCTGTCGCGCTCTACGGCAAAAAGAATGCCGATCCCTAGATCGAAGCCATCGAGGATCACGTAGATCATGATGGCGGAACCAAGAATGCAGGCCCAGACAACGGGGAGCCAGTATGCGAGTCCTGTCATGACCTTACACTCCGTCGTCGGTAACGGCGCGGACAGCCGCCGATTGTGCCCGTCCACCCAGAATTTCGCCAGCCGACGTCTCGTTGACGTCATGCTCTCCCGTTTCCGGGGCCCTACCGAGTATTCGCATCAGAATTCCAAGGCCTGAGCCAAAAACCAGAACATAAACGATCACGAAAGCGGCCAGAGACAGTTCGATGTTGGACAGGACTATGGGAGACACGCTGTCCGTGGTCCGCAGCAAGCCATAGATCGTCCAGGGTTGGCGACCAACCTCCGTCGTCACCCAGCCGCAAAGCAGCGCGATGAATCCTGCCGGGGCCATCGCGACCGCTGCGCGATGGAGCGCGGCGCTCTCATACAGACGCTTGCGCCAACGCATAAACAGCGACCAGAATCCCAGCCCAGCCATCAGCACCGCCAGCGCGATCATGATGCGAAACGAGAAGAAAACGACAGGAGACGGCGGACGCTGGTCCCGCGGAAAATCCTTCATGCCTGGCACCTTGCCGTCGATGCTGTGGGTGAGGATCAGCGAACCGACCAGAGGAATCCCCACCGCATAATCGGTGTGCTCCGTCTTCATGTTGGGGATGCCGAACAGCAACTCTGGCGCCCGGCCTTCAGAAACCCAGTCGCCCTCCATAGCTGCGATCTTCACAGGCTGATATTTCAGTGTGTTCAGTCCATGCGCATCGCCGACCAGCATCTGCACCGGCGCGACGATGGCGGCCATCCACATGGCCATGGAGAACATGACTTTCACCGGCTCTGCGACAGGCTCTCCCTGCCGGCGAGCGCGCAGCATGTGCCAGGCGCCCGTCGCACCGACGACGAAGGCGACTGACAGAAATGCGGCAAGACCCATATGCGCCAGCCGAAACGGGAATGACGGATTGAAAATGATCGCCAGCCAGTCAGCAGGCATGAAGCTTCCGGTCGTCGGGTCGATTGCATATCCTTGCGGCGTCTGCATCCAGGAGTTCGACGCCAGAATCCAGGTCATGGAAATCAAGGTGCCAACGGAGACCAGACACGTCGCGGCAAAATGCAATCCCCGCCCGACCTTGTTCATGCCGAACAGCATGACGCCAAGGAACCCGGCCTCCAGGAAGAACGCCGTCATCACTTCGTAAGACAGAAGAACGCCGGTGATAGGACCGGCCTTGCGGGAGAATGGCGCCCAGTTGGTTCCGAATTCGTACGCCATGACGAGCCCCGACACGACGCCCATGGCGAAAACGACGGAAAACGCCTTTACCCAATAGCGATAAAGATCAAGATAAACCGAACGTCCGGTTCGCAGCCATAGTCCCTCAAGGACCGCGAGATAAGCCGCCAGTCCGATCGAAAACGCGGGAAAGACGATATGCACGCCGACGGTGAAGGCGAATTGAAATCGAGCCAGCAATAGCGCCAGATCGTGCGAGCTTTGCAACATGACTTACTCTCCGCGTCCCAAAGGCGCATACCGTGGGATAGCTGTCTGCGCGTTCAACGCACAGACAGCCGCTTACGTTTCACTGCTCGGAAGACCGCTGCTATCGGCAGTCCTGTCGGCGCTGAAACTCTCCCAACTCCTAACGAACAAAAGAAAACCTGAGTGAAATCGCCAGAAACGCGTTTCTGGCGATTCTCAGCGCGTGTCACGCATCTTGCCGACCACGACGCACTATCCTGCCGCCGCACCTGAAACAGCGAACCAGACTTGACCCGACGAAGCCAACCCTTACCTGACCAATCACCACTGCTTCGAAAAAACTGTAACTATTAACTAGGTATGTTCTAACAAAAAGACGTCACACTCGCCAGTCAGTATTGAAGTCTTTTTTCTCCCTCCACGCACATGCGAAACGATGTCAGAATGATAACGGGAACAATTCGGCCGAGGAGTCGTCCGCCGTGACGGAGCAAGGACAAGATGCCCCTGAAGAGGTGGACGCACATGGTTGGCGTCCTGTGGCTTTGGGGCTCGATCTGCCGCCAGCTTCCGTCACTGGAGCACGGATCGGCGAGCAACGACTGGCGATCTGGCGGAATTCACATGGCGACGTGAGGGCCTCCGATGATCGGTGCCCGCATCGCGGCATGAGACTCAGCCTCGGCTTCGTGCGCGATGACATGCTGGCCTGCCTCTATCACGGCTGGTGCTTCGACGCCGAAGGTCGCTGCAGGACCATTCCTGCGCACCCCGGCCTCAAGCCTGCGGCGACAATCCGAACGACAACCTTCCCGACCATTGAAAGCGATGGACTGATCTGGTGCCGGGTCGACGGCGTGGAGCCGCCGGAATCACCACCCGCCCTGACGTCACCCGCACACCGGACAACGCCCGTCCGCACAATCCGCGTCGACGCACCGACGCGCAGCGTCGCACTTACGCTCGGCATAGGCCCAGACGATCGGACCGCTTGGGTGAAACTGCCTGTCCACGATATCGCCGAAACGCCGGACGACGACGCGACGGGCGCCGCGACCATGGTGGTCGTGCTGCACGCTATCGGACGAGAAGAAACCCGCCTCTATGTCCTGATAGAAGGAGACGCGCCAACGACGACGATTCAACGCGCATCTCGCTGGGCAAGCACACTACGCGACAACGTGGAACGGGAACATAAAGACGCCATCGTGATCGAACATGTCTGATCTTGTCCTGTACGACGACGAACTGGACGAGGATTGCTACCGCGCCCGCCTTGCGCTGGCATTGTGCGGCCTTACCGCGCGGCTTCACGCCATCGACGTGACGATGGCGCGGGAGCAGGACGCTCCCTCCTTTCGGGCGCTGAGTCCCGCCGGGCGCTTGCCTGCACTTCAGGGAGTGACCGGAACGGACGACCTTCCCACCATATGCGGCGCTATGGCGGTGCTGCGAGCCGTGGCGGTCCTCGCGGGACCCGCTTCCGGATGGGCTCCGGTCGATACGGGCGAGGCTGCATCCGTCGCCCACTGGCTGAGCTTCGCCGAATACGAATTGACCGAGGCGCGCCGTTTGCGCAGGTTGGCGCTGTTCGGCCCGTCTTCGGATGACTGCGAAACGCAGACGTCAACCACGGCGCGCGACGCGCTGCGCATCATGGAAGACCATATGACGTTGCGCAGAATTTCGGGCGGAAGCTGGTTTGTGGGAGACAGGCCGACCATCGCCGATATCGCGCTGTTTCCGTCCTTCGCCCTGTGCCGCGACTACGGGCTCTCCCATGACGATTATCCAGCCCTGCGCCGCTGGCAAACTTGCGTGAAGGGGCTTCCCGGGTTCATCGCAATGCCAGGCGTGCCGGAATACGGTTGACGAGGCACTTTCATCAGGAGGACCCCGCACCGTGTTCACCATCGGCAAAATCCTGACGATCGCCCTCTCCCCAACCGCCCTGCTGGTCGAGGCGTTGCTACTCGGGCTGCTGTTTCGCGCGACGCGCGCCGGGCGCGCTCTGGTGTGGGCCGCCGCCATCGGTTTCGGGGCGTGCCTCTTATTTCCCGTCGAACAATGGGCGGTCAGGCCGCTCGACGACCGCTTTCCGCAAATCGTTGACCCGCCTGCCCACGTGAACGGGGTCATCGTCCTTGGCGGATCGATCGACGACGTGCTCAGTCAGGACCGAGGGACGCCGATCATCGCCAACGCCGCCAACCGTCTGACCGCTTTCGTGGCCTTGAGCCGCCGGTATCCGGATGCGAAACTGATCTTCACCGGGGGGTCTGGCGACATCAAGCAGGGCGTGTCGAACGAGGCCAAATGGGCGCGGATGGCTCTCAACGAGCTTGGACTGCCTCCAGACCGCGTGATCTACGAAGATCGTTCGCGCACGACGCGCGAAAACGCCACTGACAGCTACGCCCTTGTTCATCCGAAACCTGACGAGGTCTGGGTGTTGATTACCTCCGCCAGCCATATGCCGCGCTCTGTAGGGGTGTTCCGCAAGATCGGGTGGAACGTGCTGCCCTGGCCTGTGGGATATGTGTCGCGCGAACGATTAAGCGCATGGCCTCTGTCTCTCGGCGGCCGTCTGGCGACGCTGGACTGGGCCGCACACGAGTGGATCGGGCTGACCGACTATCGGCTCAGAGGCTGGACCGACGCATGGTTTCCCGGTCCGAAAAGCGCTGTCCTCTCCGCTTCGACCAGCACAAAATAACGCGCAGGTTCGGGACTACTCCGGCGCCGTGACCGTCAGGCCGTCGGTCAACCACCCCCTTGTCCGCACATCCGCCATGCTCCGAACGAGCGTTTAATCCGCGCGCAGATTAGCTCTCGTTCATCACCGACCGCGACACGGGCGCCAGGAAGGGCGTAGGATCGTTCGGCAAGAAAACGAAAGACAAAGGATCGGGATCCGTGACCGCAACTCTCGGCAAAAAACATTGGTTCCTGTTCGTCGCCCTTGGCGTCGTCAGCATCGTTCTCGGCGCAATCGCATGGGTTGACGCAATTTCCGTCACGCTCGCCAGCACAATCGTGCTGGGGGCCCTCCTGATCGCCGCTGGCGTAGCGCAGGTCATCCACGCTTTCGCAGTGAAAGACTGGGGAGGTTTTCTGTTCTCCATTCTCGGAGGCGCGCTGTATGTTGTGGGTGGCGGCCTGCTGATAGAGGAACCGGTCGCAGGCTCGGTCGTCATCACGATCTTCGTGGCTGTCAGTCTGGTCATCAGCGGCGTGACGCGTGCAGTGATCGCAGCACGCCATCGGGAACTGTCCGGCTGGTGGGTCGTCCTGCTTGGCGGGCTGTTCAGCTTTGTCGTTGGCATGACGTTATATGCTACTCTTCCGTGGTCCGGACTGTGGCTGATCGGCACTATTATCGCTGCGGAGTTGATCTTCGTCGGCGTCGGCTGGATTCAGCTCGGACTGGCGCTGCGGCGCGGCGCAATTGCGACGTTGGGCACAGGCTTCTGATGGGGAGCCTCGCCGCAGCAGCAGATCGTGATTAGGTCAAAGCGCCTGACTCCATGAGGATACTTTAGGCGCGATCACGATGCGCTAGTGACCGGGAAGGCGCCTGAGCCGCGGCGCATTTCAGGCGCCACACCTCGCCGGGCGCGCCCGGGGCCCCACCGGCTGAAGCTGAAATTTCAAAAGTCAGGAGCATGCGATGAGCGACAATCACGAGATACGCGATCTTCCCATCGGGATCGATGCAAGCGGCGTGCGCGTCGAGACGGACTCCATGGGCTCCATCGAAGTGCCCGCCGACCATTACTGGGGCGCGCAGACGCAACGCAGTCTGGTGCATTTCTCGATCGGCCGCGACGTAATGCCGATCGAGCTGTGCCGGGCCTATGGCGTGGTAAAAAAAGCCGCCGCCTTGGTGAACGCGGCCGACGGGCGGCTCCCGCAATGGAAGGCGGACGCGATCATTCGCGCGGCGGACGAAGTGACTGCGGGCAAACTGGACCACGAGTTCCCGCTGTTCGTGTGGCAAACCGGCTCCGGCACCCAGACCAATATGAACGCCAACGAAGTGATCTCAAATCGCGCAATCCAGCTTCTGGGCGGAGAGATCGGTTCGAAGAAACCCGTTCATCCCAATGACGACGTCAATATGGGGCAATCGAGCAATGACTCGTTTCCCACCACGATGCACGTCGTCACGCTCCTGCAGATCGACGACGCGCTCATCCCGCAGGTGGAAGCTCTGGTCGCCGCGATCTCCAGCAAAGCGGAACTGTGGGCGAAAGTCGTGAAGATCGGCCGTACGCACCTGCAGGACGCCGTGCCTTTGACTGTCGGGCAGGAATGGTCCGGCTGGGCGCAGCAGCTCGAAGACGCTCTGGATGCGTTGAGAGCCGCCCGGGGCGGCCTGTTGCAGCTTGCCGCCGGAGGGACCGCCGTGGGCACCGGCCTCAACGCGCCTCCTGGTTTCAGCCGAGCCATCGCTGAGCAGATCGCAAGCCTCACCGGACGCGCTTTTGTCACCGCGCCGAACAAATTTGCGGCTCTTGGCGGTCTTGACGCCATGGTGCGCGCGTCGGCAGGCCTGCGCGGCGTCGCCGTCGCACTGATGAAGATAGCAAACGACATGCGCTGGCTTGGCTCCGGTCCTCGTTGCGGGCTGGGAGAACTGCGCCTGCCGGAAAACGAACCCGGTTCGTCGATCATGCCGGGCAAGGTGAACCCGACGCAGTGCGAGGCGCTGGTCATGATCGCCACACAGGTGCTGGGCAACGACGCAGCCGTCGCGTTCGCCGGAGCGCAAGGCAATCTGGAACTGAACGTCATGCGCCCGGTCATCGTGGCGAATGTCCTGCACGCAATCCGCATTCTGGCCGACGGCTGTCACAATTTCCGCATTTTCTCGGTCGAGGGCACAACGCTCAACGAAGAACGCATCCGCCGCTACGTCGAAGGTTCGGTCATGCTGGTCACCGCCCTGAGTCCAGTGGTCGGATACGACAAGGCCTCGGCCGTCGCTCATCACGCAATCGAACACGACGAAACGCTCCGCGAGGCGGCGCTGGCGCTCGGCGTCGACGCGGAGACGTTCGACCGGCATGTAAAGCCGCTCGACATGGTAGGCGACGGCTACGCTGGCGCGTGAGCCGGCCGTTCAGGTAGCGCCGCTTTCGGTCATTTTGCCGAAGTAGATGACGACAGGGCTCGGGTCCGTTTTAGAGCGAACTGGAAGCCATCTTCCGGCCGACGAGTTTTCTGGACGATTCAGATCGGGGAGCGCGTCGGCCCGGAGCGTTCTCCCTTCACTGAGTTTGCCGGACTAAGAGCGTCTGTCGGAACTATCTCTCGTTTTCACCTTGATGGCCTGCCCTACTGCCCGCCTGAAGACGCTCGCACGTGGCTTTCAAGAACATTACAGGCTTTGGTTTTTCGTTCTGATGCGTCTTTATCAAATCGTCCGGTTCGTTACGGCCTGACACGCCCCAACCCGCGGCGCTCCGTTCAGACCGCAAAGCGTGCACTTCGCCGGAACAGTTTCGCACATCCGGCGCATCCGACGATGCGCTGGCCCAGGCTTTTCCCCCGGATTTCTCCCGCCTCCGCGCGACTCATTTCAAAAAATCAATGATCACTCGATCGTTTCAACATATATGCTTTTTTGTGCACGCCCCATGCCTCTTGCACGATTGCAATTGCGAGATCGTTACAGAAGTGCTGCGATACGATTGCGGGGCGGGGTTTTTATAAATAACAAAAATAATTAGTTATTTATTTCTCACTCCCGCAAACGTTCACGACAAGACTCTCGTCATCACAGTCTCCGGGGCGCACGCAGGAATGGAACTTCCGGCACTGATCTACTTTACGAGCCTTATAGACGAAGGCTCCGCCGCGCGCGCCGCCCTCGCTCTGGGCGTCAGCGCGTCCGCGATCACTCACAGCGTGTCTGCGCTTGAACAGGCGATGGCGGCGCACCTCTTGTCCCGCACGTCGCTCCGCAAGGGAGGCCGGGCGCTGACAACCGCGTATGGCGAAAGCCTGTATAACTCCGCCCGTCAATTACTGGGCTGGTGCGGATCCCTGATCTCCAACAACCAGATCATCGGGCAGCCCGAAGAGAACGCACCCGCCCCTTTGTCGACCCACGACATGCGCGCCCTGCTTCAGTCAGGCCTGACTTTGCGCATGATCGGTTACTTCCTCACCGTCTACGAAACGGGGCGTATCGCTGCGGCGGCGCAACGGCTGTCGCTTACGCAACCGACGCTTTCGCGGCAGATCCGCAGGCTTGAGGACATTCTCGGTCGCACGCTCTTCGTGCGCAGTTCCAGTGGAGCCGAACCAACTGCCGCCGCCGAGCTGCTGCGGCAGGGGTGCCAGCTCGTAGACAACACATACCGGCAAATCACCCGAGACGAGAACTTCAGCTATTTCCGGGAATCAAGAACGCTGCGCCTTGCGTCCATGATGCCGACCAGTAGCGAAAGCTCGTTGACAGCAGTGCTGGCCAACCTCGTTCGTCTCTGGCGCCACCGCCGTTATCAACCCTCCCTCACAATTTCGACCATCGCCGCGCCGCAGATGGTGGAAGGACTTCTCGACGGCAGATTCGACGCCGGATTGACCGACCTGATCGATATTCCATCCAGTCTGGATCGCGAGGATCTCGAAAGATCGCCAATTTATCTGGTGTTCGACCGCTCGCATGGCCCCAGAAGCGGACAAACGCCACAAATGATCATCAGCACGCAACTTCTTGCCGTGCCCGCTCTGGGGACAGGCCTACGCCGCATCACGGATCGCTATCTCGATCAGGAAGGCGTAACGCCAACCGCAATTTTTGAAACGCAGTCGCTGTCGCTGATCCTCCGGCTCGTCGAAGACGGAACATGCTGCGCAATTCTGCCCGCCGGATCGTTTCAGTCTCAGGCTGTCCATGCCTGGCCTCTGCCGGATCGTTACCGCATGACGACGCGCCTGATATGGAGGAAGGATCATTCGAATCTCGCGATCATCGAGCGTCTGCGCGCATGTTTCGCCGAAATTCGTATGGAGGGAAACTCCGCGTCACGAAAGCCTGCGGCATGAGCGCGTCGCCTGCGTCTCTCTCCCCTGCCGTCGCGCGCCGCCGGACATGGACGGTCGCTTTTCTGATAGCCGCTGGCTGCATCAGCTACATCGACCGAGCAGCGCTGTCGGTCAGCAGCACCGCAGTTATGGCGGATATGCACATGTCCTACACTCGGATGGGCCTGCTGCTATCGGTCTTCGCCTGGGCGTATCTCGCCGGACAAATTCCGATGGGTCTGCTCGCGGATCGCGTCAACAGCCGAAGCCTTCTTGGCGCGGGGCTCGCTATCTGGTCCTGCGCCCAAATGGCGTTTGGGCTTGTGCATGGTTCTACGGGTCTGTTTCTTGCCCGCATCGGATTAGGACTAGGCGAGACGCCGCTTTTCCTTTCGGGCACGCGCGCGCTTGTCCTGTGGTTCAGCCCGGAAGAACGCGGACGGCCGATCGGGTTGTTCAACGGCTCGGCCGCTTTGGGGCCAGCCATCGCCCCGCCAGTTCTGCTTGCGATCATGGCGGTGTGGGGCTGGCGCGGCATGTCGGTGACCATCGGCGCCGTCAGCCTTCTTCTTGCACTGGCCTGGATTATTTTCTATCGCGAACCGCAGGAGTTGCCGCTCGCGCCAGATGATCGTCACGCTCTTCCTCCGCCTTCACCCACGGTTCATTCCGGAATTACCGGAATCCTCAAAGACGATCTAAGCTATCTGCTGCGTAGACGTTCGAGTTGGGTCATTACCGCCGGTTTCGCTGGCGTCATCTACGTGACATGGCTCTATGCGACGTGGATGCCTGCGTGGCTCGAAAAATCTCAGAAACTGACTGCCGATCAAGCCGGACTTTTATCGGCTGCGCCTCAATTCTGCGGTTTCGCCGGGAGCGTTCTGGGCGGATTCATCTCGGATCGGCTGGCCGCTCGTGGGATGGATCCACTCAACGCCAGCAGAACGCCACTTGTGTTGGCTATGCTGACCTCAGCCTGCGCCACCGCTTTGACGACGTTACACCTTGGTCTCCCTCTCATGGTCGCGTTTATGGCGCTCGCCCTGTTTGCGGGAGGGCTCGCCATGACGTGCGGGTGGACTCTCGGAACAGTTATCGCATCGGAAAATCGCGTCGCTACGCTCGAAGCCATCCAAAATACTGGAGGCTCTCTCGGGGGAGCCCTGGCGCCAGCGATCACCGGCGCGCTGGCCGATCATTTCTCCAGTTTTACGCCGTCGATGCTTGTCGCCAGCGCAATCGGCGTCGGATGCGCACTCATCTACCAATTCGGGCTGCGTCCGGGCGACGCCGCACATCGTCCAACGGCCCTCTGAAACCCACCTTACAAGCCAGGGAAATACCGCAATGACGTCTCGGCAACTCCTCACACTTTCCAGCATCATCAGCAGCCTTGCAATTATTTCCAGCGCCTACGCAGCCCCAACCTCCTCCAAACCGAAGACGTTGCGAAAGCCGCTGACGCACCCCGCGGCGGCAGGCTCTGCATCCTCACCCACCAGCCCACAATCCACGCCACGACACGCCAAGGCGATCGCGCAGGGCAACGAAGCCGTGACCGTCTTCGGGCGCGGCTCCACACGGCAAATGACCAGCGTCACTCACACGATGATGCAGCAAAGCGTGCCCGGCACGTCGCCCCTGAAGGTGCTGAGCCAATTGCCGGGCGTCGTCTATCAATCGGCGGATCCATTTGGCGCTTATGAGTATTCCAGCCAGATTTTCATGCGCGGGTTCAGCCAGTCTCAACTTGGATTCACGCTCGACGACATTCCGCTCGGCGATCAACAGTTTAACAACTACAATGGCCTCGCCGTGACGCGCGCCATCATTTCTGACAATGTCGGTGGCGTCGACGTATCGCAGGGAGCAGGCGCAATCGACGTCGCCTCCACCAGCAACCTGGGCGGAGCCATCGAGACGCACTCGCTTGATCCGTCGCACAAGCGGGGCGGCTCAATTGGCCAGACCTTCGGCAGCAATTCCACGATGCGGACGTTCGTGCGTCTGGAAAGCGGCGACCTGAACCCGACCGGAACGCGGTTTTACGTTTCTTACGCGCGCCTGAATGAAAATTTGTGGAAAGGTTCCGGTTACGATCATTCGGATCAGGTCAATGCGAAATTCGTACAACCGCTCGCGCGTGGCTCTTCCGTGAAAGTCTTCTTCGACTGGAGTTCGATCCAGCAGTTCGACTATCAGGACATGACGATGAACTGGCTGCATACGGTCGGCCCCAACCTCGCCAACTATTACCCCGATTACACTGCGGCCTATAACGCGGCCCTCGGCCACTATTCTTCGACCGTGCTCAAGACCAACGATCCTCTCGACGCCGCTTACTACGCGGGCACGGCCAATCGCGTCGACTATCTGGGCGGCGTTACGCTCGACGAAAATCTCACATCGTCGCTGAACTGGAAAACCACGTTGTACGCCCATGGCGATAGCGGATACAGCACCTGGACGACACCCTACATGCCTTCGCCTAACGGTGCGCCGATCTCGCAGCGCGTCCAGACTCCGGGCATCGCGCGAGGCGGTTTCGAAACGGCCCTGACATGGAAAATCGGGCGGCATAAACTGAATGCGGGCGTCTGGTATGAATACGGCAACTTCACCGAAAGCCGTTATTTCACCGAGGCGCCGCTGCTTGGGCAGGGCACGCTCGGCAACCCGACCACCGGCTTTCCGGGCAACAAAATTTTTGCGACCCCATGGCAGGAAGCGTTCTCCACGAACACATTCGTGTTCCACCTGCAGGACACCTACAAGATTACCGACACACTGACGGTGAACGCAGGCTTCAAGTCGATGATCGTCAATTCCGGCAACAGCGTGCTGACGCAGGACGCCGCCATCAACGGCACACAGGTCGCGCAGGGGCGTCTGGAGGCGTCAAACGCCTTCCTGCCTCAGGTTTCCGCGATATGGCGATTCCTGCCTCGTCACGAATTGTTCTTCGACGTATCGCATAACATGCGGTCCTTCCCTCTCGACGGCTACGGAACCAACGTGTCGGCGACGCCGTGGACCGCCTCGCAGGCCAGTTTTCAGGCGACGAAAAACACGCTGAAACCGGAAACGGACTGGGTATACGAAGGCGGCTACCGCTACACCTCCCCGATTGTCAGCGCTCTCGCCTCCCTCTATCGCATCAATTTTTCCAACCGGTTGCAGTTGATCACCAACAATTCGGGTATCAACCCGATCACCGCAGTGCAGAACGTCGGCGGCGTGACGACCAACGGCGCGGAAGCGAGCGTGACCGTTCGGCCTTTGGAAGGCCTTTCAATCTACAACTCCTTCTCCTACGCGCACTCGACGTATGACCAGAACGTCGCGACGTCCTCCGGCGTCGAGCCGACGCGCGGCAAACTGGTCCCGAACTATCCGCAGTTCATGTATAAAGCGAACATCACCTACCGCATCGGCGGTTTCGATACGCATGTCGACGGAATCTACATGTCGCATCGGCAGTTGACCTATACCAACGACCTGCATGCGCCGGGATATTTCCTGATGAATTTCGGAGCGCGATACAATTTTGGAAATGCAGGGCCTCTGAAGGGCATTACTGCGGCATTCAATATCTACAACCTGACGAACAAAACCTACATCGCGACGACGAACGAACTGGGAAACAACTTCACGAATACCGGCTACAATTATTTCCTGATGGGCGCGCCACGGCAGTTCTTCGGCACGATCAGCGCAAGTTTCTGAGCACGAGGCGTCGTCATGACAACGGTGCAGCCACGGGCGAAAAAAACGACGATCGTGGCCGCCTGCGTCGGCAATCTTCTCGAATGGTATGACTTCTCGGTCTACGCGCTCTTTGCACCCTATATCGCGAAAGCATTGCTGCCGCCGTCCGATCCACTGTCCCTTCTGGCCCAGAGCCTGCTGGTGTTCGGACTGGGCGCCGTCGCCCGCCCGCTGGGGGCGTTGCTGCTCGGACATTATGCCGACGCGCGTGGGCGCGGTCCGACGCTGATGCTGACATGCGCATTGATGGGCGTCGGCACAGCCTGCATTCTGTTCGACCCGCCTTACGCGATCGCCGGGCGCGCCTCGATCATCGTTCTGTGCGTCGGGCGTCTATTACAAGGAATTTCAGCAGGCGGCGAAATCGGAGGAGCTGCGGCATTCCTTGTCGAGGGGGCCGCCGGTGGACGAGCAGGGTTCGCCGCCTCCTTCCTGCAGGCGACCATGGGGCTGTCGAATATGCTCGGCGCACTCGTCGCCGCCTGCGTCACGGCGTTTCTGAGCGACGCGCAGATCGCCGGGTGGGGGTGGCGCGCGCCATTTGCTATCGGTCTTGCAATCATCCCGCTCGGCGTCATCATGCGTCGCAACGCGTTCTCGCCGGTCCGAAGAGTGGCAGCTCGCGAAACGCTCGCCATCGGCGTTTTGGCGAAGCGCCACAAGGGCTCTGTTTTCGCCGCACTTGGGCTATCCCTGTTATGGGGCGCTGCGCCCTATGCCCTGATCATATACCTTCCTCTCTACGTGCAGCGTTTTTTTGGCGTCGCGCCCCACGCCAGCTACGTGGCCTACCTCTTTGGCAACATCGCGCTGGTGGCAGGCTCACTTACAGCGGGCAAACTGGCTGACCGGTTCGGCGCACGGCGCATCATGCTCGCCTCCGCTTTCCTGCTTTTGATTCTTCCCGCCCCCATCTTGTCCATGTTGACTGTCAGCCACGGCGTCATCACCATGATCGTAGTCGCCGCCTTATTGTGTTTTCTGGTTTCCCAGTTTGTTGGCGCGGCGCCCTTGGGAATCGCTGGGCTGTTCCCGAAATCAGTGCGCGCAAGCGGCATCGCATTGTCGTATAATATCGCAGTTTCTCTATTTGGCGGCTTCGCGCCGGCGATTTTGACCGCTCTCGGAAATGTCTGGCGCGGCGTCCCCAGCGCCGCGCTTTATGTGTCGATCGCGGCGCTTCCGGCGTTGGCCGCCCTGCTCTCGCCCGCGTTCTCACGACCGCCTTATGGCCCGGACGGTCCGGAGGTATAGCCCACGCACCAAAAAGCATAGGGGAGCGGTCCCCTGATGATGAAACACTTTAGTCAACGCCAACGAAAGAAAGGCCGCCGTGACCGCGATCACTCTGACCGGAACAACATTGCCGCTGAGCGACCTGATCGCAGTCGCTGACGGCGCTTATGTAAAGCTCGGCGGAGATGGCGTAGCGCGTCTTCTTGCTGGCCAACGCTCGCTTGAACGCGCTCTCGACAGAGGCGACGGCATCTACGGCACGACCAGCATGGTCGGCGCATTCAAGGACAGCCGGGTGTCGGGTGACGAGCGCCCGAAATATGCGCTGCGGCTCCTACGTTCCCACTTGCTCGGAACCGGCCCGCATATGCCGCGCCGTGTGGTCAGGACGGCCATGACGGCCCGGTTGAATGGCTTGCTGACCGGTCACACTGGCGCCAGCGTGCATCTCGCCCATGCGCTCGCGGCGCTTTTGAACGCAGGTATCACACCGGTCGTGCCTGAATATGGCTCTATCGGTTGCGCCGACGTCGGGTTGATGAGCCATATCGGCGCCACCCTCCTTGGTGAAGGAGACGCCTACGGCCCCGACCATGAGCAGCCGGAATCTGCCGCCGCGCTGCTCACCCGGTTCAGTCTCGCGCCGATCGATCCGGGGCCAAAGGACGTGATGACAGTTCTCTCCAGCAACGCGCTGGGCGTTGCCGGGGTGGCGATCGCCGTCGCTGACCTCCGCGCGCGGTTGCCCCTGCTGCTGTCAGTTTTTACCCTCAGCGCCGCAGGATTTGGCGCCTTCGGAGCGCCGTGGGAAACGGCGCGGCTCACCGGAACAGAAACGGAAACGCGCGTGGCGTGCTTTCTGCAAAGTCTGTGCAGTGAAAGTGACTGGACGCCGCGCCGAAACCTTCAAGATCCACTAAGTTTCCGCTGCATGCCACAAATCGGCGGTGGCCTGCTCTGCGCGCTGGACCGTGCCGAAGAGACGCTCGCGCACAACCTGTCGCACGCTGACGACAATCCGATACTTCTCGATGGCCGGGCCATGACTTCCGGCGCATCGCTTCCGCTTGGGCTGGCCCTCGACGCTCAATCGCTCGTCCTCGCGCTTTGCCATTACGTTCGGGGCGCGCTCGGGCGCATTCTTGCCCTCTGTCGCGAGGATCTTTCCGGCCTGCCGCGCAACCTGACCCTCGAACCCGGACGGCAGGTCGCGTTTGGAGCCGCCACCAAACTTGCCGCAGATCTAACGACCTCGATCCTGCGGGAATCCACGCCCACATCGCTGTATCAGATTCCTGTGGCCAACGGGTTCGAGGACGAGGCCAGCTACCTCCCCTCAGTCGCACGCGCACTGACAACGCAGATTTCCTTGCTCGCCCCGTTACTCGCGCTTGAGGCCATGGCCGCGCGGCAGGCAATCCATCTGTCGAACGCTCACGCCAGTGGAGCGCCCGGAGCGCTTCTCCACGCTCTGGAGCAAGAGACGCCTTTGCTCGACGACAGCGGTCCCGTCTCCGACGCCCTGCGGTCAACGGAAACGGTTCTGGATCGCTTCGCCCGCTCCTACGCCAACGCGCCGCCAGCCGCGTTTCGCTTTCCCCCTCCTGCAGTCAGGGAATCCCCAACCGATGCATGACCTGCTTCTCAAAGGCACAGTCGTCACCACACAGACCGTGTCGCCAGCGGCCTGGATTGTGATCGACGACGGCCGCATCAGCCAGATCGGTCAGGGCCCAGCGCCCGACGCACGTGAGATTCAGGATTATGGCGACGCGCTGATCCTGCCCGGCGCGATCGACCCGCAGGTCCACTCACGCTCCCAGAAGGGGCAAGAGGATTTCATCTGGAGCACCCGCGCCGCCGCGGCTGGCGGCGTCACGACAATCGCCGACATGCCTTATGATGACGGCTTTCTGGTCAGCACTGCCGAAAATCTCCGGCAAAAGGCGCGCGAGGCCGGGGAACAGGCGCGCGTCGATTTCGCGCTGTGGGGCACAATCGCACCGGATGACGGTCCCCGCCACATTCCGGCCGTTGCGGAAGCAGGAGCCTGCGGCTTCAAGTTTTCGACGTTTGGCACAGACCCAGTGCGTTTCCCCAGAATTCCGCCGGACCTGCTGGCTTCATGCTTCGAAGCCGTCGCCAAAACCGGCCTTATCGCCGGGGTCCATAACGAAGACGACGAAATGGTCCGCGCGCGGATCGCCGCAGTCACAAGCGCCGGCGTTACGGACTGGCGGGCCCACGGCATGTCGCGTCCGCCACTGGCGGAAACGCTGGCCATGGCGCAGATTTACGAGACGGCGGCGGCGACCGGATGTTCGGCTCATGTCGTGCATTGCTCCGTCGCGCGCGGCTACGCCCTGTGTGAAGCCTACCGCCAGCAAGGGTTCGATACGAGCGTCGAAGCCTGCATACATTATCTCATCCTCGATGAAGAACATGACGTCGCACGTCTGGGCGGCCGAGCGAAGATCAACCCTCCGATCCGTCCGCGCGCAGAGGTCGAAGGTCTGTGGGCGCACCTCGCCGCCGGAAACGTCACTGTCGTCTCCACCGACCATGTATCCTGGTCCCTGAGCAGAAAATCCGATCCCGAGATGCTGAAAAACGCCTCCGGCGCGCCAGGGTTGGAGGCGCTCTACCCCCTGTTCCTCACAGAACTCACGCGGCGCGGACTGTCTCTATCGCATGCGGCGCGTTTGCTGGCGGAAAATCCAGCACGACTGTTTCGTCTCAGCGCACAAAAAGGCGGCCTCGCACCGGGACGCGACGCTGACATCACAATCGCAAGAAGAGAGAACTGGATCTACGACGCGACGCATAGTCGCCATTCCATCGCCGGGTGGAGCGCCTACGATGGTCGCGCGCTCGACTGGCGTATCGCCGCAACCTGGTTGCGGGGAAAGCTGGTTTTCGACGGGCACGATGTGCTTGCGGAGCCGGGAGCAGGACGGTTCGTCTGCCCTCCTTCCTCAAGAACATCCTCATGAGTATCGCCGGGTTTGTTCAAAGCAGCCGGCTGTGGACTGACATCGAGGCACTTGCGACTATCACCGATCCGGCTCGTCCCTACACACGTCGCTCCTTCTCCGAACGCTTCATGCAGGGGCGCACGTGGCTCGTTGAACGCTTTCAGGACGCAGGCCTTGAAACGCGCATCGACGAAAGCGGCAATCTGATCGGACGGAGGGCCGGATCCGACAACGCTGTCGGCGTTCTTATGAGTGGATCGCATTCCGACACCGTACCGGACGGCGGTCGCTTCGATGGCGTTTTGGGCGTTCTCGCTGCCCTGGAGTGTGCGCGCGCGTTTACCGACGCTGGCGTATCGTTGCGTCACCATCTTGAGATTGTCGACTTCCTTGCCGAAGAACCGAGCGACTTCGGGATTTCCTGCATCGGAAGCCGAGGAATGACCGGCGCGCTTACTCAGGAGCACCTCGCGCTACGCGCCCCATGGGATGAAAGCCTGAGCGAAGCCATAACGCGCATGGGCGGCGATCCCGCTCAACTCACGGAGCCAAGACGTTCCGATATCCGCGCCTTTTTCGAGTTGCACATCGAACAGGGCGTCGTTCTTGAGCAGGAACGCCTCCAGATCGGAGTTGTCGAGGCCATCGCCGGGGTAACACGACTGGAAATCATATTCTCCGGACGCGCGGACCATGCAGGGACGACGCCGATGGATCGACGACAGGACGCCGCCGTCGCGGCTGCGCATGTGGTCAGCTTCGTTCACTCCGAGGCCGGAGTGCAAGCCGGGTCCGGTGCTGGCCACGTCACCGCAACCTGCGGAGTGATCGACATTTCTCCCAACGCCTCCAACGTCATTCCACGCACGGCGCGAATGATTGTCGATATTCGCGTCTCGGAACGTCACGTCGCCGAGGCGCTTGTTTCAGCAATTCGGGCGACTTGCCGCGACGCCGCCTCAATCAGCGGAACGACGCTGACGCGTTTCACCATCCAGTCGGATACCTCGCCGACGCCATGCGCGCCGGAATTGATCGGCATTATAGAAAGGTCTTCTATTGAAAACGGCTTCTCTCAACGACGCATGGTCTCCGGAGCGGGGCATGACGCCGCGTTTCTCGCGAGGCTGGCGCCGTCCGCAATGATCTTCACGCCGTGTCGAGAGGGTCGCAGTCATGACCCTGACGAGTGGTGCGCGCCGGAAGACGCTGTACGGGGCGCGCGCGTTCTCGCTGACGCATTACTTGCGCGCGACCTCCTGAACTGAAGCTCTGACAACGAAAGGAGCGCCCGATGGGCCGGATACTGGTTGAAAAAGATGTTGAGGCCGCAATCGCTGGCGGCTCGGTTTTCGCATGTGGCGGCGGGGGCTGGGTTGAACACGGCCGTATGCTCGGAACTGCAGCTGTCAACGCAGGGCAACCTGAGCTGGTCGAAGCCGACGAGATTCCCGACGACGCGTTCATTGCCACCGCAGCCGCGATCGGAGCGCCCGCAAGCACGACGGAATGGCAGATGCTGGGCGTCGATTATGTCAACGCCGTGCGTCTGGTCGAGAAAGAACTGGGCCAACCAATCTACGGACTGATGATCGGACAGAACGGCAAGTCCAGCACGCTCAACGCATGGTTGCCCGGCGCCATTCTCGGCACAAAGGTCATCGACGCCGTTGGGGACATGCGCGCCCACCCCACAGGCGACATGGGCTCTATTGGCATGGCCGGATCGCCCGAAACCATGATTCAGGCTGTGGTAGGCGGCAACCGCGCGAACAACGCATATCTGGAAGTCGTCGCAAAAGGCGCTACGGCGCGTATCTCTCCCATTCTGCGCACGGCTTCGGATATGTCAGGCGGCTTCATCGCATCGTGCCGTAATCCACTGCGCGCCAGCTATGTAAAACGTCATGCCGCATGGGGCGGGATTTCCCGCGCACTGGCCCTCGGAGAGGCCATTATCGACGCCGCCTCCAAAGGAGGTTCGGCCATTATCGACACTATCGTGCGGCAACTGGACGGAGCGATTATCGCACAGGGGAAAGTATCAAAAAAATCGGTTGTCTACACGCCGGAAGCCTTTGATGTCGGTACGATTACTGTCGGTGCGGGGGATCACGCCCTTACACTTCATGTCATGAATGAATATATGGCGGTGAACGACGCCGCTGGACAACGCATCTCCTCGTTCCCCGATATCATCACAACGCTCTCTCCATCAGGATATCCTCTTAGCGTTGGGGAGATTTCCGATGGCGACGAAATCCTTGTTCTTCATGTGGAAAAAACAAAATTTCCACTCTCATCAAGCGTTCTGGACCCTGCGGTCTACCCTCCTGTGGAACGCGCGCTCGGCATCGATCTGGCCAGTTACGCTATTGGTCTTCCTGAAAACCGGAGCTGATTCATGACCATGAAAGAGTTTGGCGTCACCTCTGGCGGTAATTTGCGCTGTCGCGGCTGGCGGCAAGAGGGCCTGCTGCGTCTTTTGGAAAACGTTCTTTCGGTGGGCGAAGATCCAGCGAACCTCGTGGTCTACGCAGCATTGGGGAAAGCCGCACGCGACTGGCGATCGCATGATGCAATCGTAAGTGCGTTGACAACGATGCATGATGACGAAACGTTGATCGTGCAATCGGGAAAGCCTATCGGCGTCGTAAAAACGCATGAACGTGCGCCGATCGTCATCATGGCGAACTGCAATATCGTGGGTCAGTGGGCGAAAGCTGATGAGTTTTATCGGCTGGAGCAAGATGGGCTGATCTGCTGGGGCGGCCTGACAGCCGGAGACTGGCAGTATATAGGCTCTCAAGGCGTCATTCAGGGCACTTACGAAATATTCCGTCGTATCGCCGAACAACATTTCAACGGCGACCTGACCGGTCGCCTGATCTTGACGTCCGGTCTGGGCGGCATGGGCGGCGCGCAGCCGTTGGCCGGACGACTGGCCGGCGCGATAATTTTGTGTGTGGAAGTCGATGAAGCGCGCATACGGCGCCGAATTGAAAACGGCTATCTTCAGCATCAGGCGGCGGACCTCGACGAGGCGCTTCGTTTGGCGGACCAGGCTCGCGCGGCCGGAGAGGCCAGTTCTATCGGACTATGCGGCAACGCCGCCGATATTTTCCCCGAATTACTTCGTCGTGGCGTGACCCCCGATATCGTGACCGACCAGACGTCTGCTCATGACCTCATATACGGATATATTCCTCGCGGCCTTTCTATCGACGAAGCGCGGGCCATGCGTCAGAGCGATCCCGGTGGTTTATCAAAACTGTCTCTGACCTCTATCGCGCAACATGTGCAGGCGATGCTCGATTTTCGCGCGAAAGGCTCGATAGTATTCGATAACGGCAATCTTATCAGAACGCAGGCGCAAACTGCGGGGGTGACCAACGCATTCGACATCCCCATTTTCACAGAAGCTTATCTCCGACCTCTTTTTGCTCGCGGAATCGGTCCTTTTCGCTGGATCGCGCTCTCCAACGACAAAAACGATCTCATTCGAATCGACGATTATCTATTGAAGACATTTTCCGACAATCCATCCGTGATGAACTGGATTACCCTCGCCCGCCAGCACGTCCCGGTGGAGGGGATGCCCGCACGGATTGCGTGGCTCGGACATGGAGATCGTACCAAAGTCGCACTGGCCGTAAACCGCATGGTACGTGAGGGCGTTCTGTCAGGCCCCGTCGCCTTCACGCGCGACCATCTGGACGCTGGAGCCATGGCGCATCCTAATATAATGACCGAAAACATGAAGGATGGCTCAGACGCCATTGCTGACTGGCCGTTGCTCAATGCGATGCTGGCGTGCTCTTCGCAGGCCGATCTCGTCGCCATCCACTCCGGTGGAGGTGGATATGCTGGCTACATGACCAGCGCGGGCGTTACAACCATAGCAGATGGTTCGTCGGAAGCGGATGAAAGGTTGCGTCTAACCCTGACCAATGACACCAGCCTTGGCGTGATGCGCTACGCAGATGCGGGATACCCCGAGTCATTCAACGAAATTCAAAAATCGAACATACCCTATATAAATCTTCGCTGAATCACGCACTACACGCAGCTGGCGTTCGAATTTGTAGAATTTCGAAAACGCCAGCAACGCCATATTCTTTCCGAACCTGACCTTTTACGCCAAGGAAAAACGCGACTACGGAGCGCCATGGCCCGTCGTGACATGACGGTCCGTCAGGGTCTTGAGAAATGCGATAATCGCTGCGCGCTCATCTTCGGAGATTCCAGGTTGGTCCCCGGGCTTACGATCGAGCGGAGCATCTGTCGTATCCAGATTCGTTCGATATTGCTGGGGCAGATCGTCGTAAGCCCGCACGTTTCCCGATGAATCGCGCCCATAGAATCTCGCGGGATCGATATCGCGCAAAGCGTAAAACTCAAGAACTTTGTCGAGCGAATGGAATACGCCGTTATGAAAAAAAACTCTTCGCGTCGCCGAATTACGAAGGGTTGGAGTTGCGAACATACCGCAATAGGATGCAAGCGCTTTTCTTCCTGCGCTCTGAGCGTCGCAAACGCCCAGATCATAGTGAGACGCATCACGGTTCATCAAAATATCTAAATTTCTCGGCGCACCCAGAGCTTCGTATTGATGATCGGTGAAGAGCGGCGGCAATCCATTCGCCTGAGGTGTGTCGACGTGACAGGCGGCGCAATTTCCTTTCTCGGGATCATTGAATAACAAATACCCACGGCGCTCCAGAGAGGTAAACTTCGCACGCCCCTCAAGCCAAGAGTCAAATTTGCTTGAGTACGGATGAAAATCCTTTTCCTCGACCTGATATCGGGACAACGCGAACATCGCCTCATCGAGCAGAAACTCGGGCGATTTTTCTCCAGAAATGCCGGCCAATTGCTTGAGCGCATCTGTATATGGGGCATGATTAAGGCGCTCGAGCACCCTCTCACGCGTCGACGCCATTTCAACCGGGTCGTACAGAGGTCCGGCCGCCTGTTGCTGAAAAGTATCTGCGCGTCCGTCCCAAAACAGCCCACCCTGCGGCACAAGATTGGCCGCCGAAGCAGCTGTATTCGCTGCGCTCTTCGGTCCATGAGATGCCGTGGCCGACGCCGCCTGTATTTGCGGCGCGGTTTCCGCGAGCGGGTCGTCAGGACCGATGCTGAACGCAGGCTGACGCTCCAGGTACATCAGAGATGGCACCGCGCGGCGTCCCTGACTCTTCATATCCGTCCCGCCAAGAAAAACAGCGGCCACGCCTGACGGTCCATAATGATTCGCAGGATCATGGCAGGAGGCGCAGGACAGACGTCCCGATCCTGACAGGGCGGTGTCGTAAAACATCGCCTTGCCGATCTGCGCCATCGCAGACAATGGCCGAGATTCCGGCGTGTGCAACGCAACCGGGCACGGGTTAGAGCCGTCAGAACGGGGCTGACACGTCCCGCCCGCCTGCGCATGCGCCCCGGCGACGAAAAACATCGTCAGGGCGGCGACGCAGTTCCACAGGAACTGCGTCTGTTTCGAGCAATCTCTCATTCCAGCGCGAGAGCTTACTGAAACTGCGGGCCGAAAGGAGATTCGTCGCCACCGTGACCGAACCCGTGGTGGTTGTGGTCGTCGCCGTCGTCGTCATGGCCGGAACGAAGACCGTCGTGACGAATGTCGCCAGTTTCCATATCCAGCAGCAAGGTGGCTTTCTGCGAGGGACGCGTGAAGTCGAACATGTCGTCCAGCTTTCCAGCCGTCGCATCAAAAGAGCCGCCACCAAGGCGTGCGCCTCCCAGCCAGTTGTCCTCGATGAAGCGGACGACAGAGCTTTGCGTCACCAGATTATGAGAGACATAGTTGATCTTCGCCCACGGAGAAATCACCATCAGCGGAGTGCGCGTTCCGGGGCCGCAGCGGCCATTCACGGTCTTGCCCAGCACGCCCTCAGGAGCGTCTCCGGTTCCGCAGGCGCCGTCGCCATTCAACTGGTCAGCCGAAGCCGCATAGGAAGAATGAGTCGGTTTGACGAAAGCATGGTCATACCAGCCGTCAGAGTCGTCATACCCCACGACGATAGCCGTATCCCGCCACTCGGGACGCTTCTGAATGAAATTCACGAGCTTGACGATGCCCGCCTGTTCATCGAGCGGATCGGAGTAGCCAGCGTGAGCGTCCTGATATGCAGGCATTTTGATAAACGAAACGGAGGGGAAATTCCCTTTCTTTACAGCCTTGTAGAAGTCTTCAAGATCGTACTCGTGATTGGCGGGCTCCTTTTCCGAGCTGCCAGGGATGTAGGAATATCCAATAGTGCGATCTGACTTCGGCCGGGCATGGGTCGGATTCGACGTGCTGACGTAATACTGGAACCAGTTATGATGCGGGATGTAGTCGGCGACATTCTCCGAAACAACTGATGAATATGTCTGCCGTTTGCACCCGGTGGTGCCGTCGCTGTTCGTTGAACCCAGATCGAAGCCGCCCATAAAGCCGCCCCACGTGACGCCACGATCGTTCAGCAGATCGCCGATATTCTTGCTGGTCATCTGAACCTGATTCGTTGCAGACGAACAGGTGTCGTAAGCGGGGTCGATGTCGTTGACCATTGTCCAGCCGCCCTGCCCGTCCGCAACATAGGACGACGACTTGGCTTTTGTGCTCGGGCTTTGCGTCGTGGCGACAATTTTCATGCCGTTGGTTTGACCCGAAACAACTTCCAGCGCGCCCGGCGTCGAAGGACCATATGTATCGGTGTAGGCGTTGTCGCTCATCGCGAAGCGCTGTGCATAATGCCACAAGGCCGTGACGGTGTTGCCGTCATAATAGCCCATGACCTGGCCATTCGTGCCGAACGCACCAACGCCTCCGGATGTGCCTGAGCCAGTGTAAAGCGGAAACAGATCAGCCTTTCCTGCATCATAGGCCATCTGTTCAGCCGTATACGCATGATTCTGATCGGCCGTGCTGGCCTGAGACCTGTCCAGGCGGAACGGCAACGCGGCGCCTGTCCCGTTTGCGGAGTTGGTGTTCGGGTTTTGCAGAAGCAGGTCATTGTTGCGCAGGTTGTTTACGCTGGGAGTTCCGGGAGCCGCCTTGAAGGACGGCTCGCCCGAAGCGTTCGTCGCGTACGGGTACGTGGCGAAATAGTGATCGAAGGAAACGTTCTCCTGATAGATCACGACGATGTGCTTGATAGGCGTGCGGGTATGCGCGAACGATTCCGGGGAGGGGCGGCCCCACTGACCAGACCAGCCATCATGCGCCAGCGTAATCTGCGGCGTGAAGATCGAGAGTGACAACAGGGCGGACAATGTCATCCGCGCGCGTTTTACGAACACAGTTCGCAACCTTTCATGATGGAGGAACCAGAGCGATCGACGCACGAACAAGACGCATCATCACTGGCCCCGAAAGATGACCCGGGAGTGGGGGCTCTACTGATTCCGACATGTCGCGGTCGACATTGAGCTTCTACCTATATCGCCCGCAAACTGAAGGCACCGGAGCCTGCGGCGTGAATAGGACGAGATCAAAAAAAGCTGTGTGATGATTCTGTTAAAATTCCAAACAATTCATGAGGTTGATAATGGTTCTTAAATAAGAATGACTGCGAAATGACATATGACATTTTCATGATGATTTCGAGACGTCCTATCTCGTCCTTGTTCAGTCCCTATAAGAGACCATACCGAATAACTTATAGGCGGCGTGGCGCGGTGGATGTTAACGACTCAAACCTTCTATCCCGCCGTCACGCCGCCGGGCTGTTAGGTGGGGCCCTTTGCTGCAGCGCACACATCCGGGCGCAAACATTCGGAGTCAGCGCCAGCACGACCTTCGCCACAAAAGATTTTCTGTGCAAAGTGTCGGATAATGCGGAGAAAAGACTGACGCCGCACGATGTTCTGAGCGCGCACGCGCCCATCATGTGCTGGCCGATCAATTCCACAAATGGTGAACCGCGCAAGGAAACAAGTTTCAATCGCTTGTGGATTCTACAAACACCTACCGCGATTGTCGGCTTCTCAGTGATTTGTCCACATGCAGGCTGCCTCGTCTCCGGGTGGAACGGAGAACGACGCCTTCTCGTGTGTCCGTGTCATAGCTCGGCATATGACGTGGATCACAATGGACAAGTCATGGACGGTCCCGCCCCCTCGCCTCTTCCTTATGTACATATTGTAGAGGAAGAAGGATTTTTGCGAATTGCATCCGCGATATCGCGACCTGTCGGCGCACACGCGTCCCGCGCCGACTAACTGTATTCAGGTGCGCTACTGCGACGGCGGCGTTGGAAAAAGCTTGCGGGCTTGCTCCAATATCTTTTTTTGATAATCCTCGTTCAAACCCTGTGTGTGCGAATGATAATCTCCGATGGCCTGCATAAGATCGCCGTGCGTCTCATTGAGATATGTGCGCAACACCACCGCCGACGCCGCCACGTTGAAACATCCGTCGGAAACCAGACGCGCCGCAGTCTGGACCGCAGGCATATGTGTTATTTTCGAAATCACCTCGACCCATCGGGTGTTTATCTGCATCAGGCCGAGATCGGACGATCCATCCGCATTCCGATGAACAACGCCATTCGCTCCGCGCTCAACCTCCCATATCGTCGGGAAAACCCGGGGCGGGATGTCATAGCGGATTGCTGCGGCGAGCACGCAGGCGAGTAGAGGCGCGGGCATGGACAGCTCTTATAGAGGCATATCCTTTCAAGTCGAAGGTCGGACATCATGTTTCATAGTTCTTTAACAATTCTGCCCTGTCCTGCCACGGTTCGGTCGGTTTACTAACGTATCAGAATCGATATCGCGAAAGCTCTTTTACAGAAATGTCAAACCTCCCCGATCACCGGAACGAAGGCGACGCCGGCTTCACGCTGCTGGAAATTCTCGTCGTGCTCGCTATCCTCGGCCTTCTCGTCGGGTTGGTCGCGCCCGCCGCGCTCCGGCAGTTGGGCGGGGCGCGCGTGTCCGTCGCGAAGCAATCAATCGCGCGAATTGGCTCCGTTCTCGACATGTACAAGCTGGACAACGGCGCCTATCCGACAACCGAAGACGGACTGGACGCGCTCACTCATCGACCGTCGGCTGCCGAGAACTGGAACGGCCCTTACCTCAAGGACGCTACCGCTCCACTCGATCCCTGGCGGCATCCCTATACCTATCGCTCGCCTTCCGATCGAGAGAATCACGATTACGATCTTTGCTCTCAAGGCCCATCCGGAAGTGCTCGTGATAGCACTGGACATGAAGAAATCTGCAATCCTTGACGCGCATTCAATGAATGTCATCCGTTTCCCAACGCATGACGCGCCAGGGAACGGGCCGCGCATCGGGCAGAAGCACAACCTCCGCATGACGGAGCATCGCACCGCCATCACCTGAGGCCTTCGCGTCGACGACCACCAGCGCCTCTTCGTCCTCAACATCTTCTCTCTGGACAGCTTGCCCCGGAATGACCAACCCGGCCTTGACGAGCGCCGCCCGGACGACCGGATCGCGCGTGAGGGACGATGTCGGCTGCATTTGCGCAAACGACATATGGGGGGCGAGCGCCTGCACCAATGAGCGCGTCATCCCCGGCACCGCAGCAAGATCGTCGAAAGTATGAAACGGCGCGCCGAGCGGAACGCAGCGACTTTCTTCCCGTCCTTGCGACGATGGCGCCTGCTCCTGCAAATCCGGATTTTTCCAGGCGAAGATCGCATTTGCGAGCACCGTCGCCTTGTCGGGCGGTGTGCCGCTCGCCACCAACAACGCCTGCATCAACGTCACGCTGACCGCATTCGGATTGATCTTGTTTCGCTCGATGATGCTGCGAACCTGCACGAGATTGTTCTCATCACTGGACACCTTCCAGACTCCGCCGGCGCCACTTACGCCTGTTGCGACTGAAAACAGCTCCGTAGTGATGGCGGCGTCCGCCATGGTCTCCAGTCTCGTCCGCTCAAGCGCTGCATCGCCCAGGCGTAACGCGGCGCGGCCCGTCGAAAGAGTCTGGCTCACCAGCAATGCGAGAAAGCCAAGCATCCACAGGACCAGCAGCAGCGCAAACCCTCCCTCCTCCCCACGGCGGGTATCACGGGGATCAGTCATTGAGGCCAATGCTATGCAGCACACGGTGCTGCGGGTTATCAGACCCTGTCATCGGCATGACGTTCAGGTCGTGCGGCAACACAGCCGCCCGGGGAAGCTGTTCCCGCAGATCAGCGGTCAGGGCGTATGCGTCCGTCTGATTATGAATGACGTGCGGCGTGATCAGGACGAGAAGTTCAGTTCGTTCGCGAGTATTATTCTGCGTGCCACCCAGTAGTCCAAGAATCGGCACGTCTTTCAGCCACGGAATTCCCTGATTCGCCTTGTTCGATTTGTCCGAGATCAATCCGGCCAACCCAACGGTCTGTCCATCCGAAATGACCACCCGAGACGTGACCATACGCTGGGAGAACGTAGGACTGTTGATCGTGCCGCTACCCGAGGAGGTGGTCGTAGACGCCACAGAACTGACCTGCTGTGAAATATCGAGCGTGACCACTCCGCCATTGCTGACATGCGGGGTCACCTGCAGAATAACACCGGTCGGCTGGTAGCTGATGGAGTTTGTGATCGTCGAATTGGACGTCAGGACTCCGGTCGTGCTCCCTGTCAGATAGGGAACTTCATCGCCAACCATCAACGACGCCTGCTGGTTGTCTACGACCATCAGCTCCGGCGATGACAGAACCCTCACGGACGTCACTTCCTGCAACGCGTTGATGACGAACGGCGCTCCCGCCGCTCCGTGGCCACCAATCACGAAGCCCGGGAAACTGCTCGACAATTCTGATGTCGCAAGGTTACCCGAAGTCAGCGTCTGTGTGGCCGTACTCAGGATGCCGTTGATGCCGCCAGATTTAAAAAAGAACTGTGTTCCATATTGCAAGGTGTCGTTGAGAGTCACTTCGGCCACCGTCGCGTCCACCCTGACCTGCAACGGCATTATGTCCACTTTGCGCAACATGGACGAAACCGTCTCTGTCTCGTTCGTGGTGCCATAGACAAGGACGGCGTTATTCTGCAGATCCGGGATGATACGGATCTCGCTATCGGCCGAACGGGTATCCGAAGAATTCCCAAGACCACCCAAAAGAGGATTATTCGAAATACCGTCTGATCCTTGCCCATTCTGGCCGCTGGCGTCAGATCCACTGCCCCCCTGCGTCTGCCCCGTGCTCGTAGAGCCCGACGATCCACCCAACAGTGAACTTGACTGAGTGCCGCTGGAAGTGCTCGACGAGCCCAGACCGAGGCCTGTCCCCCCAGACTGGCCCGATGACATGAACTGGTTACTGTTGTTGGCGTTCAGCTTGGACGAAGGCGTCGCCGTCACGTGATTCGGAGTGAACGCCTGCTGAAGGATATAGGCGATATCGTTCGCTCGCCCATTCTGAAGGTAATAGACGTTCCATTTCCGCACCGTGCGACGGCGCTCCGCTTCGATAACGGAAAATACGCGTCGCGCGTTTTCGATCAGCGACGACTGGGCGGCGATCACCATCACGGCCTCAATGCGCGGCATCGGCACGACCCGCAACCTCTCCGCCATCGCCTGGCCTTTCTTGCTGGACAAAGCTGTTTCCAGAGCGGTCGCCAGTTCCTGCGCGTCGCCGCTGGTTGCTGGAAAAAGCGCATAGGACTGCCCCGACAACACGTCCGTATCAAACGCATGAACCAGTTCAACCAACGTCGCGCGCGACGCAGGATCTCCCGTCACCACCACGGCGTTTCCTGACGGCGCGGCGACGATATGCCCGCCGTTATGCAATATCGGCTGCACCGCTTTGGCCAACGCATCCGCTGAGGTGTACCGCAGCGAGACAACCGTTTCGCCGTCGTTCTGCTCTCCCCCAGGCGTTCCCGCGGCAGTGACGCGATAAACGCCGTTCTCAAACACCAGAGCCGCTCCCGCCCCGGAAAGCGCCGCGCGAAGTACCGGCAGAAGCTGATCCTGCCTTACAGGCGTAGTGGTCTTGAGCGTGATCGACCCATGCACGCTGGAATCGACCAGATAGTTGACATGCAGAAGTTGCCCAAGCACCTGATCGACGACGGCGCGGATATCTGTGTCGGCGAAATTGAGCGTAATATCTCCTGCTCCATCCCCTCCGAGACCACCGCTCGTCCGTCCTTGTCCGCGGCCGTAGCTGACCATGCCTGTGCGCACAGGCGGTTGCGCACCAACGGCCCCGTCGATCCGCGGCGTAGCCCCGTTGTTGGCGCGTGGAGCCGGCAGCGCACCCGGATGAGGCGTCTGATCGGCGCATCCGGCCAGCAATGCGACGGAAAGCAGATATGACCATCGCGCCCCGGAACGACGACGACGCCCAACCGGCATTTCGAGGGCAACGTGAAGAGAAACCGAGTCGTTCAAGAGATTTCACCGAATCTATGATATACAAACAAAAAACAGAAACTTGCCATCACGGGCGCGCCTCGGTGCGAGCGGCTGCAGGGCTACGTAACGCGACCACAGTCACGGACGCGTCGATCATGCGTCCATGACTGGCCTCGTCAGCCAGCCGAGAACTGCCCGCCGATTGAATCTGCAGGTCCTCCACAAGCAGCGCCGGGGAACCGGTGCTACTCACAGTATCGAGAAACCGCACCAATGCAGGCCACGAACCGGTCAGCGACACCCTGACCGCCAGACGCTCAAAAAGGCCCCGCCGAACCAAAGGCAACGGCTCCTGACTGCTCAATTGTATCTGCGCCGCTTGCCCCGCAGCTTCCACCAACTCCTGCAAGCGCGCTTGCGCGGTCGCGTCAGAATCCTCTCCAAGCAAAACACCGCCCCTGCTTCCTTCCTCCGCCGCTCGGATCGCTTCTTCGTGCAGGCGCGGGATGGACGCGACCAGCGCCCTCGTCCTGAATAGAATATCCCGCTTGCCTTCGGCGTGATCTTTCAGATCGTCGTACAAACCCGTCACGACTGAGGCCAACAGCCAAAGCAACGTCAACGTGATTGCCGCCAGACCTATGGCGGTCAGCTTCCCGGCGCGGCCGACCGGCAGACGTGCGACAGGGAGCGAGGATGACGAGGAAAGAGGAGACGCCATGTTCCGATCAGTTCGGCGCGGTCGCGGTGATCGTAAAAGCATCCGTATTCGTATCGCCCGAATGCGTCACCGGCCCTGAAAACGCTGCGTCCGCGAACCCGGCCCGGTGCTCAAGCAAACCGATAAGCTGCGGCGCTTCGCGCGTCTGCCCTTGGGCCGTCACATGACGGTCACGCACGGTCAAGGCGGTCAGAAACGTATCGTCCGGCAATGTCTCTGTCAGAGCCTTCAGGACGCCCATAATGTCGCCGACACTTTTCCGCTCGTGCGTCACTGCAGACTGACCCGCAGTATAGCCGCTGATTTCGCGTCGCAAGGCTTCGGCCCGCGCCCGCTCCGGCGCAAGAGCCGCGATCGCCCCATCAACGCGCGCCATGGCCACCGCCTGCATGGCGAACGGCGCGGCCAGAAGCGCGCCGCACAAGACAGGCACACCGATCCGCAACGCCAGACGGGGTCGCGCAGCGGGGCGCTCCAGCGGAATTTCGACAGGTTCGTCACGCTCATCACGCCCCACGAGACCGACCGGAATCAAACCGCGTTCCCTTAGCTGCGACAGAGCATTCTCAAAGACAAAGTTTGGAGCGTAGACTATCGAGAACATGGTTCCAACGCCCGAGGCGACCACCTCCTTCGGGCGAGCGACCCACGCCGTCTCCGCAGCGTTAAACGGAGTCAATCGATCGAATTCATAGGTCAGCAAACCAACAGCATCCGATACTGCGGCTGCAGGGACCAGCACCAGCCTCGACAGAGCGCCGCCCTCCGGCAATGCAAGCCTTACCTCGCCCCTCCGCCAACGCCCAACGAATTTTCCGGCTTTCGGCGCCGCGGAAGCGACGATCTCGTCCAGAACGCTTTCTTCCAGACGCCCATTTCGTCCTATTGAGACGATTACGCCTTTCTGGCCACCCCCACGCCACGGCGGCGGAAGGCACTCGCGCAACTGGCCGCCCCACCATTCGACGAACCCTTTCAGGCCACTTTTTCCGATGGAGGACGCGCTACTCATCATTGAAAGGACTGACCTCAACCTTTCTTGAGCGAACGCACGCGCAGGGTGTGCCGGAAACATTCTCCCCAACCGCTTTTGGAGACAATGTCGCCGCTGGATACCACCGCCTCACAATCATCGAACAGGCATGATATATGATATATTTATGACACATTAACGAAGAGTCTGGCCCCGCGTCAGGCGCTCTTCTAAATCATTCCACGCATGCGCCCCATGAATCACCGCCTCACCATCACTAAAGCAGGCGGATCGCCTGTCGTCGTCGCATGGCACATCGGCGAACGATTCCGCGTACCGTCGCGCCCCTCAGAGCGCCAGTCTTACAATCCAGATGGCTGCGGCAAGCGACGGGCCGAAGGGAAGCATCATCGTCGCGCTTACGCGCCTGCCACGAAAAATTGCTCCCAGTGCGGCGAGAAGTCCAAAGCACGATGCGAGCAGAAGAACGAGCGACAGGTGACTGCACCCTACCCATGCCCCAGCCGCCCCCAACAACTTCGCGTCACCGCCTCCCAGACCGATACGGCCACGCAACCGTCGATAAGTCACACCCAGCAACAGCAGCCCTGTCCAGCCAAGCCCCGCCGCCAACGCACGATCACCCATCACATCGACGTCGCCGGAAAGTATCCCCTCGAACAAACCGACGATCAGCAAGGGCAATGTCAGAACGTCTGGCAACCTGAGGCAAATTACGTCGATCCAGGCCAGCGCCAACAGCATCCACCCCAAAACGCATTCGAACCAAAACGTGACCGGATCTGTAGACCACTGCCCGAGCGGGTCTGCCCTATGCAACACCGCATATCCAACCAGCGCCGACATGGGAGGAAGAAAAGCGGCAAGTTCTATATGAAGATGTTGCGGATCGACGTTGGCGCCACAATGGCGACAACGCCCCTTCTGGACAAGCCACGACAGGATCGGCGCCAAATCACGCGCGCCAAGCTTCGTCTGGCACGTTTCACAATGGGAACGACTGGCCGCGAACGGTTCGCCACGTGGAATGCGCCGAATCAGCACGCCAAGAAAACTTCCTATGAACGGCGCGATGAGAAACGGAATACAAAGAGCTGGATCAGGCATGGCGCGTCGGACACTGCGCCCACCGTTTTCATACGACAAGAGACAATTGTTCGATGAGCATGACCGTATCATCGGGTGACCAGCGCCTTGCCGACGCGCTGCTCTCCACAGGCGCCAGCGATATCCGCGCTCTGGACCGCGCCAGAGGCGTCGCGGCGGATAGCGGGCAACTGCTTCACGCCGTGCTGTTGCAACTCGGCCTCGTCAGCGAAGGCGGACTAGCCTCCGTATATGCCTCCATCCTCGAACGGGCCATAGTTGGCCCATCGGAACTGGAACGGATCGACGAACCGCTCTTTTCCAACCGACTCAGCAGCCGTTTCCTGAAACAGGCCCGTGCGTTACCGATTAATCAAAACGAACACACGCTGCGCCTCGTCATGGCCAATCCTCTAGACGACTACAGTGCGGCCGCGATCCGTCTTGCCACTGGATGCGAGGTCATACGCGACGTTGCGACAGGGGCGGATCTGGAGGCAGCGCTCAACCGCCTTTACCCGGATGACGAGGAGAGCGAAGAAGCAGACGGATCACAGAGGACTCACGACCCAGCCGAGGAAGACGCCGATCGTCTGAAAGACCTCGCCAGCGAAGCGCCTATCATCAGGCTTGTGAACCAGATCATTTTCCGCGCTGTCGAGACGCGGGCCTCTGACATTCATATCGAGCCGTTCGAGGATCGTCTCGTCGTGCGCTATCGCTATGACGGTGTGCTGCATGAAGTAGACAATCAGCCGCCGCGCACCACTGCAGCGCTGATTTCACGTATCAAGATCATGGCGAAGCTGGACATCGCCGAGCGGCGACTACCTCAGGATGGACGAATCAAACTCGCCGTCCGCGGGCACGAGGTCGATTTCCGTGTCTCCACCGTGCCGTGCCTGCACGGAGAAATCGCGGTGCTACGCGTGCTCGACCGCACCACCGTCAGCTTCGATTACAGCCGTCTCGGCCTCGCCCCCGAAATCGTCGCCTCGTTTCGCGACGCCCTGGAATTGCCCAACGGCATCGTGCTGGTGACGGGACCGACCGGCAGCGGCAAGACCACGACGCTTTACACCGGTCTTTCCGGAATCAACGCGGTCGACCGCAACGTGGTGACGATCGAAGATCCGATCGAATACCAACTCGCCGGAATCAACCAGATTCAGGTGAGACCAGTCATCGGCCTGAACTTCGCCAGTCTTCTGCGCGCGATCCTTCGTCAGGATCCCGACGTGATCATGGTCGGTGAAATCCGCGACATTGAAACTGCGCAAATCGCCGTGCAGGCGGCGCTGACGGGGCATCTGGTGCTCTCGACGCTGCACACGAACTCTGCAGCCGCCGCCATCACCCGGCTGCGCGACATGGGGTTGGAGGACTATCTGCTGACCGCCGTCCTGCGCGGCATCCTGGCGCAACGGCTGGTGCGGCGACTGTGTCAGACGTGCCGCCATCCGGAGACCGCCCCTCCCGAGCTGCTCCATCGTTTCGCACTGGACGCCACACGCCAGCACACGCTTTGGCGCGCCGCCGGCTGCGCTGAATGCCGTCACACGGGATATCGTGGACGAAGCGCCATCGCCGAGTTCCTGCGCCCCTCCCCCGCGGTCACACGCCTGATCCTTTCCGGCGCCGATCATGAACAGATCGAGAAGGCCGCCGTTTCGGAAGGGATGGTCACGATGTTTCAGGCCGGTCTGCGTGCGGCCCTGGCAGGAGAGACCACGATCGAGGAAGTCAGCCGCATCGTCGGCGGCGGCGAGTGAGCGAAATCGCAACCACCGTCGACGGGGCGTCGCGCTGGACCTACCGCGCGCTTGGTTCGGATGGTGGCGTCACGACTGGAGAAATCGTCGCAAGCACCGAACAGCAGGCTCTGATGCTGCTGAAGCGGCGAAAGCTGACGCCGCTGCTGGTCGCGCCAGCTTCGCGCGGCGGCGCATTGCGATCGGGGCTTGGCGGATGGCTGGCCCGACGACGCGACCCGGTGCTGCGCCCAAAAGCGTTGACCGAGTTCACACGGCAACTTGCGACCATGCTCTCCGCCGGCCTTGATCTTGACCGGGGGCTGCGTTTCCTTGCCGAAACGTCGCCGCACCCGCAGGCCGCCCGCGCCATCGGCCTGATCCGCGACAAGGTCCGCGACGGCGGCTCCTTCGCCGAAGCCCTTGAGGCGTCGCCACGCAGCTTTTCACGCCTGTATGTGGGGTTGGTGAAAGCGGGAGAAGCAGGCGGCGCTTTGAAAGATTCTCTCCTGCGCCTCGCCGACCTTCTCGAACGCGAACGCAAGATGGCCGCGACGATCCAATCAGCCATGATCTACCCGACGGTTTTGATGATCGCGTCTGTGTTCTCCGTGGTCCTTCTTCTCACCCACGTCCTGCCCCAGTTCACGCCCCTGTTCGCCGAAAACGGCGCGGCGCTCCCGACGCCGACAAAAATCGTCATCGCGTCGGGTGATTTTCTCAGCGCGTGGGGCGTTTACATGCTCGCCGGACTGATCGGCGCAATCTTCGCCATGCGCGCCGCCCTGCAACGTCCTGATATCCGCCTCACCGTCGATCGTGCGTTGCTGCAGATTCCGATACTTGGAACTCTGACACGCGAAATCATGGCCGCGCGCCTGACCCGCACGCTGGGAGCCCTGATGCGAAACGGGGTGCCGCTGGTCGGCGCCTTGCGCATCACCGAAGGCATAATCGGCAACCGCGTTGGTGCGGCGGTGATCGCCGACGCCACACGCGCGGTGCGCGAAGGTGGCAGTCTGGCTGCCGCCTTGGAGCGCGGCAGGGTTTATCCAGTCGCCATGACGCATTTCCTTCATGTCGGCGAAGAGACCGCCCAACTCGCGGTGATCTGCCTCAAGGCCGCAGACATTCATGAAGAGGCGAGCCGCGTCACCATCCAGCGTCTTCTTGCAATTCTGGTGCCCGCGATCACCATCATCATGGGCGTCCTTGTCGCAGGGATCGTCTCGGCGCTGCTGCTCGCCATGCTGAGTCTCAATGACCTCGCGCAGTGACTTCCCCAGGTCGCGATCACCTTCTTCGGACAGCGGCTTCACCCTGCTCGAGGTCATGGTCGTTCTCGTCATCGCCGGATTGCTGCTTGGAGTGGTAGTCGAACGCGGTCCGTTCCATAGCGATACCGTCACATTCGGCGCTGCAAAAACGCAGGTCCTGTCCATTCTCCAGAACGCAAGGAGCGCCGCCATGACCAGCGACCAGCCGACCGTCGTCGTGTTCGACGCGAGCCGTCGCGAATTCGTGACACGCACAGGTAAGCGCGAACGGATAGATCGGCTGACCGGCTCCGTCGTCATGACCATTCCGGCTTCACAAGGGGGCGCCGCAGCGCAGGGCGAGATCCTGTTCGACGCAAACGGTGCGACATCAGGCGCCCCGCTTTTGCTCACCCTCGGGCAAAGAGCTGTCCTGTTCACAGTAAGCCCGGCGACCGGGCGGATTCTTGTCGATGCGCCGTAATCCTTCATCCTCCAGGCGATCGCGGCCCGACGCGGGCTTCACGCTTCTGGAAGTCATCGTCGCGCTCGTGATCGCCAGTATGGCGCTGGCCGTGATGTTCGGCGCCATGGAGACGGGGCTTTCCGGGAACAAGCAGGCCGACATGAGCCTGCGTGCGGTGTCCGTCGCCCGCTCGCAGCTCGACGCCATGCTGACTTCCCCACGACTGCATCCGGGCACGAATGATTACGTCGTCAACGGCGGATACAGGACATTTGTCGAAATTCGTCAGATATCAACCGGCGGCGGTCGCTCCGTCGAAGAAAAACTTGGCCTCTACACAGTGGATGTTACGGTCGACTGGGGCGCGCTCCACCACTCCGTCAAGCTTTCCGGACGATCGGTCCGCCCCGCGACGGCGACAGAATGACAAAAGACCGCACGCACGCCCGACGTTCGGGCGACGCCGGATTCACTTTGCTGGAAATCATCGTCGTCACACTCGTCTTCGCACTTCTTTCAACCGCGTTATGGCAAGGAAGCGCCATCGGGGTGCGCGGTTGGGCCCTTGAGCAAAAAACGTTCGAACACATGAGCGACCTTCAGAGCATGGAAGACGCCTTACGCCGTATCGTGACACGCTCGGAACTGTCAGATCCGGGTCTTCCCCCAGCTTTCACAGGCGTGAACGACCGACTCAGCCTGATCTCATGGCTACCGCAACAGGAAGGCTACGCCCACGAAATCGAAGCCGGCATCGGCGTGGACGCCAAGCATCGCCTTGTGTTGCGCTGGCGCCCCTACCGCCGCGCGCGTTGTGCAGGAGCGGAGCAAGCCTTTCACGAGGAAGTTCTGGCGCGAGATATTCAGGCGATCAGTTTTTCCTATTACGGACGAAAAGAGTCCTTTCATGGGTGGCAGAGCAATTGGTCTCGCCCGGAGCTTCCATTGCTTGTTCGGATTCATATCGTAACGATGACGCCCGGCGTCCAATGGCCGGATATGTTGATTCATCCGAGTCTATCGGGCGCAGAATCATCATAAAACATTTAAAATAAATGATATTTGCAAAATAATTTAGAACCATACGTCATAGAACCGTCATAGTTTCTTCATTATCTTCCTGACAAAAATTTAACTAAATGTTTCACGAACAGAAAGGCGCGACGCCGATTCAAAGCCGGACGCGGCTTGAAACATGATGCCTTCACTGGCGGAGCGCGCGCTTTTGTTCGCCGTCCGCATAGGACACCCTTAATTCAACTGCATGGCAGAATGGAAGGTTCCAAAATGTCTCAACCTGTTTGGAGACGCCTGCGCAAGCCGCTTGGCCGCTCGGTCGCGCATCTGACCGCGGCCTCAATGGTGGTTTCTCCTATCGTGACGACGGCGCCTGCGGTCGCGAAGACCGACACGGCGAAAACCACACTTTCGATAACCTCTACGGAACATATATCCCGAAAAAAGGTGAAACCGTAGACAACATTTTATCGAAGAAGATCGTCAAGGTCGACGGAACGCCCGGCGCGAACTTCGCGACCGCTGCGCAGATGCAGGCGACCGCCAGCACCGAGTACGCCATCGCGCCGAAGAGCAAGACCCCTTACACGATTCTCCCGCCTCCGGGCCTGTCCGGAACGCCAGCCAAAGCTTCCGACACGGATCCCGCTCCCTTTGCGACCCTCGCCGGCGTCGAAGCCTTTGAAAAGGCAGTCGGGAATGACGGCATCGACCGCTCCGACTGGTTGAAGATGACGACCGGCGCCAGCGGCCTTGGATCGTCTGGCGTCGACACACGCATCACCAACGCGAACAACCTGCCCGACGGACCGTTCCAGTTCACCGGCGCGACGCTGCCTTACGATTCCTACACAGGAAGCCCTGTCCATCGCTTTTTCCAGATGTGGCAGGAAACGGATTGCTCGCTCGATCACGCGACCGCAAAAAATCCCTCAGGCTGCCTGAACGACCTCTTTCCTGGGGTCGAAGTGCAGACCGGAACGGGTGGAAACGGCAAGGCCCAAGCATCGAACTTTGGAACCCTTACGACCGGAGAAGGATCGGTCGGCATGGGGTTCTACAACATGGCGACAGGCGACGTTCCATACCTCAAGTCGCTGTCTGACAAATACACGACCAGCGATAATTTCCACCAGTCCATCATGGGCGGCACCGGGGCAAACCACATCGCTCTCGGCACGGGTCTTGCGATTTATTACACGGACGGCAACGGCGCGGTCGCAACCCCGCCAAGCACGCAGATCGAAAATCCAAATCCGCAAGCCGGTACGACTAACTGGTACACGCAGGACGGCTACTCCGGCGGCTCCTACGTCAACTGTTCGGACGACAGCCAGCCCGGTGTGAAGCCGGTCGCCCAGTATCTGAAGTCCCTTCCTGGCAAGCACCCGAAACGGTGTAAGGACGGCGCCTACTATCTCGTCAACAACTACAGCCCCGGCTATCTCGGCGATGGCACGGTCAACACCGGCACCTATGTCATTCCGCCTTCGAACGTGCCCACCATCGCTGATCGCCTGAACGAGAAGAAGGTTTCATGGCGTTACTACGGCGCGGGCTGGGACAACTACGTCAAGGACCCCAGCAGTCAACTTGGCGGCGTTTATTGCGACATCTGTAATCCGTTTCAGTATGAAACGAAGATTATGGCGAACGCCCAGCAGCGCGAAGGGCACATCAAGGACATCAACGATCTCGACGCCGATCTCGCGATGGGCAATCTCCCGGCCGTTTCTATCATCAAGCCGGACGGTGTTCTCGACGGTCACCCAGCTTCCTCCAAGCCTTCGCTTTTCGAAGCCTTCACGAAGCATGTGATCGAAAAGATCAAGTCGAATCCTGAAGTCTGGAAGCACACCGCTATTCTCGTGACCTTCGACGAAGGCGGCGGGTCGTGGGATTCGGGCTATATCCAGCCTCTCGATTTCTTCGGCGACGGCACACGTATCCCGGCGATCATGGTCTCGCCCTATTCGACGGGCGGTCATATCAACCACACTTACGGCGACCATGTGTCCTTCCTGAAGTTCATTGAAAAGAACTGGGGTCTGAAGCCGGTTTCGTCCACAGGGCGTGACAATCTTCCGAACCCCGTGACGTCGAGCAGCAACCTCTACGCGCCGACAAACAGCCCGGCCATCGGCGATCTGATGGACATGTTCGACTTCGGCAAGTCGTCGAACGGATCCGGATCTGACGGCTCCACTACGGGTGGTTCGCCGTCCAAAGGTGGCTCCGGCGGCTCCAGCTCAACCGGAGGGTCCTCCTCAACGGGCGGTTCGTCCTCCGATACAGGTCTGATCCAGAAACTTCTGAGCGAGATCGAATCCGCTCTTGGAAATTTCTGGACGTCTCTCAGTTCCCTGCTCTTCGGCTGATCCCGCAGACGACGCGCTCCGCTTCAAGGCGAAGCGCGTCCCGATCCAAAGCGTCGCCGCTCCGAAAGAGCGTCGACGCTGTCATCAGCTTCTGCCCGGACCGACCATAATAAGTCGGCCCGGGCAGAAGCTGCGTTTTCGTCACTTCACCCGCGCGTCCAGGCAGGACAGAAACAATGCCCGTACATATTCCGGAAATTCTGACGCCGGATCAGGTCGCCGAATGTCGGCGTCTTGTGGCCACCGGCTCGTGGGTGGACGGACGCTCGACCGCCGGGCCACAGGCCGCCCATAGCAAGAAAAACATGCAACTCGCGCCAGAATGCACGAAAGCTGCGGCTGCGCGCGCCGTTCTCCTTCAGGCCTTATCCGATAGTCTGCTGTTTCGCGGCCTCGCCCTGCCGCGCCTCATCTACCCGCCCATGTTCAATCGTTATGACGAAGGTATGACCTACGGCCTGCACGTCGACAATTCGGTGCAGACCATCCCCGGCGCGAACGGACAGATGATGCGAGCCGATCTCTCGGCGACGCTATTCCTCAGCGATCTCGAAGAGTATGAAGACGGTGAGCTTGATCTGGTGACGGACTGCGGATCGGAACTGATCCGCCTGCCCGCCGGAGACATGATCGTCTATCCAACCACCATGCTGCACCGCGTAACACCCGTAACGCGCGGCAACAGAGTCGCCTCGTTTTTCTGGATACAGTCGCTCGTGCGAGACGCCGCGTCACGATCGCTGCTCTTCGCTCTGGACAGATCGATCATCGACCTGCGGAGCCGAACGCAACCTGACGATCCGGCGGTCCTTTCGCTGACCAATGTGTATCACAACCTCGTCCGGCAATGGTGCGATGCGTGAAGGTTATCATTTCATGGGATTGTCACAAACACCCCCTGTAACACTTCTATAAATTCGCCTGTCTTTTCTTCGATCACTGGACCACGCGAGCGACCATTGGCGGATTTTTCGACGCCCCACACCGCCGACACGACTGCGGCTCCGCCCACCGCGCCTTCCTCTGCGGCGACGCGGTCCCTGACGCGCATTCTGGCTCTCACGGGCGCGACGTCCCTTATCGGCGCTCTCGCGGCTTTCGTAGTGCGCGGAGCCGCCTTGCGTCCTGCGGCCGCGCATACCGCGTTCGCGGACCTTGTACTCCGCAGTCCGCTGTCCGGCGCAGTCGTTGCATCGTTCGTCCTGACCTGCGGCGCAACTTTCTCCGCGCTACCCCTGCTCCGCGCGATCCGGTCGCCCGACCGGAAAATCCCTCTCTGGCCACAGGCAGTTCTGCTTACACCCTGCCTAGCGCTGTCATTTGCATCCGCTTCACGCGCGTTTACACACACGGCGTTTGTTGCATCTGGCGCAATTCCCGCAGCAGGGCCGCTCGCCACCGGCGTACTGGCCTTCGCCTTCGTGCTTCTCCTAGCTGAGCGTTTTCTGACGACGCGCCCGACAGCCATGCTGCGGCCCGTGTCCGGCGCGCCAGGCGTGCTACGTCTGTGCCTCTGTGTGCTGCTGCTCGCAGGGTTGCTGCTCGGCGACCTTGCCGGAGGGGGAACGCCGCCAGCGTGGCTATGGAAAGTTCCCGCCGGTCTCGTAGTATTCGGATCGTGCGAGATAGTCCTGCGCCTCGTCGCCGGTCTTTTCGCTCCGCCCGCAGAAGCGCGGACCGCCCGCTCCTGCGTCGACGTCGTTGCCTTCTCGGCGCCACGCGCTCTGACCCCGGCGCATATTGGAGACATACTTCGACGGAAGTTCGGGCTGGACTTTGAACGAAGCTGGGCTCTCGCCTTCGTGCGCCGTGCCGCGCCGCCGGTCGCGCTGGCGATGCTGCTGTTGACCTGGGCCGGAAGCGGCGTCGTACAGATCCCCCAGAACCAGAGGGGGGTCTACGAACGCTTCGGGGTTCCCACAGCCGTGCTTCGCCCCGGCCTGCACGTCACCCTGCCCGCGCCGCTAGGGCGGGTGCGTCTTGTCGAATTTGGCGCCATCCACTCTCTGGCGGTGTCGGACGCGACTGCCGCAGCCAGAGCCTCGGACGTTTCCACTGCGGAGGGCGAGCCACCCGACAGCGCCAATCGCCTCTGGGATGGATCGCCCGAAGATGCGTCATACCTCGTCGCCCGGACGCAGAGCGACGGACGCGCCGGGTTTGAGACGATGACCGCCAATCTGCGGGTTCTGTATCGCGTGCGTCTCTCCGATCACGGCGCCATGGACTCGCTCTACACGGTAGCTTCGCCGGAAACTTTATTACGATCTCTGGCACGACGTCGGCTTGTCGATTTTTTCGCGTCGGAGACACTTGATGGCGTAATGGCCACCCGACGGGAACACATCGCGGAAACCCTGTCGCGTAACCTGCAGCAAGATCTGGACTCCCATCGCTCAGGGCTGGAAGTCGTCGCGGTTCTTGTTGACTCCGTGCAGCCGCCCGCCGCCGCCGCGAAAGCGTGGCGTCTCGTGCAAGCGGCCGAGATCAAGGCGCGAACGTCGATATCCGAGGAAAACGCACGCGCGGAAGAAACGCACGCTCTCGCCGCGCGGGATTCCTATACCGACGAAGCGCAGGCCACGGCGCAGGCGCAGTCGATCCGCAGCTCCGCCGAAGCGGACGCAGCCCGCATGGACGGAGACGCCACCGCGTGGCGTGTCGGCGGACGCGCCTTCCTTCTGGAGCGCTATCTCGCAAACCTGAAACGCGGTCTGGTCGGGGCCAACATCACCGTCCTTGACGCCAAAGTTCAGAACGCCCTGCTCGACATGCGCGCTGGCGCGACGTCACCTTCCGCCCCTCAGGACAATTTGGACACGAAATGAGCGGACACGCATCCCACGCCGCCGACGCTTCCCGCAGCGCCCCCTCTGGCGCGACGCTTGGCAGATTTGCGCTCGCAGGCGCAGTTTTCGGCGGCGCGCTGCTCGCCGCAACGTCGCTTACGGTCTCATCCGGGCAAGCTGTGGTCGTCACCCGCTTCGGAGCCCCCGTCCGCGTGCAGACATCGCCCGGTCTGACATGGAAAATGCCCGCCCCGCTGGAAATGGCGCAAACGGTGGACATGCAGACGCGCACCACATCCGGCGGCTTGCAGGACGTTGGCACTCGTGACGGGCTACGCGTTCTCGTGCAGGCGTTCATCGCATGGTCCATCCCGAACGATCCTGATCAAATAAAACACTTTCTCAGGGCGACGGGAAACGACCCGGACGAGGCCGCTCGTCAACTCCGCTCCCTGCTGGGTTCGACCTTGCAGATCGTCGCCAGCGATTTCGCGTTGAGCGATCTTATCAACACCGTCCCCTCCGCTGTGAAAACTGGCGAATTCGAAAAGAAACTTCTCGCAGTAATTCGACCCCAGGCGGAGGCGATTTATGGCGTGCGTATAGAGCAGGTCGGCGTCGAGCGCCTGAGCCTGCCTGCCGAAACCCTAAGCGCCACAGTTGCGAGAATGCGCGCAGAGCGGGAGACAGTAGCAGCCGCGCGTACGGCGGAAGGCCTGCGCAAGGCGGCTGCGATCAAGGCTGACGCAGAGCGCGACGCACGCATTATCGTCGCCCGCGCGAAAGCGGAAGCCGCTATCACCGAAGCAAAGGCGCACGCACAGGCCGCCGCGATTTACGCCGAAAGCTACGGCAAGGCGCCCGATCTTTACGCGGCGCTGCGTACGCTCGGCACAATCAACGAAATCGCTGGGCGTAATACGCGGCTCGTGATGCGCACGGACGCCGCACCCTTCAACGTCCTCACCGGCCTGCCCGGCGCCGGACGCACCGTTCTGGACGCACTTCCCTCCCCCGTCGTCCCGCAGGACGCCATCCGGGCCGCGACGGAAAAACGGTAATGTCCGCCTCCGCCCGCCCCCTCCCCGTCGATCAAGCCCACGGAGACACGTCCATCGCGCCCGTGCCGGTCTCTGGCCCGCTGGAGCAGACCGTCCGCTTCACCTTCTTGCTGCTTGCCGCCGTAACAGCGCTTCTTGGACTTTTCTGGCTAACCGGAAACGTGCGCTCCGTCCCGACCGACAGCACCGCCGTCGTGGTCCTTTACGGGAAAGTCGTCGACGTCCGACGCTCCGGCCTCGTCATCGCTCTGCCGCGCCCATTCGAGGAAGTAACGTTTCTGCCGTCCAGCGATCATCAGATTTCATTGCGCGTCACCCGCGACAACACAGCATACGCCAGCGACGAAACCGACCTCGAACTTCAGGAATCCGACGACTGGCTGCACATGGAAAAAAACCGTGACGCGGCGAACTCCAGCTATCTGCTGACCGGCGACGGAAACGTCGTCAGGCTGGACGCGACATTGTTCTATAAGGTGGTTCGGCCCGTCGCCTATATGCAGGCCCAACGACACGTGCCGCCCGCGTTACGCCGAACGTTCTACGCCGCCGCCACTCACATCGCCGCATCCCACCCGATCGGAGACTTTCTGGTCGTGCGTTCGGGTGGCGACGAAACCGGCGCCGACGAAGCGACCACCCGGCGCCGCGCAGCCCTCCGGCAGGCCTTGATGGACGAAGTGAACGCGCGCCTTCGCGCACTGAACGGACCCAATGCTGATCTCGGAATCGAGGTCACGCGGATAGACCTTGTGCCGATCCTGCCGCCGCGCGCGAAAGAAGCGTTTGATCAGGTCCTCACGGCGGAGCAGGTCGCCGCGCAGGGCGTCGCTGCGGCTCGCACCGACGCGGAACGAGTCATTCAGAACGCCAATCGCGAACGAGATCGCCTTCAGACAGACGCATCCGCCGCGGCCGAGGAAATGGTCCGGCAAGCCTCGGCCTCGACGGCAACCATTTCCGCTGACGAAACCGCAGCAGCCGACGCCCCGCAGCCCGTGCGGGACGCCGCTGCGCTAAAGGCGTGGCGCGATCGCGTCGCCGTTTTCATGTCCCGCGTCGGAGAAATCACCAGCGTCGCCCCCGGAACCGGCCAGACCATCCTTTCGGTTTCCCCGACGTCGCCCCAAGCCGAAGGAAACACCCAATGAGCGCCAGCGCCTTTTCCGCCGCGCCCAACGCTCTTCGCGGGCTGGAACAGCGTGCGGAGGCGGCGCGAGACGCAGCAGCCGTCCCCCTGACGACGCGCGCAGAGCGGTGGGCGCTTGGCATGCGGTTAACGCTGGCGATGGTCGCATGCTGGCTTCTCGCCATCGCAGTAGCATGGCGCTTTCTTGTCGGTGGCGACAGCGCCCTGCCGGATCTGGCGTCCGCCGCCGCCGCCGTGCTGGTCGCCCCACCAATCCTCGCCGCAGCAATCGCCAGCCTGCGCCACCCGTCGCTTCATGGATTGACCGACCAACTGGTCGCGGTCGCCATGCTGGCCTCCTGGGCGGCTGGCGACCTGCTGACCGCAGCCCTCCTTCCGATCATCATGATCGCAGGCCACATCCTTGAAGAACGCTCGCTGCTCGGCTCGCAGGAGGCGATCAGAGCGCTTGAACGACTGGTCGACACAACGACGCTACGTATCCGCCCCGACGGCGCCGTCGAAGCCGTTTCCGCCGCCGACCTGCGCGTCGGCGACAGACTCGAACTGCGTGCGGGCGACAGACTGCTGGCGGACGGCCTCATTCTCGACGGCCAGTCATCGCTGGACATGGCGTCTCTGACAGGCGAGTCCGCGCCCGTCGAGGTCGCTGCAGGCGCCCATGTTCTCGCCGGGTCCATCAACCTGTCCGGCATATTGACCGTCGAAGTCACACGGATCGGGGACGACACTGCGCTCGGGCAGATCATCGCCCTGATGGAGGTCGCAGAAGACGCCAAGCCGCCGCTCACGCGTCTGCTGGAGCGCTACGCCGGTTCCTATATGGCGTTGATTATGACCGTGGCGGCCGCCGTCTGGTTCGCTTCCGGATCGACGGCAGCCATGCTCGCAGTGCTTGTCGCGTCATGCCCCTGCGCCGTGGTGCTGGCTGCTCCCGCCGCATCCATCGCCTCAATCGCGGTCGCCGCCCGGCACGGAATTCTGATCAAGGGAACCGCCTTCCTCGAACATCTGGCGGAGGTGGACTCGCTTATCATCGACAAGACCGGCACCCTGACCACAGGTCATCTCTCACTGGAGCGCGCGCTTCCCGCCCCCGGCGTTAGCGAAGTCTTACTTCTCGACCAAGCGGCTTCGATCGGCGCGCTGAGCGCCCATCCCGTCAGCCGCGCACTTCATCGCAGTCGCCCGGAGGCGCCGCAGATACAACCCCACGACACGGAAGAACTGCACGGCCTTGGCATGCGCGTCACTCTGGCCGGCGGCGCCATTCTGCGCATGGGACGTCCAGCCCTGCTTATCGCGGCGGGCGTCGATCCCGGCCCCGCGCCCGAGCACAGTGGCCCGATGGTGTGTCTGGGAATGGACAACCAGTTCCTCGGCTGGATCCTGTTGTCTGACCAGCCGCGCGATGAGGCCGCCGATGCGATGGAAGAACTACGCACTATGGGGCTGACCCGACAAATCCTGCTGACAGGGGATCGCCGCGCGGTCGCCGAGCGTGTCGGGCGCGACGTCGGCGTCTCCGAAATCCGAGCGGAAGTGCTTCCCGCAGAAAAAATGGGATGTGTTCTGGAGGAAATCGAAGAGGGCCGCCGCCCGCTCGTGGTCGGAGACGGCATCAACGACGCCTTAGCCCTACGTGCGGGCGCCGTCGGCGTCGCGATGGGGGCGGAAAGCACCGACGTAGCTCTCAGTTCGTCCGACCTCGTGCTCATGCAGCCCAACTTACGTCGCCTCGGAACGGCTATCCGTCTGAGCCGCCGGTGCCGCCGCACCATTCAGACCAATGTCGGCATGGGCGTCGGCTGGACCGCGATCCTGATCGGCATGGCCGCCTTCAACTTGCTGGGTGCGCAGGGAGCGGTGATGGCGGCATTACTGCACAATGCCTCGACGCTGGCTGGACTGGCGAACGCGGGCCGGCTGCTGCGTTTCGACGAAAACGGTCCGAGCAAGGAAACGAAAACCAGATGAACGTTCTTCGGCTTGTCGTCTTTCTCTTCGCGGCCCAGCTTTCCTTCGCATACGCACGCGCCGAAGCTCCCGATCATAGCCCTCCACTCGCGCACGGCCCCGGCCAAGTGGCAAGCAGCGCCCCGCCCCATCCGGCGGATGGACCAACCTCGCCGGAGACACCTCCGTCAGGACCCGATGCGGATGATGCTTCAACGGAGGCCACGGATTCCGCCGCACCGGAAGAACCTCTCAGCCCCGTCGCCGCTGCTTTACTGGATCGTCCTCTGTTCGAACCCGACCGACGGCCCAAAGGTGACGCCGCACAGTCGCGTGACGCCTTGAGATTATCCGGCATTGTCGGACGAGACGGACGCTGGACCGCCATCTTTCATGACGGTCCGGCAGACTCGCGCAGCAAGCCACGGGTCGTTGGGCAAACGATCAACGACTGGACCGTCACGGCAATTACCGGAAAAGAGGTGACACTGCGTCGCGATTCAGAAACGACCTCGCTCGCGCCTACATTCCTGTCCTCAGGAGCCATTCCGACTGAGGAGAAAAAACCCAATATCCGCGCCATCAAAATTCTCAAGACCAAGAAGACCGATCCCCACCTCGCGTGGTGATTGGCGCTACGGTCTGCTCCTTATCAGGGGCATATAGCGATACGTCGTTTGATGTGAAGACTTCCGAACGGTCACCCTGAAACCGAACATTGCGCTCTATTATAGATATATATTACAGAAAATTTGATGACCGAATAACGCTCGGCCAACCAGATGGATCTCCGATGTAGCGAAAATCGTCCCGAATCTGGGAACGAACGCACCTTATATCGGCCGCCGGGCGTCAAACGGGTCCGACGACCGCATATTCTTGCATTACAGTTTTGCGACGCCCATAGTCGCTGCCATGCTACCCGACCGCTTTCACTCTCCTGACCATGTTCTTCGCCCTTTATCCATGGAGGATGCGGAGAACATATTTAATGGCTACGCGCAGGATCCTGAAGTGTCGCGATATACGATCTGGGCCCCACACAAACGTCTGTCAGAGACGAAGGAGTTCGTTGCCACCTGCATTTCTACACCGCCTGAATTAAGAAGAACATATTCAGTATACGACACCAAAGAAACCAGCTTTCGTGGCTTGCTTTCTCTACGCCAGATCAAGCCGTTCCACGTAGAAGTCGGATATGTATTGGCGCGACCGTGGTGGGGACGCGGCGTCATGACTGATGTCTTGAAAACGACCGTAACATTAATGCTGTCTCAGAGAGAGTGTTTCAGAGTTAGCGGCATCTGTGACATGGAGAACATAGGATCTGCTCGCGTCATGGAAAAAGCTGGATTGACGCGTGAAGGCGTCCTCCGTCGTTATATCGTTCATCCCAATGTCAGTTCTTCTCCACGTGACTGCTTCATCTATGCTGCCGTTAAGTAGTGTAAAAATACAGCAACCATGCGTCACCATCTAACGTTTTCAGCAATAAATGAAGAAAATAAAAAATTATAATTCGTAGACTATAACCAACTAGCACGCGACGTCCACTATTCTCCACGACGAAGAAAAATAGCCGTGCACCTGAATATGCCGCCGCTCATATCTTGGATGCTGAACTTACGCCGTTCGTTCCGAAACACGGATCGTTCAGGACTCGTCCCACGGAACAATTTGTAAATTCGGCCAATGAGAAAGCCATCGCGACACCTTGGCTTCATAAATCTGTGCCGTGATCTGCCGTTTGTTCGCTCGGACAATGCCGTCGAACATATCCGTCAAACCAAATGGCGCATAAACCTCAATGTCATCCTCTCCCGGGCGAATCCCCGCTGCTGTCGCCGTTGTCGGAAACGTGTCAATCGCGTCTGTGACGGAACGATATGGCGCAATTGAATAGCCGAATTTTTCCTTATACCAGACGTGAACCCTCGCTTCATTCTTTACATCGACCCAGAGAGGAATGTCAGAAAGAACGCTGCGAACGCGCTCAGAATTTTGTTGTTCACTATCTGCGGAAATGTCGGTCGAATCGAAATACACAAGGTCCAGATCTAAAACACCGTGTTCAAGAGGAAATCCAAATTTCTCGTTCCACACCGTTTGAGCAAGACATCCTGCCACCAACCAGCAATTCTTTAGATCAATAACCGACCACGCGTCCAACACCTTGCGTAGCGGTGGACTCATAAAAATCAGGCGCTCAAGATGAACACTACAGATCCTCTCCTTATGAACTCCACCCCGATCATATAACACGAGTCCAAATCCTATAAATTAGCTTGATCTGCATGAACCCGATATGAGAGCTATTTTTCCACGCACAAAAATTGAAAATCATAAGCCTTATGAACAAAAAATCGCGGAAAGAACAACATACCCCTCAAGTAAATTCTTTACGCCTTCACAGCATAAGGCGATCTGATGTTTACTCAGATCGCAATTCTTACGGCCACAGTCACGCCAGATCAAATCGCAACAATAACGGTACAGACCCTTTACCCGCCGACCTTCTGAAACTTCAGGACAAAGTTATCCGCTTCCCCTACCGCCTCATATTTTGCGCGATCCTTGTCGCCCAGAGCGAGCGTCGGTGGTAGCGTCCACACGCCCTTGGGCCAGTTGGCGGTGTCACGCGGATTGGCGTCGATTTCCGACGAGGCCACCAGCTTGAATCCTGCCGCCTCGATCAGCCTGATCGCATAGTCCTGCCGGACGTAACCGCTTTTCGCCTGAGGATCCTGTTCTGTCGCGGTCGAGCCTCGATGATCTTCAACGCAAAGAGAACCGCCGTTCTTTAGCGCACGGCGAATGGCCGCCAGAATAACCTGAGCGTCCCCCGCATCCATCCAGTTATGCAGATTACGGAACGTCAGCACGAAATCGACGCTGCCCGGCGGCGCCATATCCGCGTCGCGCGCTCCCAGTTTCGTAATTTTCACCCGATCGTAAACACCAGGCTCGGCACCAAGCATCGCTTTGAAGCGCGATGTCAGGGCGAACTCCGCCTCGACCTCATCCCCCGCCGGGTTGCCCATCGCCAGATAATACGCGCCTTTATCATGCAGTAGCGGGGCCAGAATCTGCGTCCAGTACCCACCACCGGGCCATATTTCAACAACGGACGAGTCTGGCTTTATCCCGAAAAAGCTCAACTCATCAGCCGGATGCCTCGCAGCGTCTCGTGCCAGAAATTTCGGACTCCGCGTCGGCGCATGCACAGCAGCTTCGATCGCCGCCGCAGGGCCTGAGGAAAGTCCTTTCATCGTAACGGTCGCGCTGTAAGCCAGCGGGGTCGACACGGCAAAGGCCGCAATTGTGTTGACGAAAAGCGCACTGAACGAACGGACTTTCATAACGGTGCCTCCTCTGTGCGTCTCGTCGTCATCGTTCCATCGTGGCACGAAAAAATCAGAGCAGACGCGTTACTTTTAGAACCAACCAGGTGCCGAGCATGATCATGAAGCAGATACCGCCCGCGATCACGGTGTCCCAAGCCCCGCCGCTCAGGAACATTCCCCCCGTGTTCATACCGAAGAAGCCGGTCACGAACGTCGCAGGGAGCATCAAGGTCGTCCCGACCGAGACGATATAAAGGCGACGGTTGGTTTCTTCCGCCTGATTGGACGTCAACTCGTCCTGAAGCGATCGCGCCCGGTCCTGCAAGGCGAGAAGATCGTCCAGGGCGCCGTGGATTTGACGCTGCGACCGATCACGCAAATCATCCTCAGCCCACTCTGGAAGTTCTAGCTCTTCATCGTGAAAGATACGGTTGACCGGCGCGATGACGCGGCGCAGCTCGGTCGAACGACGGCGCACCTGTCCGAGCATACCGCTCATACGACCAAGATCGGTGTCCCGGTCGAGCAGCAACAGCACGTCCTCGGCGCGATCAAGCTGATCGTCCAGGCGCGCCAGATCCCGCCGCGCCGTGTCCGCGAACTCAAGCAACGCGCGATCGACAAGCCGCGCTGGATTCGGCGGCACCTGCCGACGCTGCAACTCCCGATACACGACGCCCAGCGCCGGAATGGGATGCCGACGCGTCGTGATCAGCAGATCCGGCAACGCCGCGAACCGCCAGATGCACACATCGCGCTCATCGTCCGACATGGCGTCATCAAACGCGGGCAGCGCACCGAACACCAGATCGTCCTCAGACTCCAGACGGGCGCCCCGATCCGTGCTGGTAAGCGCCTGCCGCGCGTCCTCAGGCAGGCAGGGAATATTATCCACCTGCGCCCGCGACATGCTGTGCACGATGTCGAAATGCAGCCAGACCCAACCCGGCCGCTCCAGTGGAGCACCCTCAAGACGCCGGGAAACCTCCTCCTGCGCCAACTTTTCAGGTCTTTCACCGGGATTGCAGAGGATTGCCCAGACGAGGCCTTCGTTCATCATGGCGCCAGCGTCCGTCGGGACGAGGGAAAGCGAACGGGTTTCACTCATCGATCCCACCTCCTCTTTCCGGTTGGCGTCCACATGACAAATCACCCGGCACGGGCGCATCGACGTTCAGTCGGATAGGCGCGCTGCGGCGTCCGCACGGCTGCAGTCCGACCTTTCGCACAGCCTTTCCGCACTGACAATGCGCCTTGGACGCGAAGCTTTAGATCAACCGGCGCGCAGTGACACGCGCGCGCGCAATCCACCTGCCGGACGGTTTTCGAGCAAGAACGTCCCCGCTGCGCGCTCGACTTCCCGCTTGACGATGGCGAGACCGAGCCCCAAACCGCCGGTTTTACGTGAACGCGATGATTCAACACGATAAAATGGCGTCGTAACCCGCGCTATCTCCGTGTCGGGAATTCCCGGCCCGTCATCCTCAACATCCACGGTGACCCAGCCTGAGGCCTCATGCACAGATATCGTAGCTGATCCCGCGTAATTCAACGCATTTTCGACCAGATTCGTGAACGCCCTCTTCATCGACAATTGCGGCAGTCGAACCGGCAACCGGTCCGGTCCATTATAGACGACATTCTCCCCACGATCCGCCGCATCGTCCGCGATGGTGCTCAGCATCGCCGCAAGATCCATCGAACGTGGCTCTTCACGCTTTTTCTCTCCGGCAAGATAGGCAAGCACTCCGCCCACCATCGCCTCCATCTCGACGATGTCGGCCTCAATCGCCTCCTGCGCCTCTTCATCCGACAAAAACCCTGCTCGCAGCTTCAGGCGCGCAAGTGGCGTGCGAAGGTCATGCGACACGGCAGCCAACGCCTCCGTACGGTCATCGATAAGATGCGTGATTCGTTCCTGCATCGCATTGATGGCGTGCGCCAGTCGCCGCACTTCACGCGGCCCCCTCTCCGCAAGGGGCTCCCACTCGCCTGAACCGACCGTGTCAGCTACGGTCGCCAATGCCCGCAGCGGCAGGCTGAGCGTGTGCACGAGCATGGCAGCCGCCAGCAACACGGCCAGCGAAACGATAGCCGCCGTGACGAGCCCCCGCGTCACCAGATGCGTACGCAGGATGTCTGGAGCCGTGAAATGCACAAGGCTGCCGTCCGACAGCATGAGCATGCCATTGACGTCCGGATCGGAGCCCCGTCCCGGCTGAAGCCGCAGCCCATGCCGCCCAAGCATGGGATTGGCCGTGACTAACTGCTCATGAAGCGCACTGAACCGGGACTGCTCAGGAACGTCGTCATCAGACGCCTTGGACGGTCGCCAGTCTATATGAAGGTCGCCGTTCGAAAGCATGGTCGCAAGCACCGGGCGCATGCTCGGACCCGTTCCCTCCAGCACACGTAAATCCGTGGCCAGACGCTCGCCAATCAGCCCCAGCCGGTCGTCGTCCTCGATATAGATTTCAGCATGTTCATACAGGGTCCAGCTGACGACGAACACCAGCCCGATCGACGCCAGCAGCACGAACATGACACGGCCGACCAGCCCTCTCGGCCAAAGCAGAATACGCCGCTCTCTGGGCGGCGCTTCCGGCATGATCCCCGGACGCGCAGTCACGCGCGACCTGTCACACGCGCTCTATCGGCGCGGTGAAAATATACCCTTGGCCGCGCACGGTGCGAATCAGGCTCTCCGATTCACTGCCAAGCTTGCGGCGCAGTCGGCTCACCAGCACGTCGATGGAACGGTCCGATACATCGCCCAGCCGCGTGCGCGACAATTCAAGCAGACGATCGCGTCCGATCACCCGCTGCGGATTGTCGAGAAAGCTCACCAGAAGATCGTGCTCGGCGCCTGAAATCTCAACCGTGGCGCCGTTGGGGTCGAACAACTCCCGGCGGCGCAGGTCGAGCGACCAGCCAGCGAAGTTGATGACCTCACGCCGGGGCCGTCCGGCGGCGACCGCCGGAGCCTGCTGGCCACGTCGCAACACGGCCCGCACGCGAGCGAGCAGCTCCTTCTGACCAAACGGCTTGGCGACGTAGTCATCCGCACCCAGTTCCAGCCCAAGCACACGGTCAAGCTCCTCCCCACGCGCGGAGACGATGATGATCGGCATCGCGGTGAAGGCTTCGTCTTCAAGACCACCCTTCACGCCGCCCTGACGCAGGTTCCGGCACAGGTCGAGACCATTCATGCCGGGCATCATCACATCGAGGATCAACAGATCCGCAGTCTCCGTCTCCAGCGCCTGCCACATGGCCCGTGCGTCCGGAACAGCGCGGACGCGATAGCCGTCCGCTTGAAGCGCGCGCGTAAGTAAGGTCCGCATGCCGGGGTCGTCCTCAACGACCAGAATTCTTACCGGAAGGTCTTGCAGTTCGGCCTCGCGCACAGTCACGTCGGTCATCTGAGGGGGTTCGTTCCGTTTGTTATGTCCCTGTTGACGCAGGGTATCGTCTTTGCTGGCGCCCGTCGAGAACGCGAAGCAATCCAGACGAATCAGTGATCAGACTTCATCACGCATCCGGTTCATCTCTAACCCGGATCGGCCAGGCGCATTACGGGCAGAGCCTTCCGAACGGAAGCGACGTCGCCTTGGAGAAGACACGGCGACGCAAGGGTTCGAATATGGCAGGAACGCGCACTCTAGCCAGACCACGCATTCTCGCACTCACGAAAACCTAAACGCCCTTCTCAATGCCCCACAGTTTTCGAAAACACATTCATGACCAGAACGCCCGCCACAATCAGCGCGATCCCCGCGAGCGCCGGCGCGTCGAGTTTTTGCCCCTGCGTGACCCAGGCTATTGCGGCGATCAGCACCACCCCCACACCGGACCATATGGCGTAGGCGACGCCGGTCGGAATTTCACGCAGGGAAACGGAAAGAAAGTAAAAGGCCACCACATACCCGGCAGCCATAATCGCTGTCGGTCCGGGGCGCGTAAAACCATTGGAGAGCTTAAGAAACGACGTCGCCGTAACTTCGGCCAGTATCGCGATGAGGAGAAAAAAATAGCTCATGGGCGCAATGCTATGCGCCCGCACCGAGCGCGGCAACGGCGACAATTTTAAGCCGCAGACTCCGCCGCCATGTCCCTGCAAATCACGCCGCCGCCAAGCACGCGTGTGCCATCGTAAAACACGCACGCCTGCCCCGGCGTCGGCAGAGCCGGTTCGTTGAGGAACACGCGCGCGCCCGTCCCGTCACGCTGCACGGACGCCGCGCGTGGGGCCTCGCGCGCGCGAAGCTGCACCATGCAACGCACAGACGAACCGCCATCTTCCGGCTCAGGGATCAGCCAGTTCACGTCTCGCAACAGGCACGTCGTCACGGCGGCCCCACGGCGCGGCGCCACCACGATCCGACGACGTGCGGGCTCGATGCCAACGACCATCTGCCGCTCGCCCTCAAGCTGCGCCGCGGGGCCCAGCCTTTTGGTCTGACCGTAGGTGTAGCGCGTCACGCCTTCATGGCGTCCCAGAACGTTGCCTGCGCGATCGACGATCTCCCCCTCGCCGCGCATGTCGGGACGCAATGTCTCGACGAGATCGGCATAGGAGCCGTTCGGGACGAAGCAAAGATCCTGACTGTCGGGTTTCTCCGCCACGGCCAGACCGAAGCGCTCGGCCTCCTCGCGCACCGCCCGCTTGTCCGGCATCTCCCCGAGAGGGAAGCGCAGATAATCGAGCTGGTCGCGGGTCGTCGCGAAGAGAAACCAGCTCTGGTCACGCTCCGCATCCATTGGACGATGCAGTTCCGGTCCGTTCGCGCCCTCGACGCGACGCACATAATGCCCCGTGGCCATGGCGTCGGCGCCGACATCCTTGGCCAGCCCCAACAAATCCGTGAACTTCACGCCCTGATTGCAAGAGACGCAGGGCACGGGCGTCTCGCCCGCAGCGTAGGAATTCGCGAAGGAGGAAATGACGCTGTCGTGAAACCGTTGCTCCGCGTCGATCACGTAATGCGGGAAACCCAGCCGCTCCGCGACTTCACGCGCGTCCTGAATGTCCCGGCCCGCGCAACACGCGCCCTTCTTGGCCGCGCCGCGCACGTCGTAAAGCTGAAGCGTCGCGCCGATCACGTCGTGCCCCTGCTCGACGAGGCGCGCGGCTACCACCGAACTGTCGACACCGCCCGACATGGCCACAAGCACGCGCACCGCCGTCAGCCCGCCGAAATGTGGGCGCGCGCAACCGCCGCGGCGGAAACCACGGCGAACGCGACCCAAGGGCAGGAGCAGCGGAACATCACGACTTCAGGGTCTCACTTCTTGCCGGGCAGGCGGACGACAAGACCGTCCAGAGCCTCGGTCATCACGATCTGGCACCCCAGACGGGATGTCTTCTCAAGCCCGAACGCCAGGTCGAGCATGTCTTCCTCGTCCTCGGTCGGTTCGGCCAGCTTCGGAGCCCATGACGGGTCGACGATTACATGGCAGGTGGCGCAGGCCAGCGAGCCTTCGCAGGCGCCCTCAAGGTCAATGCCGTGCTTGTGCGCGATCTCGAGCACCGAAAGACCCAGAGGCGCGTCCACCTTACGCTCAACGCCGTCCGGTTCGAGAAAAATCATAGTAGGCATTCGCTTGTCCCGCTCAGGCTGTCATCCGGGCGGCCTGCTGGCCGCGCACGCGCTGCGCCGCGCACGCAAGCACCTCGGCCGCGCGCGCGATATCGGCGGGTGACGTAAAGCGTCCGGGCGACAGACGCAAGCTTTCCGCGGCCTCATCCACGGAAAGACCCATCGCAGTGAGGACATAGGACGGCTCGATGGCGGCCGATGAGCAGGCCGAGCCGACCGACATCGCCACCTCCGGCGCGCTGGCCATGATCGCCAACGCCGACGTTCCCAGGAAACGCAAACTGACGATGCCGGGAAGCCTCGCCTTCGCTCCGTTGACGGCGACAGGCACCTGCCTCTCATGCAAAGCGTCGATCAAAGCATCGCGCAAGGCGGTCAGCCGCACCGCCTCGTCGGCGAGGCTGGCTTCGGCGATCTCCGCCGCCTTGCCGAAACCTGCGACCAGCGCCGCCGGAAGCGTGCCGGAGCGCATGCCCCGCTCCTGCCCACCGCCGGAGAACAAGGGCTCCAGACGCACACGCGGCTTCCTTCTTACATAGAGCGCGCCTACGCCCTTGGGGCCATAGAGCTTGTGAGCCGAGAGCGAGGCCATATCGATGTCGAGAGCCCTGACGTCGACCGGAATCTTGCCCGCCGCCTGCGCCATGTCGCTGTGGAACAGCGCTCCGGACTCGCGCGCTATTCGCGCCAGCGCACCGATATCCTGTAAAACGCCAGTCTCGTTATTCGCGGCCATCACGCTGACGAGCGCGGAGGGAGTCGCCAAGGCCTCGCGCAGCAGATCCGGATCCAGCACGCCGTCCTGGCCGACCGGCAGGATCACCGGATCGAATCCCTCTGCGGCAAGGCCCCGCACGCTCTCCAGCACGCATTTATGTTCGGTCGCGACCGTAATCACGCGACGACGCCCGTCGCCGTGGCGCAGCCGATGTCGTGCAGCGCCTTTTATCGCAAGGTTGTTAGCCTCGGTCGCGCCGGAGACGAAGACGATCTCGCGCGGATCAGCCCCTATCAGGGCCGCCACCTGCGCACGCGCCGTCTCCACGGCGTCCGCCGCGCGGAGTCCAAAAATATGACTGGTGCTGTGCGGGTTACCGAACTCCTCAACGAACAGCGGAGCCATGACCGCCATCACACGCGGATCGCAGGGCGTCGTCGCCGCATTATCGAGGTAGATATCCCTCACATTCCCTCCCGCTTCACATGCAAGCAGATCAGCGCCCACGCCGCTCATCACAACGATGCTGCAGAGATCATCGTCCGCGCTGACACGGGTACGCCATGCCTCAAGTCTTAGGGATAGGAAGTGGTCCCTTCACCACCCTCGATCAAGGGCGGATGAAAGGACCATCCCGACGGTCAGCGCGCCGGTTTGCGAAATTTCAGCACGACCTGATCCGTACGACCGCGTATCGACGGATCGAACACCGCGACCTGATGCGTATCAGCCGGATTGGCCAGCACTGAACTCTGCGCCTCGAACACGAAGCCAGCCTGCGTCACCTGCTTGCGGATCAGGTCCGGGTCGATCCGATGCAGGGTGTGCGTCACGTCAGCGCCGCTCCCCTTCTCCGCGACATGGTCGATGACCAGAAACACCCCGCCCGGACGCAGCGCGTCGAACGCGGCCTTGTCGAACGCAAGACCGACCTCCGCGCCTTGACCATACACGTCGTGGTAGTTGTCAGACGTCCAGACCACATCCAGCGGCTCCGGCGTCGTGAATGACGCGATCGGAGAGACAATCACGCTCACGTTCGAAAACGAAGGCTGCGCGGCGATCGCACGCACGGCGTCGCCCGCCTGCGGCTTCTTCGCCAGAAGCTCCGCAGGAACCACCGCGTAAACATGGCCGGTCTTGCCTACAACATTGCTGAACAGTCGGGTGAAATACCCGCCGCCCGGCAACAGATCGGCGACCTTCATCCCCGAAGATACGCCCGCGAAAGCGAGGAGCGCGGCCGGCTTGCGGACGCCGTCACGCGCCTTGTCCTCTGCAGGTCGGTCGGCGTCCGCCACGGCGGCGGCGATAGCAGTCACGCGCGTCCTGCCGGTCGAACCTGCAGGCACGCGGGCGCAAGCGTCGTGAATTGCTGCGGTCATAAGAAGGGAAACGGCGAACGCGATCGATCGACCGCCCGATAGACTTGGCTTCATGGTGAAACTCCATACATCGACGACGATGGTGTCCGGACGGATCAGGCTTTCGTGTCAGCCTACGTTCATGCCTGGACGGGTGCGTCCGGAAAGATCGCCCATCGAAGCGGCGTTACAATACCCCGCCACACGCGGTCCGACAAATCGCCGCAACGCTCCGCAATATCCAAGGACGGAGCGGACTCAACGTGGCGCACGCGCCCTGCCGGACCTTCCAAAACTGCGAAGGCAAAACCACCGCGCTTCACGATCTGTCGTCAGCGATCACCCCCCTCCCGCAGAACGATCACCCAGACGCGCCCTCTCGAAAGGCGAGATGATGTCGGCGAGAGTGTAACGCTCCAGAACTGTCGTGAACGCCGTCAGCGCCTCTCCCAGAACGCCGCGCAACCGACACGCAGGCATCAGCGCACAAGCCGCAGGGTCCTCAGCGTTCATGCAGCCGAGCAGCGCGAGATCGTCTTCCGTGTACCGCACCACGTCGCCGATCACGATATCAGACGCCAAACGCCCGAGACGCAGACCGCCCCCCCGCCCACGAACGGTCTCGATAAAACCGCCCTGACCAAGCCTGTGCACGACCTTCACCAGATGATTTTCCGATATCCCGTACGCGTCGGCGATCTCGCGTATCGAGGCGAGGCGCGTCGTGTTGCACCCCAGAAAAATCAGCACGCGCAGCGCATAGTCCGTGTGGAGGGTCAGCTTCATGGCCATAAGGTATCCATCGTTGACATCTTTTCCAAGGCAGCCAATAAAGGTGTGCCATATATACACCTTATAAGGATCGCCGCATGCCAACCGCACTGGACGACGCCACACGCGCCATAATTCGCGCCACCGTGCCCGCGCTCGACGCGCACGGCCTCGCCATCATGACCGAAATGTATCGACGCCTGCTGACGACCCCGGAAATACGGGACCTGTTCAATCAGTCGCATCAGAAAGACGGCGAACAACCGAGGGCGCTTGCGCTAGCCGTACTCGCATACGCGCGAAACATAGACAGGCTCGACGCGTTGGGCGGAATGGTCGAACGCATCGCTGAGAAACACGTCGGCCTGAACATTCTTCCCGAGCACTACCCGTTCGTTGCCGACGCCCTGCTCGGCGCGATCGGCCATGTTCTGGGAGAGGCGGCGACGCCCGCGATTCTCGAAGCCTGGGGCAAAGCTTACTGGTTCCTTGCCGATATCCTGACAGGCCGCGAAGCGCAGATCTATCGCGCTCATGAAACGGCTCCGGGCGGGTGGCGCGGATGGCGCCCCTTCGTCGTCAGGAAACGCACAGCCGAAACGCCTGTAATCACGTCGTTCGAACTGACGCCGCAGGACGGCGGGCCAATCGCGCGCCACAAAGCCGGACAATATCTCAGCTTCAATCTGAATTTGCCTGAGCACGGCCCGCAACGCAGGAACTACAGCATCTCCTCCGCGCCCGGAGCGGATCATTATCGCATCACCGTCCGGCGCGCGCCCGGCGGCGTAGTGTCGCAGTGGCTCCATGACTCGATTCAGGAAGGCGCGACGCTGCTGGTCTCCAACCCGGCCGGGGATTTTACGTTGCCGGACAGCCCATCCGGTTCGTCCGTATTCCTGACAGCAGGCGTCGGCTCCACGCCTGTAATTTCGATGCTGCAAGAATTGGCTACGCGCCCGACAGCGAAGATTCATTACGTCCACGCGGCGCATTCGGCTGCGGACGATCTTTTTGTTGAAGATATTCGCCGCGGGGCAGCGGAAGGCGCGTTGACCGCCGACCTGTTTTACACGCACGCCGCTGCGCCGCCCTCCAAAGGCGTCACAGCGCGCGAAGGCCGCATCACGGCAGACTGGCTGCGCGCCACTGTTGAACGCGACGCCACATATTACGTGTGCGGCCCAGAGGGCTTCATGCGAGACATGACCCGGACATTGCGTGAGATCGGGCTCCCGCCCGCACAAATCTGTTACGAGTTCTTCGGTTCAGCCACGGACGTGGAACTGGTCCTTTAATAAAGAGACGCTCACCACTAAGGCGGAAAGGTCGCGAAGGCCTTCCGCAACGCGCGACCGCTGACATGAATGACACGACGCGCCTTCCGCATGACCGGGTAGAAATTCAGAAATCCATGAATTGTGCCCGGAACACGGCGGCAGATCACAGCGACGCCCGCCGCACGCATCTCCTCGGCATAGCGTTCGCCCTCGTCACGTAGCGGGTCGAACTGCGCCGTAACAATCAACGCTGGCGGCAGATCGCTCAGATCTTCCGCGAGGCCCGGCGAGAATTTTGGATCCGAGAGGTCGTCCACGCTACGCGCGTATTGCTCGCCGTACCACTCCATCATTCGACGCGTGAGGAAATATCCGTCGGAGAACGCGCGCCGGGACGCGAAATCCTGCTCGCCATGTGTAATCGGATAGAACAGCACCTGCATGGCGATATCGCTCTCTCGTCGCGACTTTCCGCCAATGCGTTCTATCTGCCGACGTTCATCGCGCGCACGCTGCGCCACGAACGCCGCCAAACCGCCGCCTGCGCTATCGCCGGCAACCGCGACACGCCCTCCCCAGCGCCACGCCTCGCTGGTCAGCCAACGGAACGCCGCCCAGCAATCGTCGGGCGCAGCTGGAAATTTGTGCTCCGGCGCAAGGCGGTAATCGAATGAAAGAATAGCCGCGCCCGAAGCGCGCGCGAGGCGACAACATACCCCATGATGGGAATCGAGGCCGCAATGCACGAAACCGCCACCGTGCAGATACAGCACGACGCCCTGCACCCGTCCGTACGGGACGTAAAGTCTCGCCGGGCGAAGCTCGGTCGCGCCCGGAACCCGAACGTCGAGAACCCTGCGCACCTGTAACGAAGAGAGCGCCTTGGGGAAGGACGGTCGATTCGCGGAACGACGCAACTCGGCCAACGCAGCTTCAGCGCTGTGCAAGGTTCCCGGAACTGAAGATCGCGAGGACGTCGTGCGGGCGATCCAACGCAGGAACAGCCGGGACGAGACATCAGGCCTCGCATCGTCCGGCTGCGACAGCCACGCGACGAGTGATTCATCGCCGCTCGCCGCTGCATCGACAGGCGGTATGGTGTGCGCCAGATGGGACATAACCCGCATCGTGCCTGTGCTCCTCGCGCTTGTCCATTACCGGCGACGCGCTCCACCACGCGAGAAGACTTGACGGCGTTCGCCCATACGCGCAGGTTCCGCGCAGCCAGACGGCCGGGCGATCGCTGTCGCATTTGCGGTGGAGGAAAGTCCGGGCTCCACGGGAGAACGGTGCCGGCTAACGGCCGGCGAGGGCGACCTCAGGGAAAGTGCCACAGAAAACAAACCGCCTTCCGGGCCTGGAGACAGGCTGGAGGTAAGGGTGAAACGGTGCGGTAAGAGCGCACCGCGCTTCCGGTAACGGCGGCGGCAGGGCAAACCCCACCGGGAGCAAGACCGAATAGGGGCGACAGGCGGGGCGGCGCGAGCCGTCGCCGCCGGAGGTTCTCCCGCCTCGTCGCCCGGGTTGGTCGCGTGAGGCGCGTCGCAAGACGCGTCCCAGAGGAATGATCGTCCCGATCCTTTCGAGGGTCGGACAGAACCCGGCTTACAGGCCGTCTGGCTCCTCGAAACGTTCAAATTCGCTGACGCAATCGGAAAATGAGTCCTCTTTATTACTAGGCAGAGTCATTTCGACTCTGCTGCGGCCTCCTTGATCCGCCCACCGATGAACCGCACCGTGGACACATTACGCCCTCCCCGAAGCGTCATATGCGAATGACGCGAACCAAGTACCCAGCCGAATTCTACTGACGCGCCGCAGCCGTAAAAAGCGCAGGCAACCGGCAAAACGGCCCCTGATGGCCTCCCGCTCGTCGTTTCGAGGAAATGCAACGACTTTCAGAAATGACTTGGAGCAAGCGCAAAAAATACAACGAAAAGCCAACCGGTCGATTACGCCACGAACGACTGCGCTTGATCAGGGAAAGCGAAGGTTCGGAAAATTACAATCAGCATGAAGCTACCGCGGCATCGCAAACCCGAACGACGCAACGAAAAAAAATAGGCAAAATCGTCACCACTCGTGGAACTTTTCCCGCCCAGGTCGAACAGATGCATTTCGACCCGGAATTTATAGTGTCGAACGTTACGTCGTTACTGTCCGGAGCTGAACACGCACAAAAAAACGCTGACACGACGGCGCAGGCAGCGCGAGTGGAACGAGACGCCTTCGCATTAAAATACCGCATCAAAGGTTTATTTTTCAGAAATTAAGTAATTTTTCAGCGCGATGCACCGACGCAGCAACCGCGTAAATCCTTCATGCAGTCAAAAAATGAGAACAAAACAAGAACTAAAGTTAAGAACGTTTGTTCCTTGAGCGATCATTCTATTGCCATAATCTTAACGGGCGTATTGCGCATCGATATCTTCTTTTTCCCAGATTTCTGCGGTTTTTTATTACAGTTTCATTTGACGTCCCATAAAATCCCATGATATCCCATGAGATGGAGAACGAGCCCAAGTGAACCCAAACCAGCCTCGCAAGAAGGACCGCAAACCCGGTGAGCGTGTTTCTCGGCACACATCAGAATCGAATAGACGCCAAAGGGCGCGTCTCGATTCCTGCCGGATTCCGCACGGTTCTGCGCGCGCAGGCGGTTGAGGGCGAGGCGCTGATGGTGCTCCGCCCCTCCCATACCCAGCCTTGCATCGAGGCGTGGCCGTCCACCGCATTCGCGACGCTTGCGCAGCCTCTTGATCGCCTGGACATGTTTTCCGACGAGCACGACGATCTCGCTGCGGCGCTTTATGCCGACGCCTACCCGATCGACGCAGACCGTGAGGGACGCATCATTCTTCCGGATTTTCTGCGCGAACACGCAGGACTTGGCGAAGCCGTGGCGTTCATGGGGCTTGGGCGCATCTTCCAGATATGGGAACCCGAAGCGGCCGAGCGGCGACGTTCGGAGGCGCGTCTGCGCTCGCGCCGGGTGACGTTGCCGGGTGGCGGGTCTGGCGGGAACGGGGGCGCATGAACGCCATGCCCGACACATCCCGCCTGACGCCCGCAGGAACATCCGTGCCCGATCACGATCCGGGCCATATCCCCGTCATGCGCGCCGAAGTTCTCGAAGCGCTGTCGCCTCGTGCAGGCGAGGTTTATGTCGACGGCACGTTCGGCGGAGGCGGTTACACAAACGCCGTGCTGGCGGCGGCCGATTGCCACGTATGGGGCGTCGATCGCGACCCGGACGCGATCGCACGCGGCCGGGCGCTCTCGGCAATCTGGGGTAACGGCGAAGACGGGTCTCAGCGCCTGAGGCTGCTTCAAGGCGGATTCGGCGGCATGCAGGACATGCTCGCGGCGGAGGGGGTGACAGCCGTCGATGGCGTCATGCTCGATCTCGGCGTCTCCTCCTTCCAGATCGACGATCCGGAACGCGGGTTTTCCTTTCGCGCCGACGGCCCATTGGACATGCGTATGGAACGCGCCGGACGCAGCGCCGCCGATCTGGTGAACTCAGCGTCGGAAGCCGAACTGGCCGATATTTTCCATCACTATGGAGAGGAGCGGCATGCGCGCCGCGTCGCGCGAACGATCGTCGCGGCGCGCACGGAAACGCCGTTCAGCACCACCGGGCAACTCGCCGCTGCGATCCGGTCCGCCGTGCCGCCTGATCGTTCAGGCATCGACCCCGCGACACGCTCGTTTCAGGGACTGCGGATCGCCGTCAATGACGAGCTTGGAGAAATCGAACGCGCGCTTGCGCAGGCGCTCGACCTTCTGGCGCCCGGCGGCCGTCTGGTGGTCGTTTCGTTCCATTCGCTGGAAGACCGTCTGGTGAAGCGCGCGATGGCTGACGCCGCCGGGCGCAACGCCGGGGTCTCCCGTCACGATCCCCGCGCCTTTACCGGCGGCGCAGCGGAAGCCGGTTACGCTCTGCTTACCCGCAAACCTCTGCGCCCCGGCGACGAGGAATGCGCGCGCAATCCCCGCGCGCGCAGCGCCCGCCTGCGCGCCATCGCCCGCCTACGCCCTTCCAATGCGTCGTCCGACGCCGCCCTCACACGCACGGCCGCGTCGGCCGCCGAAGGAACCGAACCATGATCAGGTATTTCACGCTGCTCTGCGCCGTCTCCGCAGGCCTGTCGGGGCTGTTCCTTTACAGCAAGAAACACCAGACCACGGTTCTGGATCAGCAGATTTCGTCGATCGTTTCAGATACGCAACACATTCGCCAGCAGACGGCGATGCTGCGCACGGAATGGGCGCTGCTCAACCAACCCGATCGCCTCAGCCGTCTCGCCGCACGCTTCGAACCGTCGCTGCAACCGATGACGCCGCGCCAGTTCGTGCGCCTGAGCGACCTCGCGGGACATCTGCCCGCGCCCGGTTCCGTCCACGCACCCAACCCGCGCGACGCGATCTCTCCGGGCGTGATCGAGACTCACGGCGAAGCTCTTGCCCTCGCCGACGCAAAAGCGCCCGTGGCGCAGTCGACCGAAACGAAAACGTCGGAACCAAAGGCTTTGGCCAAAGTCGAAGCGCCCGCGCACACCGACGTCGCACAGGCGACTGCGCCCCATGCAGCAACTCAGGTTGCGGCGGCTCAGCCTCCTGCAGCGCCCCGCGCCCCGCGCCCCGCAACGATGCTCGCCAGCGTGGAGCGTCCGGCAGTCGCGTCGACGCAGGCCGTCCAGTCGCGAAACACCACGACGCTCGCTCTCGACACCGTTCCCACCGTGCGCCACGCAGCGAAGAAGCCGGCCACCGACGCGCTCGACTCCGCACTCGGCGGCCCGGATGCACAGGGCGAACGCCGCACTGCGCATACAGTCCTCGCCAGCGCTACGGCGCCCCGTCACGTCGCGGCGCCCGAAGCCGCGCATGTCGCCGCGCCGCGTCCGGCCGTTCAACTCGCAGCCTATCACCCGGCGCACCCCGCGCAGGCGCAAACAGCCACGTGGCGCCCGGTGGCGGCGCAGGCGGCCCCACGCTATATCGAGGCCCGCGCGAGCTACAACGGCTCGCTCCTCGGCCATTCGGCGCTGGGAGGCGGTCTGCCGCCCCCGGTTCCGGTGGCCAACTGATCGCTTCGACCGCGACCTCCCGACAGGGATAGCGGAAGAAGACGCGGCGGCGCGCGTGAGCGTCCCCGTCGCGGCGTACGTATCCGTCCCGGCCCGGCATTCCGGGTTTCGAGCGTCAAGGTGGGCGGCCTGAACTGAACCTAAGGGGCCGCAGCCGTCCATGTCGCGTCAGTCAACACCGCCCGATATGCAAGACCTCGCCGAAGGGCGGCTTCCGCGCGACGTCCACGTCACCAGCGCCGAACTGCGGACCCGCGCCCATCTGGAACGCATGCACGTTCGGCTTCTTGGCGTGGCGGCGGGATTTTGCGGCCTGTTCGGCATGGTGGCGTTGAAGCTCAGCTTCGCCACCGTGATCTCCCCGATGGCGCCGGAGCAGCGGCAGATCGCCCCGCAGGTCCCTGAAATTCCGAAAATTGACCCGAAGGGCTCCCTCGCGGGCGATCTCAGCCTGCCGCAGGTGCGCCGGGCCACGATTGTCGATCGCAACGGACAAACCCTCGCCATCTCCCTGCCCGTGGCGCAGGTCTACGCCAACCCGCAGGAACTGATCGACGCGCAGGACGTCGCGGCCAAGCTCAAGAAGATACTGCCCAACCTCAATCTGGACGAAACGGTCCGTCGCCTGTCGTCGAAGAAGCAGTTCGTCTACATCGCACGCGACATCGCGCCCGCGCAGGAACTGGCGATCAACGATCTCGGCATTCCCGGCATTTATTTCGAAGCTGGCGAACGGCGACATTATCCCCTCGGCATCATCGCGGCGCAGGTCATGGGCGCAGTGGACATCGACGACCATGGCGTGGCGGGCGTCGAACGTTATTTCGACAAGCGCCTGAACTCCGACCGCGCGCCGTTGCGCCTTTCGCTCGACGTTCGCGTGCAGGCCGTGGTGCGTGAGGAACTTGCGAAAGCCAAGGACGAGTTCAGCGCGATCGGCGCAGCCGCCATCGTGATGGACGTGAACTCGGGCGAAGTCATCGCCATGGCGAGTCTTCCCGATTACGACGCGAATGATTTTGGTCACGCGCCGCCGGACTCTCGCTTCAACCGCGCCGTGACGGGCATGTACGAGCCGGGCTCGACCTTCAAGCTGCAGACCGCCGCCATGGCGCTGCAACTCGGCGTCGCGCATATCTGGGACCGTTTTTCCTCGATCCCCATCCATATCGGCCGCTTCACCATCTCCGACATGAAGTCGGACCACTTCTCTCCCTGGCTGTCCCTGACGGAAGTCATGGCGTATTCGTCCAACCCGGCCGCAGCACATATCGCGCTCGACGTCGGCGCCGCGCGCCAGCAGGAATGGCTGCGCAACATGGGCTTCTTCGCGCCGGTGCCGATCGAACTGCCCGAAGCGGGGCGTCCGATCGTCCCCGCGATGCGCAACTGGGGAATCTCTACCGTCATGACTGTGGGCTTCGGTCACGGCGTGGCGGAACCACCGCTGGCAATCGTGCGCGGAACCGCCGCGACGGTGAACGGCGGCATTCTCGTAAAACCGACATTGCTGGACCGCGAAGCGGCGATCGACGCCGCGTCCGCCAGCGACGCCGGGGATCAGTCCCCTCGCCTGACGCCCGCCGCCGCACTATCCGACACGGAAACCACCACGGGGGCCGCATCTTCCGGCGGCCTCGACGACGCGACACTGCGCAGCCCTGTCGGCGGCGCTCCAGACGCCTTGGCTTCACAGGGAGCGCCGTCTGCAGACGACCATTCGGCGACGCCGGAAGGTCCTCGCGTGCTGTCCGAAGAGACGTCACACCTGCTTCGTCGCATCCTCCGTCTCGACGTCACCAAAGGCACCGGCAAAACCGCCGAATCTCCCGGCTATTTCGTCGGTGGCAAAACCGGCACGGCCGAAAAGATCGGTCCGCACGGCGGCTACCTCAAGCATGTGAATATTGCGGCATTCACAAGCATCTTTCCGATGAACGCGCCGCGCTACGCGGTTTACGTAATGCTCGATAGCCCCAAGGCCACCGCCGCCACGCATGGCTGGACGACCGCCGCGTGGAACGCCGCGCCGACCGTGTCGAAAATCATCTCCCGCGTCGGACCGATGTTGCAGATGTTCCCTGACACCGCACACGCGGCGGAAATCGACGCAGCGTTGGCGATTCCGATGCAGCCCTCCGCGCCGCGCGGCTACCGCCCGCTAGGCCCCGGGAACGACCCCGGAGATCCGCGCAACGCCGCAGCGGAAGAACGCACGCGCAAGAAACAGGTCGCGGAACGCGGCGCGCCCGGCCGCCCGCCCGTTCTTCCGATTTCGACGCAATCAACGCTCGCCCCGCCATCCCCGACACGGAGAGGCTGACATGCGTCTGTCCGCCCTTCTCGCTTCAGTGGGATTGCATCTTTCTGCAGGCCATGATCCGGACATAACCGCGATCACAGCTGACAGCCGTGAGGCCGCGCCAGGCGTCCTGTTCGCAGCACTGCCGGGCGCGAAGACGGATGGACGTCGTTTCATCCCTTCCGTCATCGCCGCCGAAGCCGCCGCGATTCTGGCGCCGGCGGACACGCCGGACATCGAACAAGCGAACGTGGCGCTTGTAAAAAGTGCAGACGTACGCCGTACGCTTTCTCTTCTCGCCGCCGCTTTCGCCGGACCGCAGCCAGACCATCAGGTCGCCGTCACCGGAACGAACGGCAAGACCAGCACGGTCGATTTCCTGCGCCAGCTCTGGACCGCGAGCGGACACTCCGCCGCCAGCCTCGGCACCCTCGGCCTGAAGGCGCCCGTCACGCTGCCGTTCGAGATTCCCTCGCTTACGACGCCGGACCCGGTCACGTTGGCGCGCGGCCTCGCCGCCCTTCGCACGTCGGGAGTGACGGACGTCGCCATGGAAGCCTCCTCCCACGGCCTCGATCAGCGTCGGCTCGACGGCGTGCGACTCTCGGCCGCCGGTTTTACGAACCTGACCCGCGACCACCTCGACTATCACGGCGACCTCGCCGCCTACCGCGCCGCCAAGCTCCGCCTGTTCGACACGTTACTACCCGAAGGAGCCGTAGCCGCCGCCAACGCCGACATGGACGGCGAAACGCTCGACGCAATCTGCGACATCGCGAAGCGGCGCGGGCTGGTCCTGCGGCTTGTCGGTGAAAATGGCGACACATTACGCTTGTTGAAGCAGGAATCCCTGCCTGAAGGACAACGCCTCCGAGTTTCCGCCTTCGGTCGCGATCACGATATCGCCCTGTCGCTGCCTGGACGTTTTCAGGTTGACAACGTTCTGCTCGCCATCGCTCTCGCGGCGCAGGACCAGGCTGGCGTTGAAACTGCTCTTGCGCATGCACAGCAACTTCGCGGCGTGCGCGGGCGAATGGAGCGCGCCGCCCTGCTTGGCAACGGCTCCGCTGTTTACGTCGATTACGCCCACACGCCCGACGCATTGGCGCGGGCGCTGACGAGCCTGCGCCCTCACGCGCGCGGGCGTCTGCTTGTCGCCTTTGGCGCGGGTGGTGACCGTGATCGCGGAAAGCGTCCCTTGATGGCCCGTGAAGCCGCCGCCAACGCCGACGTCGTCATCGTCACCGACGACAACCCGAGAAGTGAGAACCCCGCCGACATCCGCCACGACGTGTTGGCGGGCGCGCCCGACGCGCTCGAAATCGGCGACCGCGCGAAAGCTATCGCCGCTGGTCTCGACATGCTCCAGCCCGGCGACGTACTGCTCGTCGCCGGAAAAGGGCATGAGCAGGGGCAGACCATCGGCGGCGTCGTGCATCCATTCGATGACGTTAGCGTCGTACGCGAACTGGCGGGCGCGGCATGAGCGCACTCTGGACCGGTCCGGAACTTGTCGAAGCGACGACGGGATCTTTCCCGGACGCCGACAAAGCCCGCGACATCGTCGTCACAGGCGTCTCCATAGACACACGAGCACTGGTCCCCGGCGACCTGTTCATCGCTCTGGTCGGTGAAACGTCAGACGGACACCAGCATATTCGTGCGGCTCTTGAAAAAGGCGCATCGGCAGTCTTCGCGCATCGCGACGCAGCGGGTCTTGCCGATGACCCGCGCGTGCTGCGCGTCGCTGACACCATGACGGCGTTGTGGGATCTGGGCCGTCATGCGCGCGCGCGTTTCGTCGGCAAGGTCGCAGCCGTGACCGGCAGCGTCGGCAAGACGACGACGAAAGAAATGTTGCGCGTCGCCCTGTCCGCGCTTGGGCCGACGCATGCCGCTGTCGCATCCTACAACAATCACTGGGGCGTGCCGCTGACGCTCGCACGCCTGCCGCGCGACGCCGCATTCTGCGTGATCGAGATCGGGATGAACCACCCCGGCGAAATCGCGCCACTGGCGGCCCTCACCCGCCCGGATACGGCGGCGATCACCACCATCGGTTCTGCGCATGTCGGGCATATGGGCGGTCTGGACGCCATTGCCCGTGAAAAGGCGGCGCTTATCGCCGCGCTGCGTCCCGGCTCCATCGCCGTCGTCCCGGACGACGCGGCGGGACAGGACATCTTTGACGAGGTCGCTCGCGCAGCCGACGTCTCCCTGTGGCGCTGCGGCCTTCTGGACAAAAGCGAAGCGCGGATCAGTGGCTTCACAACCACCTCTTCAAGCGGCTCTTTCGTCGCTCACATTGCAGGTGTCGAGACGTCTGTAATGCTGCACGCTCCCGGATTGCATCTGGCGCGCAACGCCCTGACGGCGCTGGCCGTCGTCGCGACGCTCTTCGCGGATGACCGGACCTCGACCGAACGCGCTCTCGCCGCGGCCGCGCAGGCCTTGGCGACGTTCTCTCCCGGCGCCGGACGCGGGGCGCTCACGACCATCATGGACGGCCGGGTCACTTTGCTCGACGAAAGCTATAACGCCTCCGTCCTCGCCATTCGCGCAGCCCTCGACGTGCTGGCGCTTGCGCCAGCCAATCGCCGCGTAGCCGTCCTCGGCGATATGCGCGAACTCGGCGACTTCGCCAGCGCCGAGCATCTGTCCCTCGTCGATCCGGTCGTTGCCTGCGCAGACCTCGTTTTTTGTTGCGGACCTCATATGAAAGAACTTTTCGACGCCCTGCCTTCGCCTCTTCAGGGCGCATGGCGCGCGGACTCCGACACGCTCGCGCCGATCGTGCGCGCCGCCCTCCACAGCGGCGACGCCGTTCTCGTCAAAGGCAGCCTCGGCACCCGCATGCGCGTCATCGTCGAAACCCTGCGCGCGGCGGAGACCGTTTGATGCTCTATCTTCTGGTCTCCCATCACGCGCATGGGCACACAAATCTGCTCAACCTGTTCCGCTACATCACCTTTCGTTCCGGCGGCGCGTGCCTGACGGCGCTTGCTATCGCGTTGATGCTCGGCAACCCGGTCATTCGCGAACTTCGCCGGATTCAGCGTGAAGGACAACCGATCCGCGCCCTCGGGCCGGAGCGGCATATTCTGGAAAAGGCGGGCACACCCACCATGGGCGGCGTGCTGATCCTCATTGCGCTCTTCGCATCGACCCTGCTCTGGGCGGATCTGGAGGACGGGTTCGTCTGGGCCGTTCTGTTCGTTACGGCGGCTTTCGGCGCAATCGGGTTCGCTGACGACTACCTGAAGCTTTCCCGCCGCAACACGGACGGCGTGTCAAAACGCACGCGGCTGGGCTGCGAGTTCGCGGCCTCGCTTGTCGCCGGGTGGTGGATGGAAAGCATGATGCCGCCGGACCTTGCGAACTACGTCGCGTTTCCGTTCGTAAAGGACCTGCTTCTGCCCTTGGGTTTCGCGTTCCCAATCTTCGCGATGATCACCATCGCCGGTTTCGGCAATGCGGTGAATTTCACTGACGGGCTCGACGGGCTTGCAACTGTGCCTGTTGTTGTTGCTGCTTTCGTGTTCGCGCTGATCTCCTATCTGGTCGGCAACCATCTCTTTGCCGATTATCTGCAACTTCACGCCGTGCCCGGCACCGGCGAACTGGCGATTTTCTGCGCCGGACTCGTTGGCGCAGGCCTTGGCTTTCTCTGGTTCAACGCGCCTCCGGCAGCGGTGTTCATGGGCGACACCGGCTCCCTGTCGCTCGGCGGCGCGCTTGGCGCTGTGGCCGTGGCGGTCAAGCATGAGCTGGTGCTCTGCATCGTCGGCGGCCTGTTCGTTATCGAAACCCTGTCCGTCGTCATTCAGGTCTTCTGGTACAAGCGCACGAAGCGCCGTGTGTTCCTGATGGCGCCGTTGCACCATCATTTCGAAAAAAAGGGATGGCAGGAGCCCAAGATCGTCATCCGCTTCTGGATCGTTTCCATCGTTCTCGGCCTGTTCGGCCTCGCCACGTTGAAACTGCGGTGAGGACAGGACGCGCATGACGGAGTTTCCGACAGACATTTTCTCCGGACGCCGCTTCGCGGTTCTTGGACTCGGACGGAATGGCGCCCCGGCGGCGCGCGCTCTGGCGCGCATGGGTGCCACGGTGCAGGCGTGGGACGACGGCGAAAACGGCCGCGCCGCTCTGGCGGAAACCGAAACCGGGATATCCGGCGAACTCGTTGTGGCGCCGTTCGACACCCTAGCAGGCTTCGACGCTCTGGTGATGTCGCCCGGAATTCCCCATATTTTGCCCAAACCGCACCCGGTCGCGTTGCTGGCGCGGGATGCAGGTGTTCCCATCGTCTCCGACGCGGAGCTGCTTTTTCAGGCCGTGCGCAAGGCTGGCTCAAAAGCGCGCTTCGCTGGCGTCACCGGGACGAACGGAAAATCGACGACAACCGCATTGCTCGCGCATCTTTTGCGTTCCTCCGGCGTTCCTGTCGCCGAAGGCGGGAATCTCGGCCCAGCCGCGCTTTCGCTCCCATTTTTGCCCGATTCCGGCGTGTATGTTCTGGAGATGTCCTCCTACATGTTGGAACGACTTTTGGACTTGCATTTCGACGTAGCGTGCCTGCTAAACCTCAGCCCCGACCACATCGACCGTCACGGCGACATGACCGGGTACGTCAACGCAAAATCGCATATTTTCGACCGCATGGACGCACACGATCTTGCCGTTATCGGCATGAACGACCCGATGCTGGATGGCGTCGCGTCTGACCTGCGCACGCGCGGCGTTCCCGTGCAAACCATTTCGGCCACCGACAAACACGCGGACATTCACGCTGATGACAGTGGGATCGTTGATGAAAGCGGCCTGATCGCCACGCCGGGCTCGTCCCTTCCAGGCGCGCACAATGCCGAAAACGCATGCGCCGCCCTCGCGATGGCGCTTCGTCTCGGTGCGCCTCGCGATGTTCTCGCCAAATCCATTGGAAATTTCGACGGCCTGGCCCACCGGCAGAAACTGATCGCCAACGCCGACGGCGTCGCGTTCGTCGACGACAGCAAGGCGACCAACGCCGACGCCTCCGCCCGCGCGCTTGCGTGCTACGACCGTATCGTGTGGATCGCCGGAGGCATCGCCAAGGCGGGCGGGATCGAAGATCTGGCGCCGTATTTTCCGCGTATTGAGGAGGCTTTTCTGATCGGGCGCGACGCGCCGATGCTGGCGGAAACGCTCGCACGGCATGGCGTGGCGCACAGGCTCGTGGGCGATCTGGAACATGCCGTCCCCGCCGCCTTCGCGGCAGCGAAGGCCACCGGCGCCGAAGTCGTCCTGCTGTCGCCCGCCTGCGCCAGTTTCGATCAATTTTCCGGCTTTGAAGCGCGAGGTTTACATTTCATTGCGCTTTCGCGTGCTTTACTAATGAATCAGGGCAAATCGGGGCTCCCGGAACGATGAGCAGACTTTCACGCATCGACAATTCGTCGATCGGTCGTTGGTGGCGCAGCGTCGATCGCATGACGCTCGCATGCGTCGGAACCCTCATCGGCTTCGGCTACATCCTGATGCTGGCAGCGAGTCCCGCCGTCGCGGTGCGCATCGGCGCCTCGCGCAACATGTTCATTTTCAAGCAAGTCATGTTTCTGGCCATCGCGGGTCTGATCGTCGTCGGCGTGTCGATGCTGTCGCGTAAAGGCGTCATGCGCCTCGCCTTCATCGGATGCGTCGTCGCCATCGGCGCCACCGCCATGACCCTGGTCCACGGTATCGAAATCAAGGGAGCGCGCCGCTGGATCGCACTTCCCATGATGTCGGTGCAGCCTTCGGAATTTCTCAAACCCTGTTTCGCGGTCGTCACGGCGTGGCTTCTCGCCCAGAGACGCGTACGCCGGTATTTCCCGGGAATGCTTCTCGCTTTTGCTGGGTACGGGGTCATTCTCGTCCTGCTGAAGTCGCAGCCTGATATCGGGATGCTCACCGTCATCACCACCGTGTTCATGGCGCAGCTTTTCGTCGATGGCCTCAACATCCTGCTGGTGGGCATCGGCTTTGGCGCGATGGGCGGCGCGGGCGTTGCGGCCTATTTCATTTTCCCGCACGTCCGTTCTCGCGTCGAACGCTTCCTCCACCCCAATGTCGGCGACCATTACCAAATCGACACCGCGCTCCGCGCTTTCGGCAACGGTGGCCTGATGGGGCGCGGCCCCGGCGAAGGCCGCGTCAAGGATCTGCTGCCCGACGCGCATGCCGACTTCGTTTTCGCAGTCGCTGGCGAAGAATACGGCATGCTGATCTGCTTGTTCATCATCGCGGTGTTTGCGACAATCGTTATCAGGACGGTCCTCCGCCTGTTGCGTGAAGACGACCCGTTCCTGATCCTCGCGACATCCGGTCTGGTCACCGGGTTCGGCCTGCAGGCGTTCGTTAACATGGGCTCGACTCTGCATCTCATTCCTACGAAGGGCATGACGCTGCCGTTCATCTCCTACGGCGGCTCGTCCGCCATGTCCGTCGCGCTGACAATCGGCATGATGCTCGCGCTCACGCGCCAACATGTCCGGCAAAGCCGCCTCGGCCGAACACTGGCGACCCCGACCGGCGCTTGGAAGGCGGCGACATGAGCATGCGTGACGAAAACGGTCCGATCGTAATCGCAGCGGGCGGCACCGGCGGGCATTTCTTCCCGGCCGAAGCGTTGGCCGACGCGCTGGTGGCGCGCGGTCGCCGCGTCGTCCTGATGACCGACGCACGCGCCGGGCAACGCACGACGGGCGTCTTCGCCGACGCAGAGCAATTCGTGCTTCCCGGCGCGGGAGTGGCGGGACGCGGGCCGATACGTGCGCTGCGCGGCGGACTGGCTCTCCTTAAAGGCGCATGGGCAGCGCGTGGCGTCATGACTGCGCTGCGTCCCTCCGCTGTCGTCGGCTTCGGAGGCTATCCCTCCGTTCCGCCGCTGCTCGGCGCCCGGCTTCTGGGACGCACGAACCGCCCCGCCATCATCCTGCACGAAGGCAACGCGGTGCTTGGTCGCGCAAACTCCGTGCTGGCGCGCTTCGCTGACGCCGTGGCGACATCCTTCCCGAGCGTCGCCGGATTGCCTTCGCGCGCGACTGCCCACATGACCGGCATGCCCGTCCGCCCCGCCATCGCAGCCCTCGCCGGGGAGGCCTATCGCGCGCCTGACGAGACCATCCGGGTTCTGGTCTGGGGCGGCTCCCTCGGCGCGCGGGTGTTCTCTGACGTCGCACCGTCCGCCCTCGCCGCCCTGCCGCTCTCGCTGCGCGCCCGCCTGCATGTGACGCAGCAGGCGCGGACTGAAGACGCCGAACGCGTTCGCGCCGCCTATGCCGCCGCTGGCATACCTGCGCGCGTGGAGTCGTTTTTCTCCGACGTCCCCGCCCTGCTACGCGACGCACACTTGGTGATCGGACGCGCAGGCGGGTCGTCCGTTGCGGAAATCGCCACCGCCGGACGCCCCTCGATCCTGGTTCCCCTTCCCGTCGCAGCAAGCGACGAGCAGACGGCCAACGCGCGTTCGTTGGAGACGATCGGCGCGGCGCGGCTGATGCCGCAGCCCGTTTTTACAGTGGAATCCCTCGCAGCGGCGTTGCTGCCCCTGCTTGAAAATCCGAACACCCTGACGGCGCAGGCCGCAGCCGCCGCGACGTTGGCCCGACCCGACGCCGCCGAAAGACTGGCCGACCTTGTGGAAGCAAGCTTGCATCAGGCGCCGCCGAGCGCTTATGCCCACCCCCACTCGTCCGGGCCGGACGGCTCTGGCGCGCAAACGCCGCCCCTCGGCTCCCCTGTGTCCGTCACGCTTTCCGGCGACGCAAGTCGCTCGCCCGCCCTGTCCATGGAGTCCCACGTATGAGAGCTCTTCCGCTGTCCATCGGCGTCATCCACTTCGTGGGCATCGGCGGGATCGGAATGTCCGGGATCGCCGAAGTGCTGCACCTGCTGGGCTATAAGGTTCAGGGGTCGGACATGTCGGAGAACGCCAATGTCCGCCGTCTGCGCGCCGCAGGCGTCTCCGTGACCATCGGCCACGACGCCGCCAATCTCGGGCAGGCGCAGGTCGTGGTGATCTCGACCGCCGTGGGCCGTGACAATCCCGAAGTTGTGGCGGCGCGCAGCCGTCTGATACCGGTCGTACGCCGCGCGGAAATGCTGGCCGAGCTGATGCGTCTGCGCTGGTCGGTCGCCATCGGCGGCACGCATGGCAAGACCACGACGACCAGTCTGGTGGCCGCCGTGCTGGAAGCGGCCAAATTGGACCCGACCGTGATCAACGGCGGCATCATCGAGGCTTATGGCACCAACACGCGCATGGGCAAAGGCGAGTGGATGGTGGTCGAGGCCGACGAGAGCGACGGGTCGTTCCTGCGCCTGCCTTCGGTCATTTCGGTCGTCACCAACATGGACCCGGAGCATCTTGACCACTGGGGATCGGCCGAGGCCATGGAGGCCGCGTACGACCAGTTCGTCTCCAACGTGCCGTTCTACGGTTTTGCGGTGCTGTGCATCGACCACCCGGCCGTGCAGCAGATGATCCCGCGCCTGTCCGACCATCGGATCGTCACCTACGGCTTCTCGCCACAGGCCGACGTCCGCGCGGAGAAGCTGATCACCGACAAGCTGGGCGCCACATTCGAGGTCCAGATCACTGACCGCACCCGTCGTCGTTCGCGTCGTGCAGGGCCGTTCCGCCTGCCGATGCTCGGCAGCCACAACGTCCAGAACGCGCTGGCTGCGATCGCCGTCGCCACCGAAATGGACATCGACGACGCCACCATCCGCTCCGGCCTCGCGTCCTTCCGTGGCGTGAAGCGTCGCTTCACCCGCACCGGCGAAACGGCGGGCGTGACGGTGATCGACGATTACGGGCACCACCCCGTCGAGATCGCCGCCGTACTGAAAGCAGCCCGACAGGCTGGCGCGCGCCGTGTCATCGCCGTCGTGCAGCCCCATCGCTACTCCCGCCTCCAGACGCTGTTCGGCGAGTTCTGCACCTGCATGAACGACGCGGATTCGGTAATCGTGGCGGATGTCTACGCTGCGGGAGAGGCTCCCATCGACGGCGTGAACCGCGATTTTCTGGTCGATGGCCTGCGCGAGCGCGGACACCGCTCCGTGGTGCCGCTGACCGACCCCGCGCACCTCGCCGAAATGATCAACGCCATGGCCAAGCCGGGTGATTACGTCGTGTGCCTCGGCGCAGGCTCCATCACCAACTGGGCGCAGGCGCTGCCTTCCGAACTCGCCGCCCTGCAGAGCGGACAGAAAGGCGGTTTCGCCGCATGACGGACGCGCTCGCCCTGCGAAAAGCCCCGACGACCGAAGGCTCCCAAGCCGCCGGAACGCTGGCGCATGCGCTCGGCGACGCGATGCGCGGCGCGCGCGGCAAGGTCTCGTTTGGACAACCGCTCGCCCCCCGCAGCTGGTTTCGTGTCGGCGGCCCCGCTGACTGCCTGTTTCAGCCAGCGGATGGAGACGACCTCGCGTCGGCTCTGTCCCGCCTCTCCCCTGAATTGCCGGTGACGACGCTCGGGGCGTGCTCCAACGTGATTATCCGCGATGGTGGCCTGTCCGGCCTTGTCGTGCGTCTTGGCGGCGCCTTCGCCGCCATCGTCACGGAAGAAGAAGGACTTGTGGTCGGCGGCGCGGCGCTGGATGCAACGGTTGCGGAGACAGCCGCCGCAGCCGGGCTCGCTGGGCTTGAGTTTCTCGCTGGAATCCCGGGCTCGATCGGCGGCGCGGTACGCATGAACGCCGGCGCCTACGGGTCCGACATGGCGACCGTGCTCGACTGGGCGGAGATCGTCACGCGCGACGGCGGCCTTGTCAGGCTGCATGCTGGCGACCTCAGGTTCGGATACCGCCACTCCGCACTGACCGACGGCTCTGTCGTCGTTCGGGCGCGCCTGCGCGCCACGGCGGGCGACCGCGCCGACATCGCAGCCCGCATCGCTGACGTGCGCGCAGCGCGCGAAAGCGCTCAGCCCGTTCGTGCGCGCACCGGCGGCTCGACGTTCCGCAACCCGGACGCAGCGACTTCGCAACTGAAAGCCTGGCAGCTAATCGACGCCGCCGGGTGCCGCGGCCTGACGATCGGCGGCGCGCAAGTCAGTGAAAAACACTGCAACTTTCTGATCAACACGGGCGGCGCGACAGCCGCCGATTTGGAAACGCTGGGAGAAACAGTGCGCAAGCGTGTGATGGAACAGTCCGGCGTGTCTCTGCACTGGGAGATCAAGCGCCTGGGAATTCCATCGACCGAGACAGGAGGCGCAGCATGAGTGCGATGCGACGGGTCACAGTGCTGCTCGGCGGCGCCTCCGCCGAGCGCGAGGTCAGCCTGTCTTCCGGCGGGGAGGTCATCAAGGCGTTGCGGGCCGCCGGACACGAAGTCACGCCGCTCGACCCCGGCCAAGACGTCATGGCGCTGGTCTCCGGGCTTCGCGAGCAACGGCCGGACGTGGTGTTCAACGCCCTGCACGGCCGCTTCGGCGAAGACGGCGCCATTCAGGGCGTGCTTGAATGGATGGGGCTTCCCTATACCCATTCTGGCATTCGCGCCTCCGCCACAGCCATGGACAAGGCGGCCTCTCGCGCGTTGTTCATCGCCGCAGGCTTGCCAATGGCTAACGGCAAAACGGTGACGATCGCTGAGCTTGCGGAGGCGGATCCGCTGCCCGCCCCATACGTCGTCAAACCCCTGGACGAAGGATCTTCGGTCGGCGTTTCCATCGTCCGCGAAGGCTCGAACCGTCGCGCCGAAATCGCAAACGCGTGGCGCTACGGGCCACTCGCGCTGGTGGAGTCCTATATCGCGGGTCGGGAAATCACTGTCGGCGTCCTCGACGACGGTGAGAACGAGCCGCAGGCCCTGACCGTCACGGACATCTTGCCGAACGTCGCAACGGGCCACGATTTCTACGATTACGACGCAAAATATGGAGACGGCGGAAGTCGGCACGTCCTGCCCGCCGTGATCCACCCCGACATTTTCCGGCGCGCCTGCGAAATAGCGATCGCTGCGCACAAGGTTCTGGGTTGTGCCGGCGCGTCACGCTCCGACTTTCGTTACGACGACACCGGCTGCGGTCCCGACGAACCGGGACGCCTTGCCCTGCTGGAAGTGAATACTCAGCCGGGCATGACTCCAACCTCGCTCCTGCCGGAGCAGGCGGCGTTTTGTGGAATTTCCTATGAGGAACTCTGCGATCGTCTGGTGCGAGAGGCCGAGCGTCGCGCCGAAAGAAGCCGCCGTTGAGCCAGCGCCCGGTCTCACCCCAACCAAACGCCGGAAACGGCACGGGCGCGACCGGGCGTCGTTCGACACGCATGGATCGCCCATCGCGCATCGGGCTTCTTTTGCGACGCCGCAAAGGCCTTTTGAAAACTCTTGGGCTGCTGGGCGTTGTCGGCGCGGGCGGCTTCGCATTCCTTTCGTTTCACGGCAACGACGCTCTGTTGACACCGCTGAGGAACAGGCTTGAGGCCGCCATCCCGCTGAAGGTGACGGCGATCCGGGTCGAAGGCCAGAACCTCACAAGCCTCGATTCTATCCGCACGGCTCTCGGCGTTTCCGTCGGCGACTCAATGCTGGGCTTTCATGTGACGGAAGCACGCCAACGCCTTGATGATCTGCCATTCGTCGATCACGCCAGCGTCGAACGGCACCTGTCCGGCCTGATCGTGGTTCGCCTCGTCGAACGCCCGCCATTCGCCGTGTGGCAGAACAAGGGACGTTTCGTATTGATCGACCGGAACGGCGAACCTGTTCCCGACAAGGGCATGACCGGCAAGGACGCCCAGGCGTTCATGAAACTCCCTCTGGTAGTGGGCGAAGGTGCTGCGCACAGCGCGGCGGAACTGCTCGACGCCCTCGCGAAAGCGCCAGACGTCAGCGCACGCATGACGGCTGCGACTCTGGTTGGCGAACGCCGCTGGTCGATCAGCCTGCGCGACGGTACGGTGGTGCAACTGCCTGAAGCTGAGGAAGAGGCTGCGCTCAACCGCCTCGAACGCCTGCAGAAACAGTTCGGACTGCTTGACCGCCCGGTTGAGGTCATTGACATGCGCTTGCCTGATCGACTGACCATCCGCGAGCGTCAGGCTCCGCCAACGCCCGACAGCACGCCGGGCGCAGCGCCTGCCGATGGTCATGGCGATGCCGCCGCGCCGCATTCCGGACAACAACCCGGCGCAGAAAACGGGACGACCGGTGGAAGCAACGAACGCAGCGGACGCGCGAACACAACGGAAGAAGGGCTGCCGGCATGAACGACCTCGTCGAGACTCCCTCAACATCAGGCGCTCTGGCGCTCGTCGGCAAAGGTCCGGAACGTCGCCGCCCGACGGGACGCGGAGAGAGCGACGATTCTTCGCGCCCGCTTGGCCTGCCGCCTTCCGAAAGCCGTCCTCAGGCGCGCGCATGGCGTCGTGAGGTGGTTGGCGTCCTCGATATCGGCTCGACCAAAATCACCTGCCTGATCGGCAAAGGCGAGCCCGACGGAACGTTGCGGGTGCTGGGATGCGGTTGGCTACGGTCGAACGGCGTCAAGAACGGCGCCGTTGTCGATCTCCGAGCGGCCGAAGCGATCATCCGGCACGTCGTCGGCAACGCCGAACGCGAATTTGGCCGCTCTCTCGACAAGGTCGTCGTCAACCTGTCCAGCGGACAACCGGAAAGCCGGTTGTTCAACGTGCACTGGCCCGTGGGTGGGCGCGAAATCACCGACGCCGACATCCGGCGAATCGTTACCGAAGGGCGGATGAAAGCGCAGTCCGAAGGACGCGCGGTCATTCACACCTTGCCTCTGGATTTCGCGGTGGACGAGACCGACGGCGTGACCGATCCGCGCGGCCATCTGTGCGACCAACTGCGCGCGCGGCTCCACGTCATCGATTCGGCTTCCACCGCGCTGCGCACACTGGACTCCCTGCTCGGCCGCGCCGAGCTGAAACTCGACGCGCTCGTCTCCGCGCCGCTCGCATCCGGCCTCGCCGTCACGGACGCCGACCAGAGAATGATCGGCACCACGGTCGTCGACATGGGCGGCGGCACCACGTCTCTTGCAGTCTTTGCGGAAGGACAACTGGTCCACACCGCACAGATCGGCGTCGGCGGGGAGCACGTGACACGCGATATAGCGCGCGGACTTGGCACGTCGTCCGATAACGCCGAGCGGCTGAAAACCATGCATGGTCACGCAGACCTGTCGGGGGACAGCGACGACGGCGTGTCTATCCGCATTGAACGTGCAGGCGTCGATGCGCCGAGTTTCGAACTGATGCCGCGCGCCGCGCTGGGCGACATCATCCGCCCACGAATCGAGGAAACCTTCGAACTGGTCCGCGACCGTCTCGACGGCGCTGGTCTCGGTCGACTCGCGGGGGGCCGCGTGGTGCTGACGGGTGGAGCGTCGTTGCTGGACGGCGTCGGTTCGGTTGCGGCGCGCGTGCTCAACCGGCCCGTGCGGCTCGGCAAGCCGATGAACGTCGTCGGACTGCCCGCGGAATGCGCCGCGGCGACCTTCGCCACGACCGCAGGCCTCCTCGCCTGGGCGGCCTCGGTCGAGCGCCCATTCGGAGACATCGAGTTTACAGACGAGCGTCCGGCAGGATTTATGAACCGTCTGGTATCGTTTATCCGCGATCGTGTCTGATATGTTCGCCTAGACACGCATTTTTTCGATTCACAGGCCGATTCGCGGGGTGTACCGTGACGGTCACGACGCCGCATCATCGTCCAAGGAAGCGTAAATGACCCTGAACCTGACCGTGCCGCCCCAGTCTCACTCCGACTTTACACCGAAGATTACGGTTATCGGCGTGGGTGGCGGCGGAACGAACGCCGTGGACAACATGATCCTCGCCGATCTCAAGGGCGTGGAGTTTGTCGTCGCCAACACCGACGCGCAGCAATTGATGCATTCGCGCGCGGATCGTCGCATTCAACTTGGCCCGCACCTGACTCAGGGACTCGGCGCTGGCGCGAAGCCGGAAATCGGCCGCGCCGCAGCCGAGGAAGCTGGCGATGAACTCGCCCGCCACCTCGACGGCTCGCACATGGTGTTCGTGACGGCGGGCATGGGCGGCGGTACAGGCACAGGCGCTGCGCCGATCGTGGCGCGCATGGCGCGCGAACGCGGCATCCTGACGGTAGGTGTGGTGACGAAGCCGTTCAGCTTCGAGGGACCGCGTCGCGCCAAGGCGGCGGACGAAGGAATCGCTGAGCTTCAACAGTATGTCGATACGCTGATCGTCATCCCCAACCAGAACCTTTTCCGTCTGGCCAATGAACGCACGACCTACAAGGACGCGTTCAAGATGGCCGACAACGTTCTTTACATGGGCGTGCGCGGCGTCACGGACCTGATGATGGCCCCGGGCCTCGTCAACCTCGATTTCGCCGACATCCGCACCGTCATGGCCGAGATGGGCAAGGCAATGATGGGCACGGGCGAGGCCGAGGGCGACGACCGCGCTCGTCTCGCAGCCGAAGCCGCGATCTCGAACCCACTTCTCGAAGACACGTCGATGGGCGGCGCGCGCGGCCTGCTGATCAACATCACGGGCGGCGAAGACATGACGCTGTTCGAAGTCGATCAGGCCGCCAACCGCATCCGCGAAGAAGTCGCGGAAGACGCGAACATCATCTTCGGTTCCGCTGTCGATGAATCGCTGAATGGCAAGATCCGCGTTTCGGTCGTCGCTACGGGCATCGACATCCCGACGCAGCGTCCACGTCTGGCGGTTGATAACGTCGCCGCCGAGCAGCCTCCCGTCGCCGCGACCGGCACGGACGGCGCCTACGTTACACAGGCCGCCCCCACGGCTCCGGGTTTCGCGCATGGCGTGAACACGGCGCAGCAACCCGTCGGCCGCGCGGCGACGCCGGCTTCCGGCGCTCATGCTTCACCCATGACCGGCGAGGCTGCTCCGTTCGTGGCGCCGACCTACCCGTCAGCGCCGCGCCCGACGCCGAACTTCAATATGGAGGCCCCGGCCCGACCGGCGTCACCGCGTGCAGGCCTGTTCACCGACGCGACGCGCAGCCCGGCCCCGCAAGCCCGCGCGCCTGAGCCTCAGCAGGGCCGCAGCCTGTTCGGCATGGTCACTGGCGCTCTTCGTCGTCAGGCCGAACCCCGCGCCGACTCCGCGTCCGAGAGCGCAGCGCCTCAGATCAACCCGGCGCCGCACGCTCAGGTCGCTCCGACCGTGCGTCCTGCCCAGCCCGACGACACGGGACTGGATATCCCTGCCTTCATGCGCCGTCCTTCCTAAAAGCAGGCAAACATCGCCCCTGCGCAATGGCGTTCGGGGCGCGCTTCACCGAGCACCCATGACGGGGCCGTCGATATGTCGTCGGCCCCGTTTTGTTTCGCCTCTCGCGGCTCCCTCTTCACGCGCGAAAAATTATTCAAACAAAAACAGAAACTTAGATCGTAATATGCCGCAATAATCCTTGAATGGAACCAACGCAGGCAAAACTCTATTTTTGTTTCAAAGACTGCCCGAACATCTGGATAAATCCGGACGCGCTAGAGAGAAAAAATGGACAGCTTCAATCTAGAAGCCGATCTCGTGGCCGGGATCGCAGACGATGACAGATCGTTGCACAATACCGACAAGACGATAGTTGGCCTGTTGCCCGCGTCATTCACACGCAGCGGCGCTGAGCGCGCATCTATGCAGCAGACCTTGCAAAAGAGCATTTCCTGCACCGGCATCGGTCTTCATACTGGCCGTAATATCTCCCTGCGTCTGGAACCCGCCGAGGCCGGGTCCGGCATCGTCTTTCATCGCAGTGACCTCGACGCGTCTCCCGTTCCTGCGCGTTACGACGCAGTGATCGACACGCGCCTCAGCACCGTCATCGGCACGGCTGAGCAACCGGGTAATCGCATCGCTACAATCGAGCATCTGATGGCCGCGCTCCATGGGTGCGGCATCGACAACGCATCCATATTCGTCGACGGACCGGAAATTCCGGTGCTCGACGGGTCCTCCGCCGACTTCGTGTTTCTGATCGATTGCGCTGGCGTCCGCGCTCAGGAAACTCCCCGGCGCGAGATCGAAATCCTGAAGACCGTGCGCGTCGACGAGGGCGACGCCTTCGCCCAACTCTCGCCGGACGCGCCACAACGCCTCTCGCTCGCGATGAGCATAGATTTCCCTGCCCGCGCGATCGGACGGCAGGCGCTGTCCCTCGCTCTTGATCAGTCCGGATTTCGGCGTGAACTGGCCTTCTCACGGACATTCACCAACCGTCAGGAAATAGAAGCTCTCCACGCGGTTGGCCTCGCTCGCGGCGGTTCCCTGAGCAACGCGATTGTCGTCGAAAACGAAGCGATCCTGAACCCGACAGGTCTCCGCGCGCCTGACGAATTCGTTCGTCACAAGATGCTGGACGCCGTTGGCGATCTCTACCTCGCCGGAGCACGGCTGCACGGACGGTTCACTGGACACAAATCCGGGCATGGCCTCAATAACCGCCTGCTGCGCGCGCTCTTCGCCGATCCACTGGCCTGGCGCTGGGCCGGTTCGGGCCCGACCTACCGCCAGCCAGCACCGCGTCGCGCCGCTGCCTGAAGGCCAGCGGCCGAAAATTCCTCAGCTTCGGAAAGCGTTGCCCGCAGGCGCTCTCTCCGCCATCGCGGGATCCCGACGCCTATGCGCGTCGACAATCCGTGTTATAAGCGCAGCCGCAAATTGAGTTTTCCTGAGTGAGCAGATACGTGGCAAAACCGTCCTCGCGCATACCCAATAAAATGTCGACGAGGCTGGCCGGAGTCACCGCCTATGGCGGTTTGTCGTTGCTCCTCACAGGCTGCTCGCTGTTCAAGAACGAACAGCAGAAGCCGCCGGAACTCGCGGCGCCCGACACCATGTACAACAACGGCGTGGACGCCCTTCGCACGCATCGTTATGGCCTCGCCGCCGCTGAATTCGAGGCGTTGCAGCAGAACTACCCCTACTCCGGTTACACGGCGAACTCCCAGTTGATGGAGGGTTACGCCTACTACCTGCAGGACAAGTATCCCGAAGCCGCGCAGCAGCTCGACCGCTTCATCGAATTGCACCCGACATCGGCCGATTCCGCCTATGCGTTCTACCTGCTCGCCCTGTGTTATTATGAGCAGATCGCCGACGTGAAGCGCGATCAGCAACTGACGCTGGAAGCCATGGGCCGCCTCGAAGACGTCATCGCCCGCTTCCCTCAGTCAAAATACGCGCGCGACGCACAGCTCAAGATCGATCTCTGCCGCGATCACCTCGCCGGTAAGGAAATGCTCGTCGGGCGGTATTATCAGCAGCAGCACAACTACGAAGGCGCTGTGAACCGCTACCAGCACGTCGTGCAGGATTACCAGACCACGAACCACGTAGCCGAAGCACTCGAGCGGCTGGTCGAGGTCTATCTCCGGCTCGGCCTTACCGATCAGGCGCGCCAGACCGGAGCTGTGTTGGCCTACAACTACCCGGGCAGCAAGTGGTATCGATACGCCTACAGCAACCTGAAGAGATATCGCCTGCTTGGCCCCAATATCCCGACGCCGGGGACGACGGTCGGCGCTCAACCGAACACGAAAGCGGGCTCCACGGAGACTCCCGCCCAGTCAGCCGCGCGCGGCGTCGGTCGTGCGGACGCGCCGCCGTCCCTGTCCACCGCGCCGGTCGGTGGCGTTTCGGCCCAGACTCTTCCCTCCGCCGACGGCATGACGCCCACCGGAACCGTGACGCCGCGCCGGCCGACCATTACGCGCGCGACAGTGCCGGGTACGTCCGCCCAATAACAGCGGCGGCGGTTTTCCGGGCATGACCAGCCACAGGACACCTCGGTTACATCCCTTCACGGCCCCCTTGGCTGGCCGCCTCCGTTTTGAGCGGCGTCGCTGGTCCACAGGCCGTGACCTCAGAAGTCTCCATATTTGCGAAGACGTCCTGACTCTCTGTTTGCAGGACGCCTTTATCTCATCTAACCGGATGGCCGTCGCACAGCTTGCGCTTTGGCACGGGGCAGCAATGCCGAAACGATCCAACATGATTGAACGGCTCCGCCCAGTCACAATGCGTTTCGGCTTCAGACCCCGTCGCCAGATTCGATCAGGCGGACACATTTGAAAAAAGCGCGGCCGCCGTGGGAGGGGAAACAGCTTCCGCCATGTTGAGCTTTCTCTCCATTCGTGACGTCGTGTTGATCGAGGCTCTCGATCTTCCATTTCATCCCGGCCTGACCGCGCTTACGGGCGAAACAGGCGCTGGCAAGTCGATCTTGCTGGACAGCCTCGGGCTTGCCCTCGGCGAGCGCGCCAATGCCGGGCTCATCCGTTCAGGCGCTTCAGAAGCTCGGGTTACGGCCAGTTTTGAAGTGACGATGGACCACAAGGTCTATACGCTCCTGACAGAACAGGGGCTGACCGCGGAACCCGGAGAACCGATCGTGCTGCGCCGCACGGTCACCGCGGATGGCCGCTCTCGCGCATGGGTCTGCGACCAGCCGATCGGCGTGGGGCTTCTCCGGACGATCGCCGGATCGCTGGCGGAAGTGCAAGGTCAGCACGAGCAGATGGGCCTCGCCGATTCCGCCACCCATCGCGATCTCCTGGACGCCTTCGGCGTTCCGCCACGCCTGCGCGACGACGTGGCTCGCAAGTTCGCCGAATGGCGCAAGGCCCGGCAAGCGCTGGATAGCGCGCAACGAGACATCGCGGAAGCAGCGCGGGAGGAGGAGTGGCTCCGCCATGCGGTCGATGAACTCGGCGCGCTCGCTCCCCAGCCCGACGAGGAAGTGCAACTTGCCGCCCAGCGCCTCGCGCTGCAACGTGGAGAACGACGGGCGGAAGCCGTGGCCGCCGCCCTCGCCGAACTGACGCCCCGCGACCGCCGCAATGCAGGACCAAGTGCCGCGTTGCGCGCCGCCAGCCGCGCGTTGCAGAAGCTGCTCCCGCCCCCCGCCGCCGCAAGCGAAGCCGACAGCGCGGCGGAGGCTGAACCGCATCAGGCGCTGGCTCAGGAAGCCCTCGACGCGCTTGACGCCGCAGGGGCCGCGCTATCCGACGCAGAAGGGCTGTTAACGCGCCTCGTCGCGGACCAGGACGTACAACCCCGTCTGCTTGAAGAAACCGAGGAACGGCTGTTCGCCCTGCGCGCGGCCGCACGCAAGCACGAAACGACGGTGGCGGACCTGCCTGCGTACCTCGACAACCTGCGCGCCCGACTTCTTGCGCTGGAAACAGGCACGGCACGGATCGAGGCGCTGGAAGAGGCTTTAACGGAAACCCGTCTGGCGTTCTCGACGGCAGGCGCAGCCTTGACTGAGGCCCGCACTCGCGCAGCCCGTAAGCTCGAGACGGCTGTCGTGACGGAATTGAAGCCCCTGCGGCTGGAGCGCGCGCGTTTCGTCGTCGAATTGCAACCGATGCCCCCCGAACAATGGAGCGCCGCCGGACTGGAGCAAGTCGTGTTCCTGCTCGCCGCAAACCCCGGTCAGCCGCCGGGACCGTTGGGAAAAGTGGCCTCGGGCGGCGAATTGTCGCGCCTGATGCTGGCGTTGCGCCTGGCGCTGGCTGGCCGTTCCTCCATCGGCGCGCTCGTGTTCGACGAGATCGATTCCGGCGTCGGTGGCGCGACCGCCGCTGCGATCGGCGAGCGGTTGCGCCGTCTGGCGCGGTCGATGCAGGTATTGGCGGTCACGCATTCGCCGCAGGTGGCGGCCAGCGCCGACCATCACATGAGAATAGGCAAAACAGTGAGCGCAGGTCGCACGCAGACCAGCGCCGCCCCCCTTCCGGAAGATGCGCGACAGGAAGAGATCGCGCGGATGCTGGCTGGCGACGTCGTCACGGACGCCGCGCGGGCCGCAGCAGCGAGCCTCCTGGACGCGAGAAACTGAACGTGCGGGGCCAGAGAGTTATGAGGACCTGAAAGTTATGGCGGGATATGACAACACGCCGGTCGAAATTTTGGACGAAGCAGCCGCCACAGGAGAACTGGCGCGGCTTGCGGCGCTGATCGCGCGCCTCAATCAGGCCTACCACGCCGACGACGCGCCGGAAGTCCCGGACGCCGAATTCGACGCGCTTCGCCGCCGCAACGAGGCGATCGAGGCGCGCTTCCCGCATCTGATGCGCGTCGACAGCCCCACCCTTCGCGTCGGCGCGGCGCCGGATGGCGCATTCGGCAAACACCGGCACCTCGTCCCCATGCTCTCCCTGGACAACGTGTTCGACGAAGCGGAATTCGAAGCGTTCGTAACGAAGGCGGCCCGCTTCCTCGGGCTCGACGAAGCACGCACTGCGGCGCTCGCCTTCGTCGGGGAACCCAAGATCGATGGGCTCTCGATCAGCCTCACCTACGAAAAGGGACGCTTCGTGCGCGGCACGACGCGTGGCGACGGGACGGAGGGCGAAGACGTCACGGCGAATCTGAAAACGCTGCGTGAGCTGCCGCTGCGCCTACGCGGGGCCGCGCCAGACCTGATCGAGATTCGCGGCGAGGTGTTTCTCGCCAAATCCGACTTCCTCGCCATCAACGCGGCGCAAGCGGAGGCCGGACAGAAAGAATTCGCCAATCCGCGCAACGCGGCTGCAGGCTCGCTGCGTCAGCTTGATCCGAAGATCACGGCGAAACGTCCCTTGTCCCTGTTCGCCTACGCGGCGGGTTTTGCGTCAGCCCCGGTGGCGGCGTCGCACTGGGCGTATCTCGAACAGCTCAAGGAATGGGGCTTCACCGTCAATCCGCTGTCGGCGCGGCTGGCTGGCAAGGAAGAGGCTGAGCCGTTTTTCGAACGTATGGCGCGGGAGCGCGCGGCCCTCGCCTACGACATCGACGGCGTGGTGTACAAGATCGACGATCTGTCATTGCAGGAGCGTCTGGGCTTCGCCGGGCGCGCGCCCCGCTGGGCCGTGGCATGGAAGTTTCCGGCCGAGCAGGCTGTGACGCGGTTGCTCGACATCGAAATTCAGGTCGGCCGCACCGGCGCCCTGACGCCGGTCGCGCGGCTGGAGACCGTGAATGTCGGCGGCGTGCTGGTGACGAATGCAACGCTGCACAACGCGGACGAAATCGCACGCAAGGACGTGCGCATCGGCGATCTGGTGCAGCTTCAGCGCGCGGGCGACGTGATCCCGCAGATTCTTGGCGTCGTGCCGGAACCTGACCGCGAGCGTGGCGAGCCCTTCGTCATGCCCGACCATTGCCCGGTATGCGGCGCAACGGCGGAACGACCGCCAGGCGAAGTCGTACTTCGTTGCACGGGCGGCCTCACCTGTCCGGCGCAGGTCGTGGAACGACTGATTCATTTCGTTTCGCGCGGAGCGTTCGATATTGACGGTCTAGGCGACCGCAGCGTCCGAGAATTTCATGACGCAGGGCTGATCGCAGCCCCCGGCGATATCTTCCGCCTGCCCTCGCATGAGGCCGAAATCGCGAAGCGGGAAGGCTGGGGCGCGACCTCTGCGCGCAACCTGGTGAAAGCCATCGAAGCGCGACGAACGATTCCCCTCCCGCGCTTCATTTACGCCCTTGGCATCCGACGTATCGGCGAAAGCAACGCCAAGCTGCTGGCGCGGCATTACGGCTCCTTCACGCGCTGGCGTGAGCAGATGCTTGCGGCGGCCGTCATCGGGTCGGAGGCGCGGCAGGAACTGGGAGAAATCACCGGCGTCGGCGCGACGATCGCCGAGGAGATCGTCGCGTTTTTCGCAGAACCGCATAACCGCGCGACCCTTGACGATCTGGCCTCACAGTTGACGATCGAGGACGAGGTTCAGGAGACTGGCGGCCTTCTGGCTGGCAAGATAATCGTGTTCACGGGCTCTCTCCTCACCATGACCCGGCCGGAAGCCCGCGCGACGGCCGAGCGCCTGGGCGCCAAGGTGACCGACAGCGTGTCCAAGAGGACCGGTCTGGTCGTGCTTGGAGCTGATGCGGGCTCGAAAGCGAAAAAAGCCGCTGAACTGGGCGTCGAAACAGTCGATGAAGCCGGGTGGCGGACGCTTGCGGGCCTTCCTCCAGCCTGAGGAAACGGCCGCGGCGAAAATGTGACGTCAAAAAGGCGGCTTACAACGAAATATATCAGTCCAAAAACGTGAGTTGCCGCAACGTCGCTTTCCCGGCATCATGCTTCACCGGGACCGAAACACGTTAGTCGACATAATATTAAATCCCAGCGACGCGTGTCTTCCTTTCAGTCCCTCCCCGGTCCGAGGGCTGTCGGGAGGCGCACGTCGCGTTCGGAGAGAGCGCTCGTCATGACGAAATGGGTATATAGCTTCGGCGGAGGCCTTAACGAGGGCGGCGCCGGGATGCGCAATCTGCTGGGTGGCAAAGGCGCCAACCTTGCAGAAATGGCGTCCATCGGGCTACCCGTACCGCCGGGCTTCACGATTACCACTGAAGTCTGCTCAGCTTTTTACGAGAACGGCAACGCCTATCCGGACGACCTCGCCGGGCAGGTCGCGACGGCGCTCCACCGCATCGAAACAGCGATGGGCCTGACCTTCGGCGACGCCAACGCGCCTCTGCTGGTTTCCGTGCGCTCCGGCGCCCGCGTCTCCATGCCCGGCATGATGGACACCGTTCTCAACCTTGGCCTGAATGACGAGACCGTCGAAGGTCTGGCGCACTCCTCCGGCGACGCCCGCTTCGCATGGGACAGCTACCGCCGCTTCATCCAGATGTATGGCTCGGTCGTGATGGGCGTCCCCCATCACCGCTTCGAAGATCTCCTGGAGCAGAGCAAGCGCACTCTGAACGTGGCCGACGACACCGCAATTTCCGCCGAAAGCTGGCGTGACGTGGTCGAGGGCTACAAGGAGATCGTGCTCCGAGAGACCGGCAAGCACTTCCCCTCCGATCCGCAGGCCCAGTTGTGGGGCGCCGTCAGCGCGGTCTTCGGGTCCTGGATGAACCCGCGTGCGCATACGTATCGCCGCCTTCATGACATTCCGGCCAACTGGGGCACGGCGGTCAACGTGCAGGCGATGGTTTTCGGCAACATGGGCGAAGACTGCGCCACCGGCGTCTGCTTCACGCGCGATCCCTCGACCGGCGAAAACATCTTCTACGGCGAATACCTTGTGAACGCGCAGGGCGAGGACGTCGTCGCCGGCATCCGCACCCCGCAACCGATGTCCGCTCTCCGCGCCGCCGCCGAACAGCGGCCGATGGAGACCGTCCTGCCGGAAGCCTACGCCGAACTTCTGCGCGTCCGCGATCTGCTGGAAAAGCATTATCGCGACATGCAGGACATCGAATTCACCGTGCAGAGCAACACGCTCTACATGCTGCAGACCCGCACGGGTAAGCGCACGGCGGCGGCGGCTCTGAAGATCGCTATCGACATGGCGCGCGAAGGACTGATCACGCAGGAAGAAGCGATCCAACGCGTTCCGCCCGCGTCGCTCGACCAGCTTCTGCACCCGACGCTCGACCCGAACGCCGAGCGCACGCAGCTTGCTCGTGGCCTGCCTGCCTCCCCGGGCGCAGCGGCTGGCGCCATCGTGTTCACGGCTGAGGAAGTCGAGGAGCGTGCGGCGCAGGGTCAGGACGTCATTCTTGTCCGTATCGAGACCTCCCCTGAGGACGTGCACGGCATGCACGCGGCGCGCGGCGTTCTGACGACGCGTGGCGGCATGACCTCCCACGCCGCCGTCGTCGCGCGCGGCATGGGACGCGTCTGCGTCGCAGGCGCGGGCAGCATCCACGTCGACTACAAGGCCCAGACGCTGACCGCTGGCAGCCACGTGCTGAAGGCTGGCGACTGGATCACTCTCGATGGCGGCACGGGCGCTGTCTATATCGGCAAGGTCGCAACCATTCCGCCGACCCTGTCCGGCGATTTCAGCACGCTGATGGGTTGGGCCGACGACGTTCGCCGCCTGCGCGTTCGCGCTAACGCCGAGACCCCGGACGATGCTGAGACCGCTCGCAAGTTCGGCGCCGAAGGCATCGGCCTGTGCCGCACGGAGCACATGTTCTTCGGCCCTGACCGCATCGGCCATGTGCGCCAGATGATCATGGCTGACGAATCGGAAGCCCGCGCCCGCGCCATCGACGCGCTGCTGCCGTTCCAGCGTGACGATTTCGCGTCGCTTTTCCGCATCATGTCCGGCCTGCCGGTCACGATCCGTCTGCTCGACCCGCCGCTGCACGAGTTCCTGCCGCATGGCGAGACCGAGCTGGTCGACATCGCCAAGGCGCTGGGCCAGAGCGTCGAAGCCCTGCGCGCCCGTCGCGCCGCGCTTTCAGAAGCCAACCCGATGCTCGGTCATCGTGGCTGCCGCCTCGGCATCTCCTACCCGGAGATCTACGCGATGCAGGTCCGCGCGATCATGGAAGCGGCGATCCTCGTCTCCCGTGAGACCGGAGAAGCCATCGTCCCTGAGATCATGATTCCGCTGGTCGGCATGAAGACCGAGCTCGACCGCACCCGCAAGGCTGCGGAAGACGTCGTCGCGGCCGTGTTCGGCGAACAGGGCACGACGCTGGAATACCTGATCGGCACCATGATCGAGTTGCCCCGCGCCGCCATCACTGCCGCCCAGATCGCCGAGGTCGCCGACTTCTTCTCGTTCGGCACCAACGACCTGACGCAGACCACGCTTGGCCTGTCGCGCGACGACGCAGGCTCGTTCCTGCCCTACTACGTCGATCACGGCCTCCTGCCGAAAGACCCGTTCGTGTCGATCGACCGCGAAGGCGTGGGCGGACTGGTTCGTCTTGGCGCCGAAAGCGGCCGCTCCACCAAGCCGTCTCTCAAGCTTGGCGTCTGCGGTGAGCACGGCGGCGATCCGGACTCCATCGCGTTCTTCGAACAGGTCGGCCTCGACTACGTGTCATGCTCCCCGTTCCGCGTGCCTGTCGCACGCCTTGCGGCGGCGCAGGCGGCGCTGCTGCGTCGCAAAGCGGCGGAAGTACCAGCCTGATCGGCGTGAACTGACGCTTTTCGGAAAGGGCGGCGCGCAAGCGCCGCCCTTCTTCGTCAAGGGTTCACGTTTTCTCTGATTGTTTTCGTCCAGTTCACAACAGGACGTTTCCGCTGATTTCTCCTGCCTGGCGCAAACATCCGGGCACGACTGGCGTTCGTCCAGCCAACATTGTTGATAGTCCCATGCCCCACAGACGCATCCTCCTCCACCTTGTCTCCGGCGCTACTGGTCAGACCCTCGATTCCATGCTTCGCGCCTGCGTAGCCCAGTTCCCTGAACACGAGTTCGAGTTTCAGCACTGGAACCTGATCCGCACCCGCAACCAGTTACGGCGGGCCCTGACAGGCATCGCCAGCGCTCCCGGACCTGTGTTGTCCTCCCTGACCGAGCCCGACCTGCAGCAGCACCTTGAAGAAGGTTGCGCGCGGCTGGGCGTGCGATTGCTCGACGTGATGACGCAGGCGCTTACGTTGCTGCAGGACGTTACAGGCTCCCACGCCTCCGGACGCCCCGGCGGGCAGTACGTGATGGACGACAATTATTACCGCCGGATCGACGCCATGCATTTCGTCGTCGAGCATGACGACGGACAGCAGGCCCGTGAACTCAAGGAAGCCGACGTCGTTCTGGTCGGAGTTTCTCGGTCTTCGAAGACCCCGACCTGCTTCTATCTGGCGAATCGCGGGATCAAGGCGGCGAACATTCCTCTGGTCATGGAACGCCCTTTGCCGGACGAGCTGTTCGCTCTCGAAATTCCTGTGATCGGCCTTACGATCGATCCGGATTCTCTTGTCGAGATAAGGCGCACCCGCGTGTCGTCAATGGTGCCAGCCAAGTCGCGCATGGATATGGCGCTGCATGAATCGCGCTACGTCGATCCAGAAGAAGTGCGCGCCGAACTTCTCTGGGCGCGGCGCCTCTGCGCCCGGCATGGATGGCCCGTAGTCGACGTCACGCGCCGGTCGGTCGAGGAAACCAGCGCCGCCATTCTGGACATTCTCGAGCACCCGACTCCAGCCGGACTGCCGGGCTAAGAAGCCTCTTGAGAACGGTGTTTTTTTGGAAGCGCCGTTCTTTCCTACCCTACCAAGAGTTCCTGCCCCTGGAGGGCGTCCGTCTAGATGGAGCGCTCCCGCCAGAAAATTTCTCGATCAGACGAAAACGGCTGATCGGATGAGGATGCTCGTTAAAAAACAGGTCGGGGCCTTATCTACGAACAGCTACGAGCAGACAATGTTCTGAACAGAACGGGGATAATCGCATCGACGCGAGATCACCCGTCATGGCGCCTGAACAGTCGTTTTTTTGCTGAAACGGAAGAGCGAATAGAGGGCTCCCGGCGACCCGCATGAATCTCGGCCATGTCGCTTACGACCGTTGTTGAGACGTCACCCTGCTCCCGCCACGCAAGCGCAGGAACGAAATAACGTGCGAGACCGCCGAGATTATTGAACGGCTATACGGTAGGTACGCGAGAAGCTGCGGCCTTCAGGTCCAGTCGTCGAGAGCGTCGTCAGGTCGGTTCCGTGATATCCGGGATTCGGCCGATAGACCGCAGCGACACCCGCATGTTTACTCATGTTGCAGGCATAGCGTTGTCTGTCGGATGCCGGATAAGCGGAGTAATAAGATCCCGGCCGGATATCCACCGTCCCGTTGGACGGACGACTATCCACGGTAATGACCGACGCCCCGGCGGACGAACAATCGGGCTGCAAGACCACCATCGTCTGCAGCGGAACTTCGCGCCCATCTACCGATGTGACGTCGATGATTCGACCGGTCGACGCCACATACTGGTTGCTTGCCACAACCTGAAACGGGCCTGTGACGCCGCACCCGGCGGCCAGAAGACACGCAATCAGGACGCTCTTCGATGAAACTCGGAACGACGGTCTACGCTTCATGGATCGATCCTGACTGGTCACGCGGGGGTAGGATACTCCTTCGACCACGCACCTGAAAAGACGGCAAGCGAACGGCTTATCGCCGGTCGCACGACGCCGGGCAAGCACAACCGGCGTCCCGGGCGGCTTTCCGCCTGTTACACGGCACTTCGTAACAGCCTCCAGACGGGTGTGTGAGACAGCACGATGATCGCCAGACCCAGCCCTATCGCCGCTCGCCCGGCGACAAAGGTAAACGCCTCTCGCAATTCCTGCCGCGCGGCCATCTCCACAAAGGGATCGGGCAGCAACTGTTCGATCGATGTCTTCCGCCCGTTCCGCCGCCGCTCGGCCTCCGACAGGGGCAATCCCGCCCGCTCGAACAAACCGGTACGGTAATGATCCAGCGCGTCGACACGAAACAAGCCCGGCGAAAACATCTCCGGCCCACAACGCATTGTCGTCAGAAGTCGCATGCAGAAAGGCGTCACGCCGAGATATCGCGCCGCGTCGTGACGCGACAGCACCTGCCTGTTCGGGAACGCAAAGACTGTCGTTCCCGTCGGCTGCGCGTCCCCTGTCGACGTCGGCTCGATCATGGGCGTAGCAGACTGTAGAAAGTCGCCCCGAGTCAATTTTCATGAGCGCTCACCTGCGTCACGCATCTGTGCTTCATGACACAGGCCGGAAAGAAGCCGTTCAGGACGTGCGCGGCAAGACGCAGTTCCGAACATCATGATTGGAGGGCTGTAGCAACTGGGGACAGCCGCGTCCCGATCATACCCAACCACGCCGTTTAGACGAGTTTTTTGAAAATACTTTGTATATTGGGCAGGGTAGTCAGGAGCGGCTGCCGCCTTTGCAAAAAATAACGGACTATGCCCGGAAACGACGCATACTGGCGTCGACCAAACAGCGTCCGCCCAGCCTTATGAGCGACGTAGCCCCCTCACCAGTTCGAACGGAAGAGAAGCGTCGCCTGTGCGCCTCAGCCCCCTACGGTCAGACGCGCGCGAACGCGATCGGCGCCGATCAGCGGCAACAGATCCCGTAACTCCGGACCGTGTTCCTCACCCGTCAAAGCCAGCCGCAAGGGACGAAACAGGGCCTTGCCCGAGCGGCCTGTCGCCGCCTTGATTTCCGCCGTCCACGTCGCCCAGGTCTGGATGTCCCAGGGTTCAGGCGGCAAAAAATCTACAGCTTGGGCTAAATAGGCCCTGTCTTCGTCCTGCACCGGCGGCGTGATATCCCCGTGGGTGACGTCCCACCAGTGACGCGCTTCCGAGAACAACTCAATATTTCCGCGGATAGCGATCCAGAACGCTTCGGTGGCGCCTTCGGGCAGCCTGTCGCGCACCGCCTCGAAGGCCGTCTGCGCCAGAACCCGGCGATTCAGCGCAAGCAACTGCCGCATGTCGAAACGCGCGGCGGATTTCGAGATATGCGACAGGTCATAGGACACTGCCAAAGTGTCGAAATCCAGAGGCTCCGGATCATCCGAACTGCCAAGACGCGCGAGGTAAGAGACCAGCGCAGAGGCCTCCACGCCATCCTGCCGCAACGTCTTCAGCGAAAGCGAGTCGAACCGCTTGGAGAGCTTGCCGCCGCCTTCGTCCAGCAGCAGCGGAAGATGCGCGAACCGGAAACGGTCAGCGCGCGCGCCCAACGCCTCGGCAATATCGATCTGCACGCCGGTATTGGTGATGTGGTCTTCACCGCGAATGATATGCGTGACCCCGGTTTCAAGGTCGTCGACGACCGACGCCAGAGTGTAGAGGACAGTCCCGTCCGCGCGCACCAGCACCGGATCGGAAATCGCGGTCAGCTTCACCGAACACGATCCCATGACCATATCGGCCCAGGCGCGGATCTCGTCGGAAAGGCGGAAGCGCCAGTAAGGAACCTTGCCGTTCGCTTCGGCCTGCGCCCGCTGTTCGTGCGTCATCTTCAGCATGGCGCGGTCATAGATGGGCGGCTTGCGCTGACGGATGCGCATCTCGCGCTTCGCCGCCAGCTCCTGCTCAGTCTCAAAGCACGGATACAGCCGCCCCGAACGCTTCAACGTCGCGATCGCGGCCGCGTAACGATCCAGCCGTTCGGTCTGGGAGAAGGTTTCGCTCCATTCGATCCCCAACCACGACAGGTCGGTGCGAATGGCCTCGGCATAGGTCTCTTTCGACCGCGCCGTGTCCGTGTCGTCGATGCGCAATTGGAACGCCGCCTTGTGACGGCGAGCGAACAGGGCGTTGGCGATTGCCTGACGGGCGTTGCCGACATGGAGCATGCCGGTGGGGCTGGGCGCGAAGCGTAATTTCATGCGTGGTTATATGCCGCCGACCGCGCCGAAACGCCAGAGCCGACCGCGACGGTTCGACGAGGAGCGCTGATCGCGACCGAGTTCATATGTCGGCATGTGGGAGAGGGGCTTCTCGCAGAAAGCCCATCCCGGTGCGAACTGCCGACGCCTGAGTAGATAAACACAGAGAACCGAACGCTACCGTGTACAGCGGCCTCCGCGCGGCGTCTCGAAGCCACATCTCAAAACTCGCTTGAGGACGGCCTCTTCAGGCTTGCCCCTCAATCAGCCGCCATCCGCACGAGACGTTGGATAAACGCGGCGGAGCCGCGGTTATGCGACAATACGCGGCCGCCGGTACGCCCGAACCGGCTTCAGCGCCAACGACCGCCCCCACGCCAACGCGGATCGCGCCAGCCTCGTCCACGTTCGTCATGCCAACCGCCGCGGCCGTGCCAACCGCGCCACGCGCCGCCATTGTCATACCAGCCCCGGTGACCGCCATACGTCCCGTAATACCAGCCCTGGTTCCAGCCGGAGGGACGATATTCGTAATCCCCGTAATAGCACCCGCCGAGCGCCAGCAGCGCAGCGACGGCAATGGCGTTTCCAAAACGTCGCATGATACCTCCTTGACTTATCGAATGTAACGCCGGGCGCTCGGCAAGAGTTTGTGCGGACCGACCCTGACTGGAACGAAACAACGCTCTGCCTCACGACGAGCTGACATGAAACTGCGGCAGCCGCCTTCACTCAGCGTGAGGAAGTGCAAAAAGAGCATCAGGCGTCGCCACGCCGGGGACGATCTGAGACAACGACACCTGCGTCTGTCGCCCCTGCGCATCCACGACGATCCAGGACCGCAAGGCGAGCGGTTTTTCGTCGAAGAACATGATCAGGGTCCCCTCTCCCGGCGTCGCGGTCCTGACGACCGACAGACGCAGCAGGCCATTTTCATGCGAGAACCCGGTCACCGTTACGTCTCCCGAGAGCACGATGTGCGCGCCCAGCAAGAGCCCGAGCGGCGTGCGGTCTATCGGGATTTCGGTCGTCTGATCCAGTTGCTCGTCACGAAAGACCACTTTCCCGTCATTCGCCACCAACAGCAGAGGGCTTGGCTTGTCGTAGGCGAACCGCATGCGCCCCGGCCGTGACAGCCATACGACGCCCGTCGTCCGTTGCCCGTCTGGCGCGATCTGTTCGAACCGCGCGCGCAACGTGGTGATCTGGTTCAGTGTTTCCTGAATACGGCCTACCCACCCCTTGTCGGCGGGCGTCAGGGTCACCTCGGCGCGTGCAGGAGCCAAGGCTGCGGACGACATCGCCAGTCCAGCCAGCAAAAACAACGAACGACGAGTAAAAATCCGGCGACGCATAGGATTATCCCTGTCGTGAGAGGTAAGCGCCGATACGGTCGCATGCTTCGGCGAGAACGCTGGCTTCCGCTGCAAAACAAAGGCGCAGGCACCCTTCGCCGCGCGGCCCGAAAGCGACGCCCGGCGCAAGTCCGACGCGCTCCTTGCGCAGCAGATCCAGCGCGAGAGCAAAACTGTCGTCACAGCCTTCGACACGGAAAAATGCGTACATGGCGCCTTCCGGCCGAGGAACTTGCAGCCTCGGAATGGCGCGAAGGCGCTCGACCACCAGATCTCGGTTGTCGTGGTACCGTGCACGCATCTCAGCCAAAAACGCCTCGCCATCGCGAAGCGCTACAACGCCCGCGTGCTGGATGAAGGGGGCGACGCAGGAGATGCTGTACTCGCCAAGCATCGCGAGCGTCGGCAACAATGTCGGCGGCGCCACGATCCAGCCCAGCCTCCAGCCGGTCATCGCCCAGTTCTTGGAAAAAGAATTGATCGACACGACCCGGTCCTCGGGCGTCGCGATATCCAGAAACGACGGAGCGCAATCGCCGGAGAAAACGACGCGTTCGTAGACGTCGTCGGCAAGGATCCAGACGCCAAGACGGCGGCAATGCGCGAGGATCGTCTCCTGCTCAGCACGGGTCAGCATCCAGCCGCTGGGATTTCCCGGCGCGTTCAACATGACCATCCGGGTCTCAGGCGTGATGGCGTCCAGCAACACGTCCATGTCTAGCCGCCAGACGTCCCCGTCGAGCGTCAGGTCCGGCGACACGACTTCCGCGCCGCGAACGGCTGGAATGCCACTTAAATTGGGCCAGTAAGGACCGGGCAGAACAACCCGATCGCCCGGAGAAAGGAGCGCATCGCACACAAGCTGAATGGCATTGACGCCCGACGACGTGACGAATATCCGCTCCACCCCGATGTCACGGCCAAGCCGCACGTTGTAATCTGACAGCGCCTGTCTCAGCGGCGGCACGCCAAAATTCGAAACATAGAATGTATGTCCGTCATCGAGCGCAGCAGTCGCCGCATCGCGGATGAATTTCGGCGTGACCCGATCCGGCTCTCCGAACCAGAGTTTGATGACGCCCTCAAGACCCGCGCCCTGTTCGGCGACTTTCTGGATCAGCGAGGGTCTTACGGCGCCCAGGCCGGGTCTGGGCGCAGCCAGATCCGCGAATTCAACAGACACCAGCCCTGTACTCCCGTCGATCTCCGGAACACCGTTCCGCGTCGGGCAGCCCCGACGAAACCCTGTTTCAGGCGAGATCAGACCTGCCCGTCAAGGTCGCGTCGATGAGAGGAACCGAAAATCGTGGCGGAACAATGAACGCGCCGGAACATCAACCGGCGCTGCCGATCAACACGCCAGTGATAAAAACCAGCAGACCGCCGAAAATGATTTGCACGATGGCCGAACCAAACGGCGTTTCCTGATACTTCCAGCGTATCCAGGCTATCGCGATCAACTCCACCACCACGACCCCCATGGCCACCGCCATGGCTGTCGCGAAATTACCGATCAGGAATGGCAGCGTGTGCCCTATGCCGCCGAGCGTCGTCATCGCGCCACACACCAGCCCACGTAGCAGCGGCGCGCCTCGTCCGGAGAGTTTTCCGTCGTCGGACAGAGCCTCCGCGAATCCCATGGATATGCCCGCGCCCAGAGACGCCGCGAGGCCGACCAGAAAGGCGTTCCATGGAGCGTGCGTCGCCAGAGCCGCTGCGAACACCGGCGCCAGCGTCGAGACCGAACCATCCATAAGCCCCACGAGACCGGGCTGAACGATCTGTAAAACGAAGCGCCGTCGGGCCTGCTGATCCTCGGCGTCCCGCTTCTCGAGGGGAAGACGCTGCTCCTCTATCTCCCGAGCCACTCCCACATGCGTATCTTCGGCCTGCGCCAGATCGCCCAGAAGACGGCGTGTTGCGGCGTCCGTCGTCCTCTGCGCAGCCTCACGATAAAATCTGGCCGCGTCGGCTTCGATCTCGCTCACGTAACCGCGAATCGTCTCTATGCCTCTGGTGCGAAGCTCCCACGCGGCCTTGCGAGGAATGTACCCACGAATATCCTGACGGCGGATTAGCGGAATGTGGGACCCGAAACGTGCGGTGTAAGCGTCGATCAGATCCCGCCGATGCTCGTCCTCTTCCTCCGACATTCCGCTAAAAACGCTGGCGCTGTCTGGGTAGTTCTCCGCAAGCGCATGAGCGAAGTCTGCATAGATGCGACTGTCTTCTTCCTCGTTCGAAATTGCGAGGGCAAGAATTTCCTGATCGGAGAGGTCTGAGAATTTGCGCATACCTGCGCTTTTACTGAACAAACGTACAATTCGCAAAATTTTTTACAATAATACGAATGAAAACCTTTCTTATTCTCATGCACAATTTAGAGACTGGAGCGCGCTCTGCGGCGCCATGTCGCAACTCAGCAACAGCGTCAGGCACGGCCAAGCCATATCCTTTCGCGTTGGCGCACGAATATGGCTCCGACGCTTGGGATTGAATGCACCTTCAATTCAGCAAGCCGCTCTTTGGTTGGATAGCGCCATAGCGGAGCATGCGTTTACTGTGTCTGTTGCAAAGCTTCCTGCAATACCCCAATGTTTCAAGGGAAGTTCGCACCCTTATTACAAATTGAGTCACCTCGCACAGACGCACTTACTGCGTGCCCTGCGGCTATCTCCCGCGGGAGATTTGGTATTTTTTGCTTGAGAACGAAAGCTCGCCCAGCATAGACCGCTGTGTTACTCTCGATACGCAGAAAATTTTTGATTTTCCAACGAAGAAAATCTACGCCACCGCGCTCCGACATCTCATGGCGACAGGCGATTTCTCCAAATTCACTATCGGCAGAAAGAACGCCAAGGGAGCCATTCGGCTCGCCGCGTTCCAGCGGCGAGCTTTTCCGGTTTCCGTCGTTCAGCGGCCCGTCATGATCCGCTCGACCAGTTGCTTCACCGTAGGGACGAAGCCGTTCGAGTAGAAGGGGTCAGTCCCGAAGCGCCATGCGCTGGTGCCGCCGAACATAAGGTTGTTGTCAGCCACCAGTTCCTGATCGGGACCATGCGCGTGCGCGATGGTCTGGAGTGTCTTCTGAATGCAGAAGGAGCGCGGGTCGGCCTTGCGACCGTTGCTGAACTCCGGCTCACGCTGGCTCCAGTTGGAAAACCGGCACTCCGAAAGACACCCCATGCAGTCGACCTGATCGGTGACGATTTCGCGACCCCGATCAGGCGTGACGAAGATCAGGGTTGAATCGGGAGTCCGCATGGCCTCGGTGAAGCCCTGAGCCTCCCAGGCACGGATATGCTCCAGATCTGTAGGCGTGACGAAGACCAGACGCTTGCGGGCGCCGACGCCATACGCGGCGACATGTTCGCCGACCGGCTCCGACGAAAATGCCACCTGCCGTTCCGACCGCTCGCGCAGTTCCTGCAGGAAGCTGTTGTTCACGGCGGAAGAATAGAAGCCGGTGGGCGAGAAGCGGTTGAGGAACACGTCCCCTTCCTTCAACGTCAGCAGACGCTGCTTCCATGCTTCCGGAATGGGGCTTTCCTTGGTCAGCAACGGACGCGTGCCGAACTGGAAGATGATCGGCCCGAGTTCCGGGTTATCGATCCAGTCCTGCCATTCTTCCAGCCACCAGACGCCGCCGGCCATGATGATTGGCGTATCGCCCAGCCCGAACTCGCGCATCAGCTTGCGCAGAGCGGCGACGCGCGGGTACGGGTCTTCCGGGTTGAGCGGGTTTTCAGTGTTGGACAGACCGTTGTGACCACCCGCGCGCCACGGATCCTCGTAGACGACTCCGCCAAGCAAATGCGCCGTCTTGTTATAAGCCCGCTTCCACAACGCGCTGAACGCACGCGCAGAGGAGACGATCGGGTAATAATGGACGCCGAAACGGGCCGCGATCTCGGACAGACGATAAGGCATGCCGGCGCCACACGTCAGACCATGAATCAGCCCCTTCGCGCCCTCCAGAACGCCAGTGATAACACGCTCGGCGCCGCCCATTTCCCACAGGATGTTGGCGTGGATACGCCCTTTTCCAGACGACTGCTCATGCGCGATCTGCGCCTGGGCGATACCGCCGCGAATGGCGTAATCAATCAGTTCCTCGTGCCGCTCGCGCCGTGTCCGGCCACGGTAGATTTGCTGAACGGGCTGACCGTCCTCGTTATAGCTGTCAGCGTTGACGAGCGAGACGGTCCCGACGCCGCCTGCCGCCGCCCAGCTTCCCGCTGAAAGGCCGGTCGACACGGAAACGCCTTTGCCGCCTTCCACCAGCGGCAAAACATCGACGCCCCCAACTCGAACCGCATTGATCGCCTTCATGGCCGCCCTGTCGTTATTCTTGCACAATTGAAGCTCGCGGCGTCTTTAACGCGCCTTCCGCCGCAACGCTATACGCAAGCGGGCGCTGCGACGCTTCGTCACAACGCCCGCCCTACACCGGAAACTGGACTTCCGCTCAGTCCTCGCGGCGAGGCGCGCGCGCAGGCCGATCACCGACCTCAGCACTGATGTCGGCGCCCGTGGCCTGATCCACAACCCGCATGGACAGCTTTACTTTGCCACGATCATCAAAACCGACGACCTTCACTTTCACGGCGTCGCCCTGCTTCACGACATCCGTCGTGCGGGCCACGCGGCCCTGCGCCAGTTCGGAGATGTGAACCAGACCGTCCTTCGCGCCGAGGAAGTTCACGAAGGCGCCGAAATCGGCGGTCTTCACGACCTTGCCGTCGTAGATGCGACCGATTTCCGGCTCGGCGACAATGCCGTTGATGCGGTTGATCGCCTTCTGCGCCTGCTCGTCGGACATCGCCGCGATGGTGATCGTGCCGTCGTCGCCGATGTCGACCTTGGCGCCCGAGTATTCGACGATCTCTCGGATGACCTTGCCGCCGGAGCCGATCACGTCGCGGATCTTCTCTTTCGGCACGCTCATCGTGGTGATCTTCGGCGCCGTGGAAGACACGTCCGTCCGGCCTTCTGTCAGCGCCTTGGCCATCTCGCCAAGGATATGCAAACGGCCGCCGCGCGCCTGATCGAGCGCGATTTCCATGATCTCAGGCGTGATGGACGTGATCTTGATGTCCATCTGAAGAGCGGTCACGCCCTTCTCTGTGCCTGCGACCTTGAAGTCCATGTCGCCGAGGTGATCCTCGTCGCCAAGGATGTCAGACAGAACCGCGAAACCTTCGTCTTCCTTGATCAGGCCCATGGCGATGCCCGCCACGGGGCGCTTCAGCGGAACGCCCGCGTCCATCAGCGCCAGAGACGTGCCGCAGACGGTCGCCATCGAGGACGAGCCGTTGCTTTCCGTGATCTCGGAGACCACGCGCATCGTGTAGGGGAATTCGGTCTTCGTCGGCAGCAGCGGGTGAACCGCACGCCACGCCAGCTTGCCATGGCCGATTTCACGACGGCCCGGCGAACCCGTGCGGCCGCACTCGCCCACCGAATACGGAGGGAAGTTGTAGTGCAGCATGAAGTTCGTGCGGTATTCGCCTTCGAGCGCGTCGATCACCTGCTCGTCCTGACCGGTGCCGAGGGTTGCGACGACAAGCGCCTGCGTCTCGCCACGGGTGAACAGCGACGAACCATGAGCGCGCGGCAGGATGCCGACTTCCGACACAATCGGACGCACGGTCTTCAGGTCGCGGCCGTCAATGCGCAGGCCGGTGCTCAGCACCGAACCGCGCACGATGGAAGCCTCCAGATCCTTCAGCATTGGCTTCGCGGCGTCGGCGTTCAGATCGGCGGCGACGAGCTTCTCGATGACCGTCTTCTTCGCGGCGGCGATCTTCTCATAACGCGCCTGCTTGACCTTCTCCTTGTAGGCGGCGGTCAGCAGCTTGCGGCCAAGGGTGTCGACCTTCTTGCGAAGAGCGATGGCTTCCTTGGACGGCTCCGGCATATCCCACGGCGCCTTCGCAGCGTGCTCCGCCAGAGAGATGATCGCGTCGATGACCGGCTGGAACGCCTGATGACCGAAGGTCACGGCGCCGAGCATCGTGGCTTCGGACAGTTCGTTTGCTTCGGATTCGACCATCAGCACGCCTTCCGACGTGCCCGCGACGACGAGATCAAGCTCGCTGCCCTTGGTCTCTTCGATCGTCGGGTTCAGGACGTATTCGCCGTCCACGTAACCGACGCGGCAGGCCGCGACCGGGCCGAAGAAGGGGATGCCTGACAGCGTCAGGGCCGCCGAAGCGCCGATCAGGGCGGGAATCGCCGGATCGTTCTCCATATCGTGGGAGAGAACGGTCGTGATGACCTGGACTTCGTTCAGGAACCCTTCCGGGAACAGCGGACGGATCGGACGGTCGATCAGGCGCGAATTCAGCGTCTCGATCTCGCTCGGGCGGCCTTCGCGCTTGAAGAAGCCGCCGGGGATCTTGCCAGCCGCGTAGGCTTTTTCCTGATAGTTGACGGTCAGCGGGAAGAAGTCCTGCCCGGCCTTCACGCTCTTCGCGCCGACGGCGGTGCAGAGCACGATGGTGTCGCCGTAGGTGGCGACGACGGCGCCGTCAGCCTGACGTGCGATCTTGCCGGTTTCGAGGATAAGGGGCCGGCCGCCCCATTCGATTTCTTTGCGGAAATAATTGAACATGCTTTGTCAGGCCCTTCGGACTGTGACTGCCTCAGTCCCGGATCGTCCGGCGGCGCCAGCCTGCCTGAGGCTCGACCTGCGCCATGTTTGGTTTCCGGCTGTCGGGACAGCGTCTCGGACGGCATGGTGGCTGACGGGGAAAATTGTCAGAGCGCCATGTGGCCTGAAACGCCGCAGCATGCCGGGTAACCTTTAGACTACCGGGGTAAGGCGTGTGTTGGCTCCGGCCCTGTCGCCGGATGATAAAAAACCGAGGAACCCGTCATCGGGGCCTCGGCGCATAGCCATACAGGAATAGCCGGGTCGGGGAAACACAGAGCGCGCGGACATCGGCGGCGCTCTGCGATCCCGACCCGGCCAGCCGTCAGCGACGGAGGCCGAGGCGGCCGATCAGCGTCTCGTAACGGCCCTGGCTCTTGCGCTTCAGGTAATCGAGCAGGCTGCGACGGTTGCCGACCATGACCAGCAGGCCACGGCGGGAGTGGAAGTCCTTCGCGTGCGTCTTCAGGTGCTCGGTCAGGTTGTTGATGCGCTCCGTCAGGATCGCGACCTGAACCTCAGGCGATCCCGTGTCGGTGGCGTTCGTGCGGTATTCTTCAATCAGCGCCGTGCGGCGCTCAGCCGTAATCGACATCATCGTCTCCAGAACAGAAGTTAAAGCAGGCGCACGGGCTGCAGCCATCCTTCTTCGAGGCGGCACAACCCAAGCACACGCTCACCGTCCATCGCGCGCACGACGGCGTCAGGGCCAGTCTCAGGGATACGTCCCAGGAGGTTCAGGAGCCCAAGCGCCTGTCCATGCAACAGAAGAGCCGCTTCGTCGGAGGTCAGGGCCAGCGCCGGGATGTCGGCCAGCGCGGTCGCGACCGGACGCAGCAGCTCCGGTGAGGCAGGCGCTTCTTCGGCGCTCGCGACGAGTTTGTCCAGAGAAATCGCATCAGCCTCTGTGAAGGGGCCGACCCGAAGACGACGTAGGGCTGCGATGTGTCCTACGGTCCCGCACGCCAGGGCGACGTCGCGCGCAAGGGAACGCATGTAGACGCCTTTACCGGATTCGACTTCGAATACGGCGTGGTCCGCGTCGGGCCGGTCGACCAGTTCGAAGCGATCGACGCGAGCGGGACGAGGGGGCAGTTCCGGCGGACGACCGTCGCGCGCCATGTCGTAGGCGCGTTCACCCGCAACTTTCAGAGCGGAGAAAACCGGGGGCACCTGCATGATGTCGCCGGTCAGGCCCTTCGTCGCCTCGCGGAGCTCGTCGTCAGTGGGGCGCACGTCGGACGTCGCCGTCACTTCGCCGTCGGCGTCGTCGCTATCGCGGGCTTCGCCAAGCCGGAGCGTGAAATGATATCGCTTCGTGCCGTCCATTATGTACGGAACGGTTTTCGTCGCAGCCCCCAGCGCGATCGGCAGGAGTCCGGTCGCCAAGGGGTCGAGCGTGCCGCCATGCCCGACTTTCTGCGCGTTGAACGCACGTTTGACTATGGCGACAACAGCCGTCGACGTCAGATCCGTCGGCTTGTCGATCACCAGCCAGCCGTCGAGCGGGCGCCCTTTGCGGACCCGGTTGCGCGCCATATTCCTCACCCTCGTCGTTTCACCGCGCCTATGCGCAGAGATATTCGAAAGGCGCGGGTCTAGCCGAGGCCGGGACGGGCGACAATGCTCTCGCGGCGACAGGCCGAGCCTCTCATCTAGAGAAAGAGCGGATCAGGTCGAGACGGGAACCGTGAAGCACGCCACGGAATGCGTGTGCAGCACGTGGCACGCCGCCGTAGCGTCAGACGCTGCGAACCCTGTCAGACGCGCGCGATAGAGCGAACGGGACGCCGACGGCGCTCTCGTCACGACAGAAGCCAATCTGCCGGACGCCCCGCCGATGATTGCCTGTGCATGACGTAGCGCCTGACGCGCCTCTGTATCTGACGAGAACGCGCCAACCTGCACTGCCCATTGCCCGCCCGAGTAGGCGACGACCGGAGCCGCGGGGAGATAATGCGGTTGCGCAACAGCGCGGGATCGCGCCGAAGACGGCTCAACATAGCTGGCGAGTTCAACCGGCAGAGCCTGTGTCGCCACGGGAGTCGGCGCTGGCATGGACGCCGAGGCATAGGCGGGAGCGACGTAAGCGGGATCCGCCGCCGGAGTGGGATCCGGATGCGGCGTGTCACGATCCATAAGGCAGCCGCTCGGGTCGTAGGCGGCGTCCGGATTACGCAGGCAGCCGTCTGCAGTCCGGGAAAGATCCCCGACCGGCGTCGTCGGCGCAGGCGCCGTGACACGCGTGGGCGCAGCGCTGGCGACCTGAACAGGCGCCGAATAGGAATCTGGCCCCGCTTCAGTCGGCGTAGCGTCCCCAAGATGGGGAGAGATCGAAGCCACGTAATTGACCGTTTCGTCCGGCAGAGACCCGCCGTTCTGCAGATATTGCTCAACGCGCCCCGGACCGGCGTTATAGGCGGCGAGAAAGCCGGGGGAGCCAAATCGGTCGTACATCTGCCGTATATAGGCGGCGCCAGCCAAAATATTGTCGTGAGGGTCGAACGGGTCGTCGCCCAGGCCATTATTGGACGCAAGGTCTGACCAGGTCGCGGGCATCAACTGCATCAGTCCCATGGCGCCCGCGCCGGACTGCGTCAGTTCCCCGTTCATGTATTGATGGCCGCCGGATTCCTGATTCATCACGGCCCGTATCCAGGCTTCCGGCACGGAGAACCGACTCGCGGCCTCCCTGATGTAAGGCCCCCAAGGATCGCTGGACGGGCCGGGCGGAGTATAATTCCCCTGCCCCCACTGGCTGGGCGAACCGCCCGGTCTGGAACTGCTACAGGCTGCGACGCCGAGCAGAATGGTCATCGCCGCGCAAGACAACGGCCTGCTCCAACGACGATCCATCATGCTTCCTTCCGTCAACCACCGACCGTTACGCGAGCCGTCGGGACGGAGCTGCGGTCGATATGAGAAGAAAACGAGAATAAGGCGAGAATGCGGCCAATACGTTACCACACCTCGCCTTATGTCTCATCAGTGAGCCTGCGGTTGTGGGCCGATGGCGCCGCCGGTCACCAGATTTTCCGATCCCGTCGTGTCATGTGGCACGTCAATTCCGCCAGCGGGCTCGGGATGATCGACTTTGTTGTACTGCAAGATATCGAACGTCATCGTCTGGTCAGGCGTCGGCAGCAGCTTGTCGCTCCATCCACCGCCTACGGCGCGGATCAGGCCAACCGTCGCCTGCACGGACTGCATGTCCACCTGAACCTGCGATATCCGCGCATCCAGCGCCGCTTCCTGCGCCACGATGGCGTCAAGATATGGCGACAGCCCACCCTTGTAGAGGGTCATCGTCATGTCCTGCATCTGCATGGCGGTGTCGACCGCTTTCTTCAGACGCTCGTTTTCCTGACGAAGAAGCACGGTTTTCGAAAGACCGTCCTGCACTTCGCGGAAGGCTGAGAGAATAGTGGAGCGATATTTATCGCGCGTCTCTCGATAGTCCGACCAAGAATGTTGCAGTTCAGCACGTCGCATACCGCCTTCGAACAACGGCAACGACGCCGACGCTCCATACGACCACATGCTGTTGGCGAGATTCGCCAGCGTGAAGCCATTGGCGTCGAAACCACCAAGCGCATTCAGCGATATATGCGGATAGAACGCCGCGCGCGCCACGCCGATCTGGCGGTTTGCGCCCGCCATCTCGCGCTCGGCCGAGGCAATGTCCGGACGACGCTGCAACAGTTCGGACGGAACGCCAACGGGCACGTTCACGATCGGGAAGCGGAAGTCCTGCAGCGGCGCGATGTGGAAAGCGCTCGGGGCCACGTTCACCAGAATGGCGATCGCGTGCTCCGTCACCTGCCGTCGCGCCTGCAGATCCAGTTCCTGCGCCTGCGTCACGTAAAGGCGGTTCTGCGCACGGGCAAGATCGAGACGGGGCGCCGCCTGATTATCCAGCTGCGTCTGCGTCATTTCCACGGCGCGCTGATAATACGCGATAGACTGCTTGTAGATCGCATCCTGCGCATCATAACCGCGCAGCGCGATGTAGTCGCTCGCCAGTTCAGCCTCGGTGCTAAGGCGGGCTGCAGCGAAATCTGCGGCCTTACCCTGCGCCGCCGCCTTGCTCATGCGCACGCGGTTACGGATTTCGGACCAGAAGTCAGGCTCCCACGACGCAAGCCCGCTGTAATATTCATCGGTTTGCGTGATAGCGCCCTTGTAGCGAAACAGGCGGTCAGCAGACTGCTTGTTGTCGGAAGCGCCGAAGGCGAGACCGAAATGCGGAAGCAGATCGGAACGCGCATTCATCACCTGAGCGCGCGCCTGAATGAAGCGTTCAGCCGTCGCCTGCAGGTCGGCGTTCTGGCTGAGCGCCTGCTTTTCCAGTCCATTCAGCGTGGGATCGCCAAACAGCGTCCACCAGTCAGACGGAAGCTGAGTGTCCGCAGGCGTCGCCACCGCGAAGGGCGCCTGCCCTCCCCAGCTTGCCGGCACGACAAATTTGGGGGCCTCGTATTTGGGCGCGAGATCGCATCCTGACAGGCCCGACGCGAGCGCCAACAGGCAACAGCCCGTCAGCGTCGACTTCAAAGCGGAAAAGCTCATCCTTCGATCTCTTCGGTAGCGCCATCGTAACCCTTGGCCGGCTGCACGACGTGAACTTCCTCGCCCTCAAGAAGATCAGCCTGAGGATTTTTGATAATCCGATCGGTGGGCTGAACCCCGTTCAGGACCTCAGTCGCGGTATCGGCCATACGCCCGACTTCGATATCGCGGAAATGCACCTTGTTGTTCGCATCGACTACCGCAACCTGCATACCGGGCTCCTGGAAGACCAGCGCAGAGCTCGGGATTTCATAAACACCGCCTTGCGTGGGCGCCGTCAGCTTTACAGATGCGAACGTGCCGGACCAGAGACGATGATCGTCGTTGTCGACAATGAACTCCGTCACCGCCGTGCGAGTGTTGGGATCATACCCTTTCGCCACCGTCAGGAAGTTCGCCTTGAACGTCTGGTTGGGGAACTGCGGCACCGTCATATCGGCGGTCATGCCCGGCTTCAGAACGTAGGAGAAAACTTCCGGCACGGACACGAAGAGACGCATCTTGTGCATGTCCGCGACCGTGAACATCTGGCTGGCGTCACCGTTCGAACCATGTTCGCCGCCGCCGCTGCTGACGTAATCGCCGACGTTGATGTCACGCGACGTCACGATTCCGTCGAACGGCGCAACTATGGTCTTGAACTTTTCCAACGCTTCGAAGCGGGCGACGTTGTGCTCGGCCGCCTCCATCTCGGCGCGACCCGACTTCAGATTCGCGTCCGCGACTGAGACCGACTGACCAGACACAGCCTGCGATTTCGCCATCGCGTGCCAACGATCCGCGCTGACGCTAGCCAGATTGTATTTGGCTTGGACAGCCTGATAGTCCGCTTTCGCCTGCGCATACTGCGCGTCGAGACTTGGCGCGTTGATTTCGGCGAGAACATCTCCCGCCTTCACCTCGGCGCCGTAGTCCTTATACCACATCTTCACATAACCGGACGCCTGAGGGTACAGCGGCGCCTGGTACCAGGCGTCAAGATTGCCCGGCAGGGTGAGCGAGACCGTTTTTGGTCCCGGCTTCGGCGATACGACCTGCACGTCAGGAATCGCATTGCGGGCAGTTTCCGCACGCAATGTGGTGATCGCGTGGAAACGGTCAAAAATCTGCCAGCCTACGTAGAGTGCGAAGACGCAACCTCCGGCCAGGCAGATGGTACGGGTGGTGGAGGAAGCCATCAGACGGACTCCTTGGCGCGCGAGCGGCGGTTGTAGACGATTGCATAAACGCAGGGGACAAAAAGCAACGTGGAGATCGTAGCGACGATCAGGCCGCCGATCACCGCTTTTCCAAGCGGCGCGTTCTGCGAGTTGCTGATCGACATCGGCACCATGCCGACGATCATGGCTGCGGCGGTCATGATGACCGGACGGATACGGCCGTATCCAGCCTCGACAGCCGCCTTCAGGGCCTCTCCGTGAACTTCGAGACGCTCTCTGGCGTAGGAGACGACAAGGATCGAGTTCGCTGTCGCAGTTCCCATGCACATGATCGCGCCAGTCAGAGCAGGCACGGACAGATGCGTGTGTGTCAGGAACAACGACCACGCGATACCAGCCAGCGCGCCCGGCAGAGCCGAGATGATGATGAACGGATCAAGCCACGATTGGAAGTTCACCACGATCAGCAGATAGATCAGCACGATCGAGACAGCCAGTCCGCCCACGAGCTGACCATAGGCGCTGCTCATCGTCGTCGCCTGCCCCTCGATATCCACGGCGGCGCCTTTCGGCACATCCTTTGCGGTATCGGCGACGACTTTCTGCACGCCGGCCAGAACCGTTCCCAGATCGGTGCCTTCCGCGGAGACGTAGACGTCGAACGACGGCATGGAGTTGTAGTGCGAGACCTCACCCGGCGTGCCGATGGCGGAAATCTTGCTCATGGCGCCCAGCAGCTGCATGTCCTTGCCGCTCGGGTCGTCATCACCCTTGTCGACAGGGATGCTCAGCAGATCGTTGTAGTGGGTCAGCTGATCCTGAGAGACATACGTGTTGACCAGGAAGGTCACACCCCACTCGGGATCGTACCAATACATCGGATCGACCGTCGAGCTTCCGGCAAGGGTCATCAGTTCGTTGTCCGCAAGATTGCCTGCGGTGACGCCTGTGGCCAGACCAAAGCTGCGATCGCCCTTAACGAACAGCGTCGGGGTTTCCATCGTCTGCTGGACCGATACGTCAGCAGCTCCGGCGACGAACTTCAGACGGCTGGCCAGCTCAAGCGCGTATTTGTAGCTATCGCGCAGATGCGGACCTGCAACCTTGATGTCGATAGGAGCAGGCGATCCGAAGTTGAGAATCTTGGCCGTCAGATCTGCAGGCTGGAACGTGAACTCGGTGCCGGGGAAGCTGGCGCGCAAGCCCTTGCGCAGGATCGCGCGGTAATCCCAGACCGGAGACTCTGCATCATTCAACGTGATCGTCAGATCGCAATCCTGCGTTCCAACAGTCGGGGTCGGAATAAAGGCCTGGTTATGCGGCGCTTCTGGAAGACCGCAGTTGCTGACCACGTCATCCACCTTACCCGGCAGAAGTTCATGAATTCGATCGGAAGCCAGTGCCGCAATGCGACCCGCGACCTCAATACGTGCGCCAAGCGGCGTGCGCATGTGCATCTGCAACTGATCCGACTTGATCTCCGGGAAGAAGTCCTTGCCCGCTATCGCATAGAGACTCAGGGAGAGCACTGAGACCCCGAGGAAGCAGCCGACGAACATACCGCGACGAGCCACCAACCGCTCCAGGAGTTCGCCGTAGCCGTTACGGAACTTCGTGAAGCGGTGCTCGAAGCCCTTCTGGAAACGCGTGAAGACGTTGTTTCCATGAGGCAGCGCCTCATGCTCTTCGCCGTGCAGTCCCGGATGCACATGCCCGGCCAAGAGGAACTTCGACATCGTCGGAACCAGGGTTCGCGACAGGATGAAGGACGCGATCATTGCGAAGATGATGGCTTCAGCCATCGGCATGAACAGGAAGCCCGCCACGCCGCCCAGTTCGAAGAGCGGCAACCACACGATACAGATACAGGTCGTCGACACGAAGGTCGGGATGACGATCTGGTTGGCTGCGTCGATAATCGCGGTTTCGAGGTCCTTTCCCATTTCGAGATGGGTGTCGATGTTTTCGATCATGACGGTCGCGTCGTCGACGAGAATACCGACGGCGAGAGCCAGACCGCCGAGCGTCATGACGTTAATGGTCTGCCCCGCCCAGCCGAGCCCGATGATCGAGCACAAGATGGCGAGCGGGATCGATGTTGCAATGATGACGGTCGACCGCCACGATCCGAGGAAGAGCAGAACGACCAGTCCGGTCAAGGCGGCAGCCGTGACCATTTCACGAACGACGTCCTTGATCGAATCTTTCACGAAACCGGATGCGTCGCTGAGGATGCTGATCTGCACGTCGCCCGGTAGCGTCGACTGGATGCGAGGCATCAGTTTCTTCACGCCCGCGACCACGTCGAGGGTCGAGGCCTCGCCGCTCTTCATGACGACCATCACGACGGCCTGCTTACCCTTAATCAGGACCGAGTTGGTCTGGGGATGGCCGCCGCGATAAACTTCGCCCAGGTCGTGGATGAAGATGAACTTGTTGCCTTCACGCTTGACCGGGATATCGCCGATTTCCTCAGTCGTCCGCGGAGCCGCATTCGTCTGGACCATCCAGTCGGTCTGGCCGATTTTCTGATCGCCCGCCGGACGCACGACGTTCTGTGTGTCGAGAACGTTCTGCACGTCCATCGTCGACAGGTGATGCGCCTGCAACTGCTTCTGGTTCAGCGCGACCATGACGAAGCTATCCATACCGCCATAAGGATGCGGCACGATGGCGCCCGGCACGGTGACAAGCAGGGTTCTGACGCGAATCTGCGCCAGCTTGAACAGGTCCGACGGCGTCATGGAGTCCGACGTCATCTTCAGCGAGATGACCGGAACCGAAGACGCTTCAAGCTTCATGATCATTGGCGCAGGCATATGCGTGGGCATCTGCATGAGCACTGTCTGCGAGATCGCCGTGACGTCCGCTTCAGCCGAACCGATGTCTGTCCCTGGCTGGAAGTAGATTTTGACGATGCCGCGCCCGTAGAACGAGTCAGACTCCATATGGTCGATACCTTCGACCGTGGATGTCACGCCTTGTTCGTAGTTATACATAACTCGGGCCGCCAGCTCTTCAGGCAGCAACCCCCCGTATGTCCACACAACCGCGATCGCGGGTATCTTGATGTTCGGGAAAACGTCTGTCGGCGTTTTCAGCGCCGACATTATGCCGAACATCAAGATGACTATCGACAAGACGACGAACGTATACGGTCGTCGTAAGGCGGTAACGACAATGGCATTCATGAAACTGACTGACCTCGTTCTGGACGCTCGGCGCGACTGTTTTTCCGCAGCGGCACGACGCTAAAGCGCTGAGTCCGTGATCTGAACAGTTAACGACACACACGCCAGCTATGCGACGCAGATGCACGCATCCCTATCCAGACAAACTTTGACATATATATCGATCACAGACCTGTCATATAAATAGCTGTTTAGAATTGTCGTCCACTTTCCCGGCGTCGCTCTGTCGCTCGCTCGCGCCCGCTCCACCTGTTTTATACGCCGCGTCAGCCCGATCCCGCTCTATGGTCAAGCTCAAGGGTTTGCCCTAACGTCGGCGCCGACGATGACCAACGACCCGAGCCACATCCCCGCCTCTGTCGGCGACAAGCAGGATGAGCGTCCGACCTGGACGGTCGAACAGAGCGGCGCCGATGCGATTCTCGTTGTCCGCGGGCACTGGACAATTGACGACGGCGCCGTGCTGGCGATCCCTGATCGGACGCTACCCGTAGCACCGTCGGGCGCCGGGCGGAGCGCCCCTACGTTGCATGTGAATGTGCGCGATCTTGGTCAGTGGGACTCATCGCTCGTCTCTTTCTTATGGACTACGAAACAGGCGGCCGCGAAAAACGGGCTTACCTTCGACACTTCCTCTCTGCCCGTCGAGGTCGCTCGCCTTTTCGCTCTCCTTCCCGCAGCGCCGACAGAGCCGGCGCCGCCATCGTCGAGGCAGCCGAATATACTCGCCGTCACCGGCGGCGCCGCGCTTGGGATGGTGGATGAGATTGGCGCCGTTGTGGAGCTTGGAGCCCAGACAGCGCAAGGGTCTTTGCGGGCTTTGGCCGGGCACGGCGGCATGCGGTTACGCGATCTCATGGCGAATATTTTCGACGCCGGGCCTTCTGCTCTGATCATCGTTAGCGTCGTCAATTTTCTAATCGGCGCGATCCTTGCTTTCGTCGGCGCCGTGCAATTGAGTAAATTCGCCGCCGACGCTTACGTCGCCAATCTGGTGGGCATCGCCTGCGTTCGCGAACTTTCAGCAGTGATGACGGCGATCATCATGGCTGGCCGCACCGGCGGCGCTTATGCCGCCCGTATATCGACGATGCTTGGCAACGAGGAGATCGACGCCTTGCGCGTGTTCGGCATTCCGATCTCGTCTTACATCCTTCTGCCTTCGGTCCTTTCGCTCATGCTTATGATGCCGCTCCTTTATCTATACGGATGCGTTGTCTCGATGATCGGCGGTTACGTCGTTTGCGCCGGGATGCTCCCTGACGTCACGGGAGCCGGCTACATTCATCAAATGCTTGGCGCGGTGAACGTGCAGCAGTTCGAATTCGGCTTCGCCAAATCCATCGTCTTCGCCGTCCTGATCGGACTTACGTCGTGCCGGATCGGCCTCAAGGCCGGGCGCAGCGCCGCCGATGTTGGCTCGGCGGCGACGTCCGCCGTGGTGACCGGCATTGTCGGCGTCATCGCGCTGGACGCTATTTTCGCCGTTATTGCGGACGTCATCGGCATATGACCATTCACGTCGCCTCTGAAGCGCCGACCGACAGCGGCGTCCAGCGCAAGGCCGGGAGCGAAACGCTTCTCTCGTTGCGCGATCTGACGATCGGCTATGGCTCGAAAATCATCCAGAAGAATATATCGATGGATGTAAAACGCGGCTCGATCTTCGCGATCATGGGCGGGTCCGGCTGCGGCAAGAGCACCGTGCTGCGCACGATGATCGGACTGCTCCGCCCCCTTGCGGGCCGATATACGGTCGACGGCGATGATTACTGGTCGGGCCCTGATAGCCACCGCACTGCGCTCAACCGGCGTTTCGGCGTATTGTTCCAGAGCGGCGCGTTATGGAGCTCCATGACCGTCGGCGAGAATATCGCGCTACCGCTGGAGATGTTCACCAGACTCGACAAGGATATGATCCGTCGTCTGGTGGAATTGAAACTGGGGTTGGTCGGCATGTCGCACGCCATCGATCTATACCCTTCGGAAATTTCCGGCGGCATGGCCAAACGCGCCGGGCTGGCCCGCGCGATGGCTCTCGACCCGGACGTTCTGTTTTTCGACGAACCCTCGGCTGGCCTCGATCCGATCACGTCGGCGCGCCTCGACGACCTTATCCTGACGTTACGCGATGGGCTGGGCGCGACTATCGTGATCGTCAGCCACGAGTTGTCGAGCCTTTTCACGATCGCGGATGACGGGATCTTCCTCGACGCTCAGACGAAAATTCCCATCGCGCATGGCGCGCCAAGGGATTTGCGCGACCACTGCCAAGACCCGCAGGTGCACGCCTTCATGCACCGGGAAAACCCCACAGACCCCACGCCTCCCCCGACCGTCAGGAAGGACACGAACACGCATGGCTAAAGACGCAGGAATCGCGCGGCAGACAGTCGTCGGCGCATTCGTGATAGGCGGCGTGGCTCTTGGGCTCGCAGCGCTTGTCCTGTTCGGAGACCTTCGGCTGTTTTCGACGAACAAGCGGGCGGTCGTTGTGTTTCAGGACTCCGTAAGTGGACTGTCCGTGGGGGCTCCTGTCACGTTTCGCGGCGTGCGGGTGGGCGCTGTCGAAAGCATAAAACTGCAATACGATCAGGCAGGGCGCGTCGCTTACATTCCAGTCGTGGTCACGCTGGACCCGAAGCAGATCCATGTGATGGACACGGCGCACGCTGGCGGCGAACCGCTTCAGCTCAAGGACGTCATCGCTCACGGGCTGCGAGCAGAACAGAACGTCCAGAGTTTCGTCACAGGATCATCGAATATCAACCTCGACTTCTATCCCGGCTCTCCCGAGCAACTGCATCCCAATGTCTCAAACCTTCCGGAAATACCGACACATCTTTCGGCCATACAAAAAATCAAAGAAACCATCGGTGATCTTCCGCTGAAAGAATTGGCCACCAACACCAATGCGGCGGTTATCTCCATTCGCGACCTGGCCGAGAAGCTCGACACCGATATTCCTCCGCTTGTCACCGGCCTGAGACAAACTTCCGACCAGTCCCAGAAGACGCTCGACGCCGCAACGCAGGCCATTACCGATCTGCGCGACCATCTCGACGTTACGCTCGCCAACGTCGATCACCTGCTCCGTTCGTCCGACGCCGAAATCCAGCAGCGAGGCGCCGATCTGCATACGACGCTGGCCAGCGCGACACGCGCGACCGATCAGGCGCGAGCGACGCTGGAGAGCGTGCATGGCATGCTCGCGCCGCGTGGCGCGGAGCGCGACAACGTTGACGCAGCACTGCGCGACATCGCCGCCGCCGCCGCTTCGCTGCGCGGCTTTGCAACCGATGTCGAACGCAACCCGCAACTTCTTCTGATGGGACGCCGCCAATGACCGCCTTGCCACCACGTCCCGCTCTCGCACCACTCCGCAAGCGTTCCTTCAAAAAACATGTGTTTTTTGGGAATATGCTCTTCGCGGCAGCCTTATGCGCGACGCTAGAGGGGTGCGCGTCGGCACCGCTGCGGCTCTACACGCTTGACGCGCCCGCCATCCCGTCCGGAACCTCGGCGAACGCCAACGCCGCCGTTGTGGAAATATCCCGTGTCCGGCTGCCGGATTATCTCGATACGCAAAACATTGTCACACGTGACGGGCAGTTTGTTCGAACCAGCCCCAACGGCCGTTGGGCCGAACGCCTTTCGAACGGGTTGACCGATCTTCTCGCCGCCAAAATTCGACAAGCCCGACCCGATCTCATCGTAACCGAAACGCCGCTGACAGGCGCGCCGACTTCGCGCCTTATGCTCGACATCACGCGCTTCGACGTCTCCGCCTCCGGCGTAGCAACGCTCGACGCGCATTGGGCGATAGTGGGTGCGAAAGACGACGCTTCCACATCTACCGGACAGACAAGCCTGACAGCCAGCGGGCCGGTATCAAGCGACGCCGACGTTGTCTCGCTGATGAACAGGCTTTCGGCGCAGGCGTTCGACAAAGTTATTCAGAATTTGGCCACGATCCGCTAATTGCTGGGCCTATGTGCGGCCGTTACGTCAGCGTTCAACCAAAAGAAAATTTGCAAGCCCTGTTCGGCGCCAGGGGATCTGCGCCGGAGTGGCTTCCGTCCTGGAACATAGCGCCGACACAGCCCGCGCCGATCATTACCGCTGAAGCGGGCGGTACGCGGCGCCTGACGCTCATGCGTTGGGGGCTGGTGCCGTCATGGGCCACCGACCTGTCCTTGCAACCTTTCAACGCACGCGCCGAAACCGTCATGGAAAATGGCACATTTCGCGCCGCTTTCCGCAGCAGGCGCTGCCTTGTCCCCGCCGACGCCTATTACGAGTGGGCGCGCGGAAAAACGCCGCGCCAGCCATGGGCTTTCGCCAGACCCGATGGCGCGCCCATGGCGCTTGCAGGCGTCTGGGACATGTGGGGCTGGGACGGGGACGTCCTGCGCAGTTTCGCAATCATCACTACGCCAGCAAATAATTTTGGGCGCACGATACATGAGCGCATGCCAGTCATTATCGCCCCTCGCGATTACACAGCATGGCTCACTGCACCCGCGAAAACAGCCGCCACGCTGATGACTGCGCCGCCGGAAGACGCGCTGGTCCGTTGGGCGGTATCACGTCGGGTCAACAACGCCCTGTTGAACGACGTTGCTTTGCTGGAACGGCATCCAGCCTGACAACTCTCTGCCTAGCCGACAAAGATACTCACCGGACCAGCGGACATGAACCTCCGCCGTCAACCCGCGCTGCCCAAGGTGGGACGGGATAGAACAATCCGACGCCGCACCACTCCGGGATCATGCCCTGCCCCGCTCCGTGCGACTGTCCTTCCACTGCCCGAAAGCGACCCGAGCCGCTACCCCCGCTGGCCAGAATCGGTGCAGGGGAATCGGCGATATCGGACGCGTCGGCAAAAGCATGTCATGAGCCGGAGTTCCGTCAATCCGTCGCGAGATCTCCCGCCCGAGCAACGTCGCCATTGCGACGCCCCTGCCGTTGTAGCCAAGCGCTGCTATGACGTCGGGCGCCGGTTCATGCCAGTGCGGATAGTGGTCCCGGGTCATCGCCAACCGCCCGTTCCACCCATGCGTCCATTCGACGCCATCGAGATTCGGCCACACGCGGAGCGCAAGTTCTCGCAAGAACGGAAACGCGTCAGGCCCACATAGCGGGCGGGAGGCCGAGCGCCCTCCGACCAACAACCGCCCAGCGTCGTCAACACGGTAATAGATCGTCACGTCCCCAAGTTCGTACAGAACCTCCCGCCGCGCGAGGATGGTCTGGGCCAGAGTCCTCGGCAACGGCTCAGTCGCCACGATGGCGCTGAACAGAGGAATTACGCTCTCTGCGAGTTCCGGCCAGAGACCGTCCGTATAACCGTTGGCGGCGAGCACGACATGCCCCGCGACGATAGCTCCTGTCGGCGTCCGCACACGCCAGGCCTCACCCGAGCGGGACAATCCGACGACGCGTGAGTTGGAGTAGACCGCGGCGCCTTCCCTGATGGCGGCGGCGGCAAGCCCTCGCGTGTAGGCCAACGGATTGATCTGCCCTCCCCGGCGGTCGATCATTCCGGCTACGTATCGTGATGTTCCCGTAAGAGCAGCCATCTCAGCAGCATTCAGCCACGCGGCGTCGCCGCCGCGCGCCCTGCATTCGTCGGTCAACCGCTCCAGCCCCGGCAGTTGCGCCTGCCCGGTCGCAGCGCGGATCGTGCCGCCACGTGCGGGTGAACACTGGATGCGATACCGCTCTATCAGCGCGAACACGAGATCCGGCGCGTTCCACGCTGCGACCGCGAGCCTGCGTCCGACCTCTCGCCCGAAATCCCGCTCCACCTCCGAAGGAAGTGTCTTCAGGCCCGGATTGACCTGACCGCCATTCCGTCCCGACGCTCCCCACCCCGGTTCGGCAGAGTCGAGAACTGCGGCGCGCCTTCCCGAGGCGGCGATATGCAACGCGGCCGACAGGCCCGTGATTCCGGCCCCGATCACCGCCACGTCGAAACGCGTTTCCCCGCTCAGCCTTTCGGTCACCGGTGGAGCCTGTGTCGTATCGACGTAAAGCGAGGCCGGCATCAGCGGTTGTTGCGCGAATTGCAGCTGTCGTCCGGTTTCCTGACGCGTCATGTTTGCCCGTTCATTTCCGTGCACGAGAACAGCGACGCAGCAACAGCTTCGATGCGTCAGACTTTAAGCTGTTCGGGAAACCTGCTTACGCCTCGGAGTACCCGAGGACCGCCTTGATCTCCAGAAAATCATGCAGGCCGTATTCGCTGTATTCACGCCCGTTGCCCGACTGTTTGTACCCGCCGAAGGGGGCACTCGCCCGCCACGGGGCTCCATTGATATTGACGTTGCCCGCCCTCAGCAGACGGGAGATGCGGCGGGCCTCCGTCAGATCCTCGCCCGCCTGAATATACGCGGCGAGGCCATACGGCGTGTCATTGGCGATCTTCACAGCTTCTTCGACGCTGTCGTAACCGATGATCGAAAGCACCGGCCCGAAGATTTCTTCTCGGGAAATGGTCATCTCCGGCCTGACGCGACCGAAGACTGTCGGCCGCACGTAATACCCTTTCGTCAGCCCTTCAGGTCGGCCGACGCCGCCCGCGACAAGCGTTGCGCCTTCGTCGACGCCAGCCTGAATCAGCGCCTGAATCTTGTCGAACTGCACGTCGCTGACCACAGGACCGAGCATAGTGTTCGGGGCGTCCGGAGCGCCGACCACGATGGCGTCAGCAGCCTCCTTCGCCGCAGCCATCGCTTCGTCCATTTTCGCGGCCGGGACAAGCAGACGCGTGGGGGCGTTGCAGGACTGCCCGGAGTTGCCGAAACATCTCTGCACGCCCTTCCTCACCGCTTCCTTGAGATCGGCGTCAGGCAGCACGATGTTGGGCGATTTACCTCCCAACTCCTGATGGACGCGCTTGACCGTCCGCGCCGCCGCCTCGGCCACTGCGATTCCTGCGCGTGTCGAACCTGTGAAGGAGACGATGCCGACATCAGGATGGGTGGAAAGCGCGGCGCCAACGCCCGGTCCGTCGCCGTTGACCATGTTGTATACGCCGGGCGGTAATCCTGCCTCGTCGACGATCTCGCTGAACAGCAGCGCACTGAGCGGGGCCACCTCGCTGGGCTTCAAAACCACCGTGCAGCCTGCAGCCAGCGCGGGCGCAACCTTGCAGGTGATCTGGTTCATCGGCCAGTTCCAGGGGGTGATCAGGCCTGCGACGCCAACCGGCTCGTGCGTAATGAGCATGTCGCCCTCGACACGATCGAACTCGTAGGCGCGCAACACGCGGATCATTTCGCTCAGATGCGCGGCGCCGATCCCGGCCTGATCCGATTTCGCCATGGGCAGTGGCGCGCCCATTTCGGTCGAGATCGCGGCAGCCATGTCGTCGATGCGACGCAGATACACAGCAAGGATTCGCTCGAGCACGTCGAGTCGCTCGTCCTTCGACGATTGCGACCACGTATCGAAAGCGCGTGCGGCGGCCTTGACCGCGCGATCAACGTCCGCCGCGCCACCGATAGAAATGGTGGCGCAGACCTCTTCTGTCGCCGGATTTATGACGTCGAGCGTTCGGGGCTCGATCGGGTCCACCCACACGCCATCGATATAAAATTGCTTCGCGTGCGCCATCCGTAGAGCCCTCTGTGTTCCCGATACAGTGCGCCCATGGGGCCGCAGGACCAGTCACAGGTCAAGCCGCGAAAGCTGCGCCTGCGTGCCGTCGGGACGAGCCCGTCGGAGCGCGACGGGGACTCCGTGTCCCAAAAACAAGAATTTCATGGAACCGAACGGCGTTCAGAGACATGTATGTCTTATAGGCGCGACGCCAGTGCGCAGCGTCCTTTGTAGGTACTCACACGCCGCGAGCGCCCCGCACGCTGACCGCCGAGGATGTCGCCGATTATCGTCGCCCCTCGTTTCAAACCTGACATCGATGGAGTTCGTTCCGGTGAGATATTTCCGCCCGCCTGCTCTGCTTGCCTTGCCCCTTCTCGTCGCAAGCGCGCTTCCCATTGCAGCCCGCGCCGACGACAGCGCCGCGGTGCAGGGGATGCTCGACGCCTGTTACGCTGGCAGCGGTCCCTGCGTGATCGACCTGCAGGGAGCGACGAAGACGCTCGCCACCACGCTCAAGGTGGATCCGGAACTGGTGACGATCCGCGACGTGATCTTCCAATGCACGATGACGAGCGGAACGTGCCTCTACGTGTCGGAGGACGGTTATGTCGGAAAGGGGCGCGGCGGTGCGCATCGTCTGGAGGGCGTGGCGTTGATCGGCAACAAATCAGCCGACGGCATCACGATGAATTACACGGACTCCCAAAACTATAACATCGACGCAGGCATGTCGTTGTTCAACGTAAAGATCGCCGGCTTCAATCACGGGATCACTCTTGGGAACAACGTCTGGGGCGTGGACATGGTCAACGTGATCATCGGCGAAGGCAATATCGGCATCTACGCAGAACCCGGCACGCATAACTCAGGCGAGCGCTCCGCGTTTATCGGCGGCACGATCTACAACAACGCCGTTGCGGGCGTGGACGAGGAATCCTCCTGCGAGATCGATTTTCAGGGCGTGAGTTTCGATTTCAACGCGCAGCAAATGATCCTTGCCGGTCCCACTTCGTTCACTGGCCATATCGAAAATCGGGATACTGGAGCGACCGAAATTGTTTTGAAGGCGTTGGAAGGCGTTCCCCCAGGGTCGATCTACATGAGCGCTGGTTCGACGATTACGGTTGATGAATGGAACGCCTCCGCCCCAAAACAAGCCTGCTACGTGCAAACCAGCCTGTCGGGCAATAACGTCGTAGTTCCCGCAACACTCTGGGGATTTGGCGGCAAGCAGGGGGCGGTATGCGGTCCCGGCACAGTCGTAACGTGGAATGGTGGGCCGGCAAATTTCCGGTAACCCCATCTTGCCGTTTCCGGTAATCCACGCGGAAACGGCAGCGTCGCTCAAATAGCTTTCGTATGCCCCGCCGCATCCATGTCTCCGCGAAATTTCCCTGAGGCTGAGCACATAGGGCGAACAACAGGTATCGGTCCCAAATCTATTAATCGCCACGTTTTCATTGATCATTTTAACTATTTGGAAACTCCCGTCCGTCATCCTGCACTGACGGAGACGGCATCTATATGCCGGGAAGAGCCGTCTTTTCCCTTAATTGAGGAAGGTGCAGGTGATGCGCGTGTTAGAAGCAGCCCGACTGGTCATCACCGGCAAACTGGATCCAGAAGTCCTTTGGCAGATGACCACGCCCGCCGAACGGGTCGCAATCGCCCTGCTCCTCGGACGTCCCGACCACCTGCCGCCGTCAGCCAACACACCGATTTCGGCATGGAAAACCCTCGACGCTCGACACCGGGATCTGATCCTGAGACGCGCTCCCGCACGCGTTGCAAAACGTCTTCCCGGCTACGTGGCGCGCAGTCGCCCCGCGCAGCCTGTGTCCGTGGCGCAGTAGAGGAACCACTATGCCAGACCAAGGAAATTGCTCCTGAGCACAGCCGTGACGGGCTTCTCTATTCCCAGCCCCAAATTTAGTGGCTCAGAAGGTGATTCAACCCCGCCGAACGCATCGGTTCACGACGGATTTGCGCCGAACAGGCCAATATCGAGCCATTTGCCGGTGGAGTAATTGAGCCCCCTGACGCGGCCATATTCGATCGGCTTCACGCCGCTCGTCCCTATGCCTTCCTGAAACTGCGCTTCGTCTCGTCGCGAAACGAGCACCAGTCCACACGAGGGATTGCGCGCCAGCATCTCGCCGCCAGCACGTGCGCTACGCAACTCCACCTTTCCATGCATCAGGAAAACAAGACTGGGTTCAGAGAACGAACTGGAGACGACTTCAGTGTTCGGGCACGGGCGATATTCATCGGTCAGCTCCGCAAGACGCGGAGCCAGCCATATCGTATCCAGATGAGGCGCTACGCCCAGAAAAATCCCGCAATAGACGACCGCCGCGGCGCCCAACGACGTGATGGCCCCGCGCCAGACTTTGCCCAGCACAATCAGCCTGACTGCGACCGCCAGAAGCGGCAGGCTTCCCGCCGCGGCGATCCAGGCGCTGAGAGGCGCATGGCCTTCGAGAAACCACGACAGAGCGATCCCGGCGACGCTCAACGCCACGCCAACCAGAAGCCAGACCACGCCGTAAATACCGAGAAGGGCCTGCGTCCACCTGCGTGCAGGCCACGCCCGCCAGTTATCGGGCGCAGCATGCAGCGCCGCCGCAGTCAGGATCGCGATAGCCGGGTAGGTCGGCATGACATAGTGCGGCAGTTTTGTTGCGATCAGTTCGAACACCAGCCAATGCGGGACAATCCAGCACAGGAGGAACCGGATTCGCCACGCCTTTCGCGACGCCCACACCACCGGAAGCGCAATTGCTGCGAACAGGGACCCAGGCCAGAAGGCCAGAGCGAACACCGCGAGATGGAAACCGGGCGGCGCCCCATGAGCTTCCTGCCCATGGCCGATCTTACCCAGAAAATTCCGTCCAACAGCACGTTGGAAGAACTCGCCATGACTGATCACATCAATGGCGACGCACCAGGGGACCACGACGGCGAGCATCGCAAGCCAGCCCCAGGAAGGCCGCAACCGCCGCCACACTGAAACGTCGCGCTCCAAAACCGCCATGACCAGCGGGGTCGCCAGCCCGGGAATCAAGACAACCGGACCCTTCAGCATCAGCCCGCACCCGAGCGCAAGCCAGTAAGCCAATGCCGTCCACAGTGGAGTCGACCGATCCCGGGAGCGGTCCATCAGCACGCGGAGCACCATTGTCTGCACGATCAGCACGACCAGCAGTAACGTGCTGTCAATCGTCGCCATGCGACCTTCGGCTTCGACGAGGACAGAGCCCGCCAACAGTGCGCCGCCGAGCAGACCAACCGCCGGACCGAACATGATCGCCCCGATGCGCGCCGTAAGCGCGATCGCCCCGGTCATCGCCAACAGAGACGGAACGCGATAAGCCCAGACTTCCCGCTGTTTCAGAGTTCCTGAAAGCCAGACGGAGGCGGCTTCAAGCCAGTAAATACCCGCAGGTTGCAAATAGCGCGGCTGATCCTGAAAGCGGACGTCAACGAAGTTGCCGGTCTCCAGCATCTGCGCCGTCGCCTGCATATACCGTGGCTCGTCGCGGTCGAAAGGGGGGATAGTCGAGCGACCGGGCAGCAGCAGGACGAATGTGCAGAAAACGAGCGCGGCGATTTTCCCGACAGTCGATTTCGCTGCCGCGTTTAATCGGAGAGTCGGTTTCAACATTCCCGCACGGAAGCAGGCAGACGAGTGCGGTTACGGAGCCAGATGACCCCGAGCAGGTCGCGCACGCCGACGACGGCCCGACCAAGATTGCTGTATTTCGACTGCCCGTGCAGGCGGGAGCGATGCCGCACAGGCACACAGACCAGCGAGACGCCATAAGATTGCAAAAGAGCGGGCAGAAAGCGATGCAGCCCCTCGAATTGCGGTAGCGCAAGAAAGTCGGAACGCAGAAAAAGCTTCATCGGCGCACCGGTGTCCGGACACCCATCGTTCAAAAGCCGCTTTCGCAGACCGTTAGCGAAGCGGGTCGCCAGCTTGCGCCAGATCGTGTCGCTGCGCCGGGGACGCACGCCAACCACGAGCGGAGGCCGTCCCTTTGCGGCGCCAGCCTCTGCATAAAGCGCCACGATGGCGGACGGATCGTCCTGACCGTCTCCATCCATCGTCGCGATCCAACGCCCACGCGCATTCCGGATTCCGGTGCGCAATGCGGAGGATTTGCCGCACCGACGGTCATGAGACAGAATGCGGATATCGCTGAGGCCGTCGATTTTGCGCGCGGCGGCAATCGCTTCAATCGTGCCGTCGGTGCTTCCATCGTCAACGAAGATAATTTCGGACCGAGGGAAGTCGCGCCGCACGGTGGCGAGTTCCTGACACACTGCAGCGATGTTCTCGCATTCGTTGAGAACCGCGATAACGACACTCAACGCCGGAGGCGCGTCTTCTGCCTCAGCGGAGGGGCTTATGGCGCTGCCTTCAGCCAACGGAATACGACCGCTCAGGCCGCTCGCGCCGACAACGCGCCCGGAAGATCCTGAATGGCCTTATCGATCAGAGCCTCAGCCGACTGCCCACCCACAGAACCCTGGATGACGTCGCGAGCGCCGTCGAAAGCTGCGTCTACCGCAGCAGCACGCACTTCGGCGACCGCAGCCCGTTCCGCCGCATCAATACGATCGCGCGCCATACGCTCGCGGCGGCGAAGGGATTCTTCGGCTTCCTGCCGGGTCTTCTCCGCAAGCTGTTCGGCATGCAGGCGGGATTGTTCAACAAGAGCGCGGGCTTCGATCGTGGCCTGCTCACGCTCGCGCGTCGCATCTTCGAGCATCTGCTCGGCTTCACGACGCAGCCGAGCCGCCTCGTCGAGATCCGCCCGGATACGATCCGCGCGGCTGTCGAGAATGGCGGCGAGAGGCGTCCAGACTTTCCGGCCAAAAATGACGAAGAACAGAACGAACGAAACCGAGAACCAGAAACCAGCCTCGTGAAACAGATTGGACACTGGTGCTATCTCCTCGTCAGACGCAAAGCCGGGTCTGGGCGCAAATCGGAAATCAGTGAGCCGCTTGGGCCGTGGCGCGCCCGACGGCGGCTTCCACGACTGCACGATCAGCGCGCGCGCCGATGAGACGCTCGACGAGCGATTCAGCGACATCGACAGCGATCGGGCGGAGCGACTGAAGCGCACGTTCGCGTTCCGCCGCAACCCCTGCTTCGGCGCGAGCAATCTCACCGTCGAGGCGCTTGGTTATCTCGGCAAGCTTCGCGGCCGCAGACGCACGCTCATGCTCAAGCACTGCATCAAGATGAGCCTGGGCTTCCGCCGCAGCCGCCTTTTTGGTCTCGCGCAGTTCAAGCACCGCCTTATCGGCTTCCGCCTTGGCAGCGCGCGCCTGATCAAGATCCCCGGCGATACGTTCACTGCGATTTTGCAGGACGGCGTCGACCCTAGGCAGGGCCCAGCCACGCAAGGCGAGGTAGAAGAAGAGGAAGACAACGCCGCCCCACACCACCTGACCGGTGACGAGAGGGTTGTTGAAATCCAGCTGCGGCATGCCCGCAGCGTGCGCTTCCGGCGCCGCCGCCAGAAGAAGCGGGGCGCAGGACGCCCCTGCGAGAACGACGCGGCGGAAAGAAGTCACCGACAAGCGCACGCGACCTACTCCTGTTTCAGACGAACAGGATAAGGAAAGCGATGAGCAGGGCGAAAAGGGCGACCGCTTCTGTCAGAGCGAAGCCGAGCATGCCGAGACCGAACACGTGCGGGCGCGAAGCCGGGTTACGGGCGATGCTGCTGACCAGCGTCGAGAAGATGTTGCCCAGGCCGATGCCGACGCCGGCAAGAGCGATAACGGCGATACCGGCGCCAATTTCACGGGCAGCAGCGATGTCCATGTCTGGTTCTTCCTTGTGTGACGAAAACGTTGAACGACGAGAATGGCCGCCTCAGTGAGCGACCGCCTCCCGCAGATAGATGCAGGTCAGGATGGCGAACACATACGCCTGGAGAACGCCGACCAGCAATTCCAACCCCATCAGCGCGACATTGATCACGAGAGGGCCCACCGCAAGAACGTCGCCCACGAAGCCAAGTCCGGCCAGCATGATGACGAAGCTTGCGAAGATATCGAACATCACGTGACCGGCGACCATGTTGGCGAACAACCGGATGGACAGGCTCACGGGACGAGAAAGAAACGAAAGAATCTCGATCGGCACCAGCAGGGGCGCAAGAGCGACAGGAGCTCCGGCCGGCATGAAATGCGCGAAGAACTTCAACCCCTGCACCTTCAGCGACACGATGATCGCAACCAGAAACACCATCATCGCAAGCGCGAAGGTGACGGCGATGTGGCTGGTGAAGGTGAACGAGAAGGGGAAAAGGCCGAGATAATTACCGGCGAGAATGAAGAAGAAGAGGGCGAAAATAAACGGAAAGAAAGCAACGCCCTCTGGCCCGATCGTATCGACGGCCAGGTTACGCACGAATTCGTAGCAAATTTCCGCCGCAGCCTGAAAACGACCCGGCACGACGGCCTTCGGCTTCATTCCGTAATAGAGGAACGCAAGAACCAGACAGACGGCCACCGCCATGTAAATCGGTGACTGGCTCAGGCGCAGGGCCTGACCAAGACCGCCGATAACCGGGTGCAGCTCGAACTGACCGAGAACGTCTATGCTTGAACCGCCCGCCAAAACTCTTCTCCACGACCGCGAGGATCGATCAGGATTTTCCGAGATCGTCCGGCGGCTTCACCAGCCTCCAGACGTTCACTACGCCGGCAGCCCCACCGAGAAGCGCGAATACGACAAGGAACAGAGCGCGGAAATGGAGCCATCGGTCCAGTCCCCACCCGAGCAGCACACCCACCAGAAGCCCGCCGACCATTTCGGTCCCGGCTCTCGCCGCCATAGCCATCAGCGATTTATCCTCGCTGTCAGGCATGACTTCGACAACCGGCTTTCCGTGACGGGTTTCCGCCGCCCGGAGACGTTCTTCGAAGGAAGTCTTATCCTCGTCCATTCGCACCTCAAGACCGGGTGCAGGCGCTTGCTAACGATATGGCAATGCCCTGTCAAGCAATCGGACATGTCCGAAAAGCGACCAGAGCTTTCTGGGTCCGTTATTTTTTCAAAAGCCGTATCCGCCGACGACGTCGCTGCGGCCTCGTACGTCCGCGCCTGCCTGCAGAAGCGCGTTCATTTTCGTTTTTTTGATGACACAACTACATCAAAACAAGACACAGTGCCTGGTCACTGGCAGCCGGGCGGCGTGCGCGCCCGATCACGCGCCAAATAAGCCGGAGCACGCTCATGATCAGACTTACCCGCAGGGCGCCGTCGCAATGAGCACGACAAACGCCAATTCCGTCGTCTCGAGCGGCGCAAGCGTCGTAGTGGACAGCGACGCCTATCTCATCTCCCCCACGGTAATGAACGGCGGCACGCTAACCGTCGCCGGCGCCATCGTCAGCGGTCAAGTGTACGGAGCTGAGAATGTGATCAGCGGCGGCATCGCGATCGGCTCGACCATCGATGGCGGACAGGAGGTTGTTTCCAGCGGCGGACGCTCTTTGGACACTATCGTGTTGGCTGGCACGCAGTCCGTCGAAGGCGGGGTCGTCAGCGGCGCGACGGTGATGGGCGCTGATTACTACTCCACGATAGGATCAGACACTTACGGAAACGCGCTGCAAACCATCACCTCCGGAGGCGTCGCCATTGCGACCACCTTGTCGACTGGGGTCGCAACAAACGCGCAAGGTCTTGTCTCCTATCACACGGCCGCTCAGGTCGTGGGCACCGGAGGCGTTGCGATCGACACTGTTTTAAATGGGGACCTCTCTCCGCGGTTCCAGTTGATGAACACATGGTGGGTTACAGGACTTGCGACCGAAACCGTGCTCTCAGGCGGAACTGCGATTCGAACCGTCGCAAATGTTGGCGGAGCAATCGACGTACAGGCGGGCGGAACTGCGTCGGACGCGTCGTTGGGCGGCGGTTCGTTAACGCTGGAGATTGACGCGACGTATAAAGGGACCCTTACTTTTCAGCCAGTTGCTGAACCACCGAACGGTGGGCAAACAGGGCCTTACACGTCCGGATCGACGCTGACGGCCACAATTTCGCAGCTCTCCGCCATGACGATCGTGGGCTTTAACGTCACCGGGTCTGTTTATTACGCCTATCAGACGCTCAAGCCCCTCGCCGGGGACACAATCAACCGTATTATTGTCTCCGACCTTACTTTCGCAGGCTCATATGGCGAAATCGACCGGGGCGAGATCGGGCCGGACGGCACGCTTACGGTTATCGAAGGCGATACGAGCGCGACACTGCATCTGTCGGGCGCCTTCGGGTCCGAGTTTTATTTCCAAAGAGCCCCCGATGGCGGCACCGAAATCACCTACGGTGTCCCATGCTATTGCCCCGGAACGCTGATCACGACGCCCGATGGCGACAGACCCGTGGAAAGGCTGGCCATTGGCGATCTCGTGCTCACGGCGTCAGGCGCGCCGCGCCCGATCCGTTGGATCGGGCGTCGCTCTTATGAAGGTCGTTTCGCCGCCGGAAACCCGGACATCATGCCGGTCGTCATCCGAGCTGGCGCTCTGGGCGATGACCTCCCCAGGCGCGACCTCACCGTGTCGCCGCTGCATGCCATGGCGGTGGATGGCTGGCTCGTCCCCGCCCGCCTTCTGCTCAACGGCCGATCCATCGCCCAACAAAGCCGCCTCGCTCGAGTGGATTACATTCATATTGAGTTAGAAACGCACGACCTGCTGCTGGCTGAAGGCGCTCCATCGGAAACCTTCATCGACGACGGCAGCCGCGCCATGTTCCACAACGCAGTCGAATTCGCGCAGCTTTATCCTCCCGTGAAGGGTGAGACGGCTGAGACGCGATTCTGTCTGCCGCGTATCGAGGACGGGCCGGCGCTCGAAGCTATTCGCGCTCGACTGAGCCTCATTGCTGCGAAGCAAACCGACCGCCGGGCGGTGGCTGGATATGTCGATGTGGCGGCGGGCGGTGTGATCGCCGGCTGGGCGCGGTCGCAGCGCCTGCCCGGAACACCCGTGGAGTTGGTGGTACGCCGTGGAAGCATCGAAGTGGGCCGCATTGTCGCAGACCGGAGACGCGCCGATCTGGACGGCTCCCCTCGTTACTCTGGCGCCTATGGATTCGAATTCCGGCCTGATGAGAAGATCGATATCGCTGGTCTGACTGTGCATGAGGCGCTGAGCGACGTGCGGTTACGCCCTTCCGGCGCCAGGGAGAGACGCGCAGCGGTGTGACGTCAGGGCGCGGCGGCCCCATGCGCGGCGTTTCGCCGGGTAACCTGCGTCAATTGCAGACAGCGTATGGTAGGGAAATATTCAGGATCTTCAGCGCCTGATCCCTGCATGTCTTCTTGTGACACGCCCTCCTGGATCTGTGGCTTCATCGACGACATCCGGTTTCAGCCGAGTCGGGGATGGCTGGTGACAGGCTGGGCCTTCGATCCGACGACCCCTGACAGACGCGTCATCGTCGCTGCGCTGTGCTCCGGGCGCGAAGTCGCTCGCGCCGAAGCGTCCATCGCGCGCGCAGACCTGTTGCGGCCCGGCGTGGACGACGGACGCAGAGGCTTCGAATTGCTGGCGCCGCTTGACGAAGTGCACGCTCATAACCCTGCTGCTCTGGACGTCGTCGCATTGCCGGAACGCACGCCGCTACCGCGCGCTGCTGTAGCGACGGCCGCGCCAAGGCATGAGATCCGTTTGCGCGCGTCCGTAGACGTGGTCGGGCGCACACGCATTGCCGGATGGCTTCGCGACGAGGCGCAACCAGACCAGCGTCTGAACGTAGCGATCCTTCTGGATGACGTGGTCTTGCGTAGCGCGGTCGCGAACGCCTTGCGGACCGACCTGCGGGATACGGGACTTGGGGACGGTCGTTACGGATTCGATTTCGTTCTTTCGCCCCCCCTGCCCTCCGACGCAGATCACGCAATTACCATCCTGTGCGAGGAAACAGGACAACCTTTGCCCGGCTCGCCATTTCATTTCCCGGCTTCGCACCGCTTCAACGAAACGTTTCGCCAGCACGTCGCACAGACGCTTGCTGGACTCAGCGCGCCGAATGTCCGGGCGGACGCGCTGACGTTCCTGATCGGTCAGGTAGAAAAGCTACGCCAAGAACAGGCGCGCGCCGATGCACGGGAAGCGGAGTCCGTTGCACACGAAAGGGCTCGGCGACTAGGCGCAGACGCCGAAGAGACGCCGCCGCGCATCCTGTTTATTGACGACCGCGCGCCCGACATGCGCCGGGACGCCGGTTCCTGCGCGATATTGTCGCATATGCAGGCGGCACAGGCGCTGGGCCATGAGGTCAGTTTCATCGCCTCCGCAATCGAGCCTGACGCCACCACCCGCCATACACTGGAGGAGGGCGGCTTCAGGTGCTGGGCCGCTCCCACCTATCCGATGGTTGAATCCCTGCTTCGCGGGCAAGCTGGGGCCTTCAACGCGATTTATCTGCACCGGCTGTCCAATGCGTCCCGATACCTCGCGCTGGCGCGTCATTACATGCCTGGCGCACGGATCATATCGAGCGTCGCCGATCTCGCGCATCTTCGTCTTGAGCGACAGGCGGTGGTGGAGGGACGTCCGGAGTTGAGGACCGCCGCCGGTCAGGAGCGTGTGCGGGAACATATGGCCGCATGGGCGTCGCATGCGGTAATCACTCACTCAAGGGTCGAAGCCGATATACTCGCGCGCGCAGTGCCTACGGCGAATGTCTACGTCGTGCCGTGGTTGACGCGTTTGCCGCCCGAGCCAATGCCGTTTCATGAACGACGCAGCGTGGCGTTCGTGGCGCATTATGGTCACGCTCCCAACCTCGACGCGGCCAAGTGGCTGGTCGAAGATATCCTGCCTCTGATCAGAGAAGCTGCCCCGGAGATCGAACTGCTGCTTGTGGGCAGCGCGATGCCGGACGCCATTGTTCGCATGGACGAGGCTCCCGGCGTTCGGGTTCTTGGGCATGTAGCCGAACTCCCTACCCTATTGCGCAGCGTGCGTCTGACTGTGGCTCCTTTGCGTTTCGGCGCCGGTATCAAGGGGAAAGTTCTTGAGAGCTGGGCCGCCGGATTGCCGTGTGTCGCGACGCCGATAGCTCTGGAAGGCCTGCCTCTGCCCGCCCCGCTTGAGAGCTGTCTGGCGAGGACGGCCAGAGAGTTCGCTGACGCGGTGGTCCGTCTGTATCACGACGCGGAACTTTCGGCGGAAATAGGCGCTGTCGCGCGCGCCACCATCGCGCAGCAGTTCAACGCGGAAATCGTCGAACACGCGCTTCAACGCGTGCTGGAGCGGTCATAGGGAGCGACGTCCGGCTTAAGACGCGCTTGTTCAATCGTTTACTGCTGCTCCGCGACAGACATGAGCGAATACAGGGCGCACAGGCTCCTTCAGATTCTGGTGCAACGCCCGTCAAACTCCGGGCAGCGTTGCGCGGACATGCGCGGCGAAGGCAGCTACGGCCGGAGGCGCCTCCGAATGTTCCGGGTCCGGCGCCAGCACAATCCCAAGAACCGGCAGGCGAGGAAGGCCATGTTCTGGCGCTATTTCCTTTAAATCCGGCGGAATGGCGCTGCGGGTCAGCACCGCCGCCGCGTGGCCTGATCGGACGGTAGCCAGCAGGCCGGACAGGCTGATGCTGGCGTAGGCGATACGATACGGCCAGTTCAGCGTCGCGAGCGCCGCCAGCGCGCAACTGTGATCGTGCGTGTCCGGCGCTCCCAACGCCAGAGGAAGCGGCGCGCATGGGTCCGGGACAAAATCCGGGCGCGCCACCCACACCAGCGGCTCCAGACGGATGCAATCCACGGCACGCAGCACCGTGTCCCGTGTCACGAGAGCGCCTCGCGAACGCGACGACGGCGCGGCCTCGTCGACAAGCACGGAGACCAGAGCGGAATCGAGCCGACGCTCGGCCAGAGCCTGCAGGAGGGACGGCGTCGAGGCGCAGACGACTTCTATAAAGACGCCCGGATGTTGTTCCGTGAAGTCCCTGATCAGTTTTGGCAGGAACGACACCGCGTAATCATCGGGGCACCCGAAGCGGAAACTGCCCGAAAACACCTGTCCCGCCAGATCAGCCACGGCGCGATCATGACTGCGCAGAATCTCGCGCGCATGAGCAAGCAATCTCTCGCCCTGCATGGTGAGGCTCACGCCTTTCTGGCTGCGATGAAACAGCGTCGCGCCCGCCACGTCTTCCAGCCGCCGCACCTGCATGCTCAGGGCGGACTGCGTGCGTCCTATGCGCGGCGCCGCAAGACTGAACGATCCCGCGTCCGCAATCGCCACGAAGGAGCGAAGCAGGTCGATATCGAGAGCCGCCGGCATCGTTCCTCCAGTGTATCAAAATATTTGATAGAGTCCTTCAAATCTATTCGCAACTCTCATCGAAAAACTCCTGCTACTGTTTTTGTATCAAAACAAATACGGCTGGAGCGCCCGATGTCGGCAAAACCTCATACGTCCGGCGCGAAGGAATTCTGGAACGCCGCGCGCGATCACCTGATCCGCTATGGCGGCGAATTCACCCCGCATATCATCGAGCGCGCGCAAGGCAGCTTCGTCTATGACTCCACGGGGCGGGCGATACTGGACTTCACATCCGGCCAGATGAGCGCCGTACTGGGCCATTGCCACCCGGAGATCGCCGCGACCATCGCAGAGTCCGCCCGGACGCTCGACCATCTGTTCAGCGGAATGCTTTCCCGGCCGGTGGTCGGATTGGCCGAAGCCCTCGGGAGCCTCGTTCCCGGTCTGGAGCGGGCCCTGCTGCTCAGCACCGGCGCCGAATCCAACGAGGCCGCATTGCGACTGGCGAAGGTCGTGACGGGAAAATACGAGGTCGTCAGCTTCGCCCAGTCCTGGCATGGCATGACCGGCGCCGCTGCCTCCGCAACGTATAGCGCGGGACGACGCGGCGCGGGTCCGGCGGCGGTCGGATCTTTCGCCATTCCGGCTCCGTTTCCCTACCGCCCTCGTTTCGAGAAGAATGGTCAATACGACTGGCGCGCGGAACTTGATTACGCCTTCGACCTGCTCGACCGGCAATCAACCGGAAATCTGGCCGCATTCATAGCCGAACCGATCCTCAGCAGCGGGGGCATTATCGACCTGCCTGAAGGCTACCTTCGCGCCTTGCAGGAAAAGTGCCGCCAACGGGAAATGCTGCTGATCCTCGACGAGGCGCAGACAGGCGTCGGGCGCACCGGGACCATGTTCGCGTTTGAGCGGGACGGCGTGGTTCCCGACATCCTGACGCTGTCGAAGACGCTGGGCGCCGGGTTGCCGTTAGCCGCGGTGCTGACGTCGCGCGAAATCGAGGAACGCGCCCATGAGCGCGGCTTCCTGTTCTACACCACGCATGTGTCCGACCCGCTCCCCGCGGCCATCGGACTGAAAGTGCTGGAAATCGTGCAACGCGACGATCTGGCCGGTCAGGCGCGGCGCATGGGCGCCCGGCTCGCGAACGGTTTGCGCGCCCTTCAGGACCGCCATGACTGCGTCGGCGATGTGCGCGGACGCGGCTTGTTGCTTGGAATGGAGATCGTTCGCGACAGGGCGACAAAAGAACCGGACGACAAGCGGGGCGCAGCGATCACGAACGCATGCATGGAGCGGGGGCTGAGCATGAACGTGGTTCAGTTGCCCGGAATGGGCGGCGTGTTCCGCATTGCGCCGCCCCTGACTGTCAGCGAGGCCGAGATCGACCTTGGACTGGAGATTCTCGACGCGGCCATAGGCGCCACGCAATGATTGCGGTCGAGAGCTGAAGGGATGCGGGCGAAACTCGTCTTCGGCGTCCTGTACCTGATCTGGCTCGTCTCCTACGTGGATCGCGCCGTCATCACCTACGCGGCGCCGGTGATCGCAACCGAGTTCGCCCTGAACCACCAGCAGATCGGCTGGACGCTGGGGGCGTTTTATCTCGGTTACGCGGCGATGCAGATCCCGGCGGGCTGGCTTGCCGACCGCTTCGGCGCGCGCGTCATGGTGCTGGCGGGCGTCGGCTTCTGGTCGCTCTTTACATTGCTGACCGGATTGTCTGGCGGATTTGCGGCGCTGCTCGCCGTGCGGCTGCTATTCGGGCTGGGCGAAGGGCTTTACCCCCCTGCCAGCGTGAAGATGATTCGCGAAAGCTTTTCTCGTGAGAAGGCGCCGCTCGCAGCGTCCCTGCTGATGTCATCGTCCTATCTCGGGCTGGTTTTCACGCCGCCACTGCTGCTGCCCCTGCTGGGCGTCGTGGGATGGCGAACCTGTTTCGAGATACTCGCCGGGCTCGGCGTTGCGATGGCTGTGATCTTCGCGCTGACGACGCGGCCGTCTCCTGGTCAAAGCGCCGCTCCGCAGGAAGAAAAACCAGAGGGCTGGTCGCAGATCATCCGACGCAAGGACGTGTGGCGCCTGATGCTGGTCTGGTTCGTCGCAAGTCTCGTCAACAAGGGGCTGGACGGCTGGATGCCCACGTTCCTGCTGCGGGCCCATCATGTCGCCATCAAGAGCGCAGGCGCGCTTCTGGCGGCGCCGAATCTCGCCGCCACACTCGGCTCTTTGCTTGGCGGATGGATCGTCATGCGATTCTTCTCGCGGCGAGCCGACGCGTTGCTGTCACTCATCCTGCTCGGCGTCGCCCTGTCCCTCGCTGGCATGGCCACCGCAGGGTCCGTCAACATTGTCATTCTCTTCGAATCTATAGCGTATTTTTTCAAGGGCATGATTCTGGCGGTGATAACGGCCATCGTCACGGTCAGACTGCCCCGCGCGCGGCTCGCGTCAGGTAACGGCTTCATCAATTTTGGCGGCCAGATGGCCGGATTCGTCGCTCTGCCCATGATGGGCGTCGTTCTGGACGCTACCGGCTCCTACGCCATGACGTTCGCATTGCTGATGGTCGCAGTGACATGCGGACTGGCGCTCAACCTTGGTTCCGGTCGCCTCGGCCTGTCGCCGGAAGACCAATCCGGCAGGATGAAGACAGCATGACCGAGATCGCCAGCGAACAATTCCTCGACGCCGCACTGGAAGCGGCCCGCACGGCGTTCGACGGCGGCGCGTTCGAGCGGCGGTTGGCCGATCTGGTGGCGCGCAGAAGTTCGTCGCAGGATGAAGACGCGCTGCCGGGGCTGCATGCCTACCTGACTGACGGGCTTGCTCCCTGGCTCGAAGAGATGGGTTTCTCGACAGAAATATTTCCGAACCCGGAGAGCGGAGTCGGCCCCATCATGTTGGCCGAGCGGATCGAACCTGACGCTCCGCTCACCGTGCTCAGCTATGCCCATGGCGACACGGTCGCCGGGCTTGACGCCCAGTGGTCCATTCCGTCTGGTCCGTGGAGCGTGCATCGCGATGGCGACCGCTGGTATGGCCGCGGAACGGCCGACAACAAGGGACAGCACGCGATCAATCTTTTCGCGCTTGAGCGGGTGCTGAGGCATCGTTCCGCCAGGAAGGACGGCAGGCTCGGGTTCAGCATCAAGTTGGTCGTGGAAACGGCAGAGGAACGTGGGTCCCAGGGGCTCGCGACGTTCGTCGCGCAGCACGCCGAACGTCTGAAAGCGGACGTCATGATCGCGAGCGACGGCCCGCGCGTCAGCCCCGAAACCCCCACTGTCGCCGCCGGGTCGCGAGGCAGCTTCACCTTCGATCTCGCCGTGCGGCTCAGAAAGGGCGGGGTTCATTCGGGGCATTGGGGCGGGGTCACGACAGATCCCGCGGTCATCCTCACCCACGCGCTGGCCAGCATCGTGGATCGCCGGGGCTGCATTCAGATCGACGACTGGCTCCCTCCTCTGACGCCCGGCGAGCGCAGTGCCGGCGGACTTGCAAAATGCCCTGTCGATCCGGGCGATGACGCAGCGACGGTGGTCGAGAACTGGGGGGAGCCCGGCCTGACGGTTCCGGAGAAGCGTTACGCGTGGAACGCCTTTATTGTGCTAGCCATGACTTGTGGACGGCCGGAAGCGCCGATGAACGCCGTGGCGCCCAGCGCGCGCGCAACGTGCCAGATACGCTACGAGCCCGGGTCCGACCCCACGAAGTTCATGCCCGCATTGCGCAAGCATCTTGACGACGCCGGGTTTGAAAACGTCGCGATAGAAAAGTCCGGGATCACCATGCCTGCAAGCGCGACAGAGACCGATCATCCGTGGATCGTGCGCGTCGCGACGATCATGGAGAAAACGCTTGGCCGCCATGTGCAGGTCATCCCCGCCGTATCCGGCGGCATGCCGGGCTACGCGTTCACGGACACGCTCCGCTTACCGCTGGTTTGGGTTCCACATGGCCACAACGGGTGCAAACAGCATGGCCCTGACGAACACATGCTGGTCCCCATCGCACGAGAGGGGGTGGAGGCGTTCGTCGGGTTGTGGTGGCGCCTTGGAGATTCGGACGGTGGCGACACCGCAAGCACGAGCGCGCTACGCTGAAGGAACGTGTCAGCTGGTCGACGTGGACAATGCATCGACATACCCGGAACTCTCTGGTCGCCTATTCTGACGATAGTTTTCACGTGTACGTGCCACCTCGTCTGAACGAAATCGGCGCTGGACAGATTTGCCTAACCATATACGCATCGGAACACGCGACGCGGAAGTGATTACCGCAACATACAGACGCGAAAATTCTTCGCTATATTCAGGGTGCACTCAAAAGTCTCTCATGGGCGGCGATTTACGTCTGAATCCATGCCCACGCGATTAGCTGCGATGGGATTTGCGCCAGAATTTTACCTCCTACGGCGTCAGTTTTATGGTTAGACACCCATTACTGCCGCCTCCAGAGTGATAAAGCCGCAGGGGTCCTTCGCTACTTCGAACAGCCGTTATGAGCTTGGGCAGGCGTGTCGATATTTTACTTTCTTGCGATCCGCCTAGGCGCAGTCGGCCTCCTCCCGCCGCTCGAGCCCGCCTCATACCAGCAACAACGGCGCTGGAAATATCTTTTCATTTGGAAATCGGCGTCTGTAAATAATTTACAGAAATACATCATGCACCGCTGTTTCCGCCTTCCAGCCCTGCCCCAATACCGTTAAGCATCTGCCAGTCACGCTTCCACAGAGAAGGGAAACCGCCAGATGTCATACCAGGATTCGGCAACCGCGAAGCTCAAGCAGATCATTCAGGCTCAGAACGGCGCGTGGGATGCGATCAACCCCGAGTATGTCGAGCGCATGCGTTCGCAGAACCGGTTCCGGACAGGTCTCGACATCGCCCGCTACACGGCCGGAATCATGCGCCGCGACATGGCTGCTTACGATGCCGACCCCACTCAGTACACCCAGTCTCTGGGCGCGTGGCACGGCTTCATTGCTCAGCAGCAGATGATCTCCGTAAAGAAGCACTTCGGATCGACGAAGCGCCGCTACATCTATCTGTCAGGCTGGATGGTGGCGGCCTTGCGTTCGGAATTCGGCCCGCTTCCCGACCAGTCGATGCACGAGAAGACCTCCGTGCCTGCTCTTATCGAAGAGATTTACACGTTCCTGCGTCAGGCCGACGCGCGCGAACTGGGCATGCTTTACCGTGATCTCGACGCCGCCCGCGAGGCTGGAGAGACCGGTCGCGCGGCCGAGATCCAGGCGACGATCGACGGGCACCAGACCCATGTCGTGCCGATCATTGCCGACATCGACGCGGGCTTCGGCAATGCCGAGGCGACGTATCTGCTCGCGAAAAAGATGATCGAGGCGGGCGCCTGCGCGCTGCAGATCGAAAATCAGGTGTCCGACGAAAAGCAGTGCGGCCATCAGGACGGCAAGGTCACGGTGCCGCACGAGGACTTCCTCGCAAAAGTGCGCGCCATCCGTTACGCCTTCCTTGAGCTGGGCGTTGAGGACGGCATCATCGTCTGCCGCACCGACAGCCTTGGCGCAGGTCTGACCAAGCAGATCGCCTTCAGCCGCGAGCCGGGGGATCTTGGCGACCAGTACAACGCTTTCCTTGATTGCGACGACGTCACCTCCGGCGGAACGCAGGACGGGGACGTCATCATCGCTCGTGAAGGCAAGTTGCTGCGTCCGAAGCGTCTGCCGAGCAACCTGTATCAGTTCCGCCCGGGCACCGGCGCCGACCGTTGCGTGCTGGACTGCATCACAGCGCTGCAGAACGGCGCCGACCTGCTGTGGATCGAAACGGAAAAGCCGCATGTCGAGCAGATCGCCAGCATGATGGACCGTATCCGCGACGTCGTGCCGCACGCCAAGCTGGTTTACAACAATTCGCCGTCCTTCAACTGGACGCTGAATTTCCGCCAGCAGGTTTACGACGCGTGGAAGGAAGACGGACGCGACGTCTCGGCCTATGACCGCGCGCGCCTCATGTCCGACGCTTATGACTCCACGCCGCTGGCGGAAGAAGCCGACGCCCGCATCCGCACGTTCCAGCACGACGCGGCCCTGCGCGCTGGCATCTTCCATCATCTGATCACCCTGCCGACGTATCATACCGCGGCGCTGTCCACCGACAACCTGTCCAGCCGCTACTTCGGCGAAGATGGAATGCTGGGCTACGTTCTGAACGTGCAGCGTGCGGAAATCCGTCAGGGCGTCGCCTGCGTCAAGCATCAGAACATGGCGGGCTCTGACCTCGGCGACGACCACAAGGAGTATTTTGCAGGAGAAGCCGCCCTTAAGGCGGGTGGCAAGCACAACACCATGGGGCAATTCTCCTGATCAACGATCTCTTGACCGTCCAATAACGATCAAGGGCTGCGGCTAATAAAAATAAAAACCGAGCCGCCAACCCGAACCCCGGTCTTCCGCGTGAAGACCGGGGTTCTTGTCGTTTGCACAGACGACAAACAGGACGGCTCGCACGCCCATACCTGACGGTATTCGGCGCGCCTTCGTTTTACACACCGCATACCGAAACATTTGCAGCATACATGTGGCCAACGCGGCCCAGACGCTCACGCATCGTCAGCACACAAACCTCCCCCGTGTGTTTACCCCGCAATATCTTCGAGAACGGCAAAAGCACTTTCGGGAAGAATGATAGACGCCGCAGCGAAATTCTCTCCCAAATGCCCGAGCGACGACGTGCCTGGTATCAACAGTAGGTTCGGTGCGCGCGCCAGAAGCCACGCGAGCGCGACCTGCATCGGCGTCGCGCCAAGCTGCTTCGCCACATCATGTAGTTTATCTGAGTGAAGCGGAGAAAAGCCGCCCAACGGAAAGAACGGCACGTAGGCTATTCCCTGCCGCTCAAGCTCAGCAATGAGCGGTTCGTCCTCACGATGGGCGAGATTGTACTGGTTTTGCACACACACCACCGGCGCGATTGTCTGCGCCTGAGCAACCTGCGCCGCCGTCGCGTTACTGAGACCAAGGTGCCGGATCAGACCCTTTTGCCGCAATTCGGCGAGAGTCGTGAACTGTTCTTCAATCGAGCCCTCAGCAGGGCCGTGAATGTCGAACATGAGCCGCATGTTCACGACGTCCAGCGCATCTACACCAAGATTGCGCAGATTGTCGTGAACTGCGTCGACCAGCTCCACCGGACTCTGGGCGAGGTTCCATGAAGCGTCGGGACCGCGTTTGGCGCCGACTTTGGTGACGATCACGAGATCGTCCGGATAGGGCGACAGCACTTCGCGGATCAATTGGTTGACGACATGCGGGCCGTAAAAATCACTGGTGTCGATATGGTTGACGCCAGCCTCCAACGCTGCACGCAGAACGGCTCGGGCAGTTTCGACGTTTTTGGGCGGGCCGAATACGCCAGGCCCCGCGAGTTGCATCGCCCCATACCCCATACGGAACACCGGGCGGTCGCCCAACATAAACGTTCCGGAGTCTTTGATATCCGCCATTTTTTGCTCTCCAGACAAGAATGCAGAGAAAACTATGCGTCCTTTCCGATTGCTCGATAATACGTCATAATATGCACAGGCCGTGCGGAAATCAGGACAATGACGACCGAACTTCAAGACTTGCAGGCATTCGTGACAATCTGTCGGGCAGGAGGATTTCGTGAAGGCGCGCGCCAAAGCCGCCAGTCCGCCTCATCACTCAGCGAGGCGATCCGCCGCCTTGAAGACCGGCTGGGCCTGCGGCTGCTGCACAGAACGACGCGCAGCGTAACGCCGACCGAGGCGGGCGGGCGCCTCCTTGAACGCCTGGCCCCGGCGTTGGGAGAGGTCGAAGCTGCGCTTGATGGACTCAGCGGCTTTCGGGATCGGCCAGCCGGGACCCTCAAGCTCAATGTTCCCGCCAGCGCGGCTCGCCTGATTTTGCCACAGATCATAACGCCCTTCCTGAAAACCTACCCTGACATCAAGCTTGAGATCATCGTCGAGGAAAGCTTCGTGGACGTGCTGGCTGCGGGATGCGACGCTGGCATTCGCTATGACGAGCGTCTGGAGCAGGACATGATCGCCGTCCCAATCGGCCCGCGCGCCCAACGCGTGGCGACGGCTGCGTCACCCGCCTATCTGGTGGAGCGCGGACGCCCCGAACGCCCGAGCGACCTGCTCGGCCACGCGTGCCTGCGCGGCCGCTTTCCAAGCGGCCACACTCCATTGTGGGAATTCGAGAAAGACGACGAAATTGTAACCATCGATCCGAAAGGCCCCCTGCTCGTCCAGATCAGCGGCGGCGTTGACCTCGCTATCGACGCCGCCGTACGCGGGCTTGGCGTCATCCATTTTTTTGAAGACTGGCTGAAACCTTACTTCGACAACAAAACTCTGACGCCCGTTCTCGAGCCGTGGTGGCAGAGTTTCAGCGGCCCCTACCTTTACTATCCTGGGCGGCGGCGCCTGCCTCCGCCTCTCCGCGCTTTTGTCGACTTCATTCGTGCGGTCGCGTGAGGATCGCGTTGACGCCCCCGTTGTCAGTAATCGACAAACTGCATGGCGTCATGCCGATAACGGCCGAGGTCCGACCGACATCGTCTTCGCAGCAAACGACGTTGCATTCTCTTAGCCTGATAAAATTTACCGACATCGACCACCGCCCAAAAGAATGCACGGAAAATAATTACAGAAATCTTTTCCTAATAAATGCACATCAAGAACGTCTGTCAAAATCACGAGGTGAGCGGCTGCCCGGCCACGCGCTTCAATCCACCCACGTATCCGGCATGAACCCTGCCTCGCGGCATATCACTCCCCAACAATTTTAAACGGATGTTCGCCGCAAACGCGTTTACCCAAGCCGGATGAGCGCCCGGCTCTATAATTTTCTCGCTGTGTCACTTATAAAACCAGCTATTACCCCGGCAGGATATACAGCAGCAAAGGCACGATGATCGCAGTCACCAACCCGTTCAATCCGATGCCCAGCGCCGCAAACGCCGCGCCTACCGGATCACGTTGCGCCACCTGCGCCGCGGCGATGCCGCTACCCGCTATTCCCGCCGCAAGACCATGGGCGCGCCAGTCATGAATTCCCAGACGACGTAGCGTCGTTTCTCCGATCATGGCGGCAATGATCCCGCCAAGGATAGCGAATGCGGCGGTAAGTGCCGGCGTGCCGCCGATCTGCTGCGTGATGGCTATAGCTATAGGCGTTGTCACGGCTTTTGGCGCCATCGACAGCGCCACTTCATGGCTGCCGCCAAACGCGACGACCAAAAGAACGCCGCTGACCACAGACGTTACCGAACCAGCAAGCAGGGCCAACACCATGGCAGGCAGGCTCCGCGTCACCTGCCGGATGGAGTCCGCGAGCGGAATCGCCAGCGCGACCGTAGCGGGCCCGAGCAGAAAATGGATGATCTTTACACTTCGAAAATAGGCGTCGTAAGGCGTTTTCGTGACAAATAACGCCGTCGAAATGACAACTATCGCGAACAGCACCGGGTTGGCCCATGGAGCGCGTCTGAGGCGGATCTGGATACGCATGCCGACCACGAAGGCGGCGATCGTCGCGCACAACCAAAACAGAGTCTCTGTGTCAGGCGACGGAATCGCCTGCGCGTAGACATTGTGAATGAATGCAAAAAATCTGTCCGTCATAAGATCAGAGCACCTGCCCGTCGGCATCGGAGACCTGCTCCGGCGCAGGCGCGTGATGCGTCGCCCGGTGCATGACGAACGCCGTCACCAGCAACCCCAGCACCGTCGAGCCAAACAGGGAAGCGACGATCGGCACGGCGTTGACGCCCAAAACCGGAAGTTCGGTGACCAGACCGACCCCCGCAGGAACAAACAGTAAGCCAAGACAGGCAATCAAAGACCGCGCCAGCGCCGAAAGCGCTGGCGACGCAGCCGGAGCCTCAACGACAGTCGCGTCGTCTGAAGCGCTCTTCTGCCGCGCCTTGCGCCAGAGCAGCATCCCTGCAAGCAGAAACATCCCGATCACCGGCCCTGGTATCGGGAGAGCCAACGCGCGTTGCGCGATGACGCCCAGAAACTGAAATAGAAGGAGAGTAAGAAAGGCTTCCGGCATAGACCATTTCACCGCAAACGTTGGCTTCCCGAGGCCAGCTATGCGGCACTCGGCTGACCCCGCCGACTGGCAATCACGGCGAAAGCCAGTGAAGTGACGAAGGGGCCTCCGGAACTGTCGCGCGGCAGAGGCGCCGAAGCAATCGGAGGGACTTCGGGGGGCCCCGACCAACTGGCTCGATCAATCTGCGGCCATCAGGTTTAACCTGCGGCGAACCCGACATCCGCGCGTGAAGTCGCCTCCAGAACGTCACGACGTTTCGCCTCCCGGCGGCGACGATGCAGGATCGCCTCCGTGTACCCGTTCGGCTGCTCCGCTCCGCGAAACACGAGATCTTTCGCCGCCATAAACGCAGGCCCCTCTGCATTCGCCGTCAGCGGGCGATAGCCGGGCTCGCCCTCGTTCTGCTGGTCGACGATGCGAGCCATGCGCGTGAATGCGCTGTCAACCTGCTCCTGCGAAACGACGCCGTGCATCAGCCAGTTTGCAACATGCTGCGCGGAGATACGAAGCGTTGCACGGTCTTCCATCAGCCCGACATTGTTCATGTCCGGCACCTTGGAGCATCCGACGCCCAGATCCACCCAGCGCACCACGTAGCCCAAAATGCTCTGCAGGTTCGTATCGAGTTCGTGGGCGATCTCCATCTCGGACCACGAGCGGCCTCCCGCCAGCGGCAGCGTCAGAAGCTCGGACAGCGGCGCAGCAGGAGCGTGTCTCAGTTCGTGCTGCGCGGCGGCGACGTCGACCTCATGGTAGTGCAGCGCGTGCAATGTGGCGGCTGTCGGCGACGGCACCCAGGCCGTGCATGCGCCGGCGCGGAGCTGCGCGCCCTTTTGTTCCAGCATATCCTCCATGCGATCAGGCATGGCCCACATGCCCTTGCCGATCTGCCCGTGGCCGTCAGGACCGACGGTCAGGCCGCTTTTGATGCCGATCGCGACATTGCGCTGCTCATACGCCTTGATCCAGGCGGTAGCTTTCATCTCTCCCTTGCGGACGACGGGGCCTGCCTTCATGCAGGTGTGAATCTCATCGCCCGTCCGGTCGAGGAAGCCTGTGTTGATGAAGACAACCCGTTCGCGCGCGGCGTGCAGGCACGCTGCGAGATTGACGCTGGTGCGACGCTCCTCATCCATCACGCCCATTTTGATCGTGTTGCGCGGCAGCGACAGCATGTCTTCTATCGCGGCGAACACGCCATCGGACAACGCGACTTCCTGCGAACCGTGCATCTTTGGACGCACGATGTAGATCGACCCGGCGCGGCTGTTGCGCGTTGCGCGCTCGCTGCGCAGATCGTGCAGGCCGATCAGAGCCAGCACAGCGGCGTCGATCACGCCTTCCGGCGCTTCGTCCAGTCCTGAATCCAGAACCGCGTCGGTGGTCATATGGTGTCCGACCGTGCGGGCGAGCAGCAGGCTACGACCCGGCAGCGTGAACGGCGCGCCGTCCGTGCCGATATAGGTGCGATCAGAAGCAAGCCTGCGCGTCACGACCTTGTCGCCGCGCGGCACTTCCGCGGTCAGTTCACCACGCATCAGACCGAGCCAGTTGCGATAGACGCGAACCTTGTCCTCAGCGTCGACAGCAGAAACACTGTCCTCACAATCCATGATTGTCGTGAGGGCGGATTCCAGAATCACATCGGCGACGCCAGCCTTGTCGGTTTTACCAACAGCCGAGGTCCGGTCGAAGCACAGTTCTATGTGCAGCCCGTGATTGCGCAGCAACACAGCGGTCGGTTCGCCCGCCTCCCCTGCGAATCCCGCAAACTGGGTGGGGCTCCGCAACCCGGTGGTGCGACCACATTCGAGCTTCGCGTGCAGTTCGCCATGACGGACATAATAGCCTGTCACATCGACATGACTTCCGAACAACAGAGGCGTCGTCTCATCGAGAAACAGGCGCACGCGCTGCACAACCGCGCGGCCACGCAATTCATTATATGTTTTGCCCGGGGTCAGCGGCGCTGACTGCGACAGCGCGTCAGTTCCGTAGAACGCATCATACAGGCTACCCCACCGCGCATTCGCAGCGTTCAGCGCGTAACGGGCGTTATTCACCGGCACGACAAGCTGCGGGCCAGCCACCCGCCCGATTTCATCATCGAGACTGTCTGTCGACACCGTAAAATCGTTCGGCTCGCGCTCGATATACCCTATCTCGCGCAGAAATCCGACCTGACTGTCGGCTTCGGCGTTAGGGTTCTCCGCCAAGAACGCGTCGATCCTGTCCTGCAACTGATCGCGGGCTTCAAGAGCCTCCCTGATTTTAGGCCCGAAGGTCTCGACCAGACCAGCCAACCCGCTCCAGAACGTCGCCGCCGAAACGTCGGTTCCTGGCAGAACTTCGGTGTTGATGAAGGCGTGGAGCCCCTGGTCCACGCTAATCGAACCGATCTCGATACGGGTCGTCATGTCAGATTCTCCCACTGACAGCGCTGATTTCGCGCGCCGGAATTCAAAAAGCCACTGAACCGGTTTCCGACCGACCCCCTTGGGACCGGTCGGACCGGGATGCAGAGACACAAATGTTCACTCCCCGCCCCCGCTGCACGAAGCGTAAGCAGGGAGAGCGCTCCGTTAGTCCGGAGTCTTATCCTTTCCGTACGCCGCCTTCCTTCGAGGTCGACCGCTTCCGGTGGAGCCATGCATGGCGACCGTCAAAGACGTTCCGCCGCTGGCGATCGTGGCAGCCACATCAAGCGGGCCTGCATGGATTCCGCGCATGCAACGCGTCATCTCGCCCACCAGAATGTCGCCGCCTATTCCTGCCCGCCAGACGGTCGCATCACCAGCCAGCGAGTTCTCACGTAACAGTTTCAGCAAGCGCTAAGCGCCTGCCAGAGCGAAAGCTCGTCCAATCTCAAGGAAGCCGCAGCCGCCAACCATGTTGCATGCAACATTGCTCGCGCCTCGCCCCAGATCGTCCACCCAGACTTCACCACCCTGGATCGACATGACAGCCGCTCCCAATTGATCGTTCGTGACGTCAGTTAGGATGAACACGGCGAATACTTCCAGATGGAAAGGTCATTCTGCCTGTGAATGTTGTAAACATCTTTACAAACAACCCTGAACATTTGTAAATCAACCCATGAGCAGCAGTCCCGGAACACGCATCGGCCGCATCGTGCGACGCCTTCGTCTGGAAAGAGGATTATCCCAGCAGGCGCTCGCCGCGCGGTTGGGCATTTCCGCCAGCTACCTGAACCTCATCGAGCACGACCAGCGCTCCGTAACCGCGTCGCTGCTTATCAAGTTCACCCGCGCGCTCGACGTCAACATCGAAACCCTTTCGGGAACAGAGGAACAGAAGGTCGAGAACCTTCTGCGCGAAGCCCTGTCAGATCCGGAACTGGGCACCGATCTGGAAGGCTCCGCCCACGAGATCACGACCCTGGCGGCGCAGCCGACAGTCGCGCGCGCGGTGTTGACGCTGCATCAGGCGTTTCGCGCCGCACGACACGATGCGGAGTCGATTTCGCTGCCCGGAGGACGGCGCGTCATTCTCCCGCAGGACGAAGTTCGCCGCATTTACGACGAGCGGATGAACTATTTTCCTGAACTGGAAGCTGTGGCGGAGGCCGTTCGCGCCGACATGGCCCGTGAGCTGGGCTTTTCAGCAGGAGAAGCCTTGCCGCAGGCTGAAACCAACCACGCCATCGCGACAAGGCTGCGCCAGCGTCACGGCGTCATCGTCCGCGTCCTGCCCGTGGACGACGTGCTGCGCCGCTACGACCCATCCTCACGCGTGCTGATCCTTTCCGATCTCGTTCCCCGCGAAAGCCGCGGGTTTCACCTCGCCTTCCAGATGATGCTGTTTGAAGCACGCGAAGCGATCGAGAACGTCATCAAGGACGCCGCGCCAAGTTCGGAAGAGGCGCGGACCTTTCTGCACATCGGCCTTGCGAACTACGCCGCCGGCGCATTGCTGATGCCATACACAGCCTATCTGAACGCCGCAGTCTCCCTGCGCTACGACCTCGACATTCTCACGGTGCGTTTTGGCGTTTCGTTCCAGCAGGCGGCTCAAAGGCTGGCAAGCCTGCAGCGGCCGGGCGCACGAGGCGTGCCTCTGTTTTTCGCGCGCCTCGACCCCGCAGGCAACATCACGAAAAGCTTTTCTTCATGCGGCTTTCCAATGCCGCGCCAGGGTAACCCCTGCCCGCAATGGAACGCCTGCACAGCGTTTTCAACACCCGGAGAGATTCAGGTCCAGATCGGCTCCTTCACCAACGGCATGAGCTACCTTTCGGTCGCGCGCACGATCTCCAGCGGCGTATCCCGCTGGGGCGAGCCAAGGCCAAGACAGACTGTCGCCATCGGGTGCGACGTCTCTCGCGCCAAGGAACTGGTTTATGGAGAGCGCCTCAACCTGGAAGCAAAAGCAACTCCGATCGGCATATCGTGCCATCTTTGCGACTGGGTGGATTGCCGCTCCCGCGCCTTCCCTCCGCTCGCGCACAGATTGACGCCGGACGTCAATCAGCGGGCCGCGTTGCCTTTCCCCTTTGAAGAGAAATAACGACGCGCGGGACAGCGGCGTTCGAGTTGAAGTGACAGGTCCGAGATTTCGTTTTAAAAAAAACGCTGCGATAAAATACAATATTTCAACGACACTCAGTGGCGATAACGCACCGCCTCGACGAACGCTGCGAAGGCGGGCGAGTGAAGCTTTCGGCTGGGATAATAAAGATGATACCCCTCATACTCTGGACACCATTCCGACAGGACTTCCATAAGTCTGCCGTCATCCAGATATGGTTTAGCCAGAACATATGGAACGTATCCAAGACCCAAACCATCCAAAGCGCCTTGTAATACCAACATTGCGTTGCTGAAAGTAGCCTGCCCGAAAACACGCAATGCAAAATCTTCACCTTCGGGGCTACGAAATTCCCACCGAAGGTTTCCTCCAGCAGTTGCCATCCGCATGTTGATACAGTTGTGGCCCCCGAGTTCCTGAGGTGTGTCCGGAACAGGGCGATGTTCAAAATATGCAGGGGCTCCGATGACGCAGAAGCGCCAGTCAGGACCAATGCGCGTAGCCACCATGTCGCGCTCTATGGATTCGCCTATACGTACGCCGCCATCAAAACGCTCAGCGACAATATCAACGAATGCGTAATCCATGCTGATTTCCACACTTATATCGGGATATCGACGGAGGAATTCGGCCAGTTTGGGACGAAACACGAGCTCGATCGCTACATCGACGCAGGTGATCCGAATGGTCCCCGCCGGCTTGTCGCGAAGGGCTGTAATTGAATCGAGCTCGGCCGACACCTGCTCAAACAATGGCCCCATTCGCTGCAACAAACGTTCACCGGCGTTCGTAGTGGCCACATTTCTTGTCGTGCGCGAAAGCAGCCTGAGCCCCAGCTTTTCTTCCAACCCCTTGACCGTATGACTTAGGGCAGAGGGCGTGACGCCTAACTCGGCAGCGGCTCGCGTGAAGCTCCTCTCTCTGGCGACAGTCAGAAAGGCGGTTATTTCGTTGATATGATCGCGTGGCATTGCTGAGCTTATTTCAATGATGCGTGAACTCTATGCACCCTAATCACAGACCGCAAGCTGCGCCTATCTTCCTGCCTGCAAGCCGCGCCATCAGCATGTCACAGACAGGAAGATAACATGGAAATTTTCCGTTCAGGACATAAACCTTCAATGAAAGGTCCGGAGGACTGGTTCACAGGCACGGTCCGCATCGACTCGCTTTTTAACCCGGCGGCCCCGGATCGAGTGCAGGGCGCAAGCGTCACTTTCGAGCCCGGCGCGCGTACTGCGTGGCACACCCATCCACTTGGCCAGACCATCGTCGTCACGTCGGGCGTTGGGCGTGCGCAGCGCTGGGGCGGCGCTCTCGAAGAGATTCGTCCGGGCGACGTCGTGTTTTTCGAGCCCGGAGAAAAACACTGGCACGGCGCCGCGCCTGCCACAGCCATGACCCATATCGCCATTCAGGAAGTCGAAAATGGCAAGGTCGTCGACTGGATGGAGCAGGTCTCGGACCAGCAATACGGCGTCTGACGAGGCAATTTTCGCGAGATAAAAACAATGATTGAAAACAAGGTCGTCGTAATTACGGGGGCGTCTTCGGGCATTGGCGAGGCGAGCGCCCGCTTGCTGGCGCGTCAGGGGGCGAAAGTTGTGCTCGGCGCCCGGAGAGAAGATCGTCTCAAGGCCATAGCCGAATCTATAGAAGCCGAAGGCGGCTCGGCCGCCTTCGTTGCGATGGACGTGACCAGACCAACCGACAACGACGCGATAATTCGCCGCGCTGAAGACAGGTTCGGTCGTGTCGACGTCATTTTCCTCAATGCTGGCCTGATGCCCACGTCGCCAGTTTCCGCGTTGAAAACGGACGAGTGGAACGCAGCTATCGATATCAACATAAAGGGGGTGTTAAATGGCGTCGCAGCGTCCATGCCTCTCTTTCTGGAGCAGAAATCGGGGCAGGTCATCGCTGTTTCTTCCGTCGCAGGACTCAAAGCCTATCCGGGCAGCGCCATTTATGGGGGCACCAAATGGTTCGTTCGCGATTTCATGGAGGTGCTTCGCATGGAATCCGCCATGGAAGGCTCCAACATCCGCACATCGACCATCTATCCGGCGGCGATCAATACAGAACTGCTAGGCGGCATCTCTGATCCAACCGCGGCTGCAGCGATGAAAAATCTTTACAGCCAGCACGCCATTTCTCCCGAGCGGGTTGCAAGCGTGGTTTCATTTGCGATCGACGCGCCTGAAGACACCAACATAAACGAATTTACGATTGGTCCAACCAGCCAACCTTGGTGAGGTGATTCATGCCGCATGTAATTATAAAACTGTGGCCCGGGCAGTCCGAGCAAAAAAAGCTGCGACTTGCCGAAGCCATAACGGAAAATGTGACTACCATTCTTGGTTACGGAAATGACGCAGTGTCGATCAGCTTCGAAGAGGTTCAGCCGCCTGACTGGCACAATCAGGTTTACCTGCCTGACATCGTTCAGAAAGAGAGCCATCTTTACAAAAAACCTGGCTACTCCATGTAGCCGGGTTTCAAAACATCGATAACGCCCTCTTTCTACAAAGGCTGAAATGGCGGATCGACTGGTCGTTTAGGGTCGATCGCTGAGCATCAATCCAGACACTCCATCAATCTTTTCAAAGTCTTGCGGAACCCACTGGATGACGGCCAACGTCGTTATATGACCCTATACCATCGACCATTATGCTCGACAGAATGACGCCGCCCCCATTCGCCCGGTGACTCGTATAAAAATAAACTACAGAATCCCGATGACTTTCACGCCCAACACCGCCGCGTTTGGAATTCGGCTGGTGCCACCGGGCCGAAAGACATATTCGAACTCCGGCTGGACGAGCAAACCGTGCATGGCGTCGATACCGTAGTTCACCTCGATCACCGATGTGGTTTTCTGCGGACCCGTGACGGTGGCGCCCAGACTGAACCCTGCATCCTCGCGAATGCGCTGGCCGGTCTCCAGCCTCGGGCTGACCCGGTAATAGTTGTATAGCACGCCCAGACGATCGTGATTTCGTCCGGGAATCAACCCGGCAAACGACGCTCCCGCCCACGCTTCATCCGAATAGATCGAATTGCGCGGCGTGTTGTGGACATACCCTGCCAGAACATAGGCGCCGTCCATCTGCGTCACGCCGCCGCTGCGATAAATCATCTGGTCAAACAACACCCAGACCGAATCTCTTTGCGACGTGCGCGCGAGCACACCATTCGCTTTCGCCAGAGCAGGCGATAGCTTCCCGATGTTATCGGCATAGATCGAGGTGTCGTGCATGTAGCCGACCTTGTAATGCCCGACGAGTTTTTTTGATCCGAAAAACGGTTGCCACGTGAATTCCACGGGGAATGCCGCACCGGTAGTCTCTTCGCCAGCCCACGCCCAGCCGCTGATGTCGCTTGCGGTCGGGCGAACCTGGTACGCGCCGAATTGAAGCACTGTGTCGCGCGTCGGACGCATCCGAATACGCGCGCCCCATGACGCTTTCGGATAGACGCTGAGACCCGCGTCAAGCTTCAATGCGACTGGAGCAGAGCAGAGCAACATGAAGGTGCAGATCAGCGGAGAGGTCGCGAAGTCGGTGCTAAGCGGCATACGGCCAAAAATAATGTCGACCCGATTGTTCAGGAGCCTTTTTTCGGCGTAGAGAAACCCAAGATGCGCCGCCGAATTTCCTGAAAGACCGTATATCTCTCCATAATTTATGTAATAATCGCCGAGCTTTTGCTTACCGACCGAGCGGCCTGCCCGCTCAAGGATCAGGCCATGTACGGACCAGCCATCTAATCCGAGCATTTTCTTTAGATCGAGGTCCACGCGGAAGTTGACCTCGTGTATATACTCCATCCCGCGCTCTTTACCGCCACTGGCGACGCCTAGCGCTTCGGCCTTGTACGACATCTGAAATCCAATGCCGTAATTGCCCAATTTTTGCCTGAAACCGTTCAAAGACGGCAACAGATGCTGGGTCGTCGGAGACGGCGCGAAATATTGGTCCTCCAGCAACGTATTACGGTGCGCATCCCATTGCGGCGGAAAAAATCCCGAAAAAACTTCGGGAGAAAACATTGGAGCTATTTCAATTTTATTCGGCGGTTGCCCCGACGTAGCCGACGGAATCGTAATGATCCGTGTAACCCGGTCTCCGGATAATGTTCGTGCTGGGCTGGCTGGATCATGATCGACAGGACCAGTAGCCCATGAGGTGTGAGCGTGCACGGCAAGGTCCGTGCTTCGACCTGCAACGGGGAGAGCCTCCTGCGCCTCTGCAGTTCCAGCGAACAGCCCCATTGCAGCTACGACGGTTGGGACAAAACGCGGACGTGCGGGGGCACTGCGATCTGGCTTCTGGCTCGCCGGATACGAATTTCCAGCGGCGAGTGCGCCGATTTCCGTTTTCATTTTTGGCCTTGCGCCCATTTTTTGGGCTTGTTGCTTGTTAACTACTTTCCCGCATACGTCAGATAAAGTTTCATCTCAATTGTGTGATTGCGTTGAACATCCATCCACATTACGTATATGTAATGGCGTCACGGCCACCCCGCTCATAAAGTTAAAAGGCTGAAATCGACTCTGAAATACTTTGACTTGAATACGATAAATTTAGAAAAACTTACGTCCTCAGAAAATAAACATTTCGACTCTCTTGGCCGCTGGAGAATGACCTGCCGTTAAATCAACCCTTCAGGCGCCCGAAGACGAACTTCCTTCGGACGGATCAAGACTGGCCACTTACTCCGTTCGAAATTCCATTTCCAGACGCCTCCTGGACCACATGCGCTCCACGCACGGGACGCACGAAGCCAACGATCGCGCTTAATGATCGCCTCATCAGGAACGGGAGGCTTTATTGTCTGCCTTCAACTTCAAGTTTTACATTCAAAAGAAGCGAACCATTTACCTGCTCGAGCCACTCCGCAGATACAGCCTTGTTTTTAGTAACCGTCGCTCAACTGCGCGACGCGGCATAGTCGACTGAGTAGCTATAATGTAGCGGCGACAATTCGATGCAAGACCAGTCGCGACGACAAATCTACAGTCTCAGCAACGTCTCCGATCGGCGAAACAACCGTCGCCGTATCGGCGTTCAATATCTGAATCCTTACAATCCGCGGAACGAGACCCTCTCCATATAAAAGCGCGCGATCTCCCGAGTGCAAAGCGGCGTCGGGCGCCATGACGAGCAAACTGTTGTCGCGAAACACCGGTTCATAATCTGCCGTATCGAGGCGCACTGCATAATCATGCGGACCGCAGCCAGTGGTCGGCGCAGCGATCTCACCCCATGAAGACGCAGAGGCGTCATGCCGACGGCGCGCTACGACATTCCCGCGAGGTCTCCCTACAGGCAAAAACGCACGATCAAAAAGTCCTGCGACCGCGAGATGCGAGAACGACGTCGCGCGCAGCAAGGCGTGTTCCGGCAAGCCCGTCTGCGCGCCTGGCGTGACGTTTCCTCGCGCCGCTCCTTGCTCCATTGCTTCCCCAAACCTCGCCAAGGAGATCTCCGCGATATCGAGCAAGCGAAACACCGTATCCATCCGCAGCCAGCGTCGGCGGCCGTCAGGGGCGAAACGCTTTGACGGATTCAACGCAGTGGGGTCCAGCCCTGCGGCCTTCGCCAGACCCGACACGCTCAGCCCACGCTCAGCCGCAGCCAGATCAAGCAGTTCCCAGAACGCCTCCCAGCGCATGCCTTCCGCCGCTTGCGGAGACTCATCTCTCTCGTAACCTCCGGCGCTTCTCCCGAGCCGGCGTTCCGTCATGAAGCGAGTTTCAGAATTTCTGAGCGGCGCCGGGCTTCGCCCTCCGGCGTGGCACGAAATCGCCCATCCGCGCCCATACACGCGAATCCAAGCCCCTCAAGCCGCTCGAGGCATGGCTGGTCCCTCAGCCCGGTCGGCCTGCCCAGAGAACCGGAGAGGCAGAGCCGATGCAGCGCCGATCGACAACAGGTTTCAAGGTAAGGTTCGTCCCACATGTCCGGAACATCCGAAATCACGCGGCGATAGGCAACTGGCAATCTCGCAGCGACAGCTTCCAACACGAAGCTCGTCTCAAAATTAAATATAAATTACAACAAAACATGTCAAACTTGGCGCAGAAACAGCAGTTGATAGTGTGAAACCGCCAACAGACCCCCGGCATCGATCCGTCGCAGAAGGAAGGGAGCCACTCTCCGTGCTTTCAAAAACATCTATCAGAACTGTTCGCCCCGGAGCCGTCGCCGCTCTAATGCTGGGCCTCGCCACGCTCGCGGCCTGCGCCTCCCCTCAGGAGATCGTCTCGTCCAAGGAGGATCACCTCTCGGCCGCAGGGTTCGTCGACCAGCCTGCGAACACGCCCGAACGACAGGCGATGCTGCGCTCATTGCCGAGCCACCGGTTCGTTCGCCGAACCAAAGGTGATTCAGTATTTTACGTCTATGCCGACCCGACCGTCTGCGCCTGCCTGTATGTAGGCAGTCAGGACGCTTACGGGCGTTATCGCCAGTTTCAGCAACAGCAAAACCTGGCCGATGAGCAGGCGATGTCAGCGCAGGAATACGACAACGCAAGTTGGAACTGGGGCGCATGGGGACCGGGATTTGGTCCGGGGTTCATGTATGGCCCTGGCTTTGGCTGGTGAAAGCGACCGGGCGTCCGTCATACCCGGCGGACGCCGTCAGACGTCTCCGGCGATATCCCGCCAGGCCCGCTCAAGCTCCTTCGCGAAGCGCCTGAGCACGTAACGCTCGGTTAGAAGGCCAACAATCTCTCCACGACACGACCCGCCCAGCACCACGAGCGCTGGCGCGCGGATGCGTTCAAAAGTCGCAAGCGCGTCGCGAACAGGTTCATACGGTCTGAGCACGGCGCCGGGGTCTGTACGCAAAAGCCCCAGCAACTCGTCTTCCGGCAGGCCGATCGCGTTGTAGGCGTCCGCTGCGACAAGCCCAGCATATTTTCCGAGTTCATCCGTGACGATGACATGCCGGGGCTGAAGCCCCTCAAAACGTCGACGCGCTTCGCCAACAGACGCGGTCATGGCGATAACCGGCGGGACTTTCTGCATGACGTGCTCAACAGTCAGACTGCGTACCCGCCCGACGTCCACGGCGGAACGGATGCTCTCGCCACGCAGGTGAAACCGCCAGGTCGCGAATGAATAACCAAACCAGCGCCGGGTCGCGAAAGATGACGTCAACGCCGAGATCAGCACGGCGACCGTCAGGGGAAAGCTGCCGGTCGTCTCCAGAGCCAGAAAGATCATCGTCATTGGACCGCCGATGACGGCCACAGCCAACGCGCACATCCCCGCCATTGCACAGACCTGAACCGACACCGGGTCGATCCCGATCAACGCCAGAACATCGCCGTACATCGCGCCATTCAGCACGCCCAGATAGAGCGAAGCGAAAAACAGGCCGCCGCGGAACCCCGAACCTATGGACACCGCCGACGCCAGAGCCTTCAGAAGAAACAGCCACGACGCCCGCCCGAGCGTCAGACTCTCCATCAATCCGGCGCGCATGGCCATGTGACCAGACGACAGCACCGTCGGCGATAACAGCGCCAATCCACCAATGACCGCGCCGCCCAGCGCGGGGCGGCTCCAGACGGGTAAACGGGTCCGGTTGAACCCGCTCTCGATCAGCGTAACCACACGCATCAGCGCAATACCAGATAACGCGCAGAACGCGCCCAGACCGGCGATGGGCAGGCAATCGCGCAGCCGCAGCGCCGACGGAGGCGCTAAATGTAGTGGTGGAATCACGCTGCACGCGACCGTCGCAACGCCTGTCGCGCATATCGAGGCGAGCGCCACCGGGGCGAGATTGGCCATCGTGTAGCTGCCGATCACCAATTCGAACGCATAAAACGCGCCAGCCAGCGGCGCGTCGAATGCGGCGCCTATGGCGCCAGCCGCGCCGCACCCGACCAACAGCCGCATGTCCGCCCGATGCACACGTAAAAAGCAGCCCAGCCGCGCGCCTGCCGCAGAAGCCAGTTGGGTGAAACCGGCCTCCAGCCCGATCGAGGCGCCCGAGCCATTGGAGATAATTGTCTGGATCGCGATCAGCACACTCTGTCGAAGCGACATCCTGCCGCCATGAAGCGCGTTCGCTTCGATCGGATCGACCGGGCGCGGCGGCAGGCTGCGCCTGATCGCCACGCCGAACAGCCCCAGAGCCAGCCCTCCGATCGCCGGGACAGCGCAACGCCACGACACCAGAGCCGTAAGCCCGGATAGCCGCCCTCCGGGCGCCCCGAACAGAACAGCGTGCGCCAGCAACGTCGCATGGGTCATCGCCGCCACGACCAGCCCGGCCAACGAGCCGACCAACGCCGCAAGAGCAAGCAACCAAAGAGAATCGACGCGTACCAGACATCGGATATTGCGGAGCGTGCGAGCGCCGGGGACGAAGTACCCATCAAGCACCAGTTGCAGCGCGCCTGAAAATCTGTGACGGCGGCCAACTGGACGTCCACGCGAACTGTCCCGGATCTCCTCTTCAGGCAGAAGATTAGTCGCCTCGCCTGCCTCTGTTCCAGCCTTCGCGGCCATACCCGCTGCTTCCCCGCACTGCGTTCGCGGGCCATCTCAACCGGAGTTCGTAATGACGGCCTCCACCCGGCTTCCAGCCCAGCACGCTTCCCCTGACATACACTCTCACTCTGACACACGCACCTTTTGTTGATCAGAAGCGGATCAACGTCTCGACGAATGTACAATGACGCTCCGCTTATGTGACGTGACAGACGCTCCCGGAGAGGCACAATCGCATCTTCGCTCGAGCGAGAGCTCCGGGTTTTCGACGATTCCTTACCGCTGAACGGCAGGACGCCTGATCATGACAGCCACCCCCACCATCCCTCCGACCATGCAAGCCATCGTGCTCGATCAACCCGGCGGCCCCGAGGTCCTGCATCTCGGAGAGGAGGCTGTTCCAACGCTCCGTCCCGGCGAAGTATTGGTGCGCGTGTTCGCCAGTGGCGTGAACCGACCGGACGTCATGCAACGTCAGGGTATTTATCCGCCTCCGCCGGGCGCCAGCCCCTTACTCGGCCTCGAAATCGCTGGCGAAGTCGTGGCGCTCGGGCCGACTGCGGACGATGCCCCTCCCCCGGCGCTTTCCATCGGCGACCGCGTCTGCGCCCTGACCAATGGCGGTGGCTATGCCGATTATTGCGCCGTTCCGAGCGGTCAGTGCCTGCCCTGGCCGAAAGGGTTCGACGCAGTGCGGGCCGCCGCCCTGCCAGAGACGTTCTTTACGGTCTGGACGAACTTGTTCATCACAGCAGGGCTTCGCGCTGGAGAGCGCGTCATGATCCATGGCGGCTCCAGCGGCATCGGCACCACGGCGATACAAATAGCGCGCGCTTTCGGCGCGGAGGTCTACGCCACGGCTGGAAGCGCTGAAAAATGCGCCGTGTGCGAAACGCTCGGGGCCCGAGCGATCAATTACCGTAATGAGGACTTCGTTGAACGCATCGGCGCACTGACGGCTGGAAAAGGCGTGAACGTCATTCTCGACATCGTCGGCGGCTCGTATCTCGATCGCAACCTGCGCTGCCTGTCAGAAGAAGGGCGGCTCGTAATCATCGCCCTTCAGGGCGGACCGAAGGCGTCGGAGGTCGGGCTCGCCCGTCTGATGACAAAACGTCTTACCATCACCGGCACGACACTTCGTCCCAGAGATTCGGCGTTCAAGGCGCGCGTGGCGCGGGAATTGCTGAAAAACGTCTGGCCCAAACTTGACGCTGGCGAAATCGCACCGCTGATACATGCGACATTCCCGCTCGCTCACGCGGCGGCGGCGCACAGGATGATGGAAGACGGAACGCATTCCGGAAAAATCGTCCTGCTGCATGAAGCGGAGCTCTGAAAATCATGCTGCTTGACGTTATCGAACGGAAACCTGAATCAGGCGGCGGCTTGTCTAAGCCTCCGGTCGTGTTTCTGCACGGGCTGTTTGGGCGCGCCAGAAATTTCGGATTTTTTCAAAGACGGATAGGGGAATTCAGACGAACTCTGGCGCTCGACCTGCGCAACCACGGCGACAGCCCCCACGGCCCCGCAGATTATCCCACGATGGCCGAAGACGTCTACGAGACGTTGAAGGCGCACGATGCAATACCCGCCGTGATCGTCGGGCATTCGATGGGTGGCAAAACGGCCATGATGTTGGCGCTTCGCCATCCAGCGGCCGTCGAGCGCCTGCTTGTGGCGGATATCGCCCCAGGTGCAGGCGGCTTTCAACAGAACCACACGCTGGCTGCGGCTCTGGCCGCCCTGCCCTTCCCTGCGTCGCTGAACCGCACCGAGGCGGACGCGCTTCTGTCCCGCGTCATTCCGGAAGCCGACGTTCGGAACCTTATGCTTCAAAATCTCCGTCTGGGTAAAAACCCGGGATGGACGATAGGAATACATGAGATCGCGTCCGCCATGCCCGAGATCGTAGGATGGCCGCCCGTGCCGCAAGAAACGAACTTCACCGGGCGCACGCTTTTTGTTTCTGGCGGCAAATCCCGGTATATACAGCCGTCGAATTACCCGGAAATGAAGCACTTGTTTCCGCACTATCATCTGGAAACCATTCCTGATGCGGGGCACTGGCTTCATGCCGAAAAACCAATGGAATTTTTGAGTATTCTTGAAGGTTTTCTGAACGAACTCGCTCTCTAAGCTTTCACGTATTCAAAAATCGAAACTCCCGATCGTTCGGGCTATACGCCTTGCGCCGCGTCGTCCGGTCACACGCTCAAGCTGAGCCGGACGATCGCGGCGCCGCGCCTAACGCGACATCAAACCTCTTGCGCTAAGTTTCCTTCCAAAGCACTCCGATGAGGCTAGTGACGCCGCTTTTCAGCGATCTAACACAAATCCGTCCATATCGATGAAAGCATAGCCTTACTCAAGGCGAGCATAGCCCTTGCGTGGACGAAGAGTATCCACGGACGCAACCGGTTTCGTCTTTTCGTGTGGCTTCGTGGCCTAGGACACGACGCTATGCAGGCAGTTTTCATTCTTTTGAGAGAGAAAATCCCCTATTTTTTCATCGAATACATGGATTTTTACGTTGTTTCGACCGGCGCGTTTTGCTTCATAAAGAGTGCTGTCGGCTTCTGTATACAAACGCTTTATATCACCTGATAAGGTGCCCAGCGTCAGCCCCATGCTGACTGTCGCCCGAAGTCTTCCGGACATATTGTCGCGGCAGTGAATTTCAAATTTTCTACGAATTTTTTCGGAGATTCCGTAAGCTTCCGAAGGGGTGACGCCGCACATCAAAATTGAGAACTCTTCTCCGCCGAACCTCGCCGCGATCCACCGGTCGTGCAGAGTATCACGCACGACGCAACCGAACGCCGCTATAACAGCATCGCCAACGCCATGGCCAAATGTGTCGTTAATTCGCTTAAAATGATCGAGGTCGGCTATCACCAGTGCGATTGGCTCATTCCTGTCTCTCTCTGCGTTTCTCAGCGCCTGCAAAGCGTGATCAAATCCATCTCGATTCAGAAGACCAGATAATTTGTCGGTATGAGCCTCTCGCCTGAGTTCCATCATCTGATCAACTGCGATGGCAATAAGGAGATTAAGCGCCACTGCAACTGAAATCATAATTTGGGCAAAAATAGTCGTCGCCCAGTATAAGGACTCATGAAACGCCGAGAAATTGTCGGAAAACAGCACCCTCAAAAGAATTGGTCGAATAAAATAATTCGCAGAAACCAAAAAGCACAAAACAAACAATATATTGTCTATGACATGCTTTCTTTGAGCTTTACTCATTTTGAAAGCCGTCAATAAGGAAACAGAGCCTAACGCAAAGTTCACGTTATAAAGCCTGCAAGTCAAACAATTATCAACAAATGACGCCACAGAATACGAAATAACCATCAACAAAAATATCAAAGAATATAGAAGAAAAGGTATTCCAACTTCGTATCGAATTATTATAGACGCCGACATTAGTATAGAAGAAAGAAGAAATCCTATATTTGCGATAAGAGACAGTGCGCGATACTCTGGGCCAATCAGCTCCGCCAAAATAAACGCAGCCGTCATTACCGCGTAACAATATGCCGCCAGCTTTGGGTACACCTGTGAGCGGTTATGTCTCCACAAGAGACCGAACGCCACGGCAAGCAGGAGACTTACGCCTGGGTTCAAGAGTGACGCGAAGAAATGCGCCCCAAGGCTAGGTGGCATGGCCTGATTGTGCTCCTGCAGAACAAACCTTAGACACACGCTTCACGTCCAAAGCGCAAGACCGAAAACAACACGGAATGTCAATATGCCACACTTTAAAATCTAAAAATTCTGGATTTATATAATAAACAAATTACTTAACCGTTGATGCGATGAGGTTTTATTTTCGATTATCGTGAAAATAAATACGAACAGAAAAACAGTCGGTATAGCGTGGTTTCACTGCGTTTTGTCCGAATAAAACTACACGAGTAAATCGGAGAATTTCAATATAAAAAAAGCGGCGCATCGTAATGCGCCGCTCCAAAATCAAGGAAAAACAAAGAAAACGCCATCACACGAACATTAAAAATGAAGTGCTCCGTCGTATGCCGCCAGCACCGCCTCATGCATGGATTCGGAAATAGTCGGATGCGGAAACACCGTTTCCTTCAACTCAGCTTCCGTCAACTCCCCGCTCCGGGCGATCACGTAGCCCTGAATCATCTCGGTGACTTCCGCGCCGATCATGTGCGCGCCAAGAAGCTCTCCCGTCTTCGCGTCGAACACCGTCTTCACCAGCCCGTCGACTTCGCCCATGGCGATTGCCTTGCCGTTACCGATGAATGGGAAGCGGCCCACCCGGACTTCATACCCCGCCGCCTTCGCCTTTGCTTCCGTGTAACCCACTGAAGCGATCTGCGGTCGGCAATATGTGCAACCAGGAATTTTTGTCGCGTCAATCGGGTGGACGTGGCGACCGGCAATAGATTCCACACACATCACCGCCTCATGGCTGGCCTTGTGCGCAAGCCATGGCGCGCCTGCGACGTCGCCGATGGCGTACACGCCTGATTCGCCAGTCCGACACAGTTCGTCGGTGACGATGTGTGTTTTTTCGACCACGATCCGGGTGCCCTCAAGGCCGATATTCTCGACGTTGCCGACGATTCCAACAGCCGAGATCACGCGATCGAAGGTCAGGCTATGCGTCTTGCCGCCTGCTTCGATATCGACGTTGACCTCCAAGGAGCTTTTCTTCAAAGGCCCAACCTTGGCGCCCGTGAGAACCTTCATTCCCTGTTTTTCGAAGGCCGTGCGCGCAAGCTTGCTAATCTCTTCATCCTCGACAGGAAGAACGCGATCAGCGACCTCGACCAGCGTCACCTCGGAGCCCATGTTGCGATAAAACGACGCGAATTCCGTGCCGATCGCACCTGAGCCGATAACCAGCAACCGCTTGGGCAACTCTTCCGGAACCAGAGCCTCTCGGTATGACCAGACGAACTTGCCGTCGGGCTCCAGCCCCGGCAACGCGCGCGCGCGCGCGCCTGTCGCAAGAATTACGTTGGTCGCCGTCAGAACGGTTTTCGCCCCATCCTTCAACGTCACTTCAATCTTGCGCTTTTTACCCGAAACGCCGGAGAGCTTCGCAAGTCCGTCGAAAACGGGAACCTTCGCCTTCTTCAGCAGATGCGCTACGCCCCCGGAGAGTTGCTTCGACACGGCACGAGAGCGCGCAACGACCTTCTGGAAGTCAAAACGAGGATTGTCCGCAGCGAACCCGAACTGCCCGAGATCATGCAGCAGGTGGTTGATTTCCGAAGCGCGTAGAAGCGCTTTTGTCGGAATACAGCCCCAGTTAAGGCAAATACCCCCGAGGTGATTGGCCTCCACAACGGCGACCGACAGTTTCAGTTGCGCCGCGCGAAGGGCCGCGACGTAACCGCCGGGGCCGCCGCCGATGACGACAAGATCGAACTCGGTGGTGCTCATGCCTGTTTCCTGGCTGATTCTTGAGAAAACGGGATCGGTTGAGATCCCCGCCCCCGGCGTCGACTACAGCACGCCGCCCGGGGACACTTCATGTTCAGATGACGAGCGCGATCGGATTTTCGACGATCGAACGCAACGTGGACATCCATTGCGCTCCCAACGCCCCGTCCACCACGCGATGGTCCGCAGACAGGGTCGCCGTCATGACCGTCGCGACAGCCAGAGCGTCTCCCTTGACCACGGCGCGCTTTTCACCGGCGGCGATCGCCAGGATTCCAGCTTGCGGCGGGTTGATGATCGCAGAGAACGACGTGACGCCGAACATGCCCATATTGGAGATCGAGAACGAGCCTCCCTGAAACTCTTCCGGTTTCAGCTTGCCTGCCCGGGCGCGGGCGACAAGATCCTTGGTCTCGTTGCTGATCTCGCGGAGCGTCTTCTTGTCAGCCTGCCGGATGATCGGAGTGATCAGACCGTCGGGAATCGAAACCGCGATCGATATGTCGACGTCATTGTATTGGATAAGCGCATCTTCCGTGAAGGACACGTTCAGTCCGGGAACACGGCGGAGCGCGAGAGCCGCCGCCTTCACCAGCATGTCGTTGACCGACAGCTTGAATGCATCCGGCCCATCCTCCGGAGAAGCCTTGTTCAACTGCGACCGCAGCGCAAGGAGCGCATCCAGTTGCATGTCGATCGACACATAGAAATGCGGAACCGTTGTTTTCGATTCAGTAAGACGTCGCGCAATCACCTTACGCATCGACGACAGTGGCGTGCTGATGAAACCACCAGGCGCAACAGGAGCGGCGGCCCCTTTTGATGCCGCGGCTGGCGCTGTTTTCGCAGCTTCAACGTCACGTTTCACGATGCGTCCATTCGGGCCAGAGCCCTTCACGTTCGCAAGGTTGACGCCAGCGTCTTTCGCAATCCGCTTCGCCAATGGCGACGCAAAAACTCGCCCTGCAGGAGCAGATTTCGTGGGCGCGTTCGACGCGGCCTGCGGAACCTTGGCTGCAGGCGCCGCAGCCGCCTGCTCAACGGCAGACTTTTCCTTCGGCGCCTCTGCCACAGCATTACCCGACGCCGTCGCGTCAGGAACAGCTTCGCCGTCATCCACGAGAATAGCGATCGGCGCATTCACCGCCACGCCTTCGGTCCCAGCTGGCACAAGAATGCGTCCGAGCACACCCTCGTCAACCGCCTCGACCTCCATCGTCGCCTTGTCGGTTTCGATTTCCGCGATCACGTCACCGGAGGAGACTTTGTCGCCCTCCTGCTTGAGCCAACGCGAAAGCTTGCCCTCCGTCATAGTCGGCGAGAGGGCCGGCATCAGGATATCGGTAGCCATGATGTCTCCTCAGACCAGCTTGCGGACGGCGTCTACAACCCAGTCAGGCTGCGGCAGCGCCAGTTTTTCCAGATTGGCGGCGAAAGGCATCGGCACATCGACGCCCGCAACGCGCACCGGCGGCGCATCCAGCCAGTCGAATGCGTGCTCGATGATCTGCATGACAATTTCCGCGCCGATACCTGCGAAGGGCCAGCCTTCCTCCACCGTCACCAGACGGGAGGTCTTCTTCACGCTCTCCACGATGGTCGCGATATCCAGCGGACGGATGGAACGCAGGTTGATGACCTCCGCATCAATCCCCTGTTCCGCCAGAATATCCGCCGCAGCCATTGCTGTTCCAACGGAGATCGAAAAACCGACCAGCGTGACGTCCTTGCCGGGCCGTTCGATTTTCGCCTTTCCAATCGGGAGAATGAAATCTTCATCGACAGGACACTGGAATTTGTGCCCGTAGAGCATTTCGTTTTCCAGAACGATCACCGGGTTCGGATCGCGAATGGCCGCGCGCAGCAGACCCTTCGCATCCGCCGCCGACCACGGGGCGACAACTTTCAGGCCGGGAACGTGCCCGTACCAGCTCGCATAACATTGCGAATGCTGTGCGCCGACACGCGATGCGGCGCCGTTCGGGGCACGGAAGACGATGGGACAACCCATCTGCCCACCGGACATATACAGCGTCTTCGCTGCGGAATTGATGATGTGGTCGATGGCCTGCATCGAGAAATTCATCGTCATGAACTCGACGATCGGACGCAGCCCCGTAAGCGCGGCGCCCGTCGCCATGCCCGTGAAGCCGTGTTCGGTGATCGGCATGTCGATGACACGCCCTTCGCCGAACTCGTCAAGCAGTCCCTGCGACACCTTGTAGGCGCCCTGATACTGACCGACTTCCTCACCGATCAGGAACACGTCCGGATCGCGTCGCATTTCCAGCGCCATGGCGTCGCGCAGCGCTTCGCGGACGGTGATTTCGCTCGTCTCACCCCAGTCCTTTTCAGGTTCAGGCGCAGATAACGCAACCGGAGCGGCTGCAGGTTTGGACGACGTGGCGGACTCCGCCGCTGCTTCGACTTTTTCCGGCGCGGCAGAGGGCGCAGCCGACTGTGCGGCGCCACCCGCTTCGGGAACGCTCTCCCCGTCAGAGACGAGAACGGCGATCGGCGCATTCACAGCCACGCCTTCGGTTCCCTCAGGCACAAGAATACGACCAAGCACGCCTTCGTCGACAGCCTCGACCTCCATCGTCGCCTTGTCGGTTTCGATTTCCGCAATCACGTCGCCGGAGGACACTTTGTCGCCCTCTTTCTTGAGCCAACGGGCGATCTTGCCCTCGGTCATGGTCGGCGAAAGCGCCGGCATCAGAATATCGGTGGCCATTACGCTTACGCCTCTACCAGCACGTCTGTGTACAGTTCCGCCGGATCAGGCTCCGGGCTCGTTTTTGCAAATTCCGTGGCGTCAGCGACGACGGCCTTGATGCCATCCTCTACGGCCTTCAGTTCGGCTTCCTCGACACCCGAGGCGAGCAACTGATTACGAACGTGATCGATCGGATCATGCTTCTGACGAATTTCGTCGACTTCGCTGCGCTGACGATATTTCGCCGGATCGGACATGGAATGACCGCGATAGCGATATGTCGACATCTCCAGCAGGTACGGCCCGTTGCCTGCGCGACAGTAGGCTACGGCCTCCCGGGTTGCTGCGTTGACGGCGGAAACATCCATACCGTCAACCTGCTTTCCCGGAATGCCCCAGGGCTCGCCGTTACGCCACAAATGCTGGGAGGCTGCAGAAGACCGCTCGACGCTCGTCCCCATGCCATAACGGTTGTTCTCGATCACGAACACGCAAGGCAGTTTGTGCAGGGCGGCAAGATTGAAGCTTTCGTACACCTGCCCCTGATTGGAAGCGCCCTCGCCGAAGTAGGTCATCGAGACCTCATCCGTACCACGGTACTTGTTGGCGAAGGCCAAGCCTATGCCCAGCGCAACCTGCGCGCCCACAATGCCGTGGCCGCCGTAAAAATTCTTCTCACGCGAGAACATGTGCATCGAGCCGCCCTTGCCGCGCGAATACCCGGTCGCGCGGCCGGTCAGCTCCGCCATGACGCCGCGCGGGTCCATGCCAGCCGCGATCATCTGACCGTGGTCACGGTACGACGTGATGATCTTGTCGCCTTCCTTGAGCGCCATCTGCACGCCGACGACGACCGCTTCCTGCCCGATATACAGATGGCAGAACCCGCCGATGAGTCCCATGCCGTAGAGCTGGCCGGCCCTCTCCTCGAAACGACGAATCAGAAGCATGTCGTGAAAGGCGCGCTTGAGGCCTTCCGTGTCGAGCGAGGGGTCGTTCCGTCCCGCTGCCAGGTTGGACGTGGGGGTATCAGCCATAAAAAACGCTCCACTCGTCAAAATATATCGTGCGGGCAACGCAGCGCGCCGCCCGCGTGTCGGGATTTTCAGGAACCCGTAAAATCGCCGGACCGTCCGCCAGATTTTTGCACAAGACGTATATCGCCGATACGCATTGAGCGATCCAGAGCCTTACACATGTCATAAACTGTTAGTGCGCTGACGCTTACGGCAGTCAACACCTCCATCTCGACTCCGGTTTGGCCGCAGGTTTTGGCCGTTGCTTCGATTTCGACAGATCCAGGCGTTACCTCAAGCGTCACCTTAACCGAGGTCAACATTATGGGATGACAAAGCGGAATCAGGTCCGAAGTGCGCTTCGCAGCCATCACACCTGCGATACGGGCCGCCGCGAGCACGTCACCTTTCGGTATTTCGCCAGAAGACAAAAGCAGCGCGACTTCCGGCGCCATACTCACGCGACCACGGGCCACCGCAACGCGCACGGTCTCCTGCTTCCCCGAAACGTCGACCATGAGTGCCCGGCCACGCGCATCGAGGTGCGTGAACCCATCCGGGTCAGCCCCGGACTCGGAATGATCTGAAGACATTATGTCAGCGCTCCGCCTGACCGGACGTGAGAGACGTCGCGCTGTCAGCCCTGACCAAGCAACGCTCGCGCGGCGACGCCCGGATCCTCGTGACGCAACAACGATTCACCCACAAGAAAGCCGCTGGCGCCGACCGATCCAAGACGGACGACATCCTCATGCGTGCCGATGCCACTTTCCGACACGATAATCTTGTCAGGCGGCACCAGCGGCGCGAGCCGCATCGTCGTTTCCAAATCCGTGCGAAGCGACTTGAGGTCTCGATTGTTGATCCCGATCAGGGAGGTGTCGAGAGCCAGAGCACGCGTCAACTCCTCCTCGGAGTGCACCTCGACCAGCACATCAATGTCGAGGCCGCGCGCATGATCCACAAGTTCGGCAGCCTCCACGTCCGTGAGGATCGCCATGATCAGCAACACGCAATCCGCGCCGATCAGTCGCGTCTCGTAGATTTGCCACGGATCGAAGATGAAGTCCTTCCGCAACACCGGAAGGTCGCAGGCCGCCCGGGCCGCCTTCAGATCTTCCACATCGCCGTGAAAGCAGGAGCTTTCCGTGAGGATCGACAGGCAGGCGGCGCCCGCCGCTTCGTATGACTTCGCGATGGCGACCGGATCGTACGGGTCGCGCAACAATCCGGCCGACGGCGACGCCTTCTTGATTTCAGCGATCAAGCCCGGAAGCTGGTCCGCCGTCTTCTCCTTGAGAGCTCGGCCAAACCCGCGAGGCCCAAACTCCGTCTCACGCGCCTTCGCCGAGATGTCCTTCAGAGACATCAATGTCGAACGATGCGCCACCTCGATCCGGGAGCGCGCGACAATGCGGGCCAAAACGTCTGGTAGCGAGGAATTACCCTCCCCCGACGCCTCAACAGGCGCCTCATTCGGCGTCTCGTTCATCATGTCCCTGATCTCGCATTTGAAACTGTAATTCGGGTCGAACGCAGCTCGAAACCGCTCCCACCCATAGCGAAAGTCGCGTCACCAACTGTCACGAACCGCTCCCGCCCCGGTCGCTCGCAACCTCAGTTCTGCCCCTGCGGGCAGCCTGAAGACTGGATAGCGCCGCGCCATTGTCGATCACATGCGCCGCAAGCGCAACGAGTTCCCGTAAAGCCTCCGGGGCTATGCGGCCTGCCTGCAGCACCACGCCACGTCCCGCCACATGCAGCGCGCACGCCGCGTTGAGCAAAACAGTGTCCCTGTAAGGTCCATGGGCGCCCTTGAGCAACGCCAACAGCGCTTCCGCGTTTTCGACCGGACCACCGCCTGCTATCGCTGATATGGGCGCAGAAGGCAGGCCCGCCATATCCGGCGTGAGAATCGTGCGAATAATTTCGCCGTTCTCCAGAGCTGCTATCTCCGTAGGGCCAGACAGCGTGACTTCGTCGACGCCCCGGGACGGAACACCCGGCCCAGCACCCGGAACGTCGCCGCAAACAGCCCACACACGCTCGGACCCAAGGTCACGCAGCGTCGTCACGACCGGCTCAAGCCACACAGCTTCAGGAACCCCGACGAGCTGCCGCGTCACGCGCGCCGGGTTGGCCAGAGGCCCGACGAGATTGAATAAGGTTCGCACGCCCAGCGCCCGGCGAGCGCCTGCGGCATGGCGCATGGCCGGGTGATGGGATGGCGCCGCCATGAAGATGAGGCGCCGATAACGCAGCTCCGCCCCAAGGGTCGCGCAGTCGCTTTCAAGCGGCACCCCGAGCGCGCCCAACACGTCTGACGCGCCGGACAAGGAGGACAACGCCCGGTTGCCATGCTTGGCGACGGGAACACCCAGGGCCGAGACGACGAACGCCACAGCCGTCGATACGTTAAGCGTCCCGTGGCCGTCCCCGCCTGTGCCGCATACGTCGATAGCGCCCGGCGGTGATTCCTCAATCGCCAACATGCGGGAGCGCACGGCAAGTACCGCGCCGAGCAGTTCTTCCTGACGCTCACCCCGCACCCTGAGTCCCATCAGGAACGCTGCGATCTGCGCCTCGCTAGCCGCGCCATCCATGATCAGACCAAAGGCGTCACGCGCCTCGTCCACGGAAAAGGGGCGACCGGTGGCCACGGCGGCCAGAACCGGACGAAAGGGATCGGCGGCCGTAACCGCAACGTGACTCGCGCCGCTCATACGGGACGCACGATGACGGTTCGCCGGGAGCGAAACTCTGACATTACCCGTGCAGCCTCACGCCGCCTTCTGCGTCGCACGCCATCCGCGCGCAGACGCTAGAAAATTCGCCAGTATGTCGCGCCCATGCTCCGACGCTATACTTTCAGGGTGAAACTGCACCCCATGGATCGGCAGCGCGCGATGGCGCAACCCCATGATCACGCCGTCGTCAGTCCACGCGGTTTTTTCAAGCGCGTCTGGAAACGTCGCCGGATCGACAGTCAGGCTGTGATAGCGGGTCGCGAGGAAAGGGCTGGGCAGGCCCGCGAATACGTCGGCCCCGTCATGGAACACCCTGCTCACCTTGCCGTGCACCGGACTCGGAGCCCTGATCACGTCTCCGCCGAAGACCTGACCAATCGCCTGATGGCCAAGACACACGCCGAATATGGGAATCATGCCCCCAGCCTGACGGATCAGGTCGCAGCAGACGCCTGCCTCATTGGGCGTGCACGGGCCGGGAGACAGCACGATAGCCTCCGGCGCCAGCGCAATCGCCTGGTCGGCGGTCAGCGCGTCGTTACGGCGGACGTCGCAGACTTCACCCAGTTCGCCCAGATAGTGGACAAGATTGAAGGTGAAGCTGTCGTAATTGTCGATCAACAGGATCATGCCTTTATGATGGCGATCCCTCGGCCTCCGGTCAAACCCCTCCGCCATGCAGCTCACGCTGATCCGGTGGTTGACAGAATCCGATCAGGCGATCGCATTGGCGACAACCACCAGCATCGGAAATGAGCGCCCACCGTGCCGACGAAGCCCAAGCCCGCCAGCCCTCGTCCCCGCGTTTATCTTGCCGGGGATCTTGTCTTTCGCCCGAACGCGGAGAGCCTGTTCGCCACCCTTAAGGCCGTATGCGCGACACACGGACTGGAAGGCGTAGCGCCGCTGGACGGGCAGATCGACCTCAGCGGATTGCCGCCCGGCCTTGAAACGACGCTGTCGATTGTCGCCGCCGATCGCACCCTTATGGATTCGTGCGACGCGGGGATGTTTTGCCTCGATCCGTTTCGCCGTGCCGCCGACATGGACCCCGGCACCGCCGTTGAGATCGGCTACATGACGGCGCAGGGCAAAGCGCTCGAAGGTTACACCGTTGATGGTAGATCCTATCCCGACAAGGTGCGCGACTACTGCGCCCGAGCCTGGAGCGAGCGCCTGCGTCTTCGCCAGACGACTGGCGGCAGCGGCGCGTGGGAGGATGCGGACGGTCTGATCGTTCATTCGGAAGGCATGGTGCAGAACGGGATGACGGAAGGTTTCATTCGCCTCTCCGGCGGCTCCGTCCATGTCGCGCCAACGCTTCCGGAAGCGTTGGCTATTGCAGCCTCGGCCCTGGCGAGGCGCCTTGCGATCTGACGATTATCGATACGACCTTACAACAGATTATAGCCGGTATGTGTAAACCGATTATCTGTCATTGAAAAATTTCATATAAGCCTTGATGCTTCTTCGTCGCTGGCTGGCGAGGAATCAGCGCGGACTTTTCAAAATGACCACCGCACAGGACAACATCCCCCGGGGCCTAGCGCTCTGCGCGCTTGGCTATCTATGTTTTTCCATGCAGGACGCAACGGTGAAGTGGTTGGTCGCCACTTATTCCGTGCCGGAAATCCTGCTCTTTCGAAGCTTCGTCGTCGTGGCGATCGCCTGCCTCATCGGACGCCGCCAGGGTCTGACGCTGTTCAGGCCCCGCAACCCGAGCGCCATCCTTACCCGCGCCTCGCTGATGCTGATGGCGTGGTTCTCTTACTACTCCGCCGCGCGTTCACTCGGCCTGGCGGAACTGACGACGATTTACTTCGCCGCTCCGGTCATAACCGTCGCACTGTCGGTCTTCGTGCTGAGAGAGCGCGTCACCGCAGGCCGCTGGGCGGCGGTGCTCGTCGGTTTCACCGGCGTCCTGACGGCCGCCGCGCCGCACGGCGAAATCTCTGACCTGACGCCCGCACTGGCGGCGTTTTTTGCAGCGATCTGCTGGGGTATGAGCTCGATCCTGATCCGCGTCATAAGCCGCTCCGATTCAACGGCAAGTCAGATTGTCCTTACGAACGGCTTCTTTGCAGCCGCATGCGCGGTCGCATTGCCATGGATGTGGCGGACGCCTGATCTCGCGGCCCTCGCCATGATGCTGGGTCTGGGAGTCGCCAGCGGCTTCGGCCAGTTCCTTCTTTACGAAGGCTTCCGCTACGCACCTGCGTCTGTCGCCGCTCCTATGGAATACACCGGGCTGATATGGGCGTTCGTCTACGAATACCTGATCTGGAACGACGTTCCGCACGCCAATGTATTTGGCGGCGCGCTATTGATCGTCGGCGCGAGCCTGACGCTGGTATGGTCGGAACGTCAGCGCAGGCGCGGCTTTCGCGGCGCGACGATATCCAGTCCCAACACAGCGCCTCAATAAGACGCTTTCGTTTCATTAGTTACGGGGTTGGGACGGCGCAGGCTCAACCATATGCAGCGGATCAAGCGAAGCCGCGTAAACGACAATCGTCCGTCCATCTGACTCACGTCTCTACGGGAGTTAGGGGTGAACTGACAAACGCTCCTTGGGGTAGGTTTGGCACCATACTCAGGCAGCACTCAGCCATACCGGAAATCAACCAGCGTCACGCCAGCCACTTACCGACAAGCTCACGCTCCTCCATTCAGTCAGCGCAACCATCATCCAGAACAGCTGCCAATATTTCCAGTTGCGGAAAACGCGGAACGATAAGACGAAAGGCATCCTTTAACTTGTTCAGCCGCACATCATAGGCGCTCTGAACACGATCATTCGCCTGACGAATTACCTCAGCGCTTAATAAGTTCTCATACTCTTGAATGTTTGACGGAAGCTGCCGTTGCATCATGACGCCGCCGTTTTCGTCGCCCTCGCCATTGAACGCGCTGATAAACGCGTCAATAAAAATCGACATATCCAAGACGTTAACAAAGATATCTTCAGAAACAAAAGGGAAATCCCCTCTATTTCTAGAAAATTTCCACAAAAATTCTTCAGCGGATTTGAAGAAATAGTGATAGATTTGCGCATACGACGCGAGGGGCAAATCAGATTTGGCGTTCCCGGCGCTCCTGTCCAACGGAACATATGGCCGCTTGTTCGCCGCGACCATTATAGAATTTCGACGGGAGTTGGAAACAGGTTCATGCGGACATGATCCGTAGAAATATCTTGTTTTAAATATGGATTTTACATGTTGATCCGCTACGCCCCAACTGAAAAATCGGCTGTAAACCGGACCTGCGGTCCGCTTTTTTTGACCTGACGAACCGACAAAGCGCCAGTTGACCGCGACAACATCTTCTCGCGACAACGAATGCCAGTCTAGAAAATCATTTATATTACTGAACATATTTCTATCGAAGCACAGAAATTCGTCCATGTCCAAAAATATGGACCATTCATAATTGAGAACTTCTTTATTCAACATGAGACAATGCGAATAACTCTTTCTTTGGGCGCTATCGCCCTGCGTCACATCCCCATCACACCAGATTATAAGACCCGCATCGCTCAACGCTTTAAGAAGATCATCTGATCCGTCCGTATTGTTATTGCTGTAAATAATTATCTTATCAACGCCAATCGCCCGATAATGAGCGACCCAGTCGAGTATATAAATTCCTTCATTGCGGATCGTAGTCACAACACAGGATTTTTTTACGGGCTGCACGCAGCTTCTTGCCGAAAACCGCAACAGCTCTTCAGTATCCAGCCTGTATTGAGGCAAGCTCGTGCGTGAAATCTCCGACGGCAACGCTTTCAGGTCGTAATACTGACTCTCCACTCTCCCATCCCTGAGCCACGAAGCCAAATCGCCTATATCAGCCGCCAGATCATTTCCGAACAGTTCCGAAATCAATCCCAAAAACGAGGCGTCAACAAGAAGTCTCTGCACAATTTCCCTAAGCAGAGCGTCGCGACAATTATTCAACACGCAGGAGAAAACTGCCCGTTTCTCTATCGGCTCAAGATCCGACAGAAGGAACTCCCTGACAGCTCCGACATCACTTTCCCTAAAATCGAAATCATATCGCGACTCAACGTCAAAGGGCACGCCATGCGTCGAACGATACAGCTCCCAGGCATTGACGTGCTCTCTCGGTTCAATACGACCAACATCGTCCGGTCCATACGCAGGTGCCGCGCAAAGAAACTTTCTACCATCTAAATGTAATATAGAAAAACAATCATCAACATGGCGGGAAATTTTAACTAAATGCCCATAAGACATCCGATCGCAATCGAATATTTTGAATTTTTCACCGCAATCTTTATCATAGATAACGTAAAATCTCCCTATTTTCATAAACCCAATCCCAGGAGATTGCTCTTTTGCCACCAGAGCACCCTGAGAAACAGCTAGAAAATTATCGTTCCCAGTCACAATAATCATCCCAAACCCCTGCTGAAAATTATCGCTCTTTTATCGAATCAATATTTCACCCTGCCATAATAGGCATTCACTGGACGATATTCATCAATAAAAATCAGAACAAATATCACGATATATTATCGGAAATTTTTTAGAAGAATATGAATTTTAAAAACGACAGGCTACGGCGCCTACATCAGCGCCCGCGCTAGACCACGCCTCGTCAACACGAATTTTTTCAAGACAATAGAGAGAAATCCTCTCCATACTTCAGAACAGTCGCGCCACAAAACACCTGTGCCAGCCCCCGGGGAGACATAGCGAATTAGCACAAACGCAATAAGGTGACGCACCTGGCCTTTCAAACCCATACCGATCCGCCAATACCCGCCGCAGCGACAAATACGACGAAGACGCACACACTATTCTCTTCATCCCAAAGAAGGCCATTGAACGACGACGCCGCGACGCCGCTACCCCACCAGGCCGGACGTCACTCCTGAGCAGCCAAGGCTGGGGCGCGCTCCAGAACAGCGGCGAAAAACCCGTCAGTGCCGTTTCTGCCGGGCGACAGCGACAAGACCGGCGAACCCGCCAATACGTCCGGCACATCACGCGCATCGGGGGAGGCTAGACGGAACGTCGGATTGCGAACGAGGAATGCGTCGATCTGGTTCTGGTTTTCAGCATCCAGAATCGAGCAAGTGGCGTAGACCATGCGGCCACCAGGCTTCACCAGAGCCGCCGCACGATCAAGAATCTCGCTCTGCTTTACAGTTAATTCGGCCAGATCAGCCTCTTCCAGCCTTACGCGAGCATCCGGGTTGCGCCGCCACGTCCCCGTCCCCGTGCATGGCGCATCCACCAGCACGCGGTCGAAGCTCGCAGCCCGACGTTTCGCCCACTTGTCGCCCGGAACAAGCAGATGTCTCTCGACATTGTGCACGCCCGCGCGACGCAGGCGGCGTACTGCCCCCTCCAGCCGTGGCTCGGAAACGTCGCACGCCACGATATGCCCCTTGTTCCCCATGGTCATGGCGATGGCCAGCGTCTTGCCGCCAGCGCCAGCGCAATAGTCGAGCACGCGCATGTCCGGCCCGGCGCCGAGCATCGCCACGACAAGCTGGCTGCCTTCGTCCTGAATTTCGACAAGCCCATCCTTGAAAGCGGCGCTGCTCGTAACCGGCAGACGGCCCGGCAGGCGTAGACCCCACCGAGACAGTTCGGTCGGGTCGGCATGCAGCCCGTCTCGCGCCAGCGCCTTGCGCGCGGCCTCCCGATCGCCCCGTAGCGTATTGACGCGTAGGTCGAGCGTCGCCTCCCGCGCCATCGCCGCAAGCTCCGCCTCAAGCGTATCGCCGAATCGCTGCTCCAGATGCGGCAGCAGCCATTCCGGGATCTCAAGCCTTACAGCGCGCGGCGCACCCTCAAGTGGAGCGGCGTCGGGCTGCGTCAGCTTGTCCAACGCGTGACGTTCGTCCGCGCTCAAGGCGCCGGGCGCAAACCGCCCCTCGACGAAGCCCTGGGACAATGCGCCAAGGCTATCCCCCTGTTCCATCCGCCGGACGGCGACGCGCAGACGCGGCGTCGCAGAAGCCCCGACCTGTTCAAGGCGCCAGGCGACACGCCGCCAATGCCGCAGCACGTCCCACACGATCATGGAAATGGCGCGTCTGTCTCCCCCGCCGATAAAGCGACGTTCGCGAAAGAACGCGTTGGCGACGGCGTCCGCCGGACGGCGCGGCGTGGCGTCCATGGCGGTCAAAAGATCAATGGCGGCGGCGAGGCGGGCGGAGGGGGTCATGAATATCCTGAAACAGAAACTGGCGCCGACGCCACAAGCGTCAGGAACGCGGCCAACGCGCGTCCCACAAAATCCGGTTCGTCCGCACGCGCCTCACAAGACGCCGCGCGCGGACGGGCAGATCAGTCGCGCCGATAATTCGGCGCTTCACGTGTGATGGAGACGTCGTGGACGTGGCTCTCACGCAACCCCGCTCCGGTGATCCGGCGGAATCGCGTGCGCGTCTGCAGGTCGCGCAGGTGGGCTGAACCCGTGTAGCCCATGCCCGCCTTCAGGCCGCCGACGAGCTGATGCACCACAGCGCCCATCGCGCCCTTGTAAGCGACCCGCCCCTCGATGCCTTCCGGCACCATCTTGTGGGTGTCCTTGACTTCCTGCTGGAAGTAACGGTCTGCGGATCCGCGCGCCATGGCGCCGAGGCTACCCATACCGCGATAGGATTTGTAGGAACGTCCCTCATAGAGGAACACCTCACCCGGCGCCTCTTCCGTTCCGGCGAGCAGCGACCCCACCATCACCACGTCAGCGCCCGCGCCAATCGCCTTGACCAGATCGCCCGAGTTCCGGACACCGCCGTCGGCGATGGCGGGCGTGTCGCGCCCATGGCAGGCGGCGGCCGTCTCAAGCACCGCAGAGAACTGCGGCACACCGACGCCTGCGACAATGCGGGTCGTGCAGATGGAGCCCGGCCCGATGCCGATTTTCACGCCGTCAGCGCCAACGTCGATCAGGGCTTCGGCGGCCTCCGGCGTCGCGACGTTGCCCGCAATGACCTGAACCGAGCTGTCAACGGACTTGATCCTCTCGACCGCGCGCAGCACGCCCGAGGAGTGACCGTGCGCGGTGTCGACCACCAGCACGTCGACGCCAGCCTCTATCAGCAGGCGCGCACGGCTGAAGCCGTCCTCGCCCACGCCCGTCGCGGCAGCGCAACGTAGGCGGCCGAGGCCGTCCTTGATCGCCAGCGGATGAGCGACCGCCTTGTCCATGTCCTTCACGGTGATGATGCCGACGCAACGGTTGGAATCGTCAACCACCAGCAGCTTTTCGATCCGATGCTTGTGCAGGAGCTGACGCGCAACGGCTGGGTCCGCGCCATGCCGCACCGTAACCAGATTTTCATGCGTCATCAGTTCGGCGACGCGTTGCTTGGGATCAGTCGCGAAGCGCACGTCGCGGTTGGTCAGAACGCCGACCAGGACCTGCGTGCCGGGCTCAACCACCGGCAGGCCGCTGATTCCGTTGCGCGCCATGATCGTCCGCACTTCTGCGAGCGTCTGTTCGGGGCCAACTGTAACCGGGTTGACGACCATGCCGGACTCGAACCGCTTGACGCGGCGGACATGCTCGGCCTGCTCCTCGGGGTCCAGATTCTTATGAATGACGCCAAGGCCGCCTTGCTGCGCCATCGCGATCGCCATGGCCGACTCCGTAACCGTGTCCATCGCGGCGGAGATCAGCGGGATGTTCAGATCGATGGTGCGGGTAAGGCGCGTGCGCGTGTCGGCGTGCGCCGGCAGCACGTCGGAGGCCGCCGGGACGACGAGCACGTCGTCGAACGCCAGCGCTTCGGTGATACGGTCATAGAGTGAGCCGAATTGTGTGCCTCTGGTCGCCATGGCGCGGGAACCCCTCTGAGTGAAGCGGGCGACCCAACTGCATGACAGGCCCAAGCCTGCAGCCCTGTGCGTTCGGAAAATCGACAGCGCAAAATACGCCGCTCGTTTCCGGACGTCTCCTCAAGGGCAGGCCGTGTTGACGGCTCGCCTCGGGTCCCCGACCGTTGGCGCACCCTCATAAGAGCAAGCGGGACGCCTGACAAGCAGAACCATGCGTATGACTGCGTAGCGTAGCCAGAAATGTAAAAGTCCGGATCGAAACAAATAGCAAACTGCAAGAGAGCCGCTTGCGGCGCGCCCCCGGGTGCGAAGCTCAGTCGACGCCGCTTTTATCGCCCGAGCAACTCTCGCGACAGTTCGACATGTCGGTCGGCGTAAACCTGCGAATTCACAACCGTTTTCATCCGCGCTTGCGCATTGGACACCATGCGCGCACGTAGACTTGGGTCGGCGGCGACCTCGTTGATCGCAAGAGTGAGTTCATGCGCATCGCCTGGCTGCACATAACGAACTGCGGTCTCTTCGAAATATTCACGCAGACCGCCGACATCCGTCGCAATGACCGGAAGGCCCATCAACGTCGCCTCCTGAACCACTGTACAACCAGAAGCGTGCAGGTTCGGCAGCAGCGGCACCACGACGATGTCCGCCCAATGGTATTGGGCCAACAACTCCTCGTTGTTCTGCACAGTCACGACCGACGCGCCCGTTGCCCCGACGACCGCGTCGTTGGCCGCCTTCGCCCGCGATATGATCCTCACCTCGCCATGGATGCGACGTCCTGCCGCAACGAGCGTTTTCCAGTCCCTGTGCTCATCGTTGCCGAGAGAGAGGATACGCACGTCGCGCGCAACCTCCCTGAACGGGTGCGAACGCACGGTATCAGCGTTGATGCCGAAGAGAACCACCTCCGTGCGGCGGGACGGAAACATCCGGGCCGCAACGGTGCGGTTGTCCGGAGAATGGAAGGTCAACAGGTCCGCCTTGTTAAGCAGAAACCGATACAGAGCTTTCTGAAGGCTATTACGCCGCGGCCATCGATCCACGAGCCACACCGACTGGGCCAGCAGACGCGGCTTACGTCCGCGCGACAGCAGCAAAACCATCGCCGTGGCAAGACTCTGGGCCTCCGTGTGGGTCCAGACTATGTCCGCCTTCCGTATCCCGTGACGATTGCGCCAGGCGTGCACAAAATCGAACCCGAGAAGCAGCCGCATTGCATAGCGGACCGCCTTGGACGGCAACGGCTCGACCAGATCCTCGGACTGCTCGATGACGACGTCCGGCCCAGCTGCGCGGTAATATCCATAGGCGTATTTCTCGTTGACGCCGATGACCTTGCCCCGGGTCCAGAGGTCGTGCCAAACCCGCGCCCCGTAACCGTAACTCAGTTGGACAAAAACCTGCATCGCGCTCTCGATCATCTCCCACGCGCCACGCCGGCCGCGCCGTAAGGTCGCACATAGGTAATGTCGAAAGGTCAAAAAAAATCAATAGCGCCAATAATTGGACTTGCGTTCGATGGCCTCCGGATTTTTCCGCGAGATTAAAACCTCGCGCTATGTCACATTACCGATCATCGACCCTGAACGACGACGATAAAATAAAAGCAGCGACAAAAACGATGACCCAGGGCGCGAGCCCGGAACGGGGCGGAGATTTCAGAGTGACGAAACTCTTTCACGATCGGAACCGCAGCAACGAACCGACGCTGCCGCCTGACCGGCCCGACGCCTTGATTGGCGTCGTTCTCGCATCTGCGCTCGACACCGCCGCCGACGCAAATCCGGCGCGCCAGCGCGACCGTGAACAGGCTATCGTGGACCTTTGCCAGACCGCGCATTTCCGGCCTGTTGGACTTACCGGACCGTTCATTTTGCACCTTTCCGTCAGCGGCCATCAGGGACTGGTCTTCGACGTCCGCAGCGAGGAAGATCAACCGCTACACGCACAGCTCATATCCCTGACGCCGTTCGGTCGGCTTCTCAAGGATTACGCGCTGATGATCGACAGCTTCGAAGCCGCCATGGAAGAAGGCAATCGCAGCAAGGTGCAGGCGATCGACATGGGGCGCCGCGGTATCCATGACGAAGCCGCCGATCTTCTGATGGAGCGCCTCGACGGGAAAATCGCCATGGACCGACCCACCGCCCGGCGGCTTTTCACGCTGATCTGCCTGTTGACGCAGCGCGGCTGATTTCCACGTTCGGCCTGGAACGGTCGGAACGCCACGCCAGTGGTTCCTGGACCTGATGGCTGCGCAGACCGGGCTGGATCGAGCTACGCCAATTCGCTAGAGCATCGTCCAATCGGACGGAAACGTCTGACAAGACAACGATATTCGTCAAAACAACAGTTTTAAGGCGTTATCTGCGTAGACGGACGAGACTCTGACGCCGCTTTGCCGGTTGCGTCGGCCAGACCTGATCCCGCCGGAGGAGCTTATGACAGTGCAACGGCCTGAAGGGCTTTCCGATCCGGACAAACAGGAACTCCCGTATGAAGAGGCGCTCCACGACGGTGCCGAGGCCGAGACGCGGGCCTCCGAGGCGGACGCCGAAGACGACGCATGGTTTCCCCTTGTCCTGCGTCTTGGCGGCGGCGCCCGCGCCCTAGTGGTCGGTGGAGGCGCCATAGGCGCTAACAAGACTGCGCTGCTCGTCGCCGCCCGCGCGCATGTCGTCGTCCTGGCGCCTGAACTCTGCCCGGAACTCGCGAGACTGCATCGGGACGGACGCATCGAGCACGTCGCGCAGGCGGTAAGCGAGACCCTGCTGGAATCCCTGCTCCCCGGCGCCCGCGTCGCCTTCGCCGCCACCGATGATCGCAGTGTAAACCGTGCGGTCGCCCGGATCGCCAGCACCGCGAACATACCGGTCTGCGCCGTGGACGACCCGGAGGCGTCAACCTTCATCACGCCCGCCATCGTGCGGCGGGGACCGGTGCAGGTCGCGATCTCCACCTCTGGCGCAGCACCGGTTCTCGCGCGACGTTTGCGCGAAAAGATCGAAGCGATGCTGCCCGGTCGCCTTGACGCGCTCGCGCGCTTCATGCGCGCCCGAAGACCCGAGATGAACGCCATCCATCCCGGAGCGGATACGCGACGGCGTGTCTGGGAAGCTTTTCTCGACGGGCCGGGAGCCGAACAGGCGCTCGCCGGACAGGAAGGCCTCGCCACGCAAACACTGGAGCGACTGGCCCGTGGCCAGGGCGAGCGGATGGGCGAGGTCTGGCTTGTCGGCGCCGGGCCGGGGGACCCGGACATGCTCACCCTCGGCGCACTGCGACTGATGCAGAACGCCGACAGCGTGCTCTACGATCGTCTGCTTCCGCCCGAAATCCTTGAACGCGTGCGACGTGACGCCGAACGAATCTTCGTCGGCAAGGCGCGTAGCGACCATGTGCTGCCGCAGGACCAGATCAACGAGGAACTCGTGCGGCGCGCCCGCGCCGGAGAGCGCGTCCTTCGCCTGAAAGGCGGCGACCCGTTCATCTTCGGACGCGGGGGGGAGGAAGTTGAGGCGCTAATGGCGGCTGGCGTCCCGTTCAGGATCCTGCCCGGCGTGTCGGCTGCGAACGGATGCGCTGCGACCGCCGGCATTCCACTCACCCATCGCGATTGCGCACAGTCCTGCCTGTTTCTAACGGGACACGCCCGCGCCGACGGCGAACTGGATCTGCCATGGGACACAATAGCCCGGCATGGACAGACAGTCGTGATCTACATGGGCCTCGGCGGCCTCGCCTCCCTGTCCGCGCAGTTGCAGACGCACGGCCTGCCCGCAAACTGGCCCGCCGCGCTGGTGGAGAACGGCACACGTCCGGAACAGCGCGTGATCGTCGGCGACCTAGCCACCCTTCCTGCGAAGGCTATTGCGGAAAATGTGAAGAGCCCTGCCCTGATCATCGTCGGTGAGGTCGTGCGCCATCGTGTCATCTCGCCGCGTGGCGAGGGCGATCACGCATCCTGAAACCAGCCGCCCGCGCGCACGACGAGCCACCGCACGCCCCCTTAATCTTTTCCAGGTGGTTAGCTAGAGTATGGCGTCTGCTCCAATGGGGCGGAGCCAGCACCGGAGCACGATTATTTCCGACATGTTTTCCCTCGCCGCCATCACCGCTCTCGCCCAGGTGGTGCTGATCGACGTCACGCTCGCTGGCGATAACGCCATCGTCGTCGGCCTCGCCGTTCGTCGTCTCGCCGCCGAACAACGACGTATCGCGGTCATCGTCGGCGTCGCGGCGGCCGCCATCATTCGACTGGGCCTGGCGCTCATCGCCACGCAGATGCTTGCGGTCATTGGCCTGCGTCTGGCGGGAGGACTGCTGCTGCTATGGGTCTGCTGGCGCATGTACCGCGAATTGCGCGGCCCGGATCATCACACTGACGACGCGGCTCCGGCGCCCGGCGCACTGCGGGCGGCGATATTCCGAATTATCGTCGCCGACCTGTCCATGAGTCTCGACAACGTGCTCGCGGTCGCAGGCGCTGCAGCGGAGCACACCTGGGTGCTCGTCACCGGCCTGGCTTTCTCGGTCCTGCTGATGGCCGTCGCAGCGTCCCTGATAGCGCGCCTGCTCGAACGTTTTCGCTGGATCGCGTGGCTGGGACTGCTGGTCGTGCTCGGCGTGGCCATCGAACTGATTATCCGTGGCGGCAACGACGTCTGGGGCGTGATGCATTGAAGAAATCGTTTCTGCACGCCGGGGTAGCCAGCGCAGTCCTTCTGCCGTCCTGCGCCGGAGCGCCCGACCCCGCTGATCCGCCCGCCTACTCCGCTCCCGCCGCAACGACCCCGCCGACGGCTCCGGCACAGCCTGTCGCTGCCGTGTCGATGAAGCTGACAGATCGTCTGACCGTCTGGCGACAGCTTGTCGCTCCGTCTCCCGGCGAGATTCCCGCGTCGACGTACGCGCAGTTTCTCGCCACCAGACCGATCTGGCCGCGCTGGAAGCTGATCGAAACGCGTTTTCAGAAGGCTCTGGCTGACGAACCCGACGACGGCGTCGCCCGCTCGCTCTGCGCCTCGGCCTCGCTCAACTCCGCCCGCGCCCTCTCGCGGTGTGTCGCCGTGCTGGGCATGACGCCCGCGTTGCGGACAGCCGGACGCGCGGCGTGGCGCGATGCGAACGACGGCGCGCAGGACGCGGCCCTGCTGCGCTCCCTCTTCGCGGCCGATCTGTCCGCGCAGGATAACTGGGCGCGGTTTCAACGCGAGGAAAGATCCGGCCAACTGACGGCGGCGAGCCAGACGGCGCAGCTTCTTCCCGCCGATCTGGCGGCGCTTGCGACCGCGCGGGTCGCCTTCCACCGCAACGATCCCGGCGCGGAAGCGCTGCTCGCCAACGTGCCCGCAGCAAGGCGCAGCGACCCGGTTCTCGCACTCGACCGCCTGCGTTGGCTGCGTAAGGCGGAGCGCATCGACGATGCGCTGGCCCTATGGAAATCCGAAGGCATGACGGCGGAGCGTCGCGCCAGCGAGGCTGGCGCTGCGACGGCCTTCTGGACTGAACGAGACGCCCTCTCCCGTGCGTTGCTGGCGCAGGGTCGCGACGCGGACGCTTTCGCAATCGCCGACGACGGCATGCCTGCGACTGACGTCCACAGCGCTGACGCCGCGTTTCTGAGTGGCTGGATCGCCCTGCGGCGACTCCATGATGCAACGATCGCGACGCAACGCTTCACGAGCGTCGCGCAATCTCGATCCCTGATCGTCCGCAGCGGAGGCTATTACTGGCTCGGCCGCGCGCGTGCGGCGGCGGGCGACGCTGCGGGAAGCGAGGCCGCATGGCGGCAGGCTTCGCAATGGCCGCAGACGTTCTACGGACAGATAGCGATCTCGGCGCTGGCCCATGATGGCGCCACGCTGCTTTCTCCCGGCTCAGTGCCCGCGTCCGTCAAGACGGCCCTGCAGCGGTTCGATGCGTCCGGCGATCCGGTTGCGTCGTCCGTCGCCGTGCGGACAATCGCCAACAGCGATCTGGCGCAGGCCGCGCGCATTCTCGTCGCTTGGGGCGACAAAAGGCACGCGCGCGAATTTCTGACGATGCTGCTCGGGCAGACGACGAACGCGGGTGAGCGCAGCGCTCTGGCCGCTTTCGCGACGCGACTTGGCCTGCAGGACGTTGCCGTCGCCGTGGCGCGACGGGACGGGCGAGAGGGCCTTGCTCTTCCCGCTCTGGGTTGGCCCGCGCCAGTGACGCCGCCGCCCTCCTCCCTTCCCCCCGGTTTCGCGCTGGGCTTGATGCGGCAGGAAAGCAGCTTCGACCCCGAAATCGCCAGCGGGTCAGGGGCTATCGGCCTCATGCAGCTTCTGCCCGGCACGGCGCGCGACATGGCGCGGCTTGTCGCACGCAATGGCGGCGGTTCAATCGCCGTCGATGGCGGCACGTTGCGCGATCCATCGATCAATATGCAGCTTGGCACGACCTATCTCGGGCAGATCTACGACAAGTTCGGCGGGGTCGCGCCTTACGCCGCCGCTGGTTACAACGCCGGTCCGCATCGCGTCAGCCAGTGGCTGGAATCGGCCGGAGACCCCGCGCGAACGGGCGGCGATCAGGACGCGATGCTCGACTGGATCGAGACCATTCCTTATGCGGAAACGCGCGGCTACGTCATGCGCGTGTGGGAGAACATGACGATATACGCCGTCAAGAACCCGTCATGAAATCGCCGCGCAAGACACGGGCCGCTCGGGAAGCGGCCATGGTGGATGCTGACGTTCATACCGATACTGCGCCGGAAAGCGCGACATCGCGTTTAGGCCAGCGACCACCCGGGCGTCCTTCCGGCCACGACGAGGATGGCGCCCTCGACCAGGCTCCTGAGGACGTCCCACCGGTCGCATATCCTCCCGGACGTCCGAGCGCCGAGGGTGCATCCCCCGCGATGGCCCAGTGGTTCGCGTTGAAGTCTGAAAACCCCGACATGCTGCTGTTCTTTCGCATGGGGGATTTCTACGAACTGTTCTTCGACGATGCGGCGGCGGCGGCGGCGGCCCTCGATATCGCGCTAACTGCGCGCGGTTCTCACGCAGGCGCCCCCATCCCCATGTGCGGCGTGCCTGTGGGCGCGGCGCCCGCCTACCTGTCCCGGCTGATCCGGCGCGGCTTTCGCGTCGCCATCGCCGAACAGACGGCGGAAGCGCCAAAAGCCCGCGCGGGCAAAGCCCCTGCCCAGAAAGGCCCGCTGCCCCGCGCCGTCGTCCGTCTGGTGACCCCCGGCACGCTGACGGAAGACGAACTTCTGGAGGCGGGGCGCTCGAACCTGCTGGTCTCGCTTGCGACCGTCGCCGGGCGTAAAGGCACCGCCACGTCCCAGTGGGGTTCGGCATGGATCGACATTTCAACAGGCCAGTTCGAAACCGCCTCATGCGAGGCCGCCGATCTGGAGCATCTTCTCGCCCGGCTTGACCCGGCGGAAATCCTCGCCCCGACTGATCTCTCCCTTGGCGATTACGAAGCGCGCCGCGCGAGCGCGTTCCCCGCTCCCGCCGCCCACACCGCGCGGGCGCGGCTTGCTGAAGCCTTCGGCGTAGCAAGCCTCGACGCCTTCGGAACGTTTGGAGACGCCGAAGCCGCCGCCGCGATGGCCGCCGTGGATTATATTCGCCGCTCGCAGGCGGGCGCCCTGCCCCGCCTCGGCCACCCTGTTCCACAGTCTGAACGCGGCTCGCTCGGCCTCGACCCGGCGACACGCGCCAGCCTCGACCTGCTGCGCGCACGCGACGGCGGGCAGGAGCATACGCTCTTCGCGGCAGTCGATCGCACCGTCACCGCGCCGGGCGCCCGCCTTCTCTCGCAGTGGATCGCTTCGCCGCTGACCGATGTCCCGTCGATATCCGCCCGGCAGGAATGCTGGGACTGGATGCGCCACGCGACAGGCAAGCCCGAAGCATTTCGCACCGTCCTGCGCGGCGCGCCCGATATCGACCGCGCGCTTGGCCGCCTTTCTGTGGGGCGCGGACAGCCACGTGATCTGGCCGCCCTGCGCGACGGAGTCCGGGCCGCACATGAGGCGGCCGCCTTGACGCCGGAAGGCAAGCACGCAGGCAAGACACTTCCGCCGCTTCTGGCCGAAGCGTTCGAGGCGATGCGCGGATGCGTCGCGTTGTTCGACCGGTTCGAAGCCGCGCTGTCGGACGAACTGCCCGCACGGATCGACGACGGAGGTTTCATCGTCACCGGGTTTGACGGAGAGCTGGACGCTCATCGCAGCCTGCGCGACGACTCACGGCGCATCATCCTGTCGTTGCAAAACGAGTATGCGCAAAGTTTCGGCGTCGCCAGCCTGAAAATCCGTCACCACGCCCAACTGGGCTACGTCATCGAGGCGCCCACCGCTGCAGCTGCGAAGCTGCGCGACGTGCCGGAACTCTCCTTCCGGCAAGGCACAGCAAGCGCCGCACGGTTCTCAACAGCAGAACTGGCCGACCTGGACTCCCGCATCTCCGAAGCCGCCGAGCGCGCCGCCGCACGGGAGCGGCAGATTTTCGCCGCCCTGACGCAGGAGGCGCTGACCGATCCGGGCCTGCCCGCCCTCGCCGCAGCACTCGCCCTGCTCGACGTCGTTCAGTCCTGCGCCAGCCTCGCTGCTGGCGGCGCATGGAGCCGGGCCAAGGTCGAGGACGGAGAGGCGTTCGAACTCGAAGCCTGTCGCCATCCGGTGGTGGAAGCGGCGCTGGGTTCCGGCGTCCGTTTTACGGCCAACGCGTGCTCCCTTGCTCCGGAACGCCGCGTCATGCTGCTCACCGGCCCGAACATGGCGGGCAAGTCGACCTTTCTGCGCCAGACCGCGCTCGCGGTCATACTGGCGCAAGCCGGATTGCCCGTTCCCGCGAAATCGGCGCGGATCGGCGTCGTCGATCGTCTGTTCTCGCGCGTCGGCGCCGCCGACGATCTTGCGCGCGGACGATCGACCTTCATGGTCGAAATGACCGAGACAGCGGCGATTCTGAATCAGGCGGGTCCACGCTCTCTGGTCGTGGTGGACGAAATCGGACGCGGCACCTCCACGCTGGATGGCCTGTCCATCGCCTGGGCGGTGCTGGAGGCCATGCATTCCACGCTGCGCTGCCGTGCCATTTTCGCGACGCATTTCCACGAACTGGCCCAGCTCGCGGAGACCCTTCCGCGCCTTTCCCCGCACACCATGGCCGTGCGCGACTGGAAAGGAAATGTCGTGTTCCAGCATGAAGTCGTGGCGGGAACCGCCCGTAAAAGCTGGGGCGTCCACGTCGCGAAACTGGCCGGCGTGCCCGGTCCCGTGGTCGATCGCGCGGCCCGGCTGCTGCGTGAACTGGAGCAGGATCACTCCGTCGGGCAGCGTCCCCTGCCTCTGTTCGAAGACCTTTCGCCGCCGCCGACGCCAGCCTCGGCCAGTTGCGAGGACGACGACGACAGGGCAGATGAAGTCCTCGCGTTGCTGTCGCGGATGGACCCGGATTCCATGAGTCCGCGGGAAGCGCTGGACGCTTTATACGAGATCAAGAAAGCAATACTTGAAGCCAAGGGCCATTTGACCCGAGGATAACTTTCCACCGTGCGCACCGGGCATTCGCCCACCCCCGCCGATAGCCCGAGACCGATCCCACCTTGACGTCGACCTCCCTGAGCGATCCGTTCCCAGTCGCCGACATTGCGTCGGCCGCCCGCGACACGCTGACCCCGCAAAGCTTCGCCGCTGGCCTAGCCTCGGCATTGCGCGAGGCCGCGCCCGGCGAACAGGCGACGCCCGGCCGCGAAGCCGCGCTGGCGATCTTCCGCCGCCATCTCGGCCGCTATCAGGCCGAGATCCGAACACGGTTCGAAAATCGGGAAATCAAAGGTGTGCCTGCCGCGAAACAACTCGCGGCGTACGCCGACGAACTGGTGCGTGCGCTCGCACGCTTCGCCAGCGAAACACTTGCGCCTAACGACGACCTGCTGGGGCAGATCGCCATCACAGCCACCGGCGGCTACGGCAAGCGTCTGCTTGCGCCGTTCAGCGATATCGACCTTCTGTTCCTTACTCCCGAAGCGCCGTCGCCTGAAGTGCTCGCGCTGGTGGAATACGTCCTCTACTTCCTGTGGGATCTCGGCCTGAAAGTCGGGCACGCCACACGGTCGATCCAGCAATGCATTGAACAGGCCGAAGCCGACACCACCGTCCGCACCGCCCTGCTCGACGCACGCCTGCTGATCGGCAATCCCACGCTGTTCGCGATGTTCGAAGCCCGCTTCATCGTGGCCTGCGTCGAGGCCGGGTCCGCCCGTTTCGTCGCCGACAAGCGAGCGGAACGCACCGAACGCCACCGCCGGTTCGGCGACAGCCCCTACATGGTCGAACCGAACATCAAGGAAGGTCGCGGCGGACTGCGCGACATGCAGACGCTGTACTGGATGTGCCGGTACAGCTTCGGCACGCGACACGTCTCCGACCTGCTGGCCCCGGACTTCACGCGTCTCGGCCTGCTGACGGAACAGGAAGCCGCCCGCGCACGCCGGTCGTGGGACTTCCTTTGGACCGTGCGTCTGCACCTGCACTACGTCGCCGGGCGCGCCGAAGACCGCCTGACTTTCGACATGCAGCCCGTCGTCGGCGGGCGAATGGGATACACGCGCCACGGCCGCCAGAACGGCGTCGAGCGCTTCATGCGCCACTATTTCCTGACCGCGCGCGAGGTCATGCGCCTGACCCACGTGCTGGAGCCGACGGTCATGCGTCTGTCGCTCGGCCCCGCCGCCAACACCATGAAGGCGGACGAGGCGATGCGCGACGCCGGGTTCACGCTGCTGGACGGGCAGATCCTGCCCGCGAGAGGCGTGTCCTTCGACGAAGAGCCGATCCGGATGCTCGAACTGCTCGAATGGTCGCGCAACCGGCACATCCCGATCCACCCCCTCGCCCGGCAGCAACTGATCCGTTGGGAGCGCCGCGCCGCGTCGCTGCGCGAAGACGCGCACGCCTCCGAAATCTTTCTTACGCTGCTGTGCGGCGACAGGCCGGACGAGCGCCCGCATCGCGGCCGACGCCCCGGCGCGAAGGACGAAGCGCCGGAACAGCCGGAAAAAAAACAGCTCGACCACGCGCACTGGCTACGCATCCTGAACGAAACCGGGCTGCTCGGCGCGCTGATCCCGGACTGGTCGCGCATCGTAGGCCAGATGCAGTTCGACACGTACCACGTCTTCACCGTGGACGAGCACACGATCGAGGCGATCCGCATCCTCGGCTGCCTCGAACGCGGCAAGATGGCGGACGAAATCTCCGTCGCCTATGACCTTGCGCGCGATATCCAGTCGCGGCGCGCGCTGTATATGGCCGTTCTGCTGCACGACATCGCCAAGGGACGCGGCGGCGACCATTCGGAGCTTGGCTCCGAAGTCGCGCTGGAGCTTTGCCCTAAGCTGGGACTGTCTGGCGAGGAAACCGAAACCGTCTCCTGGCTGGTGCTGCACCATCTGTTGCTGAGCCACACGGCGTTCCAGCGCGATATCGACGACCCGAAAACCATCCTCGACATTGCCGACGTCGTGCAGTCGCCGGAGCGTCTGCGCCTGCTGCTGCTGCTGACCATCGTGGACATGCGCGCCGTAAGCCCACGCGTGTGGAACGCATGGAAAGCGACCCTGCTGCGCGAGTTGTACACGCGCGTCGCAGAAGTGCTGGAAGGCGGTCTGGCGACGCCCGAGCGCGATGCGCGCGTGGCCCACAGCAAGGCGATGCTCGCCGAGCTGATGGAGGAAGACGGCGTCGCACAGCCCGACATCGAGCACTTCCTCGGCCTCGGCTACGCCAGTTACTGGCTGTCTTTCGATCAGGAGACGCAGCTTCGCCACGCCCGTCTGATCCGCGAGGCCGACGCCTGCTCCGCCCCCTTCGTCATCGAGACGCAGCCGCTGCCCGCCCGCGGCGTGACGGAAGTGACGATCCACACCGAAGACCATCCCGGCCTGTTCTCACAGATCGCGGGCGCGATGGCGCTGGCGGGCGCGTCCATCGTCGATGCGCGTATTCATACGCTGACTAACGGCATGGCGCTCGACACGTTGTGGATTCAGGACGCGTCGGGAGAGGCGTTCGACAAGCCGGAGCGTCTGGCGAAGCTATCGCACAGCGTGGAGCGCGCATTGCGCGGCGATCTGGACATCCGCGCCGCCATCGCTGAGTCCGCGCCCGCGCAGATGCATATGCGAACCCGCGCCATCCATGTGCCACCGCGCGTGGTGATCGATAACCGAGCTTCGAACTCCTACACCGTTATCGAGATCAACGGGCGCGATCGCCCCGGCTTGCTGTTCGACGTCACTGGTGCGCTGAATGAACAAAAATTGCAGATCGCGTCAGCGCATATCACGACCTACGGCGTGCGCGCGGTCGACGTGTTCTACGTCAAGGACCTGTCGGGCATGAAGGTCACGGACGAACGGCGCCTGCACGATATCCGCGAGCGGCTGCTGACGGGACTGCGGCATGTGGAGGCGAAGCTGACCACGGGGTATGCGGCTTATGATATGGTTAGGGCGATGCAGGCTTGATCCGGAAAAGAAATATTAATTATTACCATTTTATATATTTTTCCATAATTTTTTCTGAGTATCATAACGTTACATTATAGCAGGATTTTCACATGTCAGTGTCATCTATTCCTATACGCCACCTATTGAACCGGGTAGCGCAGGGTGAAATACAAATCCCCGCATTTCAGAGAGAGTTTGTGTGGGAACCCGATAGAGTTCAGTTTCTTATGGACAGTATTTACAAAGGCTTCCCTATAGGGACGTTGTTATTTTGGAGGACACGGGAGAAACTTCAGGCCGATAGAGACTTGGGCCCTTACACGCTCCCTGAACCCAAAGATCAGTATCCGATCGACTATGTATTAGACGGACAACAGCGCCTAACTTCCATTTTCAGCGTGTTTCAAACTGAGATAAGTCAGTCACCGAACCCAAAAATTGAATGGGTGGACGTATATTTTGATTTAAATGCACACGAAGATGCCCAAGACAGCCAATTCATCGCACTAAAGCCCGAAGACGTAAATCAGAATTGCCATTTTCCATTAAAAATTCTGTTCAACGTTGCCGCTTATGGCGCACATGTGCGCAAATTAAGTGAAGATCAAGCCGCAATCATTGATGATTTACAAAACCGATTTAAAGAGGCTCAAATACCCGTAGAGACCATAGAAACAAATGACCATTCAAAAATAGCAATCGTATTCGAACGTGTTAACCGTGGTGGTGTGCCGCTAGATACCTACCAGCTTCTTGCCGCGTGGACATGGAGCGGAGACTTTGACTTAAGAAGCAAATTCGACGACCTGTCTTCCGAGATTGACGGCGAGGGTTACGCTGAATTAGCCAGCGATCCTGATTTGCTGCTTAAATGCGCTGCAGCGGTTATCGCCGATGAAAGCACCGCACACGCAGTGGTTGCGCTAAAAGGTAGCGATGTACGCGATAAATTTTCAAATCTTACCCTAGGCATAAAGGGAGCAGTCGAATTTCTTAAAAAACAATGTGGTGTAGCCTCCCTAAAAGTTCTTCCTTATAGGACTATGCTCATACCGCTAGTTCGTTTCTTTTCTACCGACAATGAAAACGGTTTTCATCCATCGGGGAATCAGCTTTCGACACTAAGAGCATGGTTCTGGATTAGTTGTTTTTCTCGGCGATATTCAAACAGCGTCGACACAGCGTTAACGACCGATATTCGAGCAATGATAAAGCTTAGGGAAAGTGGGGATCCTTCCCTATTTAACCTAACCACCCCCAAAATAGAATTTACTTTTTTTGTAGAGAATGTATTTTCACTAACATCAGTTAACACGAAGACCTTTATTCTTCTTTTATCTCAGTGCAAGCCAAGATCCTTTCTGTCTGGAGCCTCGGTTGATATAGAAACAGCTCTTCTGTCTTGCAACAGAACAGAGTTTCATCATATTTTCCCGAAAAATTATTTACAAAATCAGTTAGGCATCAAAGGAAGAGATCTGCAGTTTTGCCTAGCCAATTTTGCTTTTTTATCACAGACAGATAACAGGAAAATAAAAAACAAGGCCCCAAGCGTCTACCAACGTGATATTCCTCAAGCAGATAGAGACGACATTCTATCTAGAGCACTAATCCCCCCCGACTCCCTTGAAGGTGCATATGCTGAATTTTGTGAACAGCGGGGAAGATTACTTGCACAAAAGGCTCGTGATTTATGTCAGCTATAAAGACCGCAAGGATCTCTATAAAACATAAATTACGTGAAAATTGTTCTACATAGATCAATAATCACAAGAAACCCGAGCCCCCACAAACCGGGGCTCGCCCGGCGTGTACATATACACCGTCAGCGCCTGCCCGCCGGTCTCGTAATAATGCCGGTTCAGGAGGTTGCTGGCGTAGACCGTCGCCTGCCAGTGCCCGGACGCCGGGCGGAACGTGGCGTGCGCGCCCAAAAGGAAATACGGCGGCAAACGATAAAAGCCCGTGCCGCCCGGCGTCATCGCCTGACTGCCGCGATAGGACCAGTCCGGGCCAAACTCCAGCGCGTAATCGCGGGTCAGTTGCTGCCGCCATTCCGCCGAGCCGTTCAGGGTCAGCTTCGGCTGCCCCATGTCCACGCCTGAAAAATTGTCGTTGATAGCCTTCCACACGCCGTATTTCTTGTAATAGGCGTTGGTGGCGGCGCGGTTGGTCGTCGGGAAGTTCTGGAACGTTCCCCGCTGCCAGCCGATATTCTGCGTGATGAACAGTTGCGGCAGAGGCCGCGCCTCGATCGTCGCCTCGAACCCCCAGCTTTCGGATTTCGGTGCGTTGGTGATCTCGCTCAGCGGCCCGTAATCCGGGATCAGCACCGTGCCCAGAATCTGCTGGTTGTGATAATCGTTGTAGAACGCGGCGGCGTTGATACGCAGTTTGTTCGGAATCGGATCGCTCTTGATCCCGACTTCATATGTCAGAACCGTCTCCGGCTTGAACGGGTCGAGCTGCGCCTGAATCTGCGTGTTGTTCGCGGTGAAACCACCGGGTTTGAAGCCCTTGCTCATCTTGTAATAGAGCATGGCGTGGGCTGCGACCTGCCACGACACGCCGACCTGTCCTGCGAACTGGTTAGACGCCGTGTTCTGGCTGTGGAAGTTCAGCGTGCTTCCGCCTGCGCCATAGATGACGGATTGCAGACCGGTGACGCCCCGGTCGTCCAGCGCATGCAGCAACCCGGCCCAGATTTTCACGCCGTGCGGCAGGCGATAGCTGACATTGCCGAACTCCGACGTGCTTTCCTGATTGATGCCGAAACTGGTGCCGGACATGTAGCCGCGCGCCGAATAGTCGGTGTAATCGAAGAAGAATTCCTGATTCATCCGACTGCGCTGATAGATCGCGCCGACCACCCATTGCAGCCGGTCTTCAGGGTGGGAAGATTGCAGGCGCGCTTCCTGCGTGAACGTGTTGGCGTCGATATTGCGATAGGCGTCGCCCTCCGCCCGCGTCGTCGCGTCCTGATCGGTGTATTCGCCCTCGCGCTCGGTCTCGAACGCGCTGATGGTTGTCAGGGTGACGGGGCCGAAATCGTGGACGATATGCAGATCCGCGCCCCAGAACTGGTCATGCTCGCTGGGCTTCAGGCTGGCGCTGCGCCCGATCAGCTTGGCGAAGGCGGGGCGGATGTCCCATTCCGACTGTTTCCAGCCAACGTTCGGCAGGGAGCCGGAGCCGAGCAGGCGATCGATCGGGATCGCGCCGACGACCTGGCTGTCGTCTTGCGTGAAGTGACCAGACAGGGTGACGGTCGTATGGCTGTCGGGTTTCCATTGCAGCTTGCCGCGCAACGCCCACATATCGGCGTCGCCCAGATGCGCGCCGTTGACCGGGTTCGTCTGCCAGCCGCCGCCGTGCTGCGTCTGGCCAGAAAGGCGGAAGGTCAGCCCCTTGGCGAGCGGCCCGGAGATATAGGCCACGCTGCGGCTGCGGGCATAGGAGGCGATGTCCTCGCTCGCCCCTGCATGCCACGTGCTGGTGGGGTCGGCGGTGCGGAGCATGACCTCCCCGCCCGTGTCGGACAGGCCATGCGTCGTGCCGACCGGACCGGGTGTTACGGTGGCGCTGGCGAGGTCGAACATCATGCCGTTGGTCATGGTGGAATAGATGAACGGCACATCATCGTAATAGGTCAGGACGGGACCGGTGTTGTTCTGCGTGAAGTCGTTGAAGCCGACGCCGCGCAGGTAGAAATTGGTGGAAGCCGTGCCGTTGATGCTCTGGATGGTAAGGTTCGGCGCGACGCGCTCCAGCCCTCGCAGGGTGACGACGCCGCGTTCGATCAGGCGCGCGGCCGTCAGATGCGTGGAGGCGTCTGCTTCCTGCTGCGCTTCGGGGTAGTTGAAGTCGCGGCGCTGCCCTGTGACCTGCACGGCTTCATGCGTGGGTAAGGGGCGGCGGGCTGCCGTGACGGGCTTTACGGCGCGGGCTGACGGTTGCGTCCGTGCGGCGGCGTGGGTCGTGGCTTGGCTTGTAGGCTGCGGGGCTGCGTGGCTACGGGCCGAGTGTTTTTTTACGGCCTGAACGCTGCGAACCCGGGCGTTCGGCGACGCTGCGGGCTGGTTCACTGTGCTCTGAGCCTCGCGGTTCGCCACGCTTTGGGCGGCAGCTTTCGCCACGGTCAGGGGCGCGCCGGCAAAGACCGCCGCAGTCAGAAACAGGATGTGACGCTTCAGGTTTTTGCGGGGTGCTGACGTGACGGAGCGGCGCCGCTCGTCCTCAATGCGATAGGGCGCTGGCGTCACAGTCGTTTATGTCCTTATTCACCGCTCGGAAAAGCGCGTTGCGCGCGCGTGTCGGAGCGGCCTTACACCATATCCGGCGCGCCGTCAGCGGCGCGCCGTCACTATGGCGTCCGGGTGTCGCATCTCTGCCTCGGTCGGATCAGAAATCGACGGTCATGGAGAACTTGAACGTCCTGGGCATGCCTTGCAGCAGGTAGCCGTTGAAGGCGGACGACCAGTAGCTTTTGTTGGCAATATTATCGACGCCGAAGCGCGCCGTGATCGGTTTTTTCCCTGCGAGGAACGTGTAGCGTGCGGCGACGTCGAATGTCGTCCAGACCGGCAGGTGCATGGTGTTGCCGACATTGACCATCTGCTTGCCGGTATTGACCACGCGCCCGACGACTGTCGCGCCTTTCAGGAACGGCAGGTCGTATTCAATGTTGCCATTGATGGTGTAGTTCGGCACGCCGATAGCGGTGTGGCCGTTGTTCGCGCCGTTCGCCGTGCGGCGAAGGTCCGCGTCGGTCAGGGTGAGGCCGCCGTTGAAACGCAGGCCGGGAAGGACCTCGCCGTTCAGCATCAGTTCCATACCGCGATTACGCTGCATGCCGTCGACACGGAAAATATTGTAACCCGTGTTGCCGTAGGCTTCTGTGTAGGAATTAGGCTGCGATATCTGGTAGAATGCGATGGTCGCGGCCAGACGACCGATGTCGTATTTCGCACCAACTTCATACTGCACGCTCTGATACGGCGAGAAGACCTGCCCTTGATTGATCAGGTTCGTGCCGGAGGCCTGCGGCCCTGCGGACAGACCTTCAATACGGTTGAAGTAGATCGCGGTCTGCTTCGTCGGGTGGATGACGAGCCCTACGACCGGCGTAAACGCGTCTTTGTCATAACCTGCGCTCAAACCGCCTTTTTTCGCGTAGTAATAGCTGTTTTCGAGAATGTTCTGATAGCGGAAGCCAGCGGTCAGGGCGATACGGTCATGCCAGAATGTCATCGTGTCCGAGAAGTACAGGCTGTACAGCTTCGTCCAGGCTGATTTCAACGGATCAGAAAGATTGCCACCGACCAGATTCTCTCCGGGTTGGGCTATCTGCTGCGTGGAGTACAGATTGCTGCGCAGGGGCACGGCGTTATTGTAATACATGGCGTAGGCCGTGTTCGCCTGCTCCCAGAGAGCCGAGCCGCCTGCGTTGATCTCATGGTGAATCGGGCCGGTGTCCACATGGGCGCGCACACCGGCCCGGGTGCTTTCGTTTTGCTCCTGATACGGCACGTACATGCTGCCGATCGTGCCTGCGCCCGTCGCTGCGTCCGTGACTGTCAGTGACGAGTAGTTTCCTTTCTCGTTACTACCCAAAGACCCGAAAGCGCCATATACGGTAACGTGCTTACCGAAATCGTGTTCGATGTTCATCATGCCGAACAGATAGTTCAGGTCCGCATATGTCCAGCGCTGGCTGAAATTATGCGACGCCTTGGCCGGGCGCGGAACCGACGTCACGCCGGAACCGAGAAACACACCTCCCCTGCCCCACTGCACGTTCTGGTTCTGGAACGCCATATCGAGCGTTATGCGGGTCGCGTCGTCATGCCAGTCAAAATCGCCACCAACGACAGCGTCATGCCGATGTTCGTGATCGATGGAGGTCTGGCCGTCCATGCCTGCGGCGTTCAGGCGAAAACCGTACGCCTTGTCCGCACCGAACCTGCGGCCGAAATCGACCGCACCGCCGCCCTGCCCGCTGCTGGTGTAATCGGCGGTCAGACGGTTGAGCGGCGCGACTTCAGCGTGTTTGAACATCAGGTTGATGTTGCCGCCGATCGCTGATCCGCTCGGCGCCGCTCCGTTCAGGAACGCGCTGGCGCCGTTGAGAACCTGCACCTGATCGTAAAGCTGCGGGGAGACGAGCTGCCGGGGGATGATGCCGTAGAGGCCGTTCGCCGCTACGTCGTCCCCGTCCACAGGAAAGCCTCGGATGACGAACATTTCGGAGAAATTGCCGTAGCCCATGGTGGTGCGGACCGACGGATCGTTCTGAAGCACCTCGCCCAGTGTCTGTGACTGCTGGTTCAGAATCAGGCTGGAGTTGTAGCTGCGGATATTGAACGGAACGTCGATGCCCTTCTTGTTCCCCAGCGCGCCGAGTTGCCCTCCGCTGCTGACCAGCATGCGGTTGCGTCGTTCAGCCGTCACAAGAATGTTCTCACGAGCCGTCGCAGCAACGCCCGCGCCTGCCGGGCCGCCCACGGGAACTGCCGCAGTCGGGCCGTTGGGGGAAGGCGCGGCGGCAGGGACAACCGGCGTGGGCGCGGACGCCGCCTTCACCACATGCGCCTTCGATCCGACATGACGATGATGCGTAGTGGCGGCCCATGCCTGCGTTGCGCTCGCCCCGGCGAGCAGGAGGCTCGACAGGCAGAGGCGTCTCAGGGTGCTTCGGCTGGACATCGTGGACATGACTCGACGCGCTTTCGGAAAAAGAACCAATCTGCGCGATGCGTTAATAAGAATAACTCTCACTTGCAAGCGTAGTGTGAACCATATCCAACGGGCGGCGTTTGCAACCCCGCGCCTGCGACATGAAGGCAACACTTTGCCCGCCCACGGAACCTCATGTTCGGAAGCTCGGCGCCCGATGAGTTATGGCGGCGCTATTGCCTGACACGTTTGATGCCCATGCGGCGAACCTCTATGAACCAGGTGACGCCCTGTGCGAGCGCCGCGACTGAACCCTCAGTTTCCGGAAAGGACCCCACCACCATGGCGAAAATGATTCACTCAATGATCCGGGTGCTCAATGAGCAGGCCTCTCTGGATTTTTATGAAAAAGCATTCGGCCTGAAGGTCGCCGAACGGTTCGCGTTCGACGGCTTCACTCTTGTCTACCTGTCAAATGATGCGCAGAGCTTCGAGCTGGAATTGACGATTAACAACGACCGCGACCGTCCTTACGAACTCGGCGACGGCTATGGGCACCTCGCGGTTTCAGTCGACGATCTGGAGGCGGAGCACGAACGTATTGAACGCGCCGGGCTGAATCCGTTGCCCATCAAAGAGCTTTCCTGTGGCGATCGCTTTGTCGGGAAGTTTTTCTTCATCTCCGACCCCGACGGTTACAAGATCGAGGTTCTGCAACGCGGCGCGCCCGGACGCTCTCTCTGAGAGCGTATTTTCCGCTAAAACCGTTACTTGAGATCTTGGATCACCAAGCCTCAAGCATTCGGCATCTCCCGGCAAACAGAGAGACTACATCATCGGCCAGGCGACGACGTCGGGCGGCTGCCGGCGCCGCCTGACAGACGCTTCCTTAGAACTCGGCCGACAGAGTGAAGTGATAGACGCGTGGCAATCCCGCGTAGAGGCTGGAGGACGCGCCAGATGTGCCGCTTGGCGCGCCGGTGTAAACAGACGCCCAATACCGCTCGTTTGTGACGTTACTGACGCCGAAACGCACGACCCAGGGGAAACGATACACGTTGAACGCGTAACGCGTGCCCAATTCCAGCGTCGTGTAAGACCCGGTCTGCAATGTGTTGGTGACGTTGGCGGCGCGGTTGCCCATGTAATGGACGCCGGCGTTGAAGGCCCATCCGGATGCGAAAGCGCCCATCGAAGCCGGCAGTCGGTAATCCAGCAATATGTTCGCCTGAAGCGGAGCCGCGCCGACAATTTCCTTTTTGTTGAGAGACCGAGAGGACGCCTTGACCAGTTCCGCGTCCAGCCATGTCATGCCTGCAAGAACAGAAAGGTTTGGCAGAATTTCGCCGGAAATCTGGGCTTCGACGCCATAATTCCGCTGCGTGCCGCCATATTCGTAAGTCTGGCAATTGCTTCCTGCCGCGCAACCCGTTGGGTTCGATGCGGAAACATACAGGGCGTACGGCGATGTCATCCGAAACCCGTCAATGTTTACCTGCATTTTCTTGTATCGCAGCTTGTAGCCCACTTCGTACTCTTCCGAGTGCGCGATCGGGAGAGCGATATTCGTGTTGGTGTAGCTGGCGCTGTTCGGCGTGACAGGGCCAGCTTCAACTGATTGCCCATAGGTAAAATAGAGAGTCTGATTTTTGGTCGGCTTGTAAATCAGACTGGTTGTCGGACTAAAAGCCGCAGACGTGTCAAATGTTTTTCTCAGAGCGCTTTGGGCGTTAAGCGCGCCTTCCTGGTTGATCCAGCTCCAGGAAAGAGTGCCCATAATCGACCAGTGTTCGTTGAATTTTATGGTGTCGCCCACGATAAAAGACTGGCTGGTCACACTGCTGGATTTGTAGCGTCCACGGTAATAGGGCTGCGAACCTTTGTTTGACGTGATTTCATACAGGTTTCCCAAACCCAAGTTCTGCGCGCTGGTCACGGCGGCCACCGGGTTGTAATTCCCCATCATATAACCATTGGTGCCTATGACGAGGTCATGCTGGATGGGGCCAGTGTGAACGCGCCCATTAATATAGGCCATGTTGCTGCCAACACGAAAATCATCTGCGGTCGTGGTGGCGGTCGCCTTCGAGCTGTACCAGCCATCGCTGCCCTTTCGTCCGCCACAGGTGCTGCTGCCGTCGCACAGCGTATCGGTTACGCCGAAAGATTGCCGCGCCGCATCCTGATAGAGACCGCCGAGCGTAAAGCTCCAGTTCTCGTTGAATTCATGCTTGATTTTGGCAAGAAACGTGTTGGTCTCCATGTGGTACCCGCTCCAGTCTGGAGCCAGACGCTTGCTGAGGTCCGGGGCCTCGGGCAATTTATCTCCACCAACGCCTGTCGCCAGAATACCGAACGCAGGCGCCCCGCCGCGCTGATCATAGGTGTAATGACTGGCGTCGATTTCGATAACCGTTTTATTGTCAAGATGAATATCGAAATCGCCACTCACCATATCGCGGCGCAGCCAGCTACCCTGTGCGTAGGACGTGCCGTTTGCGTGCAACAGGTTCAAACGATATCCGAACCAGCCATTCCGACCCACGCGACCAGAAATATCGCCATTGACCGTTGGGGTGCCTATGGAATCAACGCCGATCGAGAACCTTTCCGTCTGACGGTCGGTAGGACGTTTTAGTGTATACTCGAAGACGCCAGCCGGATTCTGGGGTCCGTACATTGCGCCGGCAAGCCCGTTGAGAACCTGCAGGTTATCGACCTGTTCGGCGGGATAAGGCGTGGTCGACACCACGTTCAGGCCGTCCAGACGAGAGTTAGCGACAACATCGGCCTCAAAGCCGCGCGATTGCGGACGAGAGGTGTTGGGGTCGCCCCGGACCTCCAGCTGCACGGACGGCAAATATTGCGCCATGTCGTTCAGGTTGCGGATCTGCTGATTGATGATGACGTCGTGCGGGACGCCCATGATGGAATAAGGCGTATCCAGCGTGTCGCGGTTACCCAGCGGCCCCAGATAGACGGTTTTATTCATATACCTGGCATGGGCGCCGTCGGCCACATGATGACCGTGAACCGTGACCGTTTCGCCGCCTGAACCGTCAAGCGTCCCCGCGATCGGGGTCGTGGAAGCGGATTTTGGTCCCTGGGCGACCTTGTTCACGCCGACTTTTGCCGTGGCTGACTTGGCGGGTTGTATCTTCTTCTCAGGAGCGGAAGCCGGAGCCGGCGCGGCAGCCAGCGCTGATGTTGTCAGCAGGAATGTGGCAAGCATGCCGATACAAAACGGATTGTAAGAACGGTCGTGCATAAGTGGGCAGAGTCCGCGACTGAGCTGGGAAAGGAACAGTTCAACTCTCTGCCAAGCGCGCTCCGGGATGTCTATATACAAACAGACACATTTCTGTATCGGACCGTATACAACCGCAGGGTGATGCAAAAATAATACAGCCGACCACACGTCTCTTGAGACGTTCCGTCAGTTAATTCCGATGGTAGCTCCGGCGGACGCTGTCCCCGCCTAAAGATTGTTTTCTCCGCGCGGCTATGTTCCAGCTCCCTCCCTCGGATCAATGAGAAAACACTCGATAATTTTTATATTTTACGAAACAGAGAGATGCTTTTCCGAAGATCCCCGCAGTCCGTTTTTGACGAAATAGCCAGCCATGTCCGCTGCTCCGAGAGCTTATCGACACGAGGATCATCGCTATGCGCCTCGCCAACGACGACATTCGGGAACCGACTCCATCAGCGAGGTTCATCTTTCATGACGTCCGCCTTCAAACCGGGCGGTCAGCGACGCCGCTTTCCCTCGCCACAGACAGCGATACAAACTTCCAACGTTATTGCCATGACGGAATCATATCATGCGAAGGACTGATATCGTGTCGCCTGATGACCTCAGGCCTCATTTCCGGCCTGCGCTAAGCGGCCATGTTCCCCATCCAAAACGGACGCCTCGTCAGGTCAGGTCAGATAACACCCGGAAACCACAGGCGAGCGAAAAACGCCGCCGTCACTAAAGCCGTCGCGGTAATAGTCATCGCGCGAACGACGCCTGACGGCAGACGACGCCCCAACCGTGCGCCCAGCACGCCGCCCAGCAATCCACCGAGCAGGGCGACAATCACGCCGGGCCAGCTTATGGCATGCGCAACAACGAAGGCCGCAATAGCGGCTGTGTTCGCCAGCGTAACCATCAGGGTTCGCGGCCCGTTAAGCGATTTGATGTCCCGTTCGCCGAGCAACGACCACGCCGCCAGCATCATCAACCCGACCGCGCCTCCGAAATAGCCGCCATAGACGCCCAACCCGAATTGAATCAGCAGGATCGGACCGCGAGGCAGCTTGCCGTGCAGCGAGTCCCCTACCCTTCTGCCAAAGGCCAGTGCGAGCGTCGCCAGAAGCAGCAGCCACGGCACGATCTCGTCGAACGCCCGACCCGGCGTGAAAAGCAGCAACAGGCCGCCAGCCAAGCCGCCGACAAGGGTGACGGGCGCGAGGCGCTGAAGCGAAACCCCACACACCGGATGGAGACCGGCGCGATAGGTCCAGGCGCTTGCGGCTCCTCCCGGCCAAAGGGCGACCGTACTGGAAGCATTGGCAGTCACGGGAGGAAGACCCGCGGCCAGAAATGCGGGAAACATGACGAGCGAGCCGCCGCCCGCCAGCGCGTTCATCGCGCCAGCCAGCGTCCCGGCTATGAACAGCAGCGAAAGATGGTCCATCGCCCGACGCTGCGCCGGACGTCGTCGCGGTTCAAGGCCGCGCGGCCCGGACGCGCGACAACGTGAAACCGATGGTTGAACCCGCTATCAGCGATCCATTTTGAGAGCTGCGAGGAACGCGCTTTGCGGAATCTCGACCTTGCCGAACTGCCGCATGCGCTTCTTGCCCTCTTTCTGCTTCTCCAGCAGCTTGCGCTTGCGCGAGATGTCGCCGCCATAGCACTTGGCGGTGACGTCCTTGGACATCGCGCCGATCGTCTCGCGCGCGATGACGCGCGAACCGATGGCCGCCTGAATCGCGATCTTGAACAGCTGACGCGGGATCAGGTCCTTCAGCCGAGCGCAGATCGCCCGCCCCCGGCTTTCCGCCGCCGAGCGATGCGCGACGAAGGACAGCGCATCCACCGGCTCCTGGTTGACCAGAATGGAGATGCGGACGAGATCGCTCTCTTCGTATCCGTCCATCTGGTAGTCAAAGCTGGCGTACCCACGAGTCAGGGACTTCAGACGGTCGTAGAAGTCGAACACCACCTCGTTCAGCGGCAGGCGGTAAACCGCCATCGCGCGGTTGCCGACATAGGTGAGGTCGACCTGCGTCCCGCGCCGCTCAGAGCACAGCGTCAGGACCGAGCCCAGATACTCGTCCGGCACCATGATCGTCGCCTTGATCCAGGGCTCGTCGATCCGCTCGATCAGCGACGGATCCGGCATGTCCGCCGGGTTGTGCAGATCTTCGGTTTCCCCGTTCGTCCGCGTGATGTGATACACGACTGACGGCGCCGTCGCGATCAGATCGAGATCGAACTCGCGCGACAGACGCTCCTGAATGATCTCCAGATGCAGCAGCCCGAGGAAGCCGCAGCGGAAGCCGAAGCCAAGCGCGGCTGACGTCTCCGCCTCATAATGGAACGACGCGTCGTTCAGACGCAGCTTCGCCAGACTGTCGCGCAGCTTCTCGAAATCATCGGCGTTGACCGGGAACAGGCCGCACCACACCACAGGGATGGAAGGCTTGAATCCAGCCAAAGGCTCATCGGCAGGCTTGCGGTCGTCCGTGATCGTATCGCCGACATTGCAGTCCGCGACTGTTTTGATCGCGGCGTTGATGTAGCCCATCTCGCCCGGCCCAAGGTCATCCACAGCGACCATGCGCGGGGCGAAAACGCCAACCTGATCGACCATATGCACGGCGCCGCTGGACATCATCCGGATACGCGCACCCTTGCGCAGGCGGCCTTCCTTGATGCGGACCAGAATCACGACGCCAAGATACGGGTCGTACCAGCTGTCGACCAGCATCGCCTTCAGCGGCTTCTCCGCGTCGCCGACCGGCGGCGGCAGGCGCGTCACGATGGCCTCCAGCACGCCTTCGATATTCAGGCCCGTCTTGGCCGAAATCTCGACCGCGTCGTCGGCGGGAATACCGATCACTTCCTCGATCTGCGCCTTCACCTTCTCCGGTTCAGCCGCCGGAAGATCGACCTTGTTGAGGATCGGCACGATCTCGTGGCCTGCATCGATGGCCTGATACACGTTGGCCAGCGTCTGCGCCTCAACGCCCTGCGAGGCGTCGACGACCAGCAACGACCCCTCGCACGCCGCGAGGGATCGGCTGACCTCGTAGGCGAAGTCGACATGGCCCGGCGTGTCCATCAGGTTGAGGACGTAAGTGTTGCCGTCCTTCGCCGGATAGGTCAGGCGCACGGTCTGCGCCTTGATGGTGATTCCACGCTCGCGTTCGATGTCCATGTTGTCGAGGACCTGGTTGGTCATCTCGCGCGCGGACAAGGCCCCGCAGGCCTGAATCAGGCGGTCGGCCAGCGTCGACTTGCCATGGTCGATATGGGCGATGATCGAAAAGTTACGGATCAACTGGAGCGAGGTATCGGTCATGCGCGTCCCATAGGCGATAAACCGGGAAAAGTCAGCCATCCAGATGCGCAAAGATTCACCTGCCGAACCCATGCCCGGCTCCGCGCGCGCAAAGTAATGAAGAGGCGCCGCGCGGCGTGGTCTCGCCTCCTGTTTGAGGCCGCGCTACAGTTCCCGCATGGCTTATGAACTTTCGCGTCCCCATCTCGGATCGACCTCTGATTTCCGCTTCTCTCCAGACGGCGCGAACGGCCCGTCGGCGCGCCTGAACGAAGGCGAGCCGCCACGGTGGGATCTCTCCGATCTCTACCCCGCCCCCGACTCGCAGAAACTCGTCGCCGACAGGACGCGCGCAGCCGAAGACGCCCGCGCGTTTCAGGACGCATATCGCGGTCGCGTCGCCAGCCTGAGCGGCAAGGAACTCGCGGGGGCGATCGAGACCTACGAAGCCATCGACGAGACGCTTGGCCGGATCGGCTCCTTCGCGTCCCTGTCGTTCTCAGCCGACATGTCGGACGCAGGCGTGGCCAAATTCAACCAGTCGGTGACGGAGAGCCTGTCGGACATCTCCTCCAGCCTGCTGTTCTTCACGCTGGAACTGAACCGGATCGAGGACGCGGATCTCGAACTGAAGCTTCAGACGCCGGAGTTGGCCCGCTGGCGTCCCTTCCTGCGCGATCTGCGCATGTTCCGCGCCCATCAGCTCGCCGACGACATCGAGCAGGTGCTGTTGGAGAAATCCGTCACCGGCGCGAGCGCGTGGCGCCGCCTTTATGACGAGCACCTCGCTGCGCTACGCGTGCCCTTCGACGGAGCCTCCCTGACGCTCGGCGATGCACTCAACCGAATGTCCGACCCCAGCCATGCAGTGCGTGAGCGCGCAGCCAAGGCGGTCGGCGCCACGCTGCAGGACAATCTGCGCCTTCTGTCTCTGGTCACCAACACGCTGGCCAAGGACAAGGCGATCTCGGACAAGCTGCGCGGTTACGCGCGCCCCGAATCCTACCGCAACGTCTCGAACATGGTCGAGGACGAGGTGGTTGACGCTCTGGTCTCCGCCGTCGTCGCCGATTACCCACGCCTCTCTCATCGCTATTACACGCTCAAGGCGAAGTGGCTCGGGCTTGAGAAGCTGGAGCACTGGGATCGCAACGCGCCGCTGCCGGGCATGAATGAGGGCGACATTTCGTGGCCCGAGGCGACGCGCATCGTGCGGCAAGCGTATGATGGCTTCGATCCCCGCCTTGGATCGATCGTCGGCGATTTTCTCGACAAGCCATGGATCGACGCGGCGCCCGTGCCGGGCAAATCCTCCGGCGCCTTCGCGCACCCGACGGTGCCGTCCGCTCATCCCTATATCCTGATGAATTTTCGCGGCCGCACGCGCGACGTCATGACCCTTGCGCACGAAATCGGGCACGGTGTGCATCAGACGCTTGCGGGGGAGCAGGGTTATTTCATGTCTGCGACCCCGTTGACGCTGGCCGAAACCGCAAGCGTCTTTGGCGAGATGCTGACGTTCCAGCATCTGCTGGACGCCGAGAAAGACCCGACGCAACGACGGCTGATGCTGGCGTCCAAGGTCGAGGACATGCTGAACACGGTCGTCCGACAGATCGCCTTCTACCGGTTCGAGAGCCTCGTTCATAATGAACGTCGCGACGGCGAGCTTCTTCCAGAACGGATCGGCGAACTGTGGCGGCAGGTGCAGACCGAAAGCCTCGGACCGGCTTTCAACTTCACGCCGGATTACGACACGTACTGGTCATACGTCCCGCACTTCATCCATTCGCCGTTCTACGTCTACGCATACGCGTTCGGCGACTGTCTGGTGAACGCCCTGTATGGCGTGTATCGCGAAAACGGCTCGGGCTTTCAGGATAAATACATCGCCATGCTGCAAGCAGGCGGCACGCTGCGCCACAAGGAACTGCTGGCGCCGTTCGGGCTGGACGCCAGCGACCCCGCCTTCTGGCGCAAGGGGCTGGACGTTATTTCCGGCTTCATAGATCAGTTGGAGAACGCCTGACATGGCCGGGCGCGATCTGGACGACAGCGGCCTTTTCGGCGAGCTGCGACGTATGGTGCGCACGACCGGAACGGTTGGCGGCATAGCGGCGCGCATCGCCGGTCATCGCATCGGCATTACCGGAGGCAGCGCCGCGCACGCCGAGGATCTGAAAGGCGTTCTCGGCGGCCTCAAGGGTCCGTTGATGAAAGCGGCTCAGCTTCTCGCAACAATTCCGGGCGCGCTGCCCGACGATTACGCGCTTGAGCTGTCGCAGCTCCAGTCGAACGCCCCACCCATGGGGTGGAGCTTCGTCCGCCGCCGCATGAGCACGGAACTCGGCCCGAACTGGCAGCAGCGCTTCAAGCAGTTCGGACAGGAAGCCGCAGCCGCCGCCAGTCTGGGACAGGTCCACAAGGCCGTCCTGCCTGACGGGAAAATCGTCGCCTGCAAGCTGCAATATCCCGACATGACGACGACGGTCGAAGCCGATCTCAAGCAGTTTCGCATGGCGATGGGCGTCTACCATCGCCTCGACAACGCCATAAGGCAGGACGACGTCATCGAGGAACTGACCGAGCGCCTGCGCGAAGAGCTGGACTACACACGCGAAGCCGCGAACCTGCGGCTTTACGGTGTAATGCTTCGGAACTCTCAATCCGTCACCATACCCCGCACGGTCCCCGATCTCTGCACGCGACGCCTACTGACGATGCAATGGGTGGATGGGCGTTCTTTACAGTCGGTGCTCGACACAAACCCGTCACAGGAAGAGCGCAACGCCATGGCGCGCGCGTTGTTCGAAGCCTGGTATGTGCCGCTCTATCGCTACGGGGTGATCCATGGCGACCCGCACATGGGCAATTTCACCGTCCGCGACGATTTCGGATTCAATCTTCTGGACTTTGGCGCAATCCGTGTGTTTCGTCCGCGCTTCGTGCGCGGCATCATCGAACTTTGCGAAGGCCTCCGGGTCGGCGATCTCGATCGGACCGCACATGCCTACGAAATGTGGGGCTTCAGCAATCTGTCGCGTGACACGATGACGGTGCTCAACGAGTGGGCCAGCTTTCTCTACGAACCCTTGATGCAGGATCGTGAGCGCGCCATTCAGGAGGACGAAGGTACAATCTTCGGTCGGGATATCGCCGCGCGAGTGCACGCAGGACTGCAGCGCACGGGCGGCGTGAAACCGCCGCGCGAATTTGTTCTGGTGGATCGTTCCGCCATCGGGCTTGGCTCCGTATTCATGCGTCTGGGCGCGAAATTGAACTGGCACCGAATGTTCCAGGACCTGATTGCGGATTTCAATGAGGACGACCTCGCACGCCGTCAACAGGCGGCGCTTCAGGAGGCCGGGGTAAAAGTCGGCGTGTAAGTCAGTGCGCTCAGGCTTACACGGCTGTTTTCTCTGCTCCTGCTACGCCACGCGCACACGCGTACAATCCTCGTGTTAACGCCCCCCTGAAGTTATGTCCGTCAGCGTCCCGATGGGCGCATGTTCGGAGCATCCCTTCTCTACCACGATCAAGCGCAATCGCCACGCTGGCTGGGCCTCGGCATTTTTCAACCCGCCGCAATTCAAGTTGCGGCTGGTGCGCTTGTGCGACGCGTCGAAACTGTTCGTAACGCGTCAAAAGAAAAATATGTGATATACAGGACGCACAGGACATTCCTGTTTGCCCCCCATAACAGGATACACCCGATGAACGCCCACCGGACGTCGACTCGCGGCGCGCTATCGTGCTGCCCGGCTGGGCGCGCGTGTCTTGATTTTCTAGGAAACTCTCCAAATTATCGCGTGAATTTATGATTACGGACATCACGCCGTCCCGAAGCCGCCGCTTCCGGGCTTATATGACGGAAATGAGTTTCAACGGCGCAGTCGGCCTGATGCGACTTATCGGCCCGGCTCAGGCCTCTCATGTCGGCGCGAAACTAGCCGGATTTATCGGTCCTTTTCTCTCATCCACGCGAACGGGAATGCAGAATCTGGCAATCGCTTTCCCTGACATGGAAGACAGGGAGAGAAAGCAGGTCGTGCGTGGAGCCTGGAACAATCTTGGCCGCGTAATCGGAGAGTTTTCCCATCTTCGAAACTTCGCTCGCACATCCAGCGGACCGGGATGGGAAATCGCGGGAGAGGAACATATCGCAGCCGCATGGCGGAATGGACAGCCTCCGATTTTCTTTTCCGCTCATGTCGGAAATTGGGAAATGATCCTTCCCATTGCAGGCGCTTTGGGATTGCCGGTCGGCGGGGTCTACCGTGCGGCGTCGAACCCGATCGTCGAGCGCCTCGTTCAGGGCATCCGCCATGAAGCAGGAAATGGAACGTCAATGTTCCCCAAGGGATCTCGTGGCGCCAGATCCATCGTCGGACACATGGCCTCAGGCGGAACAGTCGGTCTTCTCGTCGATCAGAAAATGAACGATGGCATCGCCGTCCCTTTTTTCGGCAAGGATGCGTGGACCGCGCCTGCCCTCGCGCAGTTGGCAATGCGCTTTCAGCGCGACATCGTGCCCATCCGGGTCGTACGGCTCGGCGCCGCACGTTTTCAGCTTATTTGTGAACCAGCCCTGACAATTACGAAGACAGGAGAGCGCGCGGCGGACGAGCTCTCCATCATGAAACTCGTCAACGCGCATGTCGAACGATGGGTCAAGGATGAACCACACCAATGGCTGTGGTTTCATCGCAGATGGCCCAAGCACGAGGCCACCGCAACCTCACGCTGATGGACGCGACCACCCCTTCACTCCTGCGCTTATCATGAGAACGTTTTTCGCAAATCTGCCTTGATAAACTCGAGCCTATGTTTGCGGCTGCGCGGTCTCATGCGTAATCTCGGCGAATTCCGAGTCCGCTGTGTCCTGCCAACGTCAGGTTTCGATCCAACTGGCGGCCTCTGCCCACAACACCGCGCGAGAGGCATCGGACCATGGTTTTTTCAGACGACGCCATCGAACATCTCGCCCACCGATTGCTCGATTACAGCCTTCCCAAACACGAGTGGACGCATGAAGCCCACTTTGCAGCGACCTTGTGGCTTTTGAGAAAGCGCCCTGAGCTCACGACCCCGGACGCGTTACGTGCCCTCATCACCACTTACAATGACGCCACCAACACGCCGAACACCGATGTCAGCGGCTATCACCACACCATCACGCAGGCGTCCCTGAGAGGCGCCCGGCATCATCTGACGACACACGCGCCGGAGACGCCGCTGCATATCCTGCTCGGTCACACCATGGCGTCACCCCTCGGGCGCTCGGACTGGCTTCTGTCCTACTGGACCCGCCCGATTCTTTTCAGTCCCGTCGCCAGACGTACTTGGGTAGACCCCGACTTTTCCGCTCTTCCTTTTTGAATCCCCCCGCGCCAAGTGGCGTTGGCGCGACCCCTCTCATTTTCTTGATCTCACTCTGCTGCTTCGCAACTTGTTTAATTAGACGATCGTCTACAATATTACGCCATGGACGCAACCGTCCCTACCCGGCGCAGAGGACGCCCCCCCGGACGCACCAACACGCACGCAGCTACGCGCGAACGACTTTTGCAAGCGGGCGTGGCGGCCCTTACTGAACAGGGGTTTCTTGCAACGGGACTCGACACGATCCTTAAAGACGCAAGCGTGCCCAAGGGTTCGTTTTATTACTACTTCGACAGTAAAGAGGCATTGGGGTTGGCCCTGATCGACTCCTACGCTGACTATTTCAACGCCAAACTGGACAAATGGCTGACAGACAGAGACGTCCCTCCCCTAAGGCGGGTGGAGAACTTTGTCGCCGACGCAGCCGCCGGCATGACGCGGCATGACTTTCGACGCGGTTGCCTGATCGGGAACCTCACACAGGAATTCTCCTCCGTTCCCGAGAGCCTTCAACTGGCGTTGCAGAACGTCATGCGCGAGTGGGAGCGACGTCTGGCAGCCTGCCTCACAGAATTCGACGCTGAACGAGCCCAAATCTGGGCGAATTTTTTCTGGATCGGGTGGGAAGGCGCTGTGCTCCGCGCGCGTATGGAACGTTCTTCACGACCACTCGACATTTTCGCAAACGGCTTCTTCGCGCTCGTTCGCGGCGGGCTGTCGCCATCCAATCAGACAAACGACGCTTCATCAACCTTCTGAAGAGAACCTCTCAATGTTTGACGCCCTGTTGATAGAAAAATCTCCCGACGGACAGCAAAGCGTTCATGTACGGCAAGTCGATGAAACGTCACTCCCCGATGGGGACGTAACCGTTCGCGTCGAATGGTCGACGCTCAACTACAAGGACGCGCTCGCCATCACAGGACGGGGACCGATCATTCGACAATTCCCCATGGCGCCCGGCGTCGATTTCGCAGGCGTGGTCGAAAAGTCGTCTAACTCCGCCTACGCTCCCGGCGACCGCGTGCTGCTCAACGGCTGGGGAGTTGGAGAGAAGCATTGGGGGGGGCTCGCGCAAAAAGCCCGTGTACCCGCCGCGTGGTTGACGCCGCTTCCCTCCGCATTCTCCACCCGCTCGGCCATGGCGTTAGGAACAGCCGGTTACACGGCAATGCTCTGCATTCTCGCGCTTCAGCAACAAGGCGTTACGAAAGAAAGCGGGCCTGTAATCGTCACGGGCGCGTCCGGTGGCGTCGGAAGCGTTGCAGTCATGCTTCTGGCTCGCCTTGGCTACCACGTCGCCGCCGTGACAGGACGGGAGACAGAGCGCGACCACCTTACCCATCTCGGCGCCGCTGAGATTCTTCCCAGAGAGGACTTCAGCAAACCCGGGAAGCCACTGGAGAAAGCACGGTGGGCTGGCGCTGTCGACGTCGCCGGTGGTCAGGTTCTGGCCAATGTCTGCGCCTCCATGAAACCCGGCGGCGTAGTTACGGCCTGCGGCCTTGCCGCCGGAATGGACTTTCCAGCGACCGTCGCCCCCTTCATCCTGCGCGGCGTCACCCTTGTCGGCATCGACAGCGTGATGTGTGATCATGACCGCCGGGTCAAAGCATGGGACGCACTCGCGAAACTCGTCGACGTAGAAAAACTTGAAAGTCAGACAAAAGAAATTTCGTTACGGGATGTATCCGAATCGGCGGCTGCGCTTCTTGACGGAAAACTGCATGGACGGGTCGTCGTGAAGCTTGACTAAAAAAGGCGTTTTTCGAAAACTCACCACCCAGATGCTCGCCGGGGCAGGAGCCAAAAGGTGATCAGTCCACCTTCCTGCCAATTCAGCTTGGGCTGAATATACGCAAAATTCGACGCGTCCGGATCGCTCCGCTACAATAGTTAAGCGGCCGGGCGCGTCATAACCTTGTTCCCACCAGGCCCCAGACACACAGCTCGTCGCCAACGCTTCTCATCGACAGTCGGAGTGAGTGCGCGAACGTTACTACCGCTCGCCCGACACGGAACGCCGCTCCTACACCACGCACGCATAGTTACAGAGATGCGCTTTGCAACTATGGTAGCGTGTGTTGTTACGCAGTTATTCTTGCCCACCCCCTCTGGCTGAGCTTTGATCCGCGCATGAACTCCCGTCTCGCCCTGCCGACACTCGCATTTGCCGCACTCCTCTCAGCGTGCGCGACCACTCCGGATGGTCCGTCCGTTCCCGTGATGCCGCCGCCGGGCAAAAGTTTCGCGCAGTTCTCGCAGGAATCGGGTTTCTGCAAATCTCAGGCGACGAACGCCGTCCATGGACAGGCGGAAAGCGCAAACCACCGCGCCATCGTCGGCGCCCTGATCCCGACAGCCATTGGAGCCGGTCTGGGCGCCGCGATCGGGTCGGCCTATGGAGATCCGTGGCATGGATCCTATGCGGGCACAGGCGCCGGGATCGGCGCGGGGTCTGGTGCCGCCGTCGGAGGCGCAATGGGCATGGCCTCGTCCAGCCGGGCTCAGGGCGGCATTCAACAGCAGTATGACAACGTCTACGCAGCATGCATGCTGACCTACGGTAACCTTATCCCCGGCATGGCCCAACGGCCGTCCTACGCGCCGAGCGGCGCAACCCCTCCCATGGGACCGCCCCCCGGATCGGCGCAGCCTTATGGCGGTTATGGCTATGGCGGAGGTCCAGGGGGCTACTAGCCTGCTGGATCGAGACTGTGGCGGCAGGTTGAAGCCGATTCAGGCGGACTGCTCGCCTAATGCACGCGCTAAATCAGCGATACGCTGACGTGCAGAGGGTAGTGGGCGGTGGAGTGGACCGAACACGTCACGCCACAAAAAATGTCCAGTGAGCCGCAAACCTTCGCTCCATTGCTCCGGCGTTCCAAAATCCGCCGGGTCCATGAACAACGCCGGCAACGGTAGAAGACGCTGCGCCCATATCCCCGCTGCGTCCCGCGATACCGCGCGGCCCGTCCGCGGAGAGACGTAGGCCAGCCCCTCTCGCTCGCCCGTCACTGCACAAACCGAAAGATCGAGGGCAAACCCCAGGTCAGCCAGAAGCGCCATTTCCCAACGGAGCAGATTTGCGAATGCGTTTTCTTCCCGAGGAAGAGCGGACAGCACCGCTACCGTGTCGTCAAACAGATGCGGATGCGGCTGTCGCTCCGGCAGCGCCAGATCCGCGACGACGCAAATAGAGGACAAGCATGAGAGGGCAATGCGCGACTGGATGGCGCGGCCCGCGATTGCCGCGACGGTCTCACCGACAAGCGAACCGAGTTGCTCGGCGGAGCGCGCCCGCCATTGCGCATGAACCAGATTTCCCGGTTGCCACATGGCCGCATTGCGCCGGGCGCCGCCGCCACGCGCAAGACCATGCACGACACCATGTTCTGCTGAAAACAGGTGAACGAGCAGATCGGCCTCGCCAAACGGGGCCGTAGAAAGAACAAGGGCGGGCGCCTCCCATTCCAGGGAAGCCCCGCCCTCCTTCGTCACCGGAGTGAGTCCGACCTCAGCCGCCAGCAGCCTTGGCTACTTCCGCGGCGAAATCGCTCTCTTCTTTCTCGATGCCTTCGCCAAGGTGGAAGCGATCGAACGCAGCGAGCTTGACGCCAGCCTTATCAAGGATCGCCTTCACCCGGCTCTCACCGTCATGCACCCATACCTGCTCCAGAAGAACGACTTCTTCGTAGAACTTGCGGATACGGCCTTCGATCATCTTCTCGATGATCGCTTCCGGCTTACCAGAGGCGCGCGCCTGCTCCTTAAGAACTTCACGCTCACGCTCGACCGCAGCCGGATCGATGCTGGAGACGTCCAGAGCAGCCGGGCGGGTCGCCGCAACATGCATGCCGACCTGGCGGCCCAGAGCGACGATCGCATCGCCGGCCGTCGGCGCTTCAACCGCAGCCAGAACGCCAATCTTGCCGAGGCCCGGCTTCAGGGCGCCGTGGACATAGGTCGCGACCTCGCCCGACGGAACTTCCAGAACGCGCACGCGGCGGATCGACATGTTCTCGCCGATCGTGGCAATCAGGTGCGTCAGCTCTTCGGCGACCGTGCGACCGGTTTCCAGAGCAGCAGCCTTCACGGTCTCAAGGTCATCGCCAACCTTCAGAGCAACCTTCGCCACGGACTCGACGAAGCCCTGGAAGGCCTCATTGCGCGCAACGAAATCGGTCTCGGCGTTGACTTCGACCATCGCGCCGCGACGGCCTTCCGACAGGACGCCGACAAGGCCCTCGGCCGTGACGCGACCGGACTTTTTCGCCGCAGCGGCGAGGCCCTTCGTGCGCAGCCAGTCGATGGCGGCTTCAATGTCGCCACCCGCCTCGTTCAGCGCCTTCTTGCAGTCCATCATGCCTGCGCCGGTCTTCTCACGAAGATCCTTCACCAGCGCTGCGGTGATTTCCGCCATAGTCCCATCTCCAGAATAGCGGCAAGCACGTCGCCATTGCGGGACGTGCTTGCGTTCATGCTCAAAATCGTGGGGCGCTCCGGATTATCCCGGAGCGTCGTCATCAGGCTGCGGGAGCAGCCTCGGCGGCGGCCAGTTCAGCCGCCTCGATCGCAGGATCGATCGGCGCTTCTTCCGACGCGCCGATGTCACGACCGGACGCGCTCAGCTCGGCGGAAATGCCGTCAAGAACGGCGCCCGACACGAGGTTGCAGTACAGCTCGATCGCGCGGATGGCGTCGTCGTTGCCCGGGATCGGGAACGTCACGCCTTCCGGGTTCGAGTTGCTGTCGAGGACGGCGATAACCGGGATGCCAAGCTTGTTGGCTTCCTCGACCGCCAGCTTCTCCTTCGTCGTGTCGATGACGAACAGGATGTCCGGAAGGCCGCCCATCTCCTTGATTCCGCCGAGGGAGCGCTCAAGCTTCTCCTTGTCGCGGGTGATGTCGAGGACTTCCTTCTTGGTCAGACCATGGGTGTCGCCAGCCAGCATGTCTTCGATCTGACGAAGACGCTTGATGGAGCCCGTGATGGTCTTCCAGTTCGTCAGCATGCCGCCGAGCCAGCGGTGGTTGACGTAATACTGGCCGCAACGCTGCGCAGCTTCGGCGACCTGATCGGCCGCGGCGCGCTTCGTGCCGACGAACAGGACACGGCCGCCGCCAGCGACGGTGTCACGCACGGCCTTCAGGGCGCGGTCGAGAAGCACCACCGTCTGCTGCAGGTCGATGATGTGGACCTGATTACGCACGCCGAACAGGTACGGCGCCATGCGCGGGTTCCAGCGGCGGGTGTGGTGACCAAAGTGAACGCCGGCTTCGAGGAGCTGACGCAGGGTGAAATCGGGCATCGCCATGATGCGGTATCCTTAAGTTCCGGTTATTCCTCCGCAGCGCATCGGCCCGACAATGTCGGACACCAGGAATCGCGCCGCGTGCGTAGTCCCGCGCGTCTCCACGCGGACGCGCCGCATATGGCGGTTTCAGGCCAAAAAAGCAACCCTTCGCGTCACTCCGTCTGGGCAACGGACATGACGAGCCAGCGTCACCGTGTCAGAGGGAGGTCCTGACCGCCGGGACGCCGGAGCGGATCAACAGATCCCTCAGGTTGCGAACCACCGGAAACACCTCGACATTATGGTCGCCTCCCAGTTCGCGCCACGCCTGCTGCTCCATCTCCACGACTTCCTTGTCTTCGTGGAAAATCCGATCGGTGAATATGCCGAGAACCGGCCACGCCAGATCCAGCAGAAACTTCCACTTAGGACGCTTCACGGACAGCAGGCCGAATGTCTGCGTTGTCAGTTGATCCTGCCCCTGAGGCACATAGGCGACCCAGAGATCCATCACCAGATCCCCATCCTTGTCGTGAATTTGCAAGGTCTGGTAAGGGTAAGACGTTCGCACGGTCACGATTTCGTCGACCGGCTGCTGGCTGACGTCGATATCCTTGTGCTTGCCGAACAGCAGACGCTCCGCGAGCGGCTGGTCGCCGCCCTTGCGTGCAAAGCTGTAACGCGCCTCGACAAAATCCTCGCCCTTGCCCTGCCCCATGAAACGCGCAGTGATCTGCCCCATCTGGCGGCGATGCAGGAACTGATGGTTCATATCCATCAGGTTCTCGTGCATGAAGCTGTAGTGACATTCCACGCGCGGATCGAAACGACGCGTCTTGAACTCCGGATTGTCCACCTGACACGGCTGCGGCACGGGCGTACGGGCCGCAAGTTCGGGATTTCCGGGAAACACGAACACGAGCCCCCCGCTTTCGCGGCACGGATATGCACGCACGCCGCGTCCGTTTCCGGGCTTATTGAGATAAGGGACGGTGACGCAGGAGCCTTTCCGATCAAAGGCCCAGCCATGATAGCAACACCGGATCGTCTCGCCTTCGATCTTACCTTTGCTCAGCGGAACCTGACGGTGGGCGCACCGGTCTTCCAGCGCATAGAGCGGACCAGTCTCAGGGCGTATGAGAACCAGAGGCTCACCCGCATAACGCGCAGCGAACGGCCTGCCCCGCCTGACCTGATGCGACCAGGCCACGGGGAGCCAGAAATCCGGATTGAGATCGACGCGCCGCAGGTCGGGACCGCTACGCGCGACATGGTCGCTGGTCACGCCTGAACGTGGATCGTTCGGCGCATCAAATTGGCGGCTTTCCTGCAGCATGGCTTCAGATGTCCCTCCACGCGACGTCACGGCGCTGAAGGATGAGGATCGAACCTGTTACAGGATGTTGCAAGTGTGCCTGGGCATGGCAGCCACGCAAAACATTCGAAGGCCGAGAGAAAGACTACCTATAAAGAAAAATTCAGGACGCCTGATGCAGTCCGTAGAGGCTGTATTGCTCCATCATTCTGGCGGTCGGGTACTGGTCTTCGACAACGCCGTTCGTGCCGTAAGTCTCGACAACCACGATGCCCAGCGCCGGATCGATATGAGAGGCCGGATTGAAAAGCGGCGTGTCTGCCGAAATCGACGCCTTTTTCTCCGCAGCTACGCCCGAAACATGCGCCGTCGCATGGCCCTCGGAACTCTCATAGGTTGCAGACGCCGTCTGGACTAAAGCGTTTCTTAAGATTTGCATGTCACACCCCGGACAAATACAACCATAAAAATATTATTTCGGCAACAGTTTTTCAACCTTGGATTGAAGATCCCATTTCTACTTTCGTAACACCCATCACGCTCTTCAGCGCCTGACCCACTACCGGACTGACGCGGTAACCGCCGCGCAGGCGAAGCTCCACGTCCCTGCTGTCTCCAATCGCCGGAACCAGCACCACCCTCCCAACGCCGCCGCGTTGTCGGGACAGGATCGCCTGCACACCCGACACCGCGTCTTCACAATCCAGCCAGATCCGCATTTCTCCACCAGCCTGCGAGGCTACATCCTCCAGCGACTGCAGGTCGGTGGCCGTTATCCGAACGGCTTCCCCCTCGACCTTGAGTTCGGCAGTCACCATCACCGCCTTACCCGCGACCAGCAATTCACGAGTCCGTCCCAGGATTTCAGAGAACAGCGTCACTTCGCAGCCACCAGTGGCGTCCGACAGCCGCACCCACGCCATCTTGCCCCCACTACGCGTCGGGCGCTCCTTGCGATCGATCACGCAGCCGGCGATTTTCGCGCGCGTCACCCCGCTCTCGGCAGATGTTGTCAATCGGGCCATTGGAATTGCGCCAAGACGGCGCAGCGTCGCCCGATACGCGTCGAGCGGATGGCCAGACATATGGAAGCCGATCGCATCGGCTTCGTAAGAAAGCTTGTCGAACTCCGGCCATTCAGGGTCCTGGCTCAACCGCAAGGGCTCTGCTTCCGGCGCATCTCCGAACAGTCCGACCTGCCCGCTCGCCGCTTCTTGCGCGCGCATTTGGGCGCGACGCAAAATGCTCTCGACCGACCCGAAAACACGCGCCCTGTTGGGCTCCAGCGTATCGAAAGCCCCAGCTCTGGCCAGATTTTCCAACTGCATCTTGTTGAGTTGCTTCGGATCGACCCGCGCTGCGAAATCGGCGAGGCTTTCGAACGGTTTGTCTCCGCGCGTGTCCACGATGCCGCACATGGCCGCGAGACCGACCTTCTTCACAGCCGCCAGAGCGTATCGAATGCCGAGTTTGCCGTCAGGCAGATGCTCAACGGTAAAATCCGGCCCTGAGCGATTGATATCCGGCGGCAACACCGCAATGCCCAGACGCGTCGCCTCCTGCCGCAACGCCGCCAGCTTCTCCGTGCGCTCCCGCGCGAGCGACATGCACGCGGCCAGGAAGGAGACCGGGTGATTCGCCTTCATCCACGCTGTCTGGTACGACACAAGAGCATACGCAGCCGCGTGAGATTTATTGAAGCCGTAGTCAGCGAATTTTGCCATAAGGTCGAAAACTTCGACCGCCTTGTCCTTATCGACGCCTCGCCCTGTCGCGCCCTCGGTGAAAATCTCGCGTTGCTTGTCCATCTCGGCGCGGATTTTCTTGCCCATCGCGCGACGCAACAGATCGGCGCCGCCGAGGCTGTAGCCCGCCATCTTCTGGGCGATCTGCATGACCTGTTCCTGATAGACCATGATCCCATAGGTCTCTTCCAGGATCTCGCGAATTTCCTCGTGCGGCGGCTCCCACGCCTCCCCGTGTTTTCTGCGGCAATAATCAGGAATGTTCGCCATCGGCCCAGGACGATACAGCGCCACGGCGGCGATCAGATCCTCGAGCCGCGTCGGACGCATCTGCTTGAGGACGTCGCGCATGCCCGCGCCTTCGAACTGGAACACGCCAGCCGTATCGCCACGCGACAGCATTTCGTACGTCGGGGCATCGTTAAGAGGAATTTTCGAAAGATCGACTTCTACGCCAAGTCCTTTCAGAAAATTCACGCCACGCTGCAGAATGGTGAGCGTCGTCAGGCCGAGGAAGTCGAACTTCACCAACCCCGCTTGCTCGACGAACTTCATGTTGAACTGCGTGACCAGCATGTCGCTTTTCGGATCGCGATACAGCGGGACCAGTTCGACAAGACGCCGATCGCCGATCACGACGCCCGCGGCGTGAGTGGAAGCGTGTCGGTAAAGCCCTTCAAGCTGCTGCCCGATCTCGAGCAGACGCCGTAGCGCCTCGTCCGTATCGCGCATTTCCTGCAAACGCGGTTCGCCGTCCACCGCCTGCTTCAACGTCACGGGGTTCGCCGGATTGTTCGGGATCAGCTCGGCTACCTTGTTGACCATGCCGTAAGGCAGGCCGAGCACGCGGCCAACGTCGCGAACGGCTGCCCTCGCCTGCAGTTTTCCGAACGTGATGATTTGCGCCACCCGGTCCGCGCCGTATTCGCGGCGCACATAGGCGATCACTTCGTCCCGACGGTCCTGACAGAAATCGATATCGAAGTCAGGCATCGACACGCGTTCCGGATTCAGGAAGCGTTCGAACAGAAGGTTGAACGGAATAGGGTCGATATCGGTGATCGTCAGCGCCCATGCGGCGAGCGACCCTGCGCCCGATCCACGTCCCGGCCCCACCGGGATGTCATGCGCCTTCGCCCACTGGATGAAGTCCGCGACGATCATGAAATAACCGGGGAAACCCATCTTCGAGATGATGTCGAGTTCGAACTCCAGACGGTCTTCATACACCCGCCGTGTCGTCTCGTCGGGCGAAAGAATCTCCATGCGTGACGCCAACCCCTCGCGCGCCATGGCGCGCAAGGTCTCGTCCTCCGTCGAGCCTTCGCGCACTTTCGGGCAGATCGGCAAAAGAGGCTTGCGCGTCTCGACCTTGATGGCGCAGCACTGAGCGATCGCGAGCGTGTTGTCGCACGCGTCGGGCAGATCGCTGAAAAGCTCGCGCATCATGGCGGGGGGCTTGAACCAGTGCTCCGGCGTGACCTTCCAGCGATCCTTCTCCGCCATCGTCCGCCCCTGCGCGATACAGATCAACGCATCGTGGGCTTCGTAAAATTCCGGCTTGGGAAAGAAACATTCGTTCGTCGCAACCAGCGGCAGTCGCATCCGGTCCGCAAGCGAGATCACGCCCGGCTCCACTGCCTGCTCTATCGGCAAGCCGTGACGATGCAACTCCACAGCGACTGAATCGCCGAACGCCTCACGCATCCGCGCGAGCCAAGCTTCGGCTTCCGCCTCCTGCCCCTCCGCGAGCATGCGGTACAGTGGGCCGCGCGTGCCTCCCGTCAGCAGGAAAAGTCCCTCTGCATGATCCGCGAGAACGTCCAGCGTCACGAACGGATCGCTGGCGTCGCTGTCCAGAAATCCTGCTGAGGAGAGAAACTGGAGGTTCGCAAGCCCGGTGGCGTTTCGCGCCAGCAGCGCTACGGGCTCCGACTGCGCGCCGGGACGGTCGTCGCGCGAAGGCAAACCCACCTGACAACCGATGATCGGCTGCACGCCCTTGCCGCTGCAATATTGGGAAAATTCCAGAGCGCCGAACAGGTTGCCCGTATCGGTTATCGCCACGGCGGGCATGTCCATGCCGCGCGCGAGCGCCGCCATTTCGGGGATCCGGATCGCTCCCTGACTGAGCGAGTAGGCAGAATGGACGCGGAGATGGACAAAATCGGCGTAGGGCATCCTGCAAGGATAACACGCCGTCGCCCCATCCGACATCCGGTGGGGCGGCGATTCCGCCAGCACGACGAAACCGCCCGGGCCTCAGCAACCGCCCAAAACCCCCTTGGCTGAGGAAGCGGGGCGGTTACATGGTCACTGCAGCAACGCGCGGCGAACTGCGACGTGCCAGCCGTCGATCATGGTCTTGCGTTGAGCCGCGTCCATTTTCGGCTCGAACAGGGCGTCACGCTCCCAGGCGTTGGTGACGTCTTCCAGCCCGGCCCAGAGCCCGACCCCGATGCCAGCCAGATAGGCTGCGCCGAGCGCGGTGGTCTCGATCTGCTTCGGGCGTTCGACCTTCGCCTGCAACATGTCCGCCAGAAACTGACAGAACCAGTCATTGGCCGCCATGCCGCCGTCAACGCGCAGGGTGTTCGCCGCGCCGCCGCCGTCCTGCGTCATCGCCGCAACGAGGTCCAGAGTCTGGAAAGCCACTGATTCCAGAGCCGCACGCGCGATATGCGCCTCCGTGGCGTCGAGCGTCAGGCCGCAGATCAGGCCGCGCACGTCCGGTTCCCAGTGGGGCGCGCCGAGCCCCACAAAACCCGGCACCATATAGACGCCATGGCTGTGTGGAATGCGCGTCGCCATGTCGTCCGTCTGAGACGCATGCGTGATCAGATGCAGTCCGTCGCGCAGCCACTTGATCGCGGCGCCCGCGACGAAGATCGACCCTTCCAGCGCGTAGGCGGTCTTGCCGCCGATACGATAGGCGATGGTGGTCAGCATCCGGTTGCTGGACTTGACCGGCGTGTCCCCTGTGTTCAGCAGCAGGAAGCAGCCGGTTCCGTATGTCGACTTCGCCGTCCCCGGACGGAAACAAGCCTGTCCGACGACTGCGGATTGCTGATCGCCCGCCATGCCCGCAACCGGGATCGCTTCCCCGAACAGCGCCGGGTCGGTCTCTCCGAACACGCCGCTGTTGTCCTTGACCTCGGGGAGCAGGGACTCAGGCACATTGAAGAGCTTGAGAAGATCCTTGTCCCAAACCTGCTTATGGATATCAAACAGCAGCGTGCGGCAGGCGTTGGTGATGTCGGTCGCATGAACCTTCCCACCGGTGAGGCGCCAGAGAAGGAAGCTGTCGATCGTGCCGGCGGCAAGTTCGCCCTTCTCCGCACGAGCGCGGGCGCCGTCGACGTTGTCGAGAATCCAGGCCAGCTTGGTGCCAGAGAAATACGGATCGAGCAGAAGGCCCGTCCGCTCCGTCACCAGAGCTTCTGCGCCTTCCTTTTTCAATTGCGCGCACAGCTTGGCCGTGCGGCGGTCCTGCCACACGATCGCGTTATGGATTGGCTTCCCGGTAGCCCGGTCCCATACGACGATAGTCTCACGCTGGTTCGTGATGCCGATCGCAGCAATCCGGTCAACGCCGCCGGAACGCTCGATAGCCTCGATCGCAGTGCTTTTCGCGTCTTTCCAGATATCCTCAGGGTCGTGCTCGACCCAGCCCTGCTGCGGATAGTACTGACGGAATTCTTCACGCGCCACGGACAACTCAGCGCCGGTAGCGTCGAAAACGATGCTGCGGGTGGACGTCGTGCCCTGGTCAATGGCCAGGATGCGATCCTTCTTGATCATCTTTTCAACTCCTTTGGGTCTCAGAGACGGTTCGGCTGCTCGCCGATCACGCGACCGGGCGAGGCATGAAGGGTTTCAGAAGCGACTGGTAAAGTCCGGCGCCGACCAGACCGCCGATCAGCGGCCCGGCGATAGGCACCCACCAGTAATTGCCGGGAGAGGGGATCGCCGAGGGGCCCCAACCAGCGAGGTAGCAGAACAGACGCGGACCGAAGTCACGAGCAGGGTTGATCGCCCACGCGTCAAGGTAACCGGCGGAGGCACCAATGATCGCGACCAGCAGGCCAATGATCAGCGCGCCCGCATTGGCCTGTGGGGCCATGGTGTTGAACTCGCAGGTAATCGCGAAAATACCGAACACCAGAATGCCAGTAAGCACAATCTGCACGAAGAACGAATGCATCGGCGTCACGTAATCACCCGGATGGGTGAAGAACACGCCTGCGGCAGCTCCGTCATGCATGAAGTCGAGATGCTGCGCCGCGGCAAAGTGCTCGATGACCGGAGCGAACAGCGCGTATACGACCGCAGCCCCGATAAAGCCGCCGATCACCTGCGCCACGATGTAGGGAGCGACTTTACGCCATGGGAAACCACGATAGGTCGCCAGAGCGACCGTTACGGCCGGGTTCGCGTGCGTGCCGGACACTGCACCGGTGGCGTAAATTGCAACCGTGACGCCAAGGCCCCAGACGATGCATACGCCCCAGTAGGCGGTCTTGTACGGGCTTGGGTCATACAGGCTGTACATTGCGGCGACTGAATCGCCGAAAAGGATGATGATAAAGACCGCCACACACTCGGCGATCAACTCTCCCAGATACTTCTTCTGTTCGCTCATGACAGGTCCGCTTTTCATTATTTTGTTTCGGAAACCTTGAACGACGACGCAACACCCGGCGGGACGCCGGTTTAATGTTGGCGATCGGCGATATACCTCTCCACCTCCGTCCTCTGTTCCTGCGTCATATGCAAGCCCAACTTGCTGCGACGCCAGAGCACGTCCTCCGCCGTGACCGCCCACTCGTTGTCGATCAGATAATCGACCTCCCGCGCGGTAAGATCAGCGCCGAAATTCTCTCCCATATCCTCCAGTGTTCTGGCCGCGCCTACAACGTCGTAGGCGCGCGAACCATAGGCCCGCGTCAGACGCCACGCATGCGTCAACGACAGGAACGGCGCGGCGTCGCGCAGGCGCTTCAGGGCCGCCTCAAATCCGCCGACGCCGAGATCTCCGCCTGGCAGAGCCGCATCCGCCGTCCAGGATCGGCCAGCGAGAATCGGCATCTCCGGGATCAGCTTCTCGATCGCGTGCTCGGCCAGCTTGCGATACGTCGTAATCTTGCCGCCGAAGATCGACAGCAGCGGCGCGCCGCCCGTCGTATCGAGATCGAGCACGTAATCGCGCGTCACGGCGGAAGCATTGGCCGCAGCGTCGTCGTAAAGCGGACGCAGGCCAGCGTAGGACCACACGACGTCGGACGGAGAAACCGGCTTTTCGAAATAGCGGTTCACGCTCTCACAGAGATACGAGACCTCTTCAGGCGAAATGTCCACGCGTCCCGGAGCCTCGCCCCACGCTTCGTCCGTCGTGCCGATCAACGTGAATTTCCGCTCATACGGGATAGCGAAGACAATGCGCTTGTCGGGGTTTTGGAAAATATAGCACTGCGGTCCCTCGAATACGCGAGGAACGACAATATGGCTGCCCTTGACCAGTCGGACCGACTTCGAGTGCGGCACGGCAAGTTCGTCGGACAGCAGGCGCGCAACCCACGGCCCCGCCGCGTTGACCATCGCACGGGCGCGAACGGTGCTCGTCTCGCCCGAACGCTTGTCTTCGATCTGCGCTTCCCACACGCCATCGACCCGCTTGGCCGAGACAAGGCGCGTGCGAACGCGGACGTCTGCGCCCCGCGCCGCAGCATCCATCGCATTCAGGACGACAAGGCGGCTGTCTTCGACCCAACCATCCGAATAGACGAACGCCTTGGAGTATTCAGACTTCAGCGGCTTGCCCGCAGAGTGATTCCGCAAATCGATGCCGCGTGATTTCGGCAGCTTCATGTGAGGCGCGAGGTGATCGTAAAGGAACAATCCGGCGCGCAGCATCCAGGCCGGGCGCACCAACTTCGAGTGCGGCAGGACAAAACGCAGCGGCCACATGATATGCGGCGCGATCGCCAGCAGGCGGTCACGCTCTATCAGCGCCTCGCGCACAAGGCGGAATTCGTAATATTCCAGATAGCGCAGGCCGCCATGGATCAGCTTCGTGGACGAAGAGGACGTGTAGTTCGCCAGATCGTCCTGTTCGACGAGAAGCACCGAGGCGCCGCGCCCGCTTGCGTCGCGCGCAATGCCCGCCCCGTTCACGCCGCCGCCGACGACCAACAGGTCGAAGACATGCGACGACTTCTGTTCCTGAGCGACCATACCTCGCACCTCGTCCGTAAGATGATGACGCCGCACATTCGTATCCGAACATGGCGACACTTAGCAATGGTTCCCTATACCCAAGAACCATACCTCGTCATCATTATTACGTCACAGCACTATGTTCGTTTCCGAACATTCGTATCGACCACATGCAACCCCACCCCGCTCGCCGTCAGCATGTCGCGAATGCGGGTCGGAGGCGGCGCATCGGTGAAGAAAGCTGTAGCTTCATTGATATGGCCGGCGCGCACGAGCGGTCGACGTGCGAACTTGGCATGGTCGGCCAACAGGAAAACACGCCGCGAGTGCCGGCGAATCGTCTGCGAAGCCAGTATTTCCTCCGGATCGAAATCCAGTAGCGTCCCGTCGTCATCGATGCCGCTTATTCCGATCACGCCGTAATCGGCCCGGTACTGCTCCAACATCGATTGCGCCGACAACCCGAGAATGCCGCCGTCACGCACTCTGACAGCCCCACCCGCCACAACGACGCGGCACCCGTCTCCTCCAGCGAGCAAAGAGGCGACGTGAAGATTGTTCGTGATGACCCGCAGCCCCCGCCGCCCGATCAGCGAGCGCGCGAAGGCTTCCGTCGTGGTGCCTATATTGATGAACAGCGAGGCCCCGTCCGGAATTTCAGCGGCGGCGCGGCGGCCGATCGCCTCCTTCTCCCGGTGATTGAGAATCTGCCGTTCGGAATAGGCGATGTTCTCGACGGAGGACGGCGCGCTGGCCCCGCCGTGATGGCGCACGACCTCCCCCGCATCGGCCAGACGACGGATGTCGCGCCGGATCGTCTGTACGGCGACGCCAAATGTCCGCGCCAAATCTTCGTTCGCGACATAGCCTTGCTTGCGGACAAGCGTCGCGATCTCCATCAGCCGGGCGGACGGTCCGTCCTCGCCCGTAACGCCGATCACGCCGCGCGCCCCACATCCAGCAAGGTGCGCAACACGGCCTCTCCATAGCGATCCAGCTTGGAGCCGCCGACGCCTTTCACGCGCCCCAGCTCCGCAAGCGAGCCGGGCTGCTCCAATGCGATGTCGCGCAACGTCGCGTCGTGGAAGATCACGTAGGGAGGAATCTCCTGTTCGCGCGCCTCCGCCCGGCGCCACAGCTTCAAGGCGTCAAAAATGCGACGCGCCTCTTCTGGCAAGTCGTCCGCAGGGGAATCATTACGGCGCTCCGCTTTGCGCCCGCCGGCGGTCTCCGCTTCGATCGCGTCTTCGCGCAACATCACAGACTCATCGCCACGCAGGATCGGACGCGCGACCTCGTCATTCAACGCCAGACCGCCATGTTCGTCGCCCATCCGCAGGGCCCCGCGTGCAATGAGCTGCCGCACGACGCCACGCCAGAACGTCTCACTGCCATCCTTGCCGATGCCCCAGACCGATAACTTGTCATGGCCATTGCGACTGGCGGAATCCGACGCTTTGCCCCGCAACACAGAGATAACGTGAAGGGCGCCGAACCGCTGTCCGGTGCGATAGACGGCGGACAGCAGCTTGCGCGCAGCCTCGGTCCCGTCGAACGTCGGCGCCGGAGAGCGGCAATTGTCGCAATGGCCACATGGTTCGGGCAAAACTTCCCCGAAACACGCCAGCAGCGCCCGCGTGCGGCAAGACGTGGTTTCGGTCAGGGCGATCATCGCCTCCAGCCGCCCCCTCATCACCCGCTTCTCGCTCTCGGGAGCCGCCGACTGGTCCAGCCAGTACCGCGCGCGGGTCATGTCTTCCCCGCCATAAAGCAGCAGCGTATCAGACGGCAGGCCGTCACGACCCGCGCGACCGATCTGCTGGTAATAAGCCTCCGCCGAGGACGGCATGTCGAGATGAACGACCGCCCGCACGTCGGGACGGTCAATCCCCATGCCGAAAGCGATGGTCGCGACCATCACAATCGGTTCGCCAGAGCGAAAACGATGCAACGCCGCACGCTTTTCCTGCGGAGAGAGCCCCGCATGGTAAGCGCAGGCAGGGAAACCCTTGTCCCGCAACGTCGCAGCCGTACGTTCCGTTCGGGCGCGGGAGCCGCAATAGACGATGCTCGCGTCGCCGCGCCGCCTGTCCAGCGCGGCGATGAGCTGCTTCGTCTCGCCGCCCTTGGGGCGTGCGGAGATTATCAAATTCGGTCGGTGAAAACTGGCCGAGAGGACCTCAGCATGCGGCATCGCCAGCGCCGCGAGAATGTCGTCGCGGGTGCGGGGATCAGCTGTGGCGGTCAGCGCGATGCGCGGCACGCCGGGAAAATTACGCGGCAGACTTTCGAGGGCGCGGTACTCTGGACGGAACTCATGCCCCCAGGCGGAAATGCAATGAGCTTCGTCGATTGCGATGACCGAAATGGACTGCCGCGTTAGCCGGTCGAGCGTCCCGGGCGAAAGCAATCGTTCGGGAGATACGTAGAGGATGTCCAGACGACCGTCCGCGAGATCGGCGCGAATCTGGAACGCCTCGTCCTCGCCAAGCTCCGAATGCAGGGCCGCAGCGTTGACGCCAAGCTGCCGAAGGGCGGCGACCTGATCGTCCATCAAAGCAATCAGCGGCGATACGACAAGCCCCATGCCCCGACGACACAGGGCGGGGATCTGGTAGCAGACGCTCTTGCCTCCGCCGGTCGGCATCAGGACCAGCGTGTCCGCGCCAGCCGTCACCCGCGCAACAGCGTCGCCTTGTAGACCGCGAAAGGCCGGAAAGCCGAACACGGTCTTCAGGACGTCAATCGGCTCTGCGCCAACGAAACGATCCCGCCCCCCTAGGGACGGTGCGCGGTTCCCGCTCTCTTCGTCCGGAACGGCCGGGTCGTAGATATCGTCGTAGGAGATATCCTCATATGGAATATCCGCGTCCGGAATACCCTCAACCGGCGGCGCTTCCTTCAGCCCGGACAAGTTGAATGTCCGAGTTGCAACGTTAGCGAACTTTGAGCGTACGTTGACGGGTTCGTTCCCAACATCCCGGCCTTCAGTGTGAAACGAACTCGATCTCCACGCGGCGAGCGCCGACCGTGCCATCCGCGTTGGAGGGCGCGCGCGGGTGCTGAGAGATGCGACTCGCCGCGACGCCATCGTCGGAGAGTTGCTGCGCGACGAGCTTGGCGCGGTCGATCGCCAATGCAGAGTCGGCGGAAAGGTCGCCGTTGGCGCGGGCGTACCCCTCAACGCGCACGTCGGCCTGAGGATACTTCGCCGCCATCGCAGCGGCCTCCGAAATCACGTTCTTTGACGCGTCATCGAGCGTCGTCGAGCTTTCGCTGAAAAACACGACATATTTTCGCCCAGGTCCCGTGGTGCAACCGGCGAGCAGGCAAAGAGCTAAGACAGGAAACAGGCGGCGCATCAGGCGAACTCCGAAAAAACGCGAATCGTCGTCCCGATCAGGATATTCCGGGACACGAACCTGAAAAATATTTCGTGCCCCCATCGGTCGGGCCCCGTCAACTGCGCAGAACTTCCTGGGCGCTCAGGCGGTGGCCGCCGTCGCCTCTCCGCCCGAAATTCTCCACACCCGATCCAGTTCCTCAACCCCTGTCAGACGATGGGCGATCAGGAGCACTGTCCGATGCGCGGCGACGGTGTTGAGCGTCGTCAAAAACTCCTGCTCGACAGTCGCGTCCAGCCCGGTTGTCGGCTCGTCCAGCACAAGAATCGGCGCGTCGGCGAGCAGCGTTCGCGCCAACGCGATGCGACGTCCCTGCCCGCCGGAAACCTTGACCCCGCCCTCGCCGAGCCAGGTGTCCAGCCTTTCCGGAAGAGCGCGCACGAAATCGCCGATAGCGGCGGCGTCCAGAGCGCGCCAGAGCGCCGTCTCGGACGCGTCAGGGTTCGACAACAGCAGGTTGCTGCGAATGGTGTCGTCGAACAGGTGTGTCGCCTGCGACAGCCACGCGACCCGGCGGCGCAACCACTCATCCGGGATCGTCGCGATATCGACGCCGCCAAGCAGCACGCGTCCGCTCTGCGGTCGCACGGCCTTGAGAAGCAACGCCGACAACGTGGATTTGCCCGCACCGGACGCCCCAAGCAAAGCGACCCGGCTGCCCTCAACGATATCTAGAGAAAACTCTTCGAACACGGGAGCTCGGTTCGAAGCCCAGCGAAAACCGATCGCCTCGAACCTGATGTCGAAATGCGTCGGAAGTGTTGTCTGGGAAGGCGTCTCCGCCGATCCGGCGGACAACTCCTCGGTGGTCGAAACGCCCGCAGCCGACACCACGCGCGACGCTGCCGCACCCATGGCGCCCGCCAGCATGCCCGCACGGGTCAGGCCCGCCACGCCCTCGAACGCCGTCAGTGTCAGAAACAGCAAGCCAACACCCTCGACCGCCGGTATCCGCACAAACCCGGCGCCCACAATGGCGGCCAGCAGAAACAATATGGCCAGTTGCGTGCAAAGCTGCGAGACGCCGCCGACGAGGGCCATGCGTGCGGCCAGCCGTGTCTGACGACCGACCAGCGTGTCATTCGCCTCCTGCACACGCTCCAGCATCCTGCCGCCAGCGCCAAAGGCCCGAATTTCGCGCATGCCGCCGATCAGATCGAGCGCGTCAATCCGCAACGCAGCCAAGGCACGCAGCAGCCCGTCACCGGACTCCCGGCTCAATCGAGCGGCCAACGCAGGCGCGAGAAACGCCGCGATAACGAACAGCGCGCCAACCAGCGCGGCAAGCAACCCGTTCGCCCGCGCAAGGGCGATCAGCAATACAGGGAGAGAGATGCAGGCGCCCGCAAGAGGGAGCAGCAGCCGCAGATACAAGCCGTCCAGCGCTTCCACGTCAGAAACCAGACGCGACAGCAGATCCCCCGCCCGGCGAAACCCGAGGCCCGCCCCTGCGCCGCTTGCAAGAGAACGGAAGAACCAGACGCGCAGCGTCGCCAGCGCGCGGAACATGGCGTCGTGGGCGTATAGCCGCTCGCTATACCGCAGCAGCACACGACCGCCGCCGACGAGCCGCAGGGCGGCGGTCGTGACGACGACGGCCCCGAGCACAGCTCCCGCAAGCCGAAGTCCCGCGCCGCTCATCATTGCGAGGCCGGCCAGAACCGCCAGCACGGAAAGCAGAAGCCCGACAAACAGGCGCGGCGCGTGCGGCCGCCATACGGCCAGAATACGCTTCATCGCCGCGACATCGTCGATCGGCGCGGTCTCCGTCGTCAGAGGAACCGCCGCCCACTGGTCGGCTGTAGAACGCTCCGCGCGCCTTGCCGAGCTGCTCATGCCACGCCCTGCCTTATCTTGACGCGACCATGAGAGAGGTCGACCCGTCGCCCGTTGAACATGTGAACCGCAGTGGAGTGGCTGGCCAGCAGCACCGTGCGCTTTAGCGCCAGCCGCCTGAGGCTTTCGAACACGTCGGCCTCGGTCATCGGGTCAAGATGCGCCGTCGGCTCGTCGAGCAGCAATATTGGTGCGTTCTTCAGATACGCCCTTGCGATCGCAATCCGCTGGGCCTGCCCGCCCGACAGGCCGAACCCGCCTTCGCCAATGCGCGTCTCCAATCCTTGAGGCAACTCGGCGAGAAAACGGTCAACGGCAGAGGCCCGGACTGCCGACGCCAGATCCTCATCGGTCGCATCGGGGCGAGAAAAGAGGATGTTCTCGCGAATCGTGCCTGCGAAAAGCACAGGCCGTTGCCCTATCCAGGAGGTCATCTTCGCCAGCGCGTCGGGCACTACGGTCGCAAGGTCCGCGCCGTTGAAGGTGATACGCCCACTGTCCGGCCGAGCGAACCCGAGCAGCAATTCCATGATCGTCGATTTGCCGGAGCCGGACGGACCCGCCAGCACCACCGTTTCCCCGGCCGGGACGACAAAAGACACATGATCGAGGGCCTGACCACGCGACGCGTCCCACGAAAAGGAAACGTCTTCGAACGCTATGGTCACGCCATGCGCCTCGACCGTGCGGATCGGCAACGCCTCGGACAGCGGCGGCGGCGGCGGAAGAGCGAGAATGTCGGTGGCGGCGCCCTGGATATGCGCGCGATCCTGATAGGCGAGAGCCAGTCCCCTGAATGGGGCGAAAAACTCCGGGACGATCAACAGCGCGAACAGGCTGCGCGAGACAAAAGAGGAGAAATCCGCGGACGCGCCACCATGAACGGCGGCAAGCGCCACATGCCCGTCCATGACTGCGATGACGATCAACGCCACGATCATCGCGATATCGATGGAGGCCGAGGACAGGAACGCGACGCGCAGGATTTTCATCGTCCGCCGCCGCAGATCGTCGGCCGCCTCAGCCAGACGCGCGGCCTCGTCCTCGGCGCGACCGGCCAGAACGATGGTGGCGATCCCCCGTATGCGATCAAGAAAGCGCGCCTGAAGCCGCGTCATGGCCAGAAACTGGTTGCGCGACGCGACGGCGGCGCCAATGCCGAAAACTGCCTGCAGGACGGGCACGGCGGCGCCGCAGATGGCCAGCACGACCGCCGCGCGCGGCTGCGCCAGCGCGACGAGCGCCAAAAGACAACACGGAACCGCCATCCAAAGCACCGACGCGGGAGCCCAGCGTGCGAAATACCCGTCCAACGCTTCGATCCTGTCGACCACCAGCGCAGCGAGAGCGCCGCTATGCGTCTGCCTCAGCAATGCCGGGCCACCTTCGGTGATCGCGCCAAGCACCTCTCCACGCAGACGCGTTCTGGCCCGAGCGCTGGCACGCGCCGCAAGCGTCTCGCCGCAAATGCCGACCGCGATCCTGAGCGCGCCAAGGGCAGCGAAGGCGATCAGCGCACGCCAAACGTCGGACGACGCTGACATGGCCGGCGCCTCAGACGTCTCTGCCGCAGTCAACGCCTGCCCGAGCAACCAGGCCGCGCACCACATTTGCGCCGCACCCGCCAGCCCGGAAAACACCCCAAGGGCGATTGAAGGCCGCGCTGCGCGCAAGCCGCGCCGCGCCTGGGCGCGCACCCATGTGCGGGTGGCTTCCTTGCTTTGTGTCATGCCTCCCTATAGCCGAGAGACACATCCTGAAACAGCCCCGCAAGGAAGGGTCGCCACACGGCAGGCGCATAGGCGGCGTCGGGCGCGACCGAGCCCGAAAAACCAGCCTCCTATCCAGCCTCCGCTCTGCGGGCGCTCAATGTCGTCCTCACAGTGTAACGGGTTCCTGCCCCTTCATCGATTTGCAGAACCGCGCCCATCTGCCGCGCGAACCCGCGGATCAACTGCAGGCCAATCCCTTCCCGGTCGTTGATGCCCTGCGACGCGGACAAGCCAATCCCGTCATCGGCGACGACGAGGATGACTTCATCTCCGGTCTGCGTGAGAGAGATAAGGATCGTTCCCGACCTCAAATCCGGGAACGCATATTTTAGCGAATTGGACACCGTTTCCGAGACAATCAGAGCCATGGGCGTCGCAAGGTTGGATGGGAAGACAATGTCGCTCGCCTCAACCTGCAACGTTATGAAAGCACGCGCCTCTTCTCCCGCCGCCTCCATCAACTGAGGCCCCAATTCGGCGAGGAAACGTCCCATGTTGAGGCTCTCGACCTCTCCCTCCACGTAGAGATGGCGGTGCAGCGTCGCTAGCGTGCGCACGCGGTCGCGCGCCAGCATGAACTCCTCTTTCATGTCGGCTGCGCGAATGCGGGCGCCCTGCAGGTTCAGCAGAGAGGCCACGATCTGAAGGTTATTTTTGACCCGGTGATGAATTTCGCGGATCAACAGATTCTGGCGGGCGATCGAACGCTCCAGTTCCGCCTCCCGCCGGGCCAGACGCCCCGTCGCCCGCCGGAATACATTCGAGAGCGTCCGAAATTCCACCGGCGTAGAGCGCGCGTTCACCGGTTCGAACCGGCCGCTCTGGTCCCACATTTTTACGTCCTGCGTCAGCTGTCTCAAAGGAGAGACAACCAGCCGGTGCGCCGCAACCATCACGCCGATCAGCCCCGTGACGAGAAGACCGAAGATTGTGAGTATCCACAGTCCAAGCATCCAGAGCGAGTGTGCCTCGCGTGGAAGCCGCGTCGTCGCCACAAGTATCGCGCCGACTCCCGCAACCGGCCCATACGTGTAGGAAGAATACGTGGTGATCAGAGACGCTGTCTCGGATTTCGTCTCCTGCGCCTCGCTCGTGAGCGACGCCACGACGCCCGCCGGAGGCCGGGACCAGGCGCACTGAGCGCACAGCGGTGAAAGCTCTCCGCCGGGAGCCACGTACCAAGCCGCCGCATCCGCAAACACGTCGCCGCCGGTCGAATCAAGGGGCCCCGCCAGACTCACCGCCTGATCCAGCGGTTCCACGGCGACAAGAAAGCGCACTCGGGTCGGAAAACCTCCCCCCCCGCCGGCTATCGGCGCCACGACGCGCGCATAAGCGCGTTTTCCGGATGTCACCACTTCTGCGAACGTTTTGTCTCCCGTCGGACGCCCGCCGACCCCCTCGCACCCCCCCCCGGACGCCACGGTGGAAGTGACCTGATTGACCACTGATCCAGCTTGATCAAGTTCGGCGAGGAAACAATATTTCATCCCGCTGGCGGATTGGGCCAGCGAAAGGAACCGCATCGTGCGGTCCCCATCAGCGTCGAACTCGCCAGTTGTTTCCAGCATCGCCGTCGTTCGGTCGATATCGTGCCGGAGCCGCCTGTCGGCTGTCAGCCTTACGGCCTCGCCACGCCGCAAGCTCGCTTCGGACAGATGGACGTAATCCTGCCACACCAGAACGCCGCCGAGCACCGAAACCGGCGCGACGGACCCCAAGATAACTCCACCCATTCGTGCGCCGACAGAGTCGAAAACCCGCCGAGACTGAAAAAGGCGCGCGCCTAGATCGCGCAGCATCTGAAGAATTTTTCCATCGGAAGCACGAAACATGGCGGCACGCCAAACCGCCCCTTATCCTGAGGAAAAGTCCGGGAGACTCGAAAAACCGATCTCCTGCGACGTCGTCGATACAGTTCAAGATCACGCGGGATAGAAGACTTCCCCGTTAGCGCAAGCGAAACGACTGACAGCGAGGTTTCTAGAGCTGCGTTGACGGACTTTGGGCAGTCCTGCAGCGTTACGGACCTACAGCCCGGCAAAACGCTACGCTTCCCGCTTCATGGCTGTAGTCTCGTCTTTCTTTTTTAAGACCCGTTCGACGAAGTTTACGTTCTTCGTCGCAAAAATCTACCCCTCGCCACAAAACGTTGTGAAGCGGAAACAGACACGCTCTCGGCGCGTCAACCGACCGGAGTCAGCTATCCCGGTCCTCTTCAATCAGTCTGAGCAGTTCCTCGGGAATCGGCTCCTGCGCGACGTCGTCGAAAAGCTGATGCAGGCCGCGCTTCAACCAGATTTCGAACGCATCTTCCCGCTTTCTTCTTGCCTTCCTTGCGGAACCGGACTTTGCGTCCTTGGCCGACATCCACAACCACCACGGGATTTGTTCATAACGGTCCGGGTTCGACGCCGGCGGCGAATTGATCGTCACAACCTCACTCGCCCCGGATACGTCGCCCACAACGATTGCTAACGCGGCTCAACCAAGAGCCACGCCGGAACCGTTCGATACGCCCGCCCTGGCGAGGGAGGTACGACGGTTGGCCTCGTCACGCAACGCCACAGCGCGCTGACGCAGCTTGTCATCCGCCGGAAGATCACCAACCATCCAGGCCTCCAGCTGACGCCGGGCGCGGAAAACCCGGCTTTTCGCCGTGCCGACCGCGCAGCCCGTAAGTTCGGCAAGCTCCTGATAGCTCATCCCCTGAAGAACCACCAGCACCAGAGCCTCACGTTGATCCTCCGGCAGGCGCGCCAGCGCAAACGCCAGATCTTTCACCGCGAGCCGGTCTTCATGATCGGATTTGGTGCTGAGGAGCGAGGCAGGCACGTCCTCGATATCCGTCACGTTACGTTGCTTGCGCAGGTCCGAGATAAAACGGTTTCTCAAAATCCGGTGCATCCAAGCCCCGAAATTCGTTCCGGGCACGAAGCTCTCACGAGCGCTGAGGGCATTGCAGACCGCATCCTGCACAAGGTCCTCCGCCGCGGCCCGGTTGCGCGTCAGCGCCAGCGCCTGCACGCGGAGCTTCGGTAGGATTGCGATTACCTGGGTATGAAACGTGTCAGCCATGTCGCTTTTCCCCTTCTTTTGAACCACCAATGAACGGGGACGGAAAATGGTTGCATACGAATTGAACCGGACGATCACGAAAAAGCGAGGATGTCACCGTCACGTCGGCGAAACGTCTCACGGAGCCCGAGGCTGACCTCAACCTCCACCTTTGGCAGGCGGCTGATCGTTCTGCATTTGCTGGTCAAGAGCGCTGCGAGCCCGTGAAACCCGGGCCTTGATCGTTCCGACCGCAACGCCGCATACGGCGGCGGCCTCCTCGTAAGACATTCCGTGTGCGCCCACGAGTGTCAGCGCCTCCCGCATCAACGGAGGCAAAGACCAGAGCATCCGGTCGAGATCCCATATTTGCGAAAAGTCGGCGGACGTGGCGCCGCCGCCGACATGATCGGCACCGTATTCGTCAAGAACCTCTCTCTCGCGCTTGCGACGCCGCGACTGCTCATAAAACAGGTTTCGCAATATCGCGAAGGTCCACGCACGAAGGTTGGTGGCGGGATCGAACTGATCCCGCGCGGCGATGGAACGAACCACAGTTTCCTGAACGAGATCGTCGGCCCGCACGCGATCTCTGCAAAGAAACCGCGCAAACGCCCGCAGGTCGGGCAACAACGCCACGATTCCCCCGCGCACCGCGACCTCTCCGGCAGATGCCGTCTGTCCGTCCGATTGTTGCGCGAACGCCCCATCCCGACGGTGGTTGCGCTCGTTCAGAGTTCCGCCCCTTTTCGTGAGGGGCTTCGCCATGCCATCGTAACGATGCTTGTCATTTCGGTTTCCGCCGCGAAGGATTGTCCTCTATGCCCGATTCGCAAAGAAGCGAACTGATCCGCGCTCTACCTTATGCGCGTCGATACGCTCGGGCCCTGACCGGAAGCCAATCCCGAGGAGACCTGCTGGTTGCGGAGAGCCTGCGCGCCCTCGCCATCCGTCCAACCGACAAGCTTCCCGCACGCCTCAGTCTTTATCGCGCCATTTCCGAGAAAGCGGCAAGCCTCACCGACGGCGACGTCCCTCACTCTCTTAGCATGCTGCAGCGACAGCTCCTGCTTCTGACCACGCTGGAGGACGTTCCCGTCGAACTCGCAGCAGACGTGCTTGACCTGCAACCGGAGGCAGCAGCGATCGAAATCGCCAGCGCACATGAAGCGCTGCGATCGTCGGCGCAGACGTCGATTCTCATCGTCGAGGACGAGCCGATCATCGCCATGGACATCGAAGACATCGTGGCGCGGTGCGGACACACGATCGCGGGCGTCGCCCATACGCAAGCGGAGGCCGTGACATTGGCCAAGAGCACAAAGCCCGGTTTGATCCTGGCGGATATCAACCTTGGCGAAGGTGGAGACGGAATGGCCGCCGTCGCGGAGATCATGCAGAGCATGGACGTGCCGGTTATCTTCGTCACCGCGTATCCAGAGTGCCTGCTGACCGGCAATACGGTCGAGCCGTCTTTCGTCATCACCAAACCGTTCGAGCCGCTAGCCCTCGCCATCGCTACTTATCAGGCCACAACCGGCGGCGTACCAACGCCCTGAAATTCCGACCAGATCGAATCGGGACGACTTTCACGCTATTCTTCACGCCACGACTTGCATCCTAGGCCGCGCCGACACAGCATCCGCGCCATGGCCACCCCTCCCCTCCTCCTTCTTCAGGACATCACGCTGACGCTCGGCGGCAAACCGCTGCTCGATTCCGTCGGTTTCTCAGTCTCTGCTGGCGAACGGCTCTGCCTCGTCGGCCGCAACGGCTCCGGAAAATCGACCCTTCTGCGCATTGCTGCCGGAGAGATCATGGCCGATTCCGGCACGCGCTTCCTCCAGCCGGGATGCAATTTACGCTACCTGCCTCAGGAACCGGACCTCACCGGCTTCGCCACCGCTTACGACTATGTCGTCGCCGGACTGACGGACCCTTCCTCTGAATGGCGCGCGACGGCCATGCTGTCGGAACTCGGCATGAGCGGTCAGGAAAACCCCGCGACGCTTTCAGGAGGAGAGGCCCGCCGCTGCGCGCTCGCGCGCGTACTCGCGGCCGAGCCGGACGTGTTGCTGCTGGACGAACCGACCAACCACCTCGACATGCCAACCATCGAATGGCTGGAAAAGGAGTTACTGTCGCTGCGGACCGCGATGGTCATCATTAGCCATGACCGCCGCCTGCTGGAGACGCTGTCGCGCAACGTCGTGTGGCTGGATCGCGGCGCGACCCGCAGGCTCGATCAGGGATTCGCCCGTTTCGAAGCATGGCGCGAGGAAGTTCTGGAGCAGGAAGAACGCGACGCCCACAAGCTCGACCGCCAGATCGCCCGTGAGGAAGACTGGATGCGTTACGGCGTGACAGCCCGACGCAAGCGCAATGTTCGCCGTGTGGCCGAACTCGCCGCGCTCCGCACCGCCAAGCGGGAGGCCGTGCGCGTGCAGGGCTCCGTCACACTCGCCGCGCAGTCGGCGGGCTCGTCCGGCAAACTGGTCGCCGTCGCGGAAGGCGCAAACAAATCATGGGGCGATCGCCGGATCGTCAGCGATCTTGATCTGCGCGTGTTGCGCGGCGATCGCCTTGGCGTCGTCGGCGCCAACGGCGCAGGCAAGACGACGTTGCTGCGCCTGTTGACCGGCGTGGACCAACCCGACAGCGGCACGATTTTCATCGGCCCGTCCGTCGCAATGGTGACGCTCGACCAGCAGCGGCAGGCGCTCGACGCCACCCGTACTCTCGCCGACACGCTGACGGGCGGCGGCGGCGACATGGTGCAGGTCGGTGAAGAGAAGCGCCACGTCATCGGCTACATGAAGGACTTCCTGTTCCGCCCGGAGCAGGCGCGCACGCCGGTCGGCCAGCTCTCAGGCGGCGAGCGCGGACGGCTGATGCTCGCCTGCGCGCTGGCGCAGCCGTCCAATCTGCTCGTGCTGGACGAACCGACCAACGACCTCGATCTGGAAACCCTCGACCTGTTGCAGGAAATGCTTGCGTCCTACGAAGGCACCGTTCTGCTCGTCAGCCATGACCGTGATTTTCTCGATCGCGTCGCGACCTCCATTCTCGCGGCGACGGGCGGGGGCGTCTGGACCGAATACGCGGGCGGCTACAGCGACATGCTGGCGCAACGTGGCGGGGAAGCTCTTGCAGAGCGCTCGGTCGAGGCGCCGGTTGTATCGCCCC
>NZ_JOPL01000029.1 GCF_002153745.1 Acetobacter sp. DsW_063 | reverse complement strand
TGCATTGCAGCAACGGCAGATCATCTCAAGACCTAACAGGCCCTAACATGCAACACCGTAGTTACCTGAGAGACGTCTCTCTGAGGCGCGCCGTTTCAATTCCCGGGGGCACCCCAAGACATATGGGTGTGATGGTTAAAACGTCGTGACGCGAAAATGCTCGCTATAAGACTGCGGTGTTCAGATTGATGTTCGAGATAGTGCATTCCGTCCACACGGTCACAGCAGCGATGCATGCCTCGGTCTGAGGCCGATCGCCTCCGTGACGTGTCGCGCTTCGATTAAGTCGCGGTCGTCGAGATCCGCTATGGTGCGGGCGACGCGCAGCAGGCGTGTAAAGCCGCGCGCTGAGAGACGTAGTTTTCGCGCAGCGTTCTCCAGAACGTTTTTCGCCTCAGGTGAGATCTCGAAATCTTGAGTCGATACCTCAGCATTGCGAAGACCGCCGACTCGGTCATTTTGGCGCGCTCGAGCGGTAACGACGCGGGCCGCGACAACTTCGGACGACTCCCCGGACGGTGCTTGCAAGAGGTGGAGGGGGCTCAACGGTTGCACGTCGACCCAAAGATCGATGCGGTCCAGCAGCGGTCCCGACAGACGGGAGAGGTAATCTTCCCCGCAGCGCGGCGCCTTGCGGCATTCGCGTGACGTGTCGCCCAGATATCCGCAGCGACACGGGTTCATTGCGGCGATCAGCTGAAATCGTGCCGGGTATGTGACGTGCGCGGCGGCGCGGGCGATGGTCGTTCGACCCAACTCCAGCGGTTGACGCAGGGATTCGAGCGCCTGTCGGGAGAATTCCGGCAATTCATCCAAAAACAGAACGCCTCGATGCGCGAGACTGACCTCGCCGGGCTTCGCGCGGGCGCCGCCGCCGATCAGCGCAGGCTGCGTGGCGGAATGGTGCGGGTCACGAAACGGCGGCCGTAACAGAGGACGCCCATCCGTCAGCAGCCCGGCGGCGCTGTAGATGCGGGTGACCTCAAGCGTCTCTTCCTTCGAAAGAGGCGGCAGCAATCCGGGCAGGCGAGACGCGAGCATCGACTTGCCGGAGCCGGGCGGCCCGGACATCAACATCGAATGACCGCCCGCAGCGGCGATTTCCAGCGCCCGCCGGGCGACGGCCATGCCCTTCACCTCGGCAAGATCTGGACCGATCGGCCCTTCATTTGTCAGTGATGGGAAAGCCGGCTGAGAGAGAACCTGCACACCACGAAAATGGTTCACCAGCGACACAAGATCAGGCGCGGCCAGAATATCGATATCGCCGCCGAAAACTGCCTCTGTCGCCTGTGCGGCGGGGCAGATCAGCCCCAGTTTTAGCGCGGCGGCAGAGATCGAGGCGGACAGAACGCCGGCGACCCTGTTCAAGCCGCCATCAAGCGACAACTCGCCAAGCACGGCGTAACGCCCGAGTTCCTCTATGGGCAGGACTTCCATCGCCGCCAGCACGGCGAGCGCGATGGGAAGATCGAAATGCGATCCTTCCTTCAGAAGATCGGCGGGGACGAGATTGATGAGAATACGTTTTGGCGGCAGCGCCAGTCCCATGGACGTCAGGGCGGCGCGCACGCGTTCCCGCGCTTCGCCGACGGCCTTGTCAGGCAGGCCGACGATGAGAAACGCAGGAAGACCGCTTGCGATCTGGACTTCCACCCAGACCGGAGCGGCCTCTATGCCCGAGAAAGCGAAACTACGGACCCGGGCGTTGATCATGAACCAGACGAAACCTTGGTTACCGCGTCAGTCAGCGGCCCTGGTAGAGCAGGCGAGCGCGAATGGAGCCATCCAGCTCGCGCAACTGATCGAGCAGGCGATGGTCCTTGTCATGATCGCCGCCCGTGTTGGCCTCGACCACGACGTAGCCTAGCTCGCCGTCCGTCTGAAGATACTGCGCCGTGATGTTGCAGCCTTCGCGAGAGAAAATCTCGTTGATGCGCGACAGGATGCCCGGAACGTTGTGATGGACATGCATGAAGCGCGTGCCGCGCGGGCTCTGCGGCAACTGCACGATCGGGAAATTCACAGCGCCCAGCGTGGAGCCGATGTCGGAGTAGTCGACGAACTTGCGAGCAACTTCGACGCCGATTCGTTCCTGCGCCTCGGCGGTGGAGCCGCCGATGTGCGGGGAAAGAATGACGTTATCAAGTTCCTGCAGCGGCGATACGAAACGCTCGCCCGCAGCTTTCGGCTCCTTGGGGAACACGTCGATGGCTGCGCCGAGCAGATGTCCTGATTTCAGCGCGTCGGCTGCGGCGTCGAGGTCGACGACGTTACCGCGCGCATTGTTGATCAGGAAGGAACCCGGCTTCATCGCACGAATCTGCTCAGCGCCGATCATGTTCGCCGTGCCCGGAAGCTGCGGAACATGAAGGCTGACCACGTCGCTCTCCGCCAGCATCGCCTCAAGGGAGTTCGCCGGAGAGGCGTTGCCATGACCCAGCTTGTCGATCACGTCGTAATAGATGACGCGCATGCCGAACGCTTCAGCCAGCACCGAGAGCTGCGAGCCGATCGATCCATAACCGACAATGCCAAGGGTTTTGCCGCGCACTTCCCAACTGTTGGTCGCGGATTTGTCCCACTGCCCGTCGTGGCAGCCGACCGATCGGGGGAAGATGCGGCGCATCAGCATCACGATCTCGCCCATCACCAGTTCGGCGACGGAGCGGGTGTTGCTGAACGGGGCGTTGAACACGGGGATGCCCCTTTCCTGCGCGGCCTTCAGGTCGACCTGATTGGTGCCGATGCAGAAGCAGCCGATGGCGATCAGACGGTCCGCCGCGTCGATGACTTCACGTGTGAGCTGCGTGCGCGAACGGATGCCGACGAGATGCACGCCTTCAAGAGCGCGTTGCAGCGCTTCGCCCTCAAGCGCGCCCTTGTGGCGGACGACGTTCTCGTAGCCGCTGGCTTTCAGCAGCGCCACGGCGCTGTCATGCACGCCTTCGAGAAGGAGAATGCGAATCTTGTCCTTGGAGAGGGACAGTTGAGAATTCATTCGGTTAGCTCGCGGCAGTTGCGCAAATCCGGGCCACGATCCGTCTGGCGGGCGGCGTTGGCGCGAAGGCGACCGCTAAGCCTTCATCGCGCATATCCGTCCGGCGCGTGGCGGCCGTCGGGGTGACGGGAAGCGGCGGGGCCGCCGCCATAGCACGTTTCAGTGCGCCCTGGAAATCATGGCGATTACGTCAGGGTTGCGTTCGGCGCGCGGTTCAGGCCCGGAGGCTCTCGACCGCCGAGTCGAGCAACGTCGCGTCGCCGACGGCGAGCACTGTGCCGTCTCCGGCGTCCGAGAGCGGTGCACCGTTCCAATCGGTCACCCGTCCCCCGGCGCCTTCAACCACCGGGATCAGCGCGGCCCAATCCCACGGTTTCATCGCGCATTCAGCGATGACGTCGATATGCCCCATCGCCAGCAAACCGTAGCTGTAGCAATCGCCGCCCCAACTCGCGCGCTTGGCCTGCTTCTTCAACCCGTTCCAGCCCGATCGAGGAGCGAGATCCAGCATTTCGGGAGAGGTGCAGGAAAGATCGGCGTCAGCCAGCGTCGCGCAGGCGCGAGTGGAGATCGTTCGCCCAACGTCGGACGCGCTCTTTCGAAACAGCGTCTGGCGGCCGGTTACGCCTGTCCAGCGTTCACCTGTCACAGGTTGGTCGATGACTCCGATCAGCGGTTCTCCTTCATGCATCAACGCGATCAGCGTGCCGAAGCTGGGGCGGCCGGTGATGAAGGCGCGTGTCCCGTCTATAGGATCCAGAGTCCAGCGGTAGCCGCTGGTTCCGCTCTGCAGACCAAACTCCTCGCCGAGAACCGCGTGATCGGGGTGACGTTCGGCAAGCATCGCGCGCATCACCCGCTCCGCCATGCGATCAGCGACGGTGACGGGACTTTCGTCCGCCTTGTCGAGCGTCGCGATCGGAGCGCGGAAATAGGGGCGAATGACGGCGCCAGCGACATCGGCAAGCGCATGGGCTGTTTCGATGAGGCGGTCGAGATCGTGAAGCGTCATGAGCGATCCTGTTGCAGGTCTGGCCACGTCCGTAAGCGCGGCGTCACGGCGTCGGGGCGGGGTGGAGAGTTTTGAGCCACGCGATGATGTCGGCGCGATCATTGGGGTCGGGCACTCCGGACAGTGACATTCGCGTGCCGGGAGCAAAGGCGAAGGGATTGCTGAGCCACACGCCGAGCCGCGCGTCGTCCCAGGTTTCACCGCGATGTGCGCTCAGGGCGGCGGAGTAGGAATATCCCGCCCGGCGTGCCACTCCGCGCTCGATGACGCCCGTCAGCGCGGGGCCAACGGCGTCATGGCCGTCCGGCGAGAGTTCATGACAGGTCGAGCAGATACGCGCGGCCAGAATTGCGCCATGCGCCACGCTGATCGGGCGCGGCAGGGCGTCGCCGTCTGTTTTCTCCGGAATGTCGAACGCCGGGCGTGGAGGCGGCGCATATGGTATGGCCCATGACCCGCACAGCCATGCGGTGGCGGCCGCCACGCACGTGATGAGGATCGCCGTGGCGATACGGTTCAAGGTCGAAAAATCCATGCTCACCCTGAGGCGGTCATCGCACGAAAGCGCGGGGCAGGGCGGCGCCAGACCGTAGTTGCGTCGATCAGCCGTCTTTTCTAGAGTGCGCGCCGCTTCATGTGAAGCGGTCGGCGGCGCTTTCGCCGTCGTGCGTGCTTCCGGGTTCCGTTCCGTCGATGATGTCACCTCTTATAGTGATTCCGGCCCGCATGGCCTCAACCCGACTTCCCGGCAAGCCGTTGGCGGATATTGGCGGTCGGCCGATGATTCTCCATGTGCTGGAGCGCGCTGTCGCGTCTGGCGTCGGGCGTGTCGTAGTGGCGGCGGCGGATGAAAAAATCGCCGTCCGCGTGCGCGAAGCCGGGGGAGAGGTCGTGCTGACCGACCCCGAATTGCCGTCAGGCTCGGACCGGGCGCACGCCGCAGCGGAAATTCTGGATCCCGAACGTCGGCATCAAGTCGTCGTCAATCTGCAGGGCGATTTGCCGGGGCTTGATCCTCAATCGCTTCGCGCGGTGCTGGCGCCGCTGTCCGACGACGCCATATCTATTGGGACGCTCGTCGCGCCGATTCACACTGCTGAAGAAGCCGCTGCGGACTCCGTCGTAAAAGTCGCCTGCGCCTTTTCTGACGATGATACTGCGGCGGCGCGCGCACTCTATTTTTCCCGCGTGACCATACCTTGGGGCGCCGGGCCGCTGTGGCATCATGTTGGCGTGTACGCTTGGCGCCGCGATGCGCTCGAGCGCTTCGTCACTTTGCCGGAGTCCGTTCTGGAACGGCGTGAAAAACTGGAGCAGTTGCGCGCGCTGGAGGCCGGGATGGCGATCGGATGCGCGCGCATTCCGGTTGCTCCGTTTGGGGTGGATACGCCCGACGACCTCGCCCGTGCGAGGCGCATGATTGAGAGAGTAAGTGCATGACGACCGGCGCATCCCACACGATCGCATTTCAGGGGCGACCCGGCGCTTACTCCGACCTCGCATGTCGTAAGGCGTATCCAGGATGGATGACGCTGCCTTGCGAAACCTTCGCCGACGCGATCGCCGCGGTGAATGACGGACGCGCCGCGCTGGGCATGCTTGCCTGCGAGAACAGCCTGGCCGGGCGGGTGCCCGATATCCACGCCCTGCTGCCCGATTCCGGGCTGCATATCGTGGGAGAGCACTTCCAGCGTGTGGAGCATTGCCTGATCGGCGTGCCTGGCGCGCGGATCGAGCAGGCGAAGCGGGTTCACACGCATACGGTCGCTCTGGGGCAGATCAGGGGGTTGGTGCAGGAGTTGGGACTGACGCCCGTCGTCGAATTCGATACTGCGGGCGCTGCTGAGCTTGTGGCGCAGTGGGGGCGACCGGAGGAAGTCGCAGTCGCTTCTGAACTTGCGGCCGAACTGAACGGGCTGACTATCCTGCGTCGCAATGTCGAGGACGCCGCACACAACACTACCCGCTTTTACGTGACGTCTCGCGACCCGCAGGCGGCGCCGTCCGCGGCGGCGATGATGACCACCGTGCTTTTCGGAGTGCGAAACGTTCCCGGCGCGCTCTACAAGGTGCTCGGCGGTTTCGCCACGAACGGCGTCAATATGACTCGCCTTGAAAGCTACATGACTGGCGGCTCCTTCGCTGCGACGCAGTTTCTGCTGGACGTTGAGGGAAAACCCGACGATCCGGGGCTTAAACGGGCGCTCGCGGAACTGGAGTTCTTCGCCGAGCGCTTTCGGATACTGGGCGTATATCCTCAGTCCCCCTTTCGGTTCGAAGCGCGCAACGTAGCGGCCTGAGAGGGCCAAAGTCATTCAATGCGACGGCTGGCGCCGTCCAGCCTGAACGCAAGAAGAAGACCAATGACAGACATCATGTTTCAGGGGTCATTTACGGCCCTGATTACCCCCATGAACCTCGACGGTTCCCTCGATCTCGCCGCGTTCGACAGGTTCGTCGAATGGCAGATCGCAGAGGGAAGCAACGGTCTGGTTCCAGTGGGAACGACAGGGGAGAGTCCTACCCTGTCGCATGAAGAGCATCACGATATCGTCGAGCGGACCATTCGCATTTCTGCGGGACGCGTGCCGGTCATCGCGGGCGCTGGCTCCAACAGCACGGCCGAGGCGATTGATCTCGCGAAGCATGCGCAGGCCGCTGGCGCCTCGGCTGCGCTGGTCGTGACGCCGTACTACAACAAGCCGACGCAGGAAGGGCTCTACAGGCATTTTTCGACGATCGCCGATGCGGTGCAGATTCCCGTCGTTCTTTATAATATCCCCGGTCGTTCTGTGGTGGACGTCAGTGTCGAAACGATGGCGCGTCTTGCGGCGAACGCCAATATCATCGGCGTGAAGGATGCGACGGCCAATCTGCTGCGTCCCCTTCAGGTGCGACGGGCGATACGCAACAAGCGATTCAATCAGCTTTCCGGAGAAGACGGAACTGCGGTGTCGTTCCTCGCCGCCGGAGGGGACGGGTGCATCAGCGTGACCTCCAACATTGCGCCCGCCCTGTGCGCCCGCGTGCAAAAAGCGTGGCGTGAGGGCAGAGCGTCCGAGGCGCAGGAGCTCCAGGACCGTCTGTTGCCGCTACACGACGCTCTGTTCTGCGAGAGTAACCCGGCGCCTGCAAAATACGCGGCATCGCTCCTTGGGTTGGCGGGCGAGACCTGCCGCCTGCCGCTCGCGCCTTTGTCAGAGGCGGCGCGTACGACGGTGAGGTCGGCGCTCGTCGAGGTCGGGCTGCTCGACCGATAATGGCGACGTCCAAAAAAAAGAGCGGCATGATCTCGCATGGCATTGCCGCGCAGAACCGTAAGGGTCGCTTCAACTACACCATTTTGGAGACCTTTGAGGCTGGGCTGGTCCTGAAAGGACCAGAAGTCAAAAGCCTGCGGTTGGGGCGCGCGACGATCACCGAGGCGTATGCGGTCGAGCGTAATGGCGAGCTATGGCTGCTGAACTGCTTCATCCCTGAGTATCAGGGGGGCGTGTTGTCGCGCTTCGACAGCCGGGCGCCACGTAAGCTGCTGCTGAACAAAAAGCAGCTCAACCATCTGCTCGGCGCTGTGGCGCGCGATGGCGCGTCTTTGGTGCCGCTCGACATCCACTTCAACGATCGTGGTCTGGCCAAGCTTACGCTGGGATTGGGCGAGGGGCGCAAGAACGTGGACAAACGCCGGGCGATTGCGGATCGTGACTGGCAACGAGACAAGGCGCGCCTGATACGGAGCAAAGGCAAGGAATATTGATCTGACGTCCGTTAGTCTCTCTGTTCGTCGGATATGAAAAAGCCCCGTGCTCCATATGGAGCACGGGGCTTTTTGCATGAAGAGGAATGCGCCCCCGCAGGGAGGGCGCGCTCCGATCCTCAGTCGACCGAAACGGCGGCTGCTTCAGGACCTTTCTGGCCCTGCACAACCTTCACGTTGGTGGCCTGACCTTCGTTGAGGCTGGCGATGCCTGAGCGCTCAAGAGCAGAAGCGTGGACGAAAATGTCCTTGCCGCCGGATTCCGGAGTGATGAAGCCGAAGCCCTTCGTGGCGTTATACCACTTGACGATGCCACGGATGTCCTCAGCGGAGGACAGGTCCGGGGCCGGACGCGGGGCGCGACCGCCACCGAAGCCAGCGCTGCGCGGAGCGCCGAAACCGCCGCCAGCCGGGCTGCGGGGACGCTCGGGCTGAGCCGTGCTCTCGTCAACCGAGATCACTTCCGCAACCTGGCGACCCTTCGGGCCCTGCCCGATGCGAACGCTCAGCGTAGCGCCGGGGCTGACGCTGTCATGGCCAGCCTGCGAAAGGGCGTTGGCGTGCAGGAAAACGTCTCCCGAACCATCGGACAGCTCGACAAAGCCGAAGCCCTTCTCGCCGTTGAACCACTTGACGGTGGCGTCGATTTCGGGGCCGGAGGGAATTACCTGCGGGCTGGAAGGGCGGCGCGGAGCGTATCCGCCACCACCGCCACCACCGCCAGCGCCACCATAGGGAGAGCTGTTGCCGCGATCCCCGTACGACGGGGGCGAGCTCATGAAATCGTCATCATATCCGCCGCGGCGGGGAGAGCGGGAGCTGCGGTCGGTCCTGTTACTTCTCAACGGTCTTGATCCCGAGGTCTGGCTTGGCGATAGAAGTCGCCTTGTGAAATAATTCCGGATCGAGAGAGGCGGCCTGCGTGCAGACTGCCGTCGCGACTTGCATGACCTCAGGGCCGTGCGGTCCGGCGCCCGGAACCTCAATTGAATAGGCAGGCTTCGGGCCTGCACACCAAAGCATAAGGTCACGGCAAAAAGCTACTGCCTTTTTGCCGGGAAGGTCCGGTGGGAAGGTGAATTTCTTGCAATCTGCGCGCTCTGCAGACAGAGATTGCTGCGATGGAATTTTGGCGCGAGACCTTCCGGCGGTTCGCTGCGCTACTTTCTAAGCCCCCATAATTGCCGTAATGACGGCGATGCAGAGCCGGGACGACCTTCGACGCGGCGTAGAGACGGAGCATGAGCCCGATGCGGCAGGACAGGAAAAAAGAAGCAGGCGGCTATCGCTGGCGCCTCACCGCCGCCTTCGGGACGTTAGCCTCTGGCCTGCTGACGATTTCCCATGCTGGCGCGACGCCGCTTCAGGACAAGCAGGGCACGTGGACGCTGCAAGGCGAAAACGACGCCGTCTCGACGCTGAAGGGCACGTCTGATCAGTACTACACCAGCGGCCTGCGTCTGAACTGGACGTCCGGCACGGACGATTTGCCTGCGCCATTTGCAGCAGTGAACCGCGCTATTCTGGGCGAGGGGATGCAGCGGATCAGCATGGGTGTGCAGCAGCTTATCTTCACGCCTCACGACACGCAGATCGCAACGCCTTCTACACGTGATCGGCCGTATTCCAGCCTGTTGCTGGGCACGATCAACCTCATCAACGATACGGACCTGTCACGGAGCACGTTTGGCATACAGTTCGGCGTGATGGGGCCAGCCGGGTTGGGCAGACAGTTGCAGAACGGCTTCCACAGCGCGATTGGCGACACGAAAAATCTCGGCTGGAGCCATCAGCTCGCCAATCAACCGATCTTTCAGGTACAGGGCGGTCGTATCTGGCGTCTGCCACTGGCGACGATTGGCGGCAGGAACGGCATCTCGTTCGACATGCTGCCGAACGTCAACGCCGCCGTGGGTGATTACCGTATCGTCGGCGAGCTGGCCGATACATTGCGAATCGGTCAGGGCCTCGATAGCGACTTCGGCACGCCTACAATCAGTCCGGGCACGGACGGCACAGACGCCTACAAGGCGACTCGGCCGTTTGCGTGGTACGCGTTCGGCGGCGTGAGCGGCGACGCGGTCGGGTATGACGCCTCACTGCAGGGCAATACGATGCGTAGCAATTCGCCGCACGTGGCGAAGAAGTGGGATGTAGGCGAAATTCACGCTGGTCTGGCCGTCATGTTTTATGGCCTGCGTGTTTCGTACAGTCAGATTTGGCAGACGCAGCAGTTCAAGACGGCGCGGAGCGGGCTCTTCAACTACGGTTCGCTTATGGTTTCGGCGAAATTTTGAAAATATAGAGGCGGTTTGAATCCAAAACCGCCTAAGATCGCCCTGACACGGCTGAAAAACGGCGCCCGACCGCGAAGAACATCGCGGTCGGATTTCCTTTGTCAGACCGAGCGAGAAATCGGCAATTCGATGGTTGGGCGGCCGATCAAATACCCCTGAATTTCCTCGCATCCGTGGGCGTCGAGAAAGCCGAGCTGTTCCTCAGTCTCGACGCCTTCCGCGCAGCACGTCATGTTCAGGGAATGAATCATGTGCAGCATTGATCGCAGGACAGTTTCTACCCTGCTGTCGCTGCCCAGTCGCGTAATGAACATCCGGTCGAGCTTTACCTGATCGAACGGGTAGTTGGTCAGTCGCTCCAAAGCTCCAATGCCGGTGCCGAAATCGTCCAGAACCAGCCTGACTCCCATGGCGCGGATGCGTGCAAGTTCCTTGCGTGCGCTGTCAGGGGGGCCAAAGCGACTGCGTTCGGAGAGTTCGATCTGAAGCCGTGCGGGGTCAAGCCCAGCGCGGTGCACAGCATCAGAGATCGTGGAGGCGACCCGCTCTGTTTCGAGCCACGACGGCGAGACGTTGATGCTGACGCCGAGCGCAGTTTCCCACGCGTTGGCCTGAGAGCAGGCCTCACGTAGCACCCAGCGGTCTATTTCTTCGATAAGTCCTGCGTTCTCAGCGCAAAGAAGAAAGGCCGCAGGATCTATCGGCCCGTGCCCTGGCCTGTTCCAACGCACGAGCGCCTCAAACGCGACGACTGCCTGGGTGCTCGTCTCCAGCACGGGAAGCCAGTTGAGAGTGAAGTTTCCGGTATCGATAGCCTGCCGCAGATCATTTTCCATACCGATCTGTTCTGCGTGGAAACGTGCGATTTCCGGAGCGATACGGTTTACGCGCGGTCCTGCATGCATGCCGCGGATACGGGCGAGGGCGGCGTTGGCGAAGCCTATCAGTGTGTCCGCTTCAGGCGCGTCGAAAGGATAAGCCGCCCAGCCGATGTACGGGTCGAACGGGAAACCGAGGGTCTGGGTTTCAGACTGGGCGCTCAGTTTTTCCACGATCTCTCCGGCAAGGCGGGCCGCCTCGTTGATGTCGTGCTTCAGAGGCAGGATGATCGCGAAACTGCCGCCGCCGAGGTGGACGGTAAAGCATGGATCAGGCGCCGCTTCGGCAAGAATTGCGCTGGCGCGATTGATCAGCATGTCCGATTTCGGCCAGCCATCAGTATCGTTGATAGGGCCGACGCGCCCGAGGTCAAGGCGGAGCAGGGCGATCGGAGAAGTCGGAGAGAGGCCTGCGCCCGCCATCCGCGCATCCAGATAATGCGTAAGGGCGACTATTCCCGTGGGTAGTTGGCCTGTTTCACGTTTAGGGGAGGTATCCCCCGACATGACGTCGCCCATGGAAGCGAGGCGCGTCAGCGTCCGTTCCGGAAATGGTCTGGCGGTGCGGTTGAGGCAGATCAGAAGCGGTCCGTCTTTCGCGCCCTCATCAAGAGATTTGACCAGCCATGTGTGGAATTCGCCTTCCGGCGTGTCGAAAACCCCTGACGTCGCGTCGATGTTCGCGCCATCTGCGCCAGAGGCCGCTTCGATCGCAGTCATGATTCGGGGCAGATCGACGCCTGACGCGTTGGCGGCTGCGACGATGGATGGTTGGGGAACGCGGGAGCGTCCGCGCGCAACGATAATCGTGGCGTCGCAGGGCAATAGCCGGGCGACCGACTGGGCTAACGCGTTGAGGTCCGGTTCCTGTTGCGCATCGGGTGCGGCGGTCTGGTGACGCATCTTGTAATTCTACGCTTTCAGGCCGGTAAGACCGGATCGCTGTCTATAGGGTGCAACGTGCGCGGCGATCGTCCCCACGGTGCCGATTCTCCGTAAATATAGATTTAATCCCGAAAAAAAGACGATCTGTGGCGCGCTGTCTATCCCGCTTGTATTATTTTGTCGAACTTCGCCTTGCCGAAAAGCATCAAAAGGCAGCGGAATGCTGCGTTCGGATGACGCCCTTGCAGCCCGCGTTCCGCAGATTGGCGCGCAAGCGCAACAAGATTACGCGTCTCATCAAGGCTCGCCTCCATCGTTGCGATGCGAAAACCCGGCAATCCTGACTGTCTGGAGCCAGCCAATTCACCGCCTCCGCGCAGTCGAAAATCTTCGTCGGCGATCAGGAAACCGTCTTCGGTGTCCCTCAAAAGACTCAAACGTCGCTTCGCGGTCACGCCGACCTCTCCACCATGCAGCAGCAGACAGAACGATTCGGCGGAGCCGCGTCCCACACGGCCGCGCAACTGATGAAGCTGCGCGAGGCCGAAGCGCTCCGCGTGCTCGATGACCATGACAGACGCGCTGGGCACATCCACGCCGACTTCGATCACTGTCGTCGCGACGAGGATGGAGGTACGGCCGCTGGCGAAAGCTGCAAGGGCCGCCTCCCTGACAGCGATATCCTGCTGTCCGTGCGCCAGGCCCACACCGTAACGACCTTCAAAACGCTGCACAAGCGACGTATGGCGGGCTTCTGCGGCGGCGATGTCCAGCGCTTCGCTTTCGCTGACCAGTGGACATACCCAGAAGACGCGGGCGCCGTTCGCCAGCGCTCGTTCGAGGCCTGAGAGAACGCCGTCGAACGCGTCCGGTCCGTGCACGGAAGTTTTAATCGGTTTGCGTCCTGCGGGTTTGCCGTCCAGCCGACTGACCTGCATGTCCCCCCATTGCGTCAGCAGGAGCGTGCGCGGGATAGGAGTAGCTGTCATGACCAGCATGTCCACGGCCGCGCCTTTCGCGCCGAGCGTCAGGCGCTGCTCCACACCGAACCGGTGTTGCTCATCCACGACGGCAAGGGCGAGGTCGTGATAGCGCACCCCATCCTGCACCAGCGCGTGCGTGCCGACGATGAGGGAGGCGGAGCCGTCTGCTATGGCCTCAAGCGTCGCTTTACGCGCCTTGCCGCGCACTGACCCGGAGAGAAAAGCCACGGGGGCGGGGGACAGTCTTTCAAATGTCGCCAGATGCTGACGTGCAAGGATTTCAGTTGGCGCCATGATCGCCGCTTGCGCGCCGGCCTCCGCCGCCTGCAGCATCGTCAGCAAAGCCACCAGTGTTTTGCCCGCTCCTACGTCGCCCTGCAGCAGGCGGATCATGCGGCGCGGGGCTTCGAGATCCGCGTCAATTTCGCGTAGCGCTTGTGTCTGGGCCGGTGTCGGCGAATGGCCGAACCTGGCCAGCGCCTCCCGTCGCAACGCCCCTGAGCCGATCAGCGAACGTCCGGGGCGGTTGCGATTGGCCTCCCGCGCCAACAACGTAGCGGCCTGATCAGCGAGGAGTTCGTCGCACGCCAGCCGCTCGCGCGCCCGTCGCCGCGCGTCGATCCACACGTCAGTCGCGGCCTCTGGCCCGGATATAGCGGGATCGTCGGATGGAAAATGCGTCCACAGCAATGCGGTTCGGAAAACAGGCCACCGACGCCGCGCGACCACGGATGGCTCCTCCCACTCCGGTAGTTCGGGCAGGCGGGCGAAAGCCTTGCGTATGGCGCTGCGGACCTGCCCGGTGAAAAGTCCTGCGGTCAGAGGCCATACCGGATCGAGCGCCGGAACGGCGTCTCCGGCGGACAGAACATAGTCCGGGTTGGTCATCGTCAGCCGCCCATTGAACGTATCGAGCAGACCGGAGACGAGAACGCGTGCGCCGGATGTCATGCGCCGGGCCTGCCAACGGGAAAAGAATGCGACTTCGAGCCTGCCTGCGCCGTCTTCGAGTTGGACTTTCCATGGTTGGCGTCTGTGCGCGGGCGCTGTCACGTGCCGGACTGTCGCTTCCAGCGTCGCAACGCGCCCAGGCTGCGCGTCGCTAAGGGCCGGTCGATAACGCCTGTCGACGACGTTCTCAGGCATGTGAAACAGCAGATCCACCACGCGCGAGCCACCGACCGCGCGAGTCAGGAGTTTCGCCTGTGCAGGCCCAACGCCGGGAATATCCGCTATCGGCGCGAGCAGGGGGGAGAGCCAGGCGTCATCTTGTTGCGGCGCGCTCTCCGCAACCGTCAGCTTGTCCTGTGTCATGTCACGACAGGCGGCCTCGGCGTCTGGTTCGGATCTGACGGCGGACGAGCGTTTTCGGCCTGACACGGTGGCGGGAGCCGAGTCGGCGCCGTGAGTCGCGGTCTCCTTGCTGGCGGTTGGGCTGGACACGGGCGGCGCTACGGCCTTTCTTGCGGGCTGACAGGCTGGGGTCACAAGGCTATAGGACAGCGACGCCATGGAACAAAACGAAACCATCACACCTCCGACGCCGCCGACGGGCGCGTCAGCAGACGCGGTCGCCGAACTGGACGCCCGTCGTCGCAAGCTGCTGTTTCGCGCGCGGCATCGCGGCACGTTTGAGACGGACATCCTGATCGGGGGCTTCGTCGAACGTAACGCCCAGACGATGGACGGCGCCGCGCTGGACGATATGGAGGCGGTGCTGGAAATTCCTGATCCAGACCTCGCCGATTGGCTGACCGGGCGCGTGCCGCTACCCGAGGATCAGGCGACGCCGATGTTGCGCGCCATGATCGACGAATATCGTCGCCATACGGCCGCTGGGCAGGAGCGCAGGGGCTGAAACTCGCGATGAAGACGGAGAGTTGTGATGGAGGCTGACGTTCGGGCCGCGCCGCGCGCGCTGGTGCAAGGCGCGACGGTCTGGGGCGTGCCGGAAGGGTTTGACGCCCTGCTTCTGGCGAAAAGAGCCCGCGAACATGACGGCCCTGTTCTTCATGTGGCGAGAGACGACGCCGCGCTGGCCAGGTTGAGCGATTTGCTCGACTATCTCGGCGGAGACGTCGATGTGTTGCGCTTCCCGGCATGGGACTGTCTTCCTTACGATCGCGCCTCGCCCAACCCGGTGTTGGTGGCGGAGCGCGCGGCGACCCTGACGCGCCTGCTGGAGCCGAAGCGTTCGAATGCTGCGGGGCGGGTCATACTGACCACGCCGCCCGCCCTGATGCAGCGTGTGCCGCCGCGTGACGCGTTCCGGGGGCAATCGCTGACCATTGCGCAAGGGGAGAGCCTCGATCAGGCGTTTCTGATCGAGTTACTGATAGCCAATGGCTACACGCGCACTGATACTGTGATGGAGCCGGGCGAGTTTGCGACGCGCGGCGGTATTTTCGATCTGTTTCCCGCAGGGCAGCCCGAGCCGGTGCGTCTCGATCTTTTCGGAGACGAAGTCGAAAATATTCGTAATTTCGATCCTGGAACCCAGCGCTCGAGCGGCAGGGTGGAGCAGCTTTCGCTGCATCCGGTTTCCGAATTTTCGCTCGATCCCGCCAGCATATCGCGTTTCCGCAGCGCATGGCGCGACCAATTCGGTCCCGCAGCCGCATCCGACCCGCTGTATGAGCATATCAGCGAAGGTCGGCGCCATACCGGAGTCGAGCACTGGCTGCCGCTGTTTCACGCCAGCATGGAGACGCTGTTCGACTATCTCCCGGGCGCTGCGGTGTCGCTGGACCATCAGGTCGAGGAGTCAATAGGCGCCCGCCTCGACATGATCGAGGATCATTATCAGGCTCGCCGCGCACCGCCGCGCGAAGGCGAGATTCCGTATCGTGCTCTTCCGCCGCACCTGCTTTACCTTGATCGACGCGGTTGGGACGCGGCGCTGGGTCGTGTGCCGGTGACGAGCTTCAGCCCGTTCGCGAAGCCGGATGGCGCGCAGGGGCTGGACGCAGGCGGGCGCCCTGGAATCATGTTCTCAAAGCTCGCGCCCGCCGGGCAGCGCGAGGAGACGTTCCGGCTGGTGGAGGATCAGGCGCGCGTCTGGGCCGACACGAAGCGGCGTTGCTTCGTCGCAGCCTGGACGCGGGGCTCGCGCGAGCGGATCAAGACATTGTTTCAGGAACACGGTGTTTCTGTCGAAACCCATGATGACTGGACGTCCGCCCGGCGTATGAAGCCAGGACCGGTCGGTCTGCTGGTCCTTGGGCTTGATCGTGGTTTCGTCGGCGACGATCTCGCCATTGTGTCCGAGCAGGACCTGTTGGGCGAACGAATCGGCAGACCGCCGCGCAAGCGCCGTCGCGCGGACGAGTTGATCGCCGAGGCGGGGGAGATCACCGAAGGCGATCTGGTGGTCCATCAGGATTACGGCATCGGCCGGTATGACGGGCTTGAGACGGTCAGCGTTGGCGTGGCGCCGCATGACTGCCTGCGCCTGCTCTATGACGGCGGGCAGAAGCTTTATCTGCCTGTCGAGAATATCGAGCTTCTGAGTCGTTTCGGTTCGGATCAGGCCGGAGTCGCGCTCGACAAACTCGGCGGCGCGGCCTGGCAGGGTCGCAAGGCGAAGATGAAGCAGCGCATCCGCGACATGGCGGGGCAGCTTATCCGTACCGCCGCCGCCCGCGCGCTGCGCGAGGCGCCGGTTCTGGGTGCGCCCGAAGGTATGTGGGAAGAGTTCTGCGCGCGTTTCCCGTTCGTGGAGACGGAGGATCAGTCGCGCGCGATCGCCGACGTGCTGGAAGATATGGGGGCGGGGCGTCCCATGGATCGCCTGGTTTGCGGCGACGTGGGCTTCGGCAAGACCGAGGTCGCGCTGCGCGCCGCGTTCGTGGCGGCCATGTCCGGGTCGCAGGTCGCCGTGGTGGTGCCGACGACGCTTCTCGCGCGTCAGCACTTTCGGACATTCGAAGCGCGTTTCGCTGGTTTTCCCATCCGTGTGGCCCAGCTCTCGCGCATGGTGACGGCGAAGCAGGCGGCGGAGACGAGACGCGGGATCACGGACGGGACCGTCAATGTCGTCGTCGGCACGCATGCGTTGCTGGCCAAGGGCGTGCAGTTCGCGGATCTTGGTCTGTTGATCGTTGACGAGGAGCAGCATTTTGGCGTCAACCACAAGGAAAAACTGAAGGCGCTGCGCGAGGATGTCCATGTCCTCACGCTGTCGGCAACGCCTTTGCCGCGCACGTTGCAGCTCTCGCTGTCCGGTGTGCGGGAGATGAGCCTGATCGCGACACCGCCGACGGACAGGTTGGCTGTGCGCACCTTCATCATGCCCTTCGACAGCGTGGTGATCCGTGAGGCCGTGCAACGCGAACGTTTCCGTGGCGGGCAGATTTTCTGCGTGGCGCCGCGTATCGAGGATCTGGACCGGCTGGGCGAACGGTTGCGTGACATCGTCCCCGATGCGCGCGTGGTGCAGGCGCACGGGCAATTGTCGCCGACCGAGCTGGAACGGGTGATGACCGAGTTCTCGGACGGCAAATACGATATCCTGCTTTCGACGAACATCGTCGAAAGCGGCCTGGACATGCCTGCGGTCAACACGCTGATCATTCATCGTGCGGACATGTTCGGCCTTGGGCAACTCTACCAGCTTCGTGGTCGCGTCGGTCGAGGAAAACAGCGTGGCTACGCTTATCTGACTTGGCCGCAGACGCATGTTCTCTCGGCGTCGGCGCAGAAGCGGCTCGAGATCATGCAGACGCTCGACACGCTGGGCGCCGGGTTCACGCTGGCGTCGCACGATCTCGATCTACGCGGCGCAGGAAACCTGCTGGGCGATGAGCAGTCAGGGCACATCCGCGAAGTTGGCATCGAGTTGTATCAGCAGATGCTGCAGGACGCCGTTGCGGATTTGCGGACGGAGAAAGGGCGCGCCCGGGCGGAAGATCGCGACTGGACGCCGAACATCGTGCTCGGATTGCCGGTGTTGATTCCTGACGCGTATGTCGCGGATCTTCCGGTTCGGCTCGGGCTCTATCGTCGTATCGGCGCGCTCGCCTCCAATGCGGAAGGCGAGGCGATGGAGGCGGAACTGGTCGACCGCTTTGGCGCGCCGCCGCCAGAGGTTAAGAACCTGCTGGATGTGGTCGAATTAAAGCGTTTGTGTCGTGGCGCGGGCGTGGAGCGGCTGGAGGCGGGACCGAAGGGCATGGTCTTGCAATTCCGAGGCAACAGCTTCGCCAATCCGGAAGGGCTGATCCGCTGGATGGGAGCGTGGAAGGATGGGGCCGTTCGGCTGCGTCCCGATCACAAACTTGCCGTTGTGCGGGAATTGACCAACGTCCAACGCATTGATCTGGCGCGTCGGGTGGTGACGGCTCTGGACAGGCTGGCCCGCAAGGCGGCCGGGTGAGGGCGGAGAGCATGTGGTTCTGGCTGAACGTGTCTGGGCCGTCAGGGATAACTTCAGCTTCACAGCAATAGCGTCGTCCGGTCCAAGGCGGGATGGACGATAGCGGGGCTTTACTCTGATAAGGCGTCAGCTGTCATGGCGTCGATTTTGTCGAAAAAACTCACCAGATCTTCGATCATGACGTCGATTACGTATTCGTTGCGCTCCGGCGTAGGCCAGAGACAGCCCTTGGTGAGATAGACGTTCCGGTGCTCCATGAGATAACCAATGTGAAGTTGTACGGCGTTCCAAAATCCGATACAGCCAACCACGGTTCCTTTGCCACAAAAAACTGCGCTATGCATACCGGAGCCGTGCTCTCCAATAACGACCGATGAGCGCGAAAACACGTCTATCTGCTCCGGGATCGACAGCTCTTCCGGCCGTACGATTTGATAACCTCGTTCTCGGGCGATGTTTTCGAATGCGTCTCTGTTCGGAAAAAGTCTGTTGCTTCCAGACTGATTGCTTCGCGACACAAGTATTTTTTCGAGCTTCCCCGAGGGCGGCGGTGTGAGCGCAAACGATCTGTAGAAGTCTTTTACGTAGCTGTGAAACGCGAATTCTTCTGTGTAGCAATAGGACGGTAGGATCGCACGTTTGCAAAGGACTACGTCGCTATCTGGAGTGTATTTGAGAATATTTTCTTCCGCGACCCCGCATGATATTAGCAGAAATTCCGTGATCCAGGCTGGCGTATATGCAGGAAGAAGAATCTTGAGATTAAAGAAATCTGCCAGGTAAGTGTCTCGAACCACGCCGAAACGTGGCAAGTAGTCGACGATCCAGTGCCCCCAGACATCAAATGCGACACCGTCGGCGATGATGACCGGTTCTTCGATTATTATCTTATTCTTGTTGCTTGAATTGATGTAATCGTCGTGTGGCGGGATGCTGCTTTGGTTGTCGCGGCCCGTTGCATTGTTGTAACATACGAATCTGTTCAATATCACTCCGCCGGGACGCGTGACGATCACATCTTCGACTTCATAAAGCCCGATCGGATTGAGCGTCTCGTAGGGTCTTTTCCAGTGATACTCGTAACGCCATCCACGGTCGTCGGAAAGTTCCCATATTTTATACGGACCTGCGACACGCTCTGCAGGACGTAATTTCTGAAAGCCCGACGCGCCCGGGTGCAGTGGTTCATCGCCATCTGAAAAGTCTATAAACTTCAAGATATTTTCCTATGGTAAATTTTTTGGCCTGGGTAATGGCATCGACGAGGGCGACTTAACGTCAAGAATGTGAGGAAGTACACTAGCACGTCACCTAGCGCTAAGAAACTTCTTTGAACACTGCGTCATGGCGCCAGGCTGACGCTTCCCATAACCTTCGTTCAAAATTCAGGATCATTATACAGCCGGACAGCGAATGCCGCGCCGAAATGGAGCGTTGCTCGTGCAAGTTCCAAATCTGAGCAATAGCTCAAGCAGGGCCGGTGGTATATGCAATCTATTTACATATCTGATATAAATTCTTAAGATAATTTATTTTTTACACGTGTTCCGAAGTATTGTTTCAGGAACTCGTGGTGCAATTATTGAAAGCAACCGCCGCATGACGCTCGTGTAGAATCGCATGGCCGCGAGAACTGGCGTGGATCCATCTAACCAATCCAGCCGGACTGCTGAACCGCCTGTCGTGAAGGTGTCCCCGCCGGCCCAAGCCGGCGGGAATCTGATCATGCGAGGGTGAGGCTGACCGAAGCGCCGTTATGTGCGAGGTGCGAATACGGGCAGACGATATCAGCCTGCGCCACGAGCGCCTCGGCCACGTCACGTTCAACACCCGGCACAGAAACGGACAGCGCGATCTCAAGCCCGAAGCCCTGACCGTCGTCACGTGGGCCGATGCCCACTGTCGCGGTGACGGTCGTGTCCTCGGACAGCTTCACCTTCTTCTGGCCAGCGACATATTTGAGAGCGCCAAGAAAACACGCGGAGTAGCCGGTGGCGAAAAGCTGTTCCGGGTTGGTGCCGTCGCCGCCGGAACCGCCAAGTTCTTTCGGCGTGTCCAGCGTGACGGCGAGGCGCCCGTCACTTGATTTCGCGGAGCCGGTGCGTCCGCCTGTGGCTGTTGCTTCGGCGCGATAGAGAATGGCCATGGTCGATATCCTTTTGTATTTCGCGGTATCAATTATCGCGATAATTAATGTCTAAGCGGCGAACGTCGCCTTGTAAAGCGTTTTATTTATCGCGATATGAAATTCCGTGATAACAAACGACACCCCCTGACGGAGATCGAGCTTGCGCCCGTTGCCCTGCCCCCCACCGCTTGACGCCCATCTGTGCTACGCAATTTATTCCGCCAATATTGCGATCAACAGGGCTTACCGCCCTGTGCTGGATCGTCTTGGCGTCACCTATCCGCAGTATCTGGTCATGAGCGTGCTCTGGGAGAGAGACGGACAGTCCGTCGGAGAGATCGCGGGGCGACTCGCTCTTGAGTCGAGCACGATCACGCCGTTGGTGAAGCGTCTGGAGGGGGCTGGTTTCGTGCGCCGGGAACGTAATCCGCAAGACGAACGTCAGGTGATCGTGACCCTGTCGCCGCAGGGCGTTGCGTTGCGGCAGGACGCCGCCTGCGTTGGAGAGACGCTGCTCAGTCGTTCCGACCTGTCCATCGCGGAACTGACGCGACTTAACGACGAGATTCGTCGTTTCAGAGATGTGCTGATCGCCAACACGCCGGATGCCGAATAACCATTCGGTCGTGGGTGGCGCAACCGCGCAGTGCGCACGACGCCGCGTCGCGGAGCAAGTTCACCGGGAAGCTTGGAAACGATCTCCCAGGGATTACTCCCCGTCGGCCGCTCCCAGATCGTCGTCGGCGCCGAAATCCATCTCTCCGCCTTCGTCTTCGACTAGCCTGCGAGGATCAAGCGAGCGCCAGTCACGTTCCATATGCGTGGCGGGGCGAGACACGAAGTCGTCGAGTTCGGTCGCTGATTTCCAGCCGTCGTCGCCTGCTTCGAGCACCTCGGCATTTTCGCCGAATGCGAACCACGCGTTCAGCGTGTCGCGCGGGGAGGCGCCCGGCGCCCGGCACAATTCCACACTGTCGCGGACATAGGCCCGAGCGAACGCATTGGCGTGAGCCACGTCGTGAAAGCCTTTTACGTCTTCAACGATATTGTCTTCTGCGCCGCCCGACAGATCGAGAATGCGGACGCGCCAACCAGTGTCTTCCTCTCCCGGCGCCGCTTCGTCATCGAGACCGGCGTGATCCTTGAAGTCTTCGTCGCTCATGTCTGCTGTCATGGTCTCTCTGCCGTCTTGAAAAACAACGCCGTTGCAGACGCTGCATGTGATTGGTCCCGTCCTAGCCGAGCCCGGCCAGAGAGGATACCCCGGCGCCGAATGCGTCTGCTGGCACATTCAGGGGCGAAGAACGCGACGCACACCTTCCGACGGAGGGCGGAGTCAGGAGCGTTTCTTTTTCTCCGCTTCCGCCCGCCGGAACGAGGGCAACAGAAATTCACGACCGATCTTCACGCTTTCGACCCCGTCATACGTGACAATGTCAGCGGTGGCGTATGTCTCGTTCCACAGTTTGGGGATGAACGATCCTGTGCCGACGATGTCGATCGGGGCGCTGGCGTCCGCCATGCTGGCGCATTTCGTCACGCCGAAGCCGGAGGAGACGACGATGCGCACCTTGTCGAAGCCAGCTTCGTCCAGAACCTCCCGCATCCGCCAGATGGCTGCGGCGGAGACGCCCGTGCCGATCAGGTATCGCAGTTCTCCCTCCGAACGGTAACGGCGGATCGCCTCCGGCACATGGCGAGCCATGACGGCGTAGGATTCCTGCGGATCGAGACCTTCGAGGAAACGACCGCCATGCGTGTCGAGCCGCAACGCGAGTCGCCCTGCGGCGGCGAGTTCTGGAAATCTGCGGCAGACCGCAAGACCGTCCGTTATTTCTCGCCCGTAATAATCGACCAGCACAACGAGATCGGTGTCAGGGTAAACCTCGTGGAACATCTCGGCCGCGCGGACGGTCGAACCGGCGTACCCGATCAGGGCGTGCGGCATGGTGCCAAAGCCGTTAGCCCGTCCGAAAAACGCGGCTGTGGCGTCGTTGGCGCCGCCGATGAACCCGATCGCGCCTTCTTTCTGCGCGGCGCGGCTGCCGACAGAGGCTCCGTAAGCCATCAGTTCCTGCATCTCATAGCCGGCGCAATGACGGGCCTCCATGGCGAGAAACTGCGCTTTCGGTAGCGACAGCGCCATCTGGTAAGCCCTGTGGGCGGCGACGCAGGCTGGTCCAAGTTTCTGAAGAATCAGTGTCTCCAGGTCGGTCAGGTGGCTGAAAAAGCCGGTCAGGTACAGCAGCGGCTCACCTGCGCCGACCCAGTCGCCTTCCGGGTGGACTGTCTCGACGATGATCTCGATCCCACGTTCGCGCGCAACATTCTCCAGCCACTTCTCCAGCATGGCGGTGGCGGCGAGCACCGGGCGGCGAATGAAGACGGCGTAAGTGACGGCCCGGTCGCCGAAGCGGGTTACGATCTCCCGGGTGCGGTTGAAGTAGCTGTCCGTCCGGGCGCGGATATCTGCGTCACTGAGCGCCTTCACGTAACACGCCGACGAGACGCCAGAAGAGAGCGAGGTGTCCGTCGGGGGCGCGGTTGGTCGGGTGGGGGGAGGCGTCATCGTTACTTCCTTCTGTCCTGCGCGCGGGTTTCCGCGCCTGGACACGCGGCGCGTTTCTGACACAACGCGCGAGGCTGGCGGTGGGCGTCCACGCCGCCGCCGCTCCGGATATGTCGTGCTGAAGGAAGCATTGCCGGGGAGACGGACGCACGGCAAGCCGCCCGTCGGGGCGGCGGGAGCAAGTCTCCGTGCGCGTTGTTTGCGTGAAGGCGGTCTTATCGCGCGGGAATGCGTGAGGAATGGGGGGGCTGCGCCGTGCGGGTCGCGAGACGTCTGCTCTGCTTCGGCATTACGCGCGGTAGCTTTTCGGCGCTCGATTTTCGTCGTAGCGGCGCTCGTGTTTTCGTCGACTGTCAGGTCATTGCTGCGCAGGGAAGTTCTTCTGAGCAGAAAAAGCGCTCTGGCGGGGCGTCTCCGCGCGCTCAGCGCGTGAGACCGAGTCTCGTTGTAACGCGCCACGTATTGAAGGTCAGGAACGCATTCGGTGCGATACCCGAATGGCGTCCATTTTGCCTGACTGGTTGGGCGACATTGTTGGGTGGTCGGGCCGATGCTCGCCGGATCGTCGCCAGCGGGCATCGGCCTAGACCGTCCGGAACTTCGCTGCTCAGGCGGCCGCGCGAACAGCGCGCAGGCGGGTGGTCAGTTCCTCGGCGATGAGGAACGCGAGTTCCAGAGACTGCTCTGCGTTGAGGCGCGGGTCGCAGAACGTCTCGTAACGGGCGCCGAGGTCGTGCTCCGTCAGGCGATGCGCGCCGCCGACGCATTCGGTGACGTTCTGTCCGGTCATCTCGATATGAACGCCGCCTGGCGCTACGCCTTCAGCGGCGAACACGTCGAAGAAGCCCTGCACTTCGGACAGGATTGCGTCGAACGAGCGGGTCTTCACCTTGCTGGACGTCGAGATGGTGTTGCCGTGCATGGGGTCGGTCAGCCATGTGACCTTGCGGCCCGTGGCGCGCACATTGCGCAACAGGGGCGGCAGGAACTCATGGATCTTCTCCGCGCCCATGCGGGAGATCAGCGTGATGCGTCCGGCCTCGTCCGTCGGGTTGAGGATTTCCAGCAGGCGTTCGAGGTCGTCGACCTTCGTCGTCGGCCCGACCTTGACGCCGATCGGGTTGCGCACGCCACGAAGGAACTCGACATGTGCGCCGTCCGGCTGGCGGGTGCGGTCGCCGATCCACAGGAAATGGGCCGAGCAGTCGTACCATTCGCCCGACGTCGAATCGATGCGGGTCAGAGCCTGCTCATACGGCAGCAGCAGCGCCTCGTGGGAGGTGTAGAACTCGGTCTCGTCGATCTGCGGCGCGGTCTTGGCGTTCAGGCCGCACGCGCCCATGAACGACAGGGTCTCGTCGATGCGTTCGGCGAGGACGCGATAGCGCTCGGCCAAAGGCGAACGTTCCACGAAGCCGAGGTTCCAGCGATGCACCTGATGCAGGTTGGCGTAGCCGCCGCCAGCGAACGCGCGCAGCAGGTTGAGCACGCCAGCCGACTGGAAATAGCCGGTCTCCATGCGCTGAGGGTCAGGAATGCGTGCTTCCGCCGTGAACTCGGAACCGTTGATGATATCGCCGCGATATGACGGCAGCACCGTGTCGCCCAGTGTCTCCGTGTCGTATGAGCGAGGTTTGGCGTACTGGCCCGCGATGCGGCCGATCTTCACCACCGGCACCTTGGCGGCGAAAGTGAGGACGACGGCCATCTGCAGCAGCACGCGGAACGTGTCGCGCACGATGTCAGCGGAGAATTCCGAGAAGCTCTCGGCGCAGGCGCCGCCTTGCAGGACGAAGGCGCGGCCGGCGGACGCTTCGGCCAGATGCGCTCGCAGGCGCCGCGCTTCTCCGGCGAAGACCAGCGGGGGATATCGATGCAGGCGCGCTTCGACCCCTTTCAGGGCTGCTTCGTCCGGATAAGTCGGAGACTGCTTGATCGGAAACGACCGCCACGTCTCCGGCGACCAGTCGGCGGAGGCGCGGACTGCTTGCTGCGGAGAGGTCGGGTTGAGCGTGACACTCATTGTCGTTTCCTGTCGGTATCTGGAATGCGCGGTTCTTGCGCGTCTCTGGTGAAGTGAAAAATGGCCCGAGCCCGGCAGTCCGGGAACGCGGGGCGGCATTTATGCCTAACTTTGATATGGGATGCAAAGGAAGCAGGACGCCACGCAACAGCCGCAGAATAGGCATGTGCGGAGGGCGCTTCGACGTGGGGTGGGAAGCGCGCGTCAGGGCGTTGAGAAGTTATCCATGTCCGCCGTGACCTGACGAAATGTAATGTTGATGCGACGTGGACCCGTCGCGGGATGCTCGCCGGACGGCAGCGGCGCCACACCGTGAAATGTCAGACGTGCCGGGCCGCCCCAGACGACGACGTCGCCGTGCGCCAGTCGAATGCGGCGCGTGGGGTCTGAACGGCTGAGGCCGCCCCAAAGGAAGGTCGCAGCGACGCCGAGAGAGATCGAAACGATTGGCGTGATGAGTTCGCCTTCGTCGCGGTCCTGATGCAGCGACAGGCGCGCCCGATGATTATACCGGTTGATGAGACAGGATTGTAGCGGCGCGCGATCAAAACCGGCGGCGGCGGCGGCGCGGCGCGACAGGGCGGCGAACGCAGGAGGCAGAGGTGGCCACGGACGGCCCGTCGCCGGGCAGAGCGGAGCATACCGATATCCTTTATGGTCGGAGCGCCAGCCGAACGCGCCGCAGGCGGTCATTTCGACCGACATGCGGCCTCCGCCGGGCGTCTCCAACTGCTCAAAGGGACATTCCACGCTTACGGCATCCACTCCGGCCAGCAGGGCAGGAACGTCGGGCAGGGCCAGCCCGGGAAACAGCACGGCGCCTTCTCCCAGAGGGACAGGGCGACGCGGCCCCTCCGGCGCTTCCCGTCGTGACTGCTCAAGGTCGAAAAGATCCGCGGTCATGGCTCCACTTCTCCGTCTGCGTTGGGATCGCCTGCTCGGCGCGCAGTGGTTCGCGTCTTCATACTCTATGTAGGCAACGTGTGGGCGCGGCGTCAGGCGACGGGACGCTCTGCGTGGAACGTTGTTGCCGCTGTCGTCCCGGTCGTGCGAAGCTGCCGCGTCAGTTCGCTCCCGGCCAGCGAACCGGCGACTGCGGCCGCCGCCGAATCCTTATGTTCGGCCCGGTCGGGCCCTCGCGCCGCGGGGAGTGTCAATCGCTGAAGGTGTGCTTTATGGTTGTTTTCCGACGTTCCCGTGTTTTGGCCGCCGCGGCTTTGGCGCTGCTTGCAGGCCCGATCGTGCAGGCTGAGGCGGCGCCGTTGTCGGCGTCGTCCGATCCTTTGGCGGGCGCGGAAATTACCACAGGCGACCCGACGCAGCAGAGTTCCGGAGTGGCGGGAACTGAGTCGCGTCAGCACGAGCACATGACGGTTCGTGGTCACCACGCGCTACCTCCTGGTTATCAGGATGCTCCGTCCATGGATATGACGCATGGCCCGGATCCGGACCATGAGGCGTCGGTGCAGAGGGACTCTGTGACGGGCTCCAATCTGTCCCATTTTGGGTCGTCCTATCAGGACAACGGGCCTACAGGCCGTGGCCAGCTGGGCGATTCCACCGGAAATGGCTGGGTGACGCCGCGCTGAGACCCAAGTTGACGGGGAGAGCGTAACGAGGCGGCTTTTTTGGGCGACGCTCAGGTCGTCTGGCGACCGGTTGTGAGATCGCCGCCTTGTCGCGGCCCTGCTGTTGCCGCGGCGCTGCAGGCTGGCACTTCGGCGAACGACGCCATGTGCAGTGGCGTTCGCGCCAGATGTTGCCTTCCCGGCAGGGGCGACGCATGTTCGCGCGCTCAACCCACGAATTTCTGTTTCTTGATCCGGACCGGGACGATGACCTTACCGACGCCGCTGCAGGAGGCCACGCGGCCTGTCCTGTCGCTTCACGATAGCCAGCGACGCGCCGTCGCGCCCTTTACGCCGCTCGATCCGGAACATGTCCGTATCTATTACTGCGGACCCACGGTCTACGATTTGCCTCATGTGGGCAATCTGCGTGCGATGCTTACCGCCGATATTTTGACGCGCGTCCTGCGGCGTCTTTATCCGCGCGTGACCTTTGTGCGGAACATCACAGACGTCGATGACAAGATCACGGCGCGGGCTCGCGATAACGGCGAGGACATTGCCGCGCTTACTGAGCGCACGACTGCGGAATTTCATGCAGATCTGTCTGCGATGAACATGCTGCCGCCGGACATTGAGCCGCGCGCGACGCATAATATCGCAGAGATGCAGGCGATGATTTCGCGTCTGATCGAATATGGGCACGCCTATGAGGCTGAAGGGCACGTGTTGTTCGCGGTCGCGTCGTTCCCGTCCTACGGCGCGCTCTCCGGGCGGGATCCGGAGGAGCTTGTTGCGGGGGCCCGGGTGGAGGTCGCTCCATATAAGCGTGACGCAGGTGATTTCGTCCTGTGGAAGCCATCGACTCCCGATCTGCCGGGGTGGGAATCGCCTTGGGGTCGCGGACGACCGGGTTGGCACATTGAATGCTCTGCGATGGCGCATCGCTACCTTGGCGAGAGCTTTGACATTCATGGCGGCGGCAGTGACCTGCTGTTTCCCCATCATGAAAATGAGCGCGCACAGAGCCTATGCTGCTTTCCGGGCGGGCGGTTCGCCAATTACTGGCTGCACAATGCGATGCTGCTGGTCGACGGCGAGAAAATGTCGAAGTCGCTCGGCAATTTCCTGACCATCCGGGACGTTTTGGCGCGTGGGCCGGTGGAGGCGCTGCGTTTGCTTCTGATGAGCGCACAGTATCGTTCTGTTCTGAATTTTACGTGGTCAGGGCTGGAAGAGTCGCGCAAGACGCTTGATCGTTTTTACCGGGCTCTGGCGGGTTCGCCGGAGAGTCCCGAAGACGCCGAGCGTGCGCCGCCAGCGGCGTTTCTGGCTGCCCTGTGCGATGACCTGAACACGCCGCGCGCGATTGCGGAGATGCATGCGCTGGCCGGCGCAGCGCTGCAAGGAGACGCTGTCGCGGCCGCCGACCTGCGCGCGGCAGGGCGGCTGATCGGACTGCTGGAGCAGGAGCCCGACGACTGGTTTCGTGGTGAAGAAGGTGAGGGCGCATTGAGCGCAGCAGCAATCGAGGCGCTGATCGAAGAGCGTCTCGCGGCCCGCAAGGCGCGGGATTTCGCACGGGCGGACGGCATTCGCGCCGAACTCTCGGAGGCAGGCGTGATCCTTGAGGACGGCCCTACAGGCACCACCTGGAGGCGTGGCTCGTGACCGGTCGGGACGGCGGCGCCGATCTTCAGCCATTGGGGAATACCCCGGTCGTTATACTCGTGCGCCCACAACTGGCGGAAAATATCGGCACGACGGCGCGCGCGATGGCGAACGGGGGGCTGTTCCATTTGCGTCTTGTGGCCCCACGCGACGGCTGGCCCCAGGATCGCGCGTGGAGAACCGCCTCTGGCGCCGATCGTATTCTCGAGGCGGCGACGGCCTATGAGACGGTCGATGACGCTGTGGCGGACCTGCACCACGTCTTCGCGACGTGTCCCCGGCCGCGTCATATCGTCAAGCCGGTCCTGACTGCGCGTGGTGGCGCGGTGGAGCTGCGGGCGGCGACCGCGCGTGGCCTCAAGGTTGGGCTGATGTTCGGGCCTGAGCGCGCGGGCCTCGACAACGAGGACATGGCGCGCGCCGACGCCCTGATTCGTTACCCGCTCAATCCCTCGTTCATGTCGCTCAACCTCGCTCAAGCCGTGATGATTATGGCGTACGAGTGGTGGCTAACAGAAGATGGCACGCCGCCGCGCGAACTGATGACGAATGAGACGCATGTCGCGACGAAAGGCGAGCTTGAGAACTTCATGCGGCATCTGATTCGGGAACTCGATTCCTGCGGCTTCCTCCGCAACGAGCAGAAGCGGCCGGGCATGGTCCGGAACCTGCGTCATTTCTTCACGCGCGGCGAAGTCACCGAGCAGGAATTGCGCACGCTGCACGGCGTGATCACGGAGTTGAGTCACCCGAGGCGCGGATAAAGTGCTGTTTTGATACTTTTCTTGTGCGAGCCCCTTGACGGGGTAAGCGCCCTCAATTACCAACCGCCTCGTCCTGTCCCGTTCGTCTAGAGGCCTAGGACACCGCCCTTTCACGGCGGTAACACGGGTTCGAATCCCGTACGGGACGCCACTGATTTTGTTGGATAAATTTAGTTACCCACAAGTGGCTTAGTGGTCCATCTGGACCACTACAAACTGAAATCATCAGCGATACTTACGAAGGTAAGTCGAGTCGAATTTTCGATAGACACGACGCAGAGTGGTTGGGTCTGTAGCAAGTCAGTCTGCGGCCTGATCAATCAGCACCCGATCCATAGCGAACCATGAGGCTACGCTGTGCTTCAGATGGTGAGGCGTTGGACGCCACGTTAAGCCAGCTCGCGTGCAGGCCTTCGAGAAAGACCACCGCAGGCCAGTAGGGACGGGCTTCCCGTGCCAGTGGACGACGTAATCCCCGATCGCCAGCGCGCGTGCCGCTTCCAGTTCCGCTCGGAGAGATTTCGTCATCAGGACGATTGATCTCCGCTTTGCAGTGATGGGCTTGTCTGGCTCCTGAAAATCTATCATTCCCGTTTGCCAGTTAACCCGGTCCCATGTCAGCGCAAGGATCGATCCCTTCCGCGCGCCTATGTATATGGCCTGCGCCATGAAGGTTCTGACGTGCGGCGTGTCACAAATCTCGAGCAACTTTCGCGCTTCAGCCTTCGTCAGGAACCTGTCACGCGGCGCTGAATCTCTGGGCTGTTCGATCTCTGGCGGACGGACAAGAAATCCGTCCTTCCATGCGCGGCGTGCGGTCGCTCGAAGGACATTGAACTGCCGGCGCAGCGTCCCCAACGAAACCAGAGTTGCGCCGTCATCTCCTGCTTTGGGCTTTCGGAAGCGAGAAGCTGTGCGGGTTCAAGCTGAAGTGCGCCATGTCATGAGAATGCAGGCCCTGGGGGTGTTGCGCAGCCGTTAGGCGGAGCGGCACCCCCAGGGCTGAAGCTCTCGATGAACCGATCCATCGCCTCGGCTGGCGTGA
>NZ_JOPL01000028.1 GCF_002153745.1 Acetobacter sp. DsW_063 | reverse complement strand
CAGGGCTGAAGCTCTCGATGAACCGATCCATCGCCTCGGCTGGCGTGAGGTATCCGAGGCATTTTCGAGGTGTCGCGTTCATCCGCGCCTCGATGGCCCTGAGGGCTGCGGGTCCGATCGAGGGGAGAGCAGTGTCCATAGGCAGGAACAGCCGCAGACGACCGTTGGTGTTCTCCACTGAGCCTTTCTGCCATGGCGAGCGGGGATCGCAGAACCAGACCGTCATGCCTGTCTTTCTTTCGGTCGCGTTAAAGGTCACGAATTCGGAGCCCTGATCGCAGATGACGGATTGGCGCAGCGGGGCAGGGAGATGGGCCGTCGGGGCCTGTATGGCGTGGGCGACGCCCGGGAGGCCCGGCCCTCGAGGCTCGCGATACGGACGAGCCGGGTGGTCCGTTCGACAAGCGTCAGGACACTGCGCTGGCCGTTGAGAGCGGCGCGAAACATCACCAGATCCGCTTCCCAATGGCCCGGGATCTGCAGGGCGGCGACATCCGACGGGCGCCGGGCGATCCGCCGCTCAGGCGGAATACGCAGGCCACGGCTTCGCCTCTGGTGGCGCCGCCAGCGTTTAACATGATGGCGACGCAGTCTCTTCCACAAGTGGCGCTCGCGCATATCCCGGCAATAGATCCAGCGATAGATCGTCTCATGCGACAGCCGCACGCTCTCACGCCTCAGTCGTCCGCAGATCTGCTCCGGCGACCACAGCAGGGACAGGCCCGCAAGCACACGTTCAGCAAGAACCGGATCGCAAAACAGCCGCATCGTCGCGCTCCGACGTCGCCGCGCGGCGTGCTCGGCCATGACTGGCCAGTAGCCATACAGATCAATCTCGTCGCTGCGATGCGCATTGCGG
>NZ_JOPL01000027.1 GCF_002153745.1 Acetobacter sp. DsW_063 | reverse complement strand
CAACCTCTCGCTCAATTCAATACATTAATAGGTCCTGAACCTAGATCACGACGTAGGTGAAATCCAAAATCCAACGCCAGTTCCGCGCGGAGCCGTGAACTGTCGGTTAACGCGGTCAATCGGATAGTGCGCGCTCTTGCTGCGGATCATGCCCTGCGGGCCGCAGGGCAAGCATTGACCTCGCGATCGCAACATCTGGCTACTGCAACACTTCCCCGACGAAGCTGATGCAAGACTTTCTACACACCGTAGACGCCGAAATGCTCGATGGCGGTCTGCAGGATTTCTGACTTCGGGGCATAGCCGCGCTTGCTCCGGACGGAACAGCGATCTTGGTTCACGTCATTTGCGAGTCCGCTCATAGTAGGTTCACTGGACGATCTGCAGCACCTTGCAGATCGGCTCGCCCCCGTGCTCACCCTCATGTTCCAGAGCCAGTCGCACCGCTCGGGCACGTACCGTAGGGGAAAACCTCTTCACAGATTTGCTCATCAGACCTTACTTCTCAAGAGAATAAGGCCTCCACCAATCCCGGTAAGGTTCAGCCCGACAGAGATGAGCACAGACGACAAAGCGACCCCAAGGTCAGCCCCGAGCGCCACTACGAGTGGAACTGCATGGTCCGCCGTGGTTTCATCCAAATTCCACCTTACGAGACTCCGGCCTATAAGGTGAACTTCATATCGTTTCTGCCGGGAAATACCGTCTAGTATAAGGGGTGGCGAATGCGCGTCTGCGCATCTCACCGACGACGTTCCTAAGATTATAACAAACAGACGTTTACCGTTATATTGATATACTGTATAACATTATCGTATGATAAAAATTAAACTATCGCATTAAGTGTATTAATGTTTAAGGCCGACTGCCTACACACAGGATGCGTGCGCGTATGCATGTCGTGGCTGGCGTGACGGTTATCCGTTATGACTGAAGAAGCTTTCCGGAGCGTAGAAGGGTCACGCGAACTAGCGGCCCTTTTCAGACAAAATTTCCCGTGGCTCGCACGGTACCTCGGACGCAAGCTCGGAAGCGCCGAACGTGGCGAAGATGCCGCGTCGGAGGTCTTTGCTCGGGTCGCGCGCAGCCGGAACGTGGACACTCTGCTGTCTCCGCGGGCCTACCTTCTTGTTGTCGCGAGGCGCCTGATCGGGGAACTTCGAGGTCGGGGGATGCTGGAACAAACCTATCTCGAGGCTTTATCCCACGTAACCGAAACATCCAGCGCTTCTCCTGAGGCGGTCGTCAGCCATCTTCAGGAAGTCCGGGTGATCGACGCCGCGCTTGCTACACTGGCGCCCCGAGCGAGACTGGCCTTCGTAATGCATCGCGTCGACGGAAAAACACACGCAGAAATCGCAGAACATCTTGGGGTTTCGATCAGCATGGTCCGAAAGTATATTGCCACATCAGAACAAAAATGCCGTGCAAATTTGAGCGACGCATAGAAGGACTGCCCCCAATGCCCGACAATATACCGTCCCCAGACGCTCTAGATCGCACATTAGCCGAAATGCGGCGACAACTGGGCGCGGCCAAAGTCGGAAAAGCCTACGAGCGGCGTATCAACCGTCGCAGCTTTCTGATGAGGACGGCGACAGCAGCCGCGCTCGCAGGCGGCGGAGTATACGTCGCCAGAGACAATGACATCGACTTGCCGGGCATGGGGGCAGACGTTCATACGGCGACCGCGCAAATCAGTCGGATTGAGCTCGCCGCGTCGTCACGGATTACCCTGGCGCCGAGAACGGCTGTCGACATCCGTCACGAACAAGGCGTCTCTCTTGTCCGCCTCAGGCATGGGACCGTTCTGTTTGAACCGGGCGAATCACGACTGTCCGCTGCTATTCGTGTGGAAACACGAATGGGCGCGGTCGAGACGATTTCAGCGCCTTTCCAGGCGAGCGCGTCGTCTCAGTCGCTCGCTGTTTCAGCTGCGGACACTCCGGTCGCGCTACACGGTCAGAAGGGGCAATTGGTGCTGGTCCCAGCGGGTTGCACGGTCGCAATGTCACCGTCGGGCATGCTCAGGACTACGTCGCTGTGGGACGATGTCAGAGCGTGGACCAGAGGTGATCTTATCGTCGAAAGCGGCACGCTTCGCGATGTTGTAGTTGGCCTGCGTCCCTACTGGGATGGACACATCGTGATGTCGCCGCGGGCGGCGGACATACCCGCTGCAGGTGTGTTTTCGCTTCTGCAGGTCGATCGCACCTTGGGACAGCTCGGCGCCGACTTCCCGATCCAAATCAGTCACCTGCCGTTCAGGACCGTTCTCCTCACAGCAATATCATGACTGCATAAGCACTATATAAATTAGTATAATTATTTTTTTCTCTTTTTGGTGTCAGTTTTTTTTTCTCACCACTCTCTATGGTTGAAACAACCTGAACGTGACCGAGAGTGCGGAAAGATATGACAAAAATCAGGCGATGGAATCGGGTCGTCGCATCGCTGATGATAGCAGGGGTAGCCGGGCGGCACGCGCTGGCGGAAACACCGAGGGCTTATCATTTTGCTTTGCCTTCGGCGCCTCTAGCCGAAACACTGATCCGCATTTCGGCGCAGAGTCACTCGCATATAGGCTTCTCACCGACGCTCACAGCGGGCCTTAAGGCCGGTCCAATCCGAGGATTCCTGACCCCATTGCAGGCGGTGAACGCAGCACTGGCGGGAACGAATCTCTCGCCCAGAACACAAGCCGACGGGAGTCTGGCAATCGGGCGGGAGGCTACGACTGCCAAAACCGCGCCCAACCCAGGCCCCGAGCCAGCGGCGCTACAATCTTCCGCAGCCGTGCGCAAGGCCGAGAACGTCGAGCACATAGAGGCCCGCGGAATGCGCTCCACACGCATTCACCTGCAGAACAAGCCTGTCGCCTCTACAACAGTCGACAAGCAGCAGCTTGAGCTTAACCAGATCACGAACCTGCAGGAAGCTATACGGCTTCAGCCAAGTGTACAATTTCAGTCGGCGAACCTGCGTAATACAACCATTAACATCAGGGGCCTCGGAGCCGCTTCGACGGGCACAGATGGTCTCGAAAACGGCGCAGCCGTCTACATCGACGGCATATATCAGGCGCGTCCGGGTACCGCGCTTTTTGACATTCCGGAGCTGGAAAGCGTGACCGTTCTTAAGGGACCGCAAGGCACGCTGGGCGGCATCGACACGACGTCGGGAGCAATCCAGATCGAAACGCGCCTCCCCTCATTTCGACGCAGAGCGGAACTGGAAGCGCAGGCGGGAAATTACGGCGAATATATGATCAAGGCCGATTACTCCCAGGCTTTAGGACACTCTGAAAAGGCCGCGTTCAGTGTAGACTATTTCCAGTCTGCTCTCGGTGGGTACGTTAAAAACATTTACACTAACAACACAATTTATGGGTATCTGGACCGTGGTGTGAGAGGGCAACTTCTCCTTCGTCCCGACGATGACGGCAATCTCCAAATCCGTATCGTTGGCGGATATAACCATAACTCCAACAGTATGGGCGTAGGACTCTACAACGGCACAGTCACCCGCTACGGCAACGGAAGCCCGATCTCCAGCACCTACATTCAGGCGGCTCAGCGCGTAGGTTACAAGATTCCCACGGCTAACCCTTATGGGTTGGGGACCGATATCAACAGTCAGCAAATGATCCGGTCAGAGGACGCGAACCTGAGCATGCACGCTGACTACAATTTGCACGGCTATACCTTGTCATCCATCTCTGCCGGATCGATATGGAATTTCTATCCAAGCTTGGATTCGGATTCGACGGGTATAGACATTTACGCAGCCAATCAGGCCCAAAATTACCAACGGCAATTCACGCAAGAATTTCGGATCACGTCGCCATCTCATCGCCGGTTTGAGTATAGCGGTGGCCTGTTCTACATGTGGCAGGAAGTCAAAGACCATTCGCGCAAAACGTATGGTTCGCAGTACGCGGCCTACAGCGCGTCTGCGTCGGCAACTCCGGAATCCATCGCCCTGACGGACAGGGCATTGAACGGGCTAAGCGTCCTCTCCAATGAAAAGCCAACTACGAACGCTTACTCCGCTTACGCCAACGCGACATGGCACGCGTCGCCTCGTCTGGATATAACGGGAGGCTTTCGGTACACATATGAGACAAAAAACGGAAGTTTCCTCCAGTATCTGAATGGCGGAGGAAATGTCACGGGTCTGAATGCCTCGCAAAAAGCAACGGTGCTACAACAACGCGCCGCACAGCTTGCTGCCGACCCGTATCAGGCATTGAAGCACGACAATGGGCTGGTCTCTGGCCAGATGACGGTCAGTTATCACGTCACTCCCACCCAATTGGTCTATGGCACTTATTCGAGGGGAGAAAAATCCGGAGGCGTGCTCCTGATCGGGCTTGCGTCCAATGTTCCCGCGACTGTCAAATCGGAATATCTGGACAACTATGAGATTGGGTATAAGAGCACGTTCCTGAACGGAAAAATCACTTTCAATGCAGATGCGTTCTGGATGGTGGATCACAATTACCAGACGTCGATAGTGCAGTATAACAACGCAGGGCTCGCGCTGACGTACCTCGCCAACGCCAAATCTGCTATCACGCGGGGCTTCGAGGCGGATCTGCGCTACAACCCGACTTCGAATCTTTCCATGTTCGCATCCGCCACCTACGACGACGCATATTATAATTCATTCGCAAGCGCTCCGTGCGCGATAGAGAACTCGTATAATAAATCTTGTAACTTTACCGGATCTCGCCTGGCTCTCGTTCCGAAATGGGTCGGTGTTCTTGGTTTTGATTATCAGCATGCTGTCGGAAATATCGGAGGCGTCAACCTCATGGCTTACGGAGGCGCGACATACACAATGCAATCCTCGTTCTTCGCCGCCACCAATGATTCAATCTACAGCCGGATTAATGGTTACGCACTGTTGAATCTGACCTTCGGACTTCGTAGCGAAGACCGAAAATGGGACGTCTCTGGCTGGATTCATAACGCCACGGATAAAAAGTACTTCACACTACTGGCTGGAAGTTCACCCCTTACGGCTCAGGTGGGTATGCCGCTCGCATTTGGTGGCACTGTCCGCCTGCGTTTGTGAAAGCGCCATTGTTCATGTCTGAAAGCCAAATAGGGAAACCGGTGAAGCCGTGCTGCTCCCCTACCCGGGACCAGATTACGCCGACGTCGCCACCATCAGTTACTGGTAGGCCGATAGCCCGTCCCAATGATGTCAACTGCGGCCGCCCTTCTCAGGAAGAAACGTCGCGCCGAGTTACGGCTTTCGATCCATCCAACATGGCCCTCATTCCGGGAGGCCTTTACGAGATCGGATACGAAGGCTCGCAGGCGCACATTGCGGACGGAGAGGGACCAGTCAGACAGATTGAGATAAACGCCTTCCTCATGGATCGCTTCTGCGTGACCAACCAGGACTTCGCTGTCTTCGTGGCCGCCACCGGTTACAAAACCGAAGCAGAGTGCCTTGGCTGGTCGTTTGTGTTTCACACCGACGTGCGACCTTCCGCCCGTCGCGACGTATTGTCGGCAAGGTTGCCCGGCGCACCCTGGTGGCGCGCAGTTCGCGGCGCCTTCTGGAGGCGGCCAGAGGGAAGAGGGTCACACATCACCGGGCGGGAGCGAAAGCCCGTCGTGCATGTTTCCTGGAACGACGCGCAGGCTTATGCAGTCTGGAAAGGAAAGCGCCTGCCCACAGAGAGTGAATGGGAGGTTGCCGCCCAGGGTGGATTAAGTGGCGCCATATATCCGTGGGGCGACGAATTGACGCCGAATGGACACCATCGAAGCAACACCTGGCAGGGAACTTTTCCGGATTTAGATGTAGCCGAGGATGGCTATGCGGGAACGGCGCCTGTGGACGCGTTTGAGCCTAACGGCTACGGGCTGTTCAACATGACCGGGAATGTGTGGGAGTGGTGTTCAGATTTCTGGAGCGCAAACTGGCATATGGTTGCAACCGATGCGACGCGAAAAAACCCGCAAGGGCCGAATGACGGGATCGATCACGTCATTCGCGGCGGTTCTTATCTATGCCACGCTTCCTACTGCAATCGCTACCGTGTCGCCGCAAGGACACGCACTGGGCCCGATAGCTCTTTATGCCATCTTGGCTTTCGCTGTGCTGCCTATGTTGCGAATGCGCACGAAATCTGACGAAAACAATGACTGGAAACTCAATGACGACGCTTACCCGACGCGCACTTTTATCCACCACCGCGCAAGCGACGATGGCGGCGGCGCTTCCATCCATTGCGCACGCCGGTCCTCAGCCGCGGCGACGTCCAAATATAATCTATATCATTGCTGATGATCTCGGCGTTTACGACCTCGGTTGCTATGGGCAAAAGAAGATTCGCACTCCCAATATCGACGCACTGGCCGCCAACGGCATGCTCTTCAACAGCGCTTACGGCGGCGCTCCGATTTGCTCCCCGTCGCGCTGCGCTCTTATGACGGGCAAGAACATGGGTCACTCCACAATTCGCGATAATTTCGCTCTACAGGGCGGAATTATCGGAAAACGCGGAAAAGAGTCTGTTAGACGCATCGGCCTCGCTCCCGGCGAAAAAACGGTGGCGACTGCTATGGCCGAAGCAGGATATGTGACCGGATTGGTCGGTAAATGGCATCTTGACGGATACGACCCCAACGCAATCCCCACACGACACGGCTTTCAGGAGTTTCATGGCTGGTTGACGCAAACGGAAACAACTCAGGGTTACTTTCCGACGCAGTGGTATTCCGGAGAGAAACTGGGGAACATCCCAGAGAACGCCAACGGGAAACAAACTGTCTATGAAACAGACATATGTACCGATCAGGCTTGCGACTTCATACGCAAGAATCAAAAATCGCCCTTCTTTCTGACCTTAGCTTACAACGCCCCGCACAGTCCGCATATCACCCCCACGACCGGATCCTACGCAGGACGTCCGTGGGGCGAGTATGAAAAAAATTATGCAGCAATGATTGAGTTTCTCGATGCCGGCGTCGGCGCCGTCGTACAGACGGTTCGGGAGGCTGGTCTTGAAAAAGATACAGTGATTTTTGTGTCCTCCGACCACGGTCCTCGGTCGGAACCTACTGCGGAACAAACTGAAGTGGTGGAGTTTTTTGATTCGCATGGATCTCTCCGGGGATACAAGCGCGACCTTTATGAAGGGGGAATTCGGGTGCCCCTGATAGTTTCATGGCCGGGGCACATTCGGGCTGGTTCAGTCAGCGATGAGCCGGTTTACCACCCCGATTTCCTGCCGACCGCAGTCGCACTCGCGGGCAACGGCCGCTTGTATCCAGATATGGATGGAGCGGATATCTCTCCAGCTCTTCTCGGTCGTGGAGGAATCGCATCCCGCTATCTCTATTGGGAAACATATGAACCATCTTTTTGGCAAGCGGCGCGGCATGGGCGCTGGAAAGCCGTGAAACCTGTCGGGGGAGGAAAAATCCAACTTTTCGATCTTCTTGAGGATCCGTCGGAAATCAAGGATGTGTCGGCAGAAAACTCGGCCATTGTTGAGAGTTTTGTACGTTGCTTTAAAGAGTGCCGTGTGGCGTCGCCAAATTATATCTAACAGTCAAGCTTTGAGACGCCATTGGGATGATGGGGCGTGGGTGACACCACATTGCGCTCCATGACCTTCTCCGTTCGCGGGACAACCGAATGATGAGAGATGATCATCACTTTTCGGATAGAACGCCAAGCTATAGTCCGATCTGACGAAGGGCAGGTTTGCGGGCAACGTTACGCGGAAGCTGCATTCCGATGAGTTTAAGCCCAAGGTCGCGCTGGACGCGGCCCGGGGTGAGCTGGCGGCGACGGAATTGGCGTCGGAGCATGGCGCGAATTAGCCGATAATCGCCCATTGGAAGCGCCAGGCGGCCGAGAGTGTTGTGAGCCCTTTGTCTGGCAGGGCGACGCAGGAAACAAGAGGGGGGGCAATGGAGGATCGCCTCTCATTTGAGACCAAAATACAGGGGATTTGGAGTGACGTTCTCAATACCGATGTTGGCGTTGATAATATAGCGAATATATAATTCCTTCAAATTGAATTGTGGGAAATTTTGACTGCAACCAGGAATCGGGCATCAGAAAGACCTTTTCCCACTAGGCTCAGGACTCATTCTTTAAGATAGAAGATGAAGCTTGCTGCGA
>NZ_JOPL01000026.1 GCF_002153745.1 Acetobacter sp. DsW_063 | reverse complement strand
CCGCATCCTTCATCTTCTATCTCAAAGAATGAGTCCTGAGCCTAGGGCGGTAGCCTTCCTTCCCAGAATGCCAGCGCAACCGTGATTCTGCGATCAACCCGGCGCACTCAATCATATGGCGTGCAAGGACGCGCGTCTGTTGATCAGTAGCCTCCGCCGGGTATCCAACGGAATGAAGCATAGCCAGTGCCGCCGGAAGATACTCGCGCAAGAGCGGATCGGCGTTGTCGCCCCGCAACCCCTCAACCGCGTTCTCTTCTGCCTCACGCTGCAAGGCAGGATCATAGTCACGATCGGCTTGCATCTCGGCGTATTGCCGGAATGCGTTATCGAGATCGGCTTTGAACCGTCTTCGTAGAGCCTCAACGATGACGTGATCAACCTTTGCGCCGTCCGCCACGCCGCCAATCTCCCGCCAGAACTGATCAAGACGGAGCCGTATAGATGACGCCAGAAACCGCGCAACGTCCCGTTCACCAGTTTTGAGTGCATACACGACCTTCTCGCGCCCTATGGCGTTGACGAGATGGCGCGGAACCCGGCAGCGAAAGAACCATCGATCGCCGCGTCTGAGCAGGTTTTCCCCGTGACCCATAGCGCTAGAGGGTTACAGAAAAGGGTTACAGACGCACAGAACTGTAACCCTTAACGGTGATCCGCTATCGGGGCTGGCGGCTATCTGCGATGTCTGGAAAAAATGGTGCCCAAGGGCGGAATCGAACCACCGACACTGCGATTTTCAGTCGCATGCTCTACCAACTGAGCTACTTGGGCGCCCGGCGTGCAACACAGGAACGCTGCGCGTGGCGAGCGTTTAACCTGCCCGCGCGCCAAGATCAACCCGTCACTCCATTTTCTCTTCCAAGAGTCCTGCGACGCTGGAATCCGACTCGTCATCGTCCGCCGGAGGGCCCGGCACGCGGTAATCGCCAGAGAACCAACGGCCGAGGTCAACATCGGCGCAGCGTTTGGAGCAGAACGGAGTGAAGCCGCGCTCCGCTGCGCGACCGCAGATCGGGCAGAGGCTGGACTTATTCATCGGAGAAACTCCACGAAAGAGGCGGCAGCGATGGGTCGAGTCGCAGATCGAGGGGGACAGCCAACCAGCCGCGTAGATCGGACATCGCCTCAGGATCGCCCTCAAGGGCGGCGAATACACCAGAACCGGCCCGAAGCGCCGACCGCGCATCGGGACGGCCAGCATACCGCACGACCGCGGCGCGAAGCGCCGCAAGGGCCTGCCCGTGTGCGCTCAACAGCAATTCGTGAAGCGGCGGGTGCACCCGCGCGCGGACGATTTCGATCAGGCCAAGCCCCGTCACGCCGAGGCAGCGCGGGCGCAACGGATCAGCCCGCAAAGCCGCTTCGACCGGTTCGCGCAGGACCTGCCGCTTGCGCTGGTTCAGGCCAGCCGGATCGATCAGGATCGCCCCCGACAGATTGCGCAGTCTGATCTGGTCCAGCAGCACGGGAAGCGCGTCGCGATTCGCCGCAAACTGCGCCGTCTGCTTGGCGTTGGCGGCCCCCGATGCGGCGCCGCTGTCCATGTCGATCGCCACCAGAGCGGGCGTCGGCGTGATCGTGGCGCTCATGCCACCGGGCAGCGCGACTTCGGGGACGCCAAGCGCCTGCACGGCGTCCTCAACACCTTCATCGAACGCCTGCTGGACGCGCTGCACGCGTGCACGCAGGGCTGCCGGGACGCGTGCAGCGAAGCAAGGGTGGTCAATGATTATGGAGCCGTCCCAGCGGCTTGCAAGACGCTCCAGCGGAGACGGTCCACGCGTCAGCAGGCCAGTTTCACCAGAGGTCTGGGCGTCGCCTGCGACTTTAAGGCGCGGCCCCTTGCCCCCCATCGGGGCGCGGACCACCGACACCAGAACCGGCTCGCCCTCTACGAGCGGCGGCGTACCGTCATGACCGGGGAGGAAGCCATCCGTCCCGCCACCCAATGCGACGAAAGAGCCGCCCAGCGCGGGGGTCGTTTTGGCTACGCGCCCGCGATAGACATCGCCCACACCGTCCGGGCGACCCGGACGCCACAGGGCGAAATCACGCAGCACGCCATCCTCGACGACCGCGATCCGCGCTTCGCCCGGCGAGCAGGCGACGCGGAGCGAGCGCTTCAGGTCAGCCATGCGCCTTTCTGACCACGCAGCAATTGCGCAGTTTCGAACAGCGGCAGACCGATGACGGCGGAAGGACTGCCTGACACAAAGCGGATGAAGGACGCTGCGTGGCCTTGCAACGCGTAGCCGCCCGCCTTGCCGTTCCAATCTCCAAGGTCGAGAAGACCCTCGATCTGACGCTCCGTCAGACGGGAAAAGGTCACCGTAGTTTCGACGGCGCGCACGCAACGCCGCCCCTCTGACCATGCCTCACTTGGGGCCAGCGCCACTGCAGTGACGACGGTGTGGCGGCGCCCGGACAGTAATTCGAGACAGGTCCGGGCCGTATCGCGATCTTCCGCTTTCGGCAGAATACGGCGCCCCATGGACACAACCGTGTCGGCAGCGAGAATCAGCGCGGGCTCATCCGTGCGCGCGGCGACTACGGCAGCTTTTTCCACGGCGAGTCTGCGGGCGTACGGAAGCGGCAGCTCCCGGGGCGCTGACGTCTCGTCCAGATCGGCGGCGTCGACTCGATCGGGGGTGAGGCCGATTTGCGCCAGCAGGGACAATCTGCGGGGCGATGCCGAAGCCAGCACCAGAAGAGGGCGGCTTGCAGAAGCCGCGCCGGACCCGTCGTCCGGGCCGGAGATGGCGCTGGTCATAACCGTGTTACTTGAAGCGGAAGGTGATGCGGCCCTTGCTCAGGTCGTAAGGGGTCATCTCGACGCTCACGCGGTCACCTGCGAGGACGCGAATGCGGTTTTTCCGCATTTTTCCGCTCGTGTGCGCGAGAATCATATGCTCGTTGTCAAGCTTCACGCGAAACATGGCGTTGGGCAGCAGCTCCGTAACGGTGCCGCTGAATTCGATCATGTCTTCCTTAGACATGCTGGCCTTCGTTCATTCTATACCTCATTGACAGGACGATCAGTCCACGTAACCGGGTGCGATATGTATGCGGCGAGGGCCTGCGGTCAAGGTTTGAGGCCGTTCGCCGTGGGTCAAAGGGCGATCCGTCACCCTCGATCGATGATCTTGAGGCGCTCCGAAATGCTCAGGGCATGCGCCTCCAGCCCCTCCGCCGTCGCCAGCGCGACGCCAGCGCGACCGATACGAGAAAGAGCGTCCGGACCGCTGGAAATGAAAGTCGTGCGTTTCAGAAAATCGTAAACGGACAGGCCCGACGCGAAACGCGCCGTGCGAGACGTCGGCAGAACATGGTTGGGCCCGCCGACGTAATCCCCCACGGCTTCCGGGCAGAAACGGCCAAGGAACGCGGCGCCGGCGTGCCGCACACGGGCGAACAACGCCTCCGGCTCGTCCACCATAAGCTCCAGATGCTCCGGCGCCAGACGATCCACCAGTCGGGCGGCCTCCTCCCAGTCGCGCACGATGATGACGGCGCCAAAGTCGCGCCAGCTCGCTCGCGCGATGGCGGCGCGCGACAAGGTCTTCAACTCCGTCTCCACCGCCTCGGTCACCAGATCGCCGAACGCGGCGTCATCAGTGATCAGGATCGACTGCGCCAGTTCGTCATGCTCCGCCTGCGCCAGCAGATCGAGCGCCACGAGTCGCGGATCGTTCTTCGCGTCGGCGACGACCACGACCTCGGAAGGACCAGCGATGCTGTCGATGCCGACATGGCCAAACACCTGTCGCTTGGCTTCCGCCACCCAGGCGTTGCCAGGACCTACGATCCGGTCGACCGGCGCGATGGTCGCCGTGCCGAACGCCATGGCGCCCACCGCCTGCGCCCCGCCGACACGGTAGATCTCAGCGACGCCAGCTCGCTTCGCGGCAGCCAGCACCAGAGGGTTCAACACCCCGCCGGGCGTCGGCACGCACATGGCGAGCCTCTCGACGCCCGCGACGCGCGCCGGGATGGCGTTCATCAGAACCGACGACGGGTAGGCCGCCTTGCCGCCGGGGACGTAAAGACCAACCGCGTCAAGCGACGTCCAGCGCTGCCCGAGGGTCAGGCCGTCTGCGTCGGTGTATTTCATGTCCTGCGGCAGCTGCGCACGGTGGAAATCTTCAATACGCGTCGCAGCGACGTCGAGCGCGTCGAGCAGGTCCTGCGGCACGCCGGATGCGGCCTCCTCAACTTCCGACTCAGTGATCCTCATGGTTTCGGGCGTGAGGTCCAACCGGTCGAAACGGCTTGTGTAGGCGCAAACGGCCTCGTCGCCTTTCGCACGCACTTCTGCGAGAATCTCGGCGACCGGCGCGTCCACGCGCGCGCTCTCGGCCTCCCGGTTCGCCAGCAACGACGTGAACGCGGCCTCGAAATCAGGCGCGCGGGCATCCAGACGTTTCATACGCACACTCTATATTTGTCGCAGCGCCAGCCGGGCGGCGCGATGTTCAGGCAGGATTCAGCGCCGCACGAAAGCGCGCGATGAGGGAGGCTATCGCCTCGGGACGGGTCTTCAGCGCAGTCCGGTTCACGACCAGACGGCTGGTGATCTGCGCGATGGTTTCGACTTCCTGCAGCCCGTTCGCACGAAGAGTCGATCCGGTGTCGACAAGATCGACGATCAGACGCGACAGGCCGAGCATCGGCGCCAGTTCCATCGCGCCATTCAGATGCACGATATCGGCGTTTATCCCGCGGGCTGCGAAATGGCGGCGGGTGATGGTCGGGTATTTCGTCGCCACACGGACTTCGGAATAACGTGACCAGTCCTCATTTGGCGGGTCGCCCTGCGGCCGGGCCACGGACACGCGGCAGCCGCCAATAGCGAGGTCGAGCGGGGCGTAGAGCTCGGGGTAATCGAACTCCATCAGCACGTCGGCGCCGCAGACGCCCAGATGCGCGCCGCCATGCGCGACGAAGGTCGCCACGTCGAAGGAGCGCACGCGCACGACGTCGAGCTTCGGGTGGTTGGTGGGAAACCGCAGGCGGCGGCTGTCTTCCTGCAGGCAGTCGGCCGCGGGTTCGATCCCCGCTCGCGCCAACAGCGGCGCGACGCTCTTCAGGATGCGGCCCTTCGGAAGAGCAAGGATGAGCATGTCGTCCGCATGGTCGCCATGACGCCCGTGATCGACATCGCCCGAGGCTGGCGTGGTCGCGGGAGCGATGTCCCGGGCGGTCATGGTGGGCGTTTCGTCACCCGGTTTGCAGGCGGTCATCATACTCTCCGGACAGGCGACGGCGCCGACGACCGCCCTGGGCCATCCCTTGAGACAGGACGGGCACGGGCGAGCGGCTGGCGTTCCGGCGCAATCGGCACGGCGATTACCACATTCCGCGCCGCTCCGCCAAAACTGCGCCCGTCCCCTGCGGGCGGCGCCGCTGGACGCCCATCCCAAGCCGTCATAATCAGAACGCCGTAACGTCGCCCTTCGTTCAGAAGGCCCGTCCGGCCCGTCGAACCGTCGAAAGGATTCTCCCGCTGTGAAAGTCATCGTTCTTGGCGCCGGCGTCATCGGTGTTACGACCGCCTGGTATCTGGCGAAACTCGGGCATGAGGTGGAGGTTATCGACCGCCAGCCTGCAGCCGGGCTGGAAACGTCTTTCGCCAACGCGGGTCAGGTCTCGCCGGGATATTCGACGCCGTGGGCCGCCCCCGGACTTCCGTTCAAGGCGTTGAAATGGATGCTTGGCAAGCACAGCCCGTTGGTGGTGCGTCCCGGCGCGATCGATATCGCAATGCTGCGATGGATCGGCGGCCTGCTGATGAATTGCACTGAACATGCGTACGACGTGAACAAGTCCCGCATGCTGCGGATCGCCGAATACAGCCGCGACTGCCTGACCGATTTGCGTGACGAAACCGGCATTACTTACGACGACCGTCAGAAAGGCCTGATTCAGCTTTTCCGGACGGAGGCGCAGCTCGACCACGCGCAGGAGGACATGCGCCTGCTGAGCGACAGCGGCGTCGCGCATGAACTGTTTTCCGTCGAGAAAATCCTTGAGCGCGAACCGGGCCTGTCCGGAGCGCGGCATCTGCTGAAGGGCGGCCTCTACCTTCCGGGCGACGAGTCCGGCGACGCTCACATGTTCACGCAGCGTTTGGCGCAAAAAGCCGAAGAACTGGGCGTCACGTTTCGCTACGAGACGACGATCGAGGCGCTGGATGCTTCGGCTGATTCGATCCTTGGCGTCCGCACCTCCGCCGGGCGGATCACCGGCGACGCCTATGTCATGGCGCTGGGCAGCTATTCTCCGTTGCTGATGCGTCCGCTGGGCGTTCGCCTGCCTGTCTATCCGGTGAAGGGATATTCTCTGACCGTGCCTATGACGGATGAAGCTCGCACGCCTGTCTCCACAGTGAACGACGAGACCTACAAGGTCGCCATGACCCGCCTCGGCGACCGCATCCGCATCGGCGGCACGGCCGAACTCGGCGGTTTCGACCTGCGCCTGCGCCGTGACCGCCGCGCGACGCTCGAACTCTCGTTTTCCGAACTCTACGGCGGCGGCGATCTCAGTCAGGCGACATACTGGACCGGCCTGCGCCCCAACACTCCCGACGGCACACCGATCGTAGGAGCGTCGAAGAAGTTCTCGAACCTGTGGCTCAACACCGGACACGGCACGCTGGGCTGGACCATGGCCTGTGGCTCCGGACGGATCGTTTCCGATCTGATCCATGGCCGCAAGCCGAACATCCCGGTGCTGGACCTGTCCGTCGATCGTTACGATCGCAACTGAAAGCAGACGGCGCTCCCGTCGTGCTGTTTTGACGACGGGATAGAATCTTGAGCCGCTGCGAGAGTGAACGGCGTAGCCATCCAAAGTCGACGTTTTTGACAATGCGTCGAAATTCCAGATCGAGGCCGGAAGCGTCATGGCTCCCCGTTTCCTCCTGCTGATCCTCGATACGGGAGCGGGTCAACTAGCGCTTTGCGGAACACAGATCTTTCCGGACGAGAGCAAGCGTCGTGAAAACTCTCGCTCCGCAATGATCATTTGCGGGAACGGAGGACGAGCGACCTGTTGCGGCCTATCAATGAAAAATGCCCCGCGCCGTCTTGCGCTCAGGCGCCCCAGCCGCCGCGGTCGTGGCGGAACTGGGCGCTTCGCTGCTCCAGCCGCGATCCCTGCCCCAATTACCTCCCGGCAGAGCCGACTGCCCCCACACCAAAGCTACCCGCTTGTGAACGCTCACCCAATCGGGCATCGTTACGGTCTGTAGGAGGCCGTGAGCGAGGCGCTGTGACGGCCCACGTTGAGCGAAGAAGAAGACCAATGAAAGCCATGCTTGCGACTGCCTGCCTCACCGTGCTGACCGCGACCATTGCGCCATCGCTATCCTCACAGTTTGCGATCGGCTCCGCCCACGCGGCCGCTCCGTGCCGTGACGCGAAAGGCAAGTTCACGAAATGCCCCGCACCGAAGCCTGTCCGCTGCAAGGACGCCAAGGGCCGCTTCGCCAAATGCGGCACGGACGGCGCGAACCCGGTCTGATCTGCGCGCACAACCGCCGTTACACCAAACTCTGTCGCCTAATCGCGGCCGCGCGCCGCAGGTCTTTCGGAATTTTACAAGCATGAGAATACTGCGCGCGCTTTTTCGTCCCGTCGCTCTGGCGGCGTTGCTCTTCAGCGGAACGGCGGCCAGCGGCTCGGCCTCCCATGCAGCCGAGGCCAGGAAGGTCATTGTCGATGACGACGGGTCCGGCATCGCCGAATGGATGCTGCTGCAGGCGCCTAATGTCGACGTTCTCGGCATCGCGATTCTGTCTGGCGACGTCTGGCGCGACGAGGGCGTGGCGCATGCCCTCCGCGCCGTCGAGATCGCGCACAGGACGGATGTTCCTGTGCTACGCGGCGCAGTCTATCCGCTGCTGAACTCCGAAAAACTCACCGACCGGTGGGAGACGCTCTACGGCAAGCTGGTCTGGAAAGGCGCGTGGATGAAAAAGTGGGTGGAGCCCACTGTCCAAAGCACGCCGCCGTATCACGCGCCGGATGTGGTGCCGCACCTGCCGGAAGGCGACCCGACCATCAAGGCGTCGGATGAGCCGGCCGTCATGTTCATGATCCGCAAGGTTCACGAATTCCCAGGACAGGTGACGATCATCGCGACAGGGCCAATGACGGATTTGGCGCTCGCGCAGCGTCTGGACCCGTCCTTCGCTGGCCTCGCAAAAGAACTCGTTTACATGGGTGGAAGTCTCAACCCGCAACAAGTCCGCTCCGACGTGGCGGCATCGCAGTTCGCTCGCGAATTCGCGAACTCTCCACGTCGAGAATTCAATTTCCGCTTCGACCCTGAAGCGGCGAGCATCGTGTTGCGGGCGCCCTGGCGGCATATTGTCGCCGTTCCGTCCGACCCCTCCACCGCGACGGAGCTGACGCCGGAATTCCTCCATAAACTCGCAGCCGCCAATCCCGCGTTCGCTGGCACGATCAGCAAGCGCGAACCCGGATTTCCGCTCTGGGACGAAATCGCAGCCGCCGTGTGGCTTGACCCCAGCCTGATCACGCGCAGTGAAGAACTGTACGTCGACGTGAACAGCCAGTTCGGCGCAGGATATGGCGACACGCTGTCGTGGACGCCCGGATATCAGCCGGATCTGGACGAGCAGCGTGAGACGGTCGTCCGCACCATCAACGCCCCGAAGCTGGAGGCGTTCATCACATCGCTTCTGGCGCGGCCTCTGCCCAATTCGTCGCCAAAATAGGGAGGATAATATCCTCCTACTTCGCGGATCCATGCTTGGGTCCGTCAGACTTGCAACACACCCCGGCAGTAACAATGTTACGTCGGGCGACGCTCACACTGACTTGTGCGATGCTGTCCTCGTCCGGATACGGCCCACTCTTCGCTCCCTGCTATAACAGCAAAACCGGCGGCGCTTTTCTTGAGCAAGAACACGTTTTGCATCGCAGCTCCACTCGAAAAATACGTGAAGCCCCAATGGTCGAAAACTGCTTTTCTGAAAAGTGAAGCGTTTCCCACAGAAGAGCGGCACGACACGCGCCTATTGATCAGCATACAAAAACAGCAAAAAGCCAAATTACAAACAACAGATCAGCACAAATAAGCCCGCGCGTTTTGTCCTCAGGTCATGGATTATCCTGACATCCGATAATTTCAGGCCAACCCGGCAACGTGTCCCGCCCCAATAGCCTGTGTCGCGCCCAACCCACCCGGCATCTTTACAACGGACGTATCGGCGTCTCAGTTACGTCATGCACATTACACTGCTCGCGCTGACCCTACTCACTGTCGTTGGCCTTACCGGCCTTATCGCGCGCGTGCTGAAGCTGCGCATCCCGATGCCGCTGCTGCAAATCGCGGCAGGCGCGGCGGCGGCTCTGGCCGGGGTGCATGTCGGGCTCGACACCGATCTTTTCCTTCTGCTCTTCATCTCGCCGCTCCTGTTCCTCGACGCCTACCGCGTACCCATGCGCGAATTTGGCGAATTGCGAGGCGTCATCGTGACCATGGCGGTGGGACTCGTCGCCCTAAGCACTCTGGCGGGCGGCTATTTTCTCGACTGGCTTTTACCAACGGTGCCACTGGCGGCAGCGTTCGCTCTCGCCGGAGCGCTTTCGCCGACCGACGCGATTTCCGTCTCCGGCATCCTGCGCGGCGGGCGGACGCCGCCCCGCATCATCCACCTTCTTCGCGGCGAAGCGCTTCTGAACGACGCCTCAGGACTCGTCTGCTTCAAGTTCGCGGTAGCCGCCGCGACGACCGGCATCTTCTCCCTAAAGGCTGCGTCCGCCAATTTCGTGTGGGTGTCTCTAGGCGGAATCGTGACCGGCGCAATCGTCAGCCTTTGCGCCAGCCGTGCGGAAAGCATGTTGCTGCGACGCGGCTACGACGATCCGCCGAGTCATATGCTGCTTGCTCTGATATTGCCGTTCTTCACCTATCTGGTCGCGGAATCCATTGAGACGTCGGGCATTCTTGCAGTCGTCGCCGCAGGCATGACAATCCGCCTCACCGGCGTGATGAACGAAACCGAAATCGGGACGCGCATGCGGGCGACCGCGTTATGGGAGACGATATCCTTCGCGCTCAACGGGCTGGTATTCCTGCTGCTCGGGCTGCAACTGCCGGACCTGGTGCATCAGGCGCGGGCGATCATGCACTCCGGAGGCGTATCCCCCTGGGAACTCCCGATCGCCATCGTGGCGTTGCAGGTTGTGATGACGTTGAGCCGTCTGGCGTGGGTCAGCGCCTCCATCCTGGCCCGTCGGGTCGCGGCGCGCCTGTGGCGGCGGCCCTTTATCGGCGCAAACTGGCCGGAAAAACTTATCCTCGCCCTGGCCGGTACGCGGGGCACCATCACACTGGCCGCGATTCTTTCCCTGCCCTCGGCTGAAGAATTTCCGGAACGATCCCTGCTGATCACCATTGCCGCGGGCGTCATCATCATCTCGCTGCTCGTAGCCAGCATCTTTCTCCCTCTTGTCCTTCGGCTACTGCCGTCGCAGGAGGGAACCAACCGAACCCAGCAGGAACTGGATGAAACGCGTCTGGCTCTGGTGCGTGTGGCGATTGGCGTCCTGAAGGATGAGGCAGGCCGCCATAACGCCCCTGCGGGAGGACCCGCCGGAGAGCCTGAGCCCGCGCAAAGCAGAGCGGCGCCGCTTCTTTTACAGGAATATCAGGAACTTTTACATACACTGGACAGCAAGCAGACCGACATTGAGGCCAACCGGGACGAACTGCTCCGCAACCGTCGCGCCGAACTGGCGATCCGCCTGAGAGTGGTGCGCGCCCAAAGAAAAGCCCTGAAAGAGTTTCTGCACGACGGCAATCTCAACGACGAGACGGAGCGTGTTTTGGCGCGTCAACTCGACGTGCATGAGCAGGAGCTGATCGACGAAGCGTCAGCGCTGCCGCACCCGTAAGGATTATCGCCGCGAAGACGAACGCCTTGTGCGGTAAGTGCGCCTTTGACTTTCGACGAATGCGGCCAGGCCCCAGACTTTACCAAGTATAGGCCTCGTTTTTCGCACAGTGCTCGCGAAAAAAATCATCGTAAATCTGGAATATTTCCAGCTCGTGCACGCCCGACGCAGCGTCGAGCAGCACGCCCGCACACGTCGACGCGGATCGCCGCCAGCCCCCAAACCAAGACTCAGGGCGGTCACGCCAACAGTGCTGAACGTTTACCCAAAATTTTTTCAAATTTTCTTGGTTTTCGGTAAGACTACAGACGGCCTTACCGTATCCAAATCAGAGCCTCGCAAGATCACGAGTGAGCCGATTTGCCGAATAACCCCGACTTTTAGGTTCTATTTGCATAGGGCAAGATGAAGTATCCCCATGACAAACAGCCGAGCGCAGATTTTCAAGTCCAGTATCTCGCGCGTCCCCTGAAACCGGGCGCGACACAACCTTCAGGCGGCGACGGTCGAACCTTGAACAGGCAGAACCGGCCGCACGAAATTCAGCGCATGCTCGAACGACGTCTGGCGGCTCAGTTCATAATCGCGAATCGCATCGACCACGACCCAACGCAGGCCTTCCGGACGGATGATGTAGGCCGGGTCGGCGCTTTCGCGGACCCACACCAGAACCATCTCGGAGCCAACGGCGCCTGTGTCGCCATCTGACACAAAAATATCGGCGTCACACAGTCCCATACAAAGGCCTGCGTTCAGCCACCGCGACAGATACTCGCGGTGACGAGGCAGAACCGCCTGACGGAACGGCACTACATTGCAGAATGAAGAGGGCAACGTCTCAGATAGCATCGGCTGTGGCATCCCCGTTGTCCTGTGGCGGCGAACTGGAGGAACGTTATGGCGGAGAGGCGCTCACGCCAAACTGAATCTTCACAATTTCGCCCTAGAAAGAGGCAGGCCGGAGCAAATGTGACAAAAAAGCAACTATCTATTCCGGTTTATCTCTAATTTTGCTCACGAAACGATCTTATGCACATCAAATATGATGTTTTTTTATGCAGACACTTCGGTGTTGTGAATCTTTTCCGAGCACACACTCAAGGGAAGAGCAAAATATCGCCCTCAATTAGGGTTTGCTCGATTCCGCAGGCCATCGGCGATGCAGCCATAACCAGCTTTCCGGGCAGGCTCTGATCCAGGCCTCCAGCCTGTCATTGACCGCCTGCGTCAATGACAGGATGTCCGCTTGCCTGTCGCCGCTATCGGGCAGCGGCAACGGTGGTTCAACCACAATGCGCAGGCGGGCCGGGCCGAGTCGGCGAACATAACCGGGAATAACCGGGCTGCGGTACCGCAACGCCATCGCCGCCAAAGCTGGCGCCGTCATCGCCGGGCGATCGAAGAACCGCGCCTCCACGCCATCATTCATCTTCTGGTCGACCAGCATCCCGAGACGCCCGCCGCGCGCCACGTAGGCAAGCGCCTCCCGAGCGCCCCGTGCGCCCTTTGCGAATAGCGGCTTGGGCTCTCCCATCGCCTCATTACGCAAATCCCGAATCATCCTGTCGACCAAGGGATTTGCCGCCGCTCGGTAGAACGAGGCGAAGCCGAGGCCGTACGCCGAAACACCCGGAGGGAGCATCTCCCAATTGCTGATATGTCCTGACACGAATAGCACCGAACCGCCCCGCTGCGCCTGCTCGATCAGATGCTCGGCGCCCTCGACCTCGAAACCAGGTCCCGAGGAGGTGTTCTCGCGCAGGCTGGCGATGTGCGGGAACTCTCCCGCTGTCCTGCCAAGATTTTCCCACACGCCCAGCACGATGCGTCTTCGCGCCGCTTCGTCCAGTTCCGGCATCGCTAGCCGGAGATTGGCGTACGCCACACGCGAAACCGGCAAAAACGGTCCCACAAAACGGCACAGGCGTCCGGCGAAATTCGACGCGCGCACCGGACCGAGACGCCGCAACAACACCAGAGCGATCCGCGCGAGCGCCGCCTCCGCCCGCATCCCCACGCCGACACGCACCAAGTCGCTCTTTTCTCGATCCGCCTTCACCGTGCGGTTACCTCGCGCTCAAGCCAACGGTCGAGCAGAGACTCAGGCGCATCAGGGTCTGCCCACGCCAGTTCCACGCCCACTACCGTCACATGCCTCCGGAAATAAGCCGGCAACCGCACCGCGTCCTTGGGGGTCGTCACCAGCGTCGCGTCCAACCTCAGAGCAATCCGGGCCAATCGCGCGAGGTCCTGGCGCCGATATGCGTAATGGTCAGGAAACGACACGGCGCGAAGCGGGACCACGCCACGCTCCCGCAACGCCCGAAAAAATTTGGACGGACGCGCCAGTCCAGCGAACGCGACAACCGGACGCCCTCGCAGCAGATCGACGGATGGTTCCATGACCGGCCAGGCACGCAGCACAGGCATTCCCCGTGGCGACCGTTTTTCGACCCAGGCTCTCACGCCGACCCGGTCTTCGCCCGTTACGACCACAACATCGGCCGCTGCCAGCCCAGCTTCCGGATTCTCCCGTAGCGGCCCAGCCGGAATGACGCGACCATTGCCAAGACCGCTCGCTCCATCGATCACCAGAAGCGCCAAATCCTTGTGCAGCCCCGGATTCTGAAATCCGTCGTCCATCACAAGACACGTCGCCCCGGCCGCGATCGCCGCCCGCGCTGAACGAACCCTGTCAGCGCCGACCCAGCACGGCGCGATCCGGGCCAACAACAGCGCCTCATCCCCAACATCCGCAGCGTTATGGATATCGGGATCGACCAGCAAAGACTCCTCGGGAACGCCACGACCGAAAATATTCGCTCCCGTATCGCGTGCTCTTGGCTTACGCCCGTATCCGCGCGTCAGAAAATGCACGGCTACGCCCCGCTCTCTCAGCCGCGCGCCGAGGTCGAGCACGAGCGTGGTCTTACCCGCGCCACCAGCAGTCAGGTTGCCACAGCACAACACTGGCACAGACACGCGCTCGCCGACCCGAGCGCGCCGTCTGGCCGCAACCGCCTCCACCAGCACCGACGCTGGTTTCAGCAACCGCGCCCCCACGCCCGGCGCCGCACTCCAGAAAGCGGGCGCGCGCAACCGTGGCGGCCACCGGATCACGCACCCACCTGCATGGGTGTTTCTTCCGCCATCGTCTCGTAAATACGTCGCGCGAGGCGCTCGGGGAGCGCCTTATCGAAATCCGCCGCCTGTCGTGCAGCGTCCCCAGCTGTCCAGGCGTGTCCGGCATCAGCCAGCAGAGGCCCCAACCAGAGCGAAAGTGCGTCGACGGAATCGACTACCGTGATCGCTTCCCCCAACCGGGCGTAAGTCGCGGCGAAATTCCCGATGGCGGGCCCTGTGGCGATGGCGCAACCCAACCGGGCAGGCTCCAACGGATTATGACCTCCGCCCTTGCGCGCGGGACCATGCCGCCCTCGCCCTTCTGGCGTCTCGAACAGACTGTTGCCCATGAAAACGACGCGGGAAAGACGAAACAATACGCCAAGTTCGCCAAGTGTGTCCGCGACCCAGACCGGGTCCGACGCGTCCGGCCATTGCCCCTGTGACCGTCTCGGGGCCAAGCCAAGATCATGCCTGATCGGCGGCGGCAGCACGCGGGCGGCGAGCGCCGCTACTGCCGCGCCCCTCTCCGGATGACGCGGCGCGATAATGGTCAAAAGATCCGGGTATCTGTCGCGCAGCGCGGCGGCGGCGGCGAAAATGGCCGCTTCCTCGCCTTCGTGCGTCGACGCCGCGAGCCATACCGGGCGCTCTCCGACGATCAGCCGCAGCCGTTCCAGCAACGCGGCGTCGAACCCCAGAGGCTCGGCGGCGAACTTCAAATCTCCGGCCATGACGACGCCTGGCGCACCGAGCACACGGAACCGCGCCGCGTCCTCCTCAGCACGCGCTGCGATCCACCGCATGGGCGAGAGCGTCCACGCCGCCAGATCGGGGGCGCGGCGCCAGCCAGCCAGCGCGCGCGCCGACATGCGTCCGTTCACCACCATGACCGGCACCGCAAGTCGGCGGCAGCATTCGACCATATTGGGCCAAAGCTCGCTTTCGGTCAGCACGAGGGCCTGCGGCCGCCAGCGTTTAAGGAACCGGTTCACCCAGCGCGGCACGTCCAGTGGAACAAACTGATGAACCACCCGACCTGTCGCGATTTCATCCGGCAACGCCGCCGCAAGCGTCTTGAACCCTGTGACGGTCCCGGTAGTGATAAGAACATTCGGCGCGTCGCTCGCCTCGCCCCAGACGCAGGCAAGCAACGCACGAATCACGGGCAGCACGGAGACGGTTTCCCCGACACTGGCTGCGTGGATCCAGACCAGTGAACCCGGAGGCCTCGCCACACCGTCCCCCAATCCGATTCGTTCCCGCAACCGGGCGGGCAATTCCTTGCCACGCGCGACGCGACGCCTCAGCATAACGATCAGCCCCGGCGCGATCAGAGAGGCGATCGCCGCCCAGACACAGCCTAACGCCCGCCCGACGGTGGCCGTTCGTGCATCCTGCTGACCGGAAATCCCGGGCGGGCGCATAGGCGCAAGGCGTTCATCGTAATCCGCGTCGGGAAGGCGACGTCCGGATTCCGCCATCGCCTTGTTCAATCCGGCTGTCAGTTGCGCGCGCATCTCGTCGCGCCGCCCTCGCGCCACCACCAGCGGCGGACCACATACCAGCCTGCCTCGCCCAAATGGCCGGGGAACGATCATCCTGTCCCACGACCCGGCCCGAACACCCGAACAGGCAACCCCAACGGGAATGATCGGAGCGCCCGTCAGCTCTGCCAACGCGAGCGCGCCTGCCTGCACCTCTCGCCGTGGGCCTTTTGGGCCATCCGGCATGATGGCGACGACGTCGCCCTGCTCGAGCGACGCCCGCAACCGCCTTAGCGCAACCGCGCCCCCTTTGTTCTTCCCTTTACGATCAGACGATCCGTGTAATGCTGGAATCCGCCACGGAGCGACCACGCCTGCGATCATCCGACCGTCACGATTACGGCTGATCAATACTCGCAGTCTCAACAGGGGATTGCGGGGCTCGGTCCACCACCAGAGCGTCGGCGCCAGCATCAGCGCCTCATGCCAGAACGCCACAAGAACGCCAGAGCCTGCCGGATCAAGCAGAAGAGAACGTGAAGCCGCATCCATCTCGACTTTCCAGCGCGTCGTCGTCAGCGCCAACGCCAGACCACGACGCACACAGGCCTGTACGATCCTGCGTAACAATTCCGAACCGACGTCGCGCGAGAAGGGCTCAGGCACAGTCGTCACGACCGTGCTGCGCCATCATCCACGACCTGCCGAAATTGGAGCGCTGTCAGTAAATCTATAAAACATGAATGGGCGTTAACATGCCCGACGCAGTTCACAAAGCATCATATGCGTGGCGCCGTGATTACCCGACGCCACGCACGGAGCAATCAGAACGGCGCGTCGATGTCGACCACGTCGATCAGCTTCGCGTTGACGAACTCCTTGATGCCGAGCCCGATCAGTTCGCGACCATAGCCGGAACGCAAAACGCCGCCGAATGGCAGGTCAGCCTTCACCATGGTCGGGTGATTGATAAACACCATTCCAGTCTCGATCTGTTTCGCGACTTCTTCGCCGCGCTCCTCGTCCTGCGTGAACACCGATCCGCCGAGACCATACGGAGAGTCGTTGGCGATACGGATCGCGTCTGCCTCGTCCTTGGCGCGGAACAGCATGGACACAGGGCCGAAGAACTCCCACAGGCGGGCCGGGTTGTCGCCCTCAAGGCCGGTCAGAATGACCGGACGAAAGAACGCGCCCGTGTTCGGCACGGCAAGAGGAATTTCCTCAGCCTTTGCGCCGTGTTCGATCGCCTCGGCCAACTGCCGCTTCAGGTCCTCGACGGCGCCCTGAGACGAAAGCGGCGCGAGCGTGGTCGCGGGATCCATCGGATCGCCCATCTTCAGCGACGCGACGCCGTCGCGATAACGCTTGACGAACTCGTCATACACCTTGTCGACCACGATCATCCGCTTCGCGGAGACGCAAACCTGCCCGGCGTTCCAGTGACGACCGAACACGGCCCATTTCACGGTCTTTTCGAGGTCGGCGTCCTCAAGCACGATAAACGCGTCGGAACCACCCAGTTCCATCGTCGTCTTCTTCAGTGCAGCGCCCGCCTGCGCGGCAACCTTGCCGCCTGCGCCTTCCGAGCCCGTCAGCGCGACGCCACGAACACGATGATCGGCGATGATGGTCGCCAACTGATCGCGGGTCGGGAACAGATTGCGGAAGCCGCCCTTCGGCAGACCGGCTTCAATCATCAGGCGTTCCATCGCCGCCGCCGACTGCGGCACGTTCGACGCGTGCTTGAGCAGAGTTGTATTACCGGCCGAAAGCTGCGGCGCGATGATGCGGGCCACCTGATAGAAGGGGAAATTCCACGGCTCGATCGCCAGAATAATGCCAAGCGGCTGATGGATGATCTTCGCGCGGCCTTCTTCCTTGCTCTGCACAGGAAGCCCTTCGGATTCCAGCAGTCGCTCGGCGTTGATCGCATAGTATTCGAAGATCGCGGCGGTGAGTTCTGTCTCTGCGCGAGCTTCCGAAATCAGCTTGCCCATTTCAAGGGTCAGAATCCGAGAATATTCCTCGATGTCACGACGCAGAATGCTAGCGGCCGCATGCATCACACGGGCGCGTTCCTTGAAAGACGTTTTGCGCCAGGACAGGAAGGTCTCATGCGCCTCATCCAGCGCGATCTTCACTTCCTCGTCCGTCGCGTTCGGAAAAACCTTGATTTCCTCGCCGGTGAACGGATTGACCGTCGCGTAGGCCATAGCCGATGCCCCTTTTATACTGCCTGAAAACTCGAAATAGGGCCCGCAGCACAGCGGGGTCGCGCAGCGACCAAAGCCCCAGATCATTGGGAGAAGCAAAATGTCACTGCGTGCCAGAGATGACAACAGGGCTTGCGCTGGAGGCGCGCAATCAGCGCGCCGGCAAGGCGATCTGTGCACGCTCAGAGCGCGCCAGAATACATCTTATCTTGAAGTGAAATTCCCGGACGCAGACCGTAAGGTCACTCGTCCAGATCGCGCTTGACCTCTGGTCGACGTAGCAGCGCGTCGACTTCCATCGCGTAATCCAGCGCCGTGTCCGGCTGGAAGTGAATCTCCGGCGCCATCCGCAAACGAAGCGTGTGCGAAAGCTGCGTACGAAGATAGGGCGCGACCCGCTTGAGCGCGGGCAACACCGCCTCCACGTCCGTGCGGCCAAGCCGCGCGACGAAGGCGGTCGCGTGCTTCAGATCCGGAGAAATACGAACTTCGGTCACGGTGATCATGACCCCTTCCAGTTCCGGATCACGGAAGGTCGTACGCGCAAAAAGTTCGGCCAGAACGCGGCGCACCTCTTCGGAAACCCTCAACTGTCGCTGAGAGGGCCCTGAAGAGGAAAGGCCGGCGAGTCGCCCCGCCGGCCCCTTTCCGTCTGGACGTTTCGGAGAAGACCGGCTCACGCGGGCACCAGCTCCATCTCAAAGCACTCAACGACGTCGCCTTCACGCAGGTCGTTGTAACCGGCGAAGGAGAGACCGCACTCGTAATTACGGGCCACTTCCTTGACGTCGTCCTTGAAGCGCTTGAGCTGGCTGAGTTCGCCTTCGTGGATGACCACGCCGTCGCGTAGCAGACGCACGCCGCAACCACGACGAACGACGCCTTCCGTGACGTAGCAACCTGCGACCTTGCCGACCTTCGTGATGTTGAACACCTGGCGGATTTCCGCGTAACCGATGAACTTCTCACGATGTTTCGGCGCGATCTTGCCCTTGACCAGCTGCTCGATGTCGTCCGCCACCTGATAGATGATCGAGTAGTAACGGATGTCGACGCCGTCGCGCTGCGCCATCTCACGCGCCTGCGACGTCGCGCGGACGTTGAAGGCGATGATCACGCCGTCGGACGCCTTGGCGAGCTGGATGTCGCTTTCGGTGATCTGACCGACAGAGGCGTTCAGGACGCGGACCGCGACCTCCTCGTGCGCCAGCTTCTCGACCGTGGCCTTGAGAGCCTCGGCCGAACCCTGCACGTCCGCCTTGATCAGAACAGCGACCTCTTTCTGGGCGCCGGCCTGAATACGAGCGAGCATCTGATCGAGGGTGCCGCGCGCCGCCGTCTGACCGGCCGCCGCATGTTCCTTGATCTTGCGCTGACGGAACTCGGAAATCTCGCGAGCCCGGTTCTCGTTTTCGACCACGACGAAGGGAGAGCCTGCGTCAGGGACGCCCGCGATGCCGAGGATTTCCACCGGCGTCGACGGCGCGGCGAGATCGATCTGGCGGCTGCGGTCGTCGAGCATCGCACGAACGCGGCCCCATTCGGCCCCGGCCACCACGATGTCGCCCTTGCGCAGCGTGCCTTTCTGAACCAGCACAGTCGCAACAGGGCCGCGTCCGCGATCCAGCCTACCCTCGATCACCACGCCTTCGGCGGCGCGATCAGGGTTGGCTTTCAGGTCGAGAATTTCGGCCTGAAGCAGAATCGCCTCTTCCAGCTTGTCGAGGCCGGTGCGCTTGAGCGCTGAAACCTCGATGTCCTGCACGTCGCCACCCATCGATTCCACGACGATCTCGTGGCTGAGCAGTTCCTGACGGACACGCTCCGGATTGGCGCCCGGCTTGTCGACCTTGTTGATCGCGACGATGATCGGCGCATTCGCCGCCTTGGCGTGTTTGATCGCCTCAGCCGTCTGCGGCATGACGCCGTCATCGGCGGCGACGACCAGCACCACCACGTCCGTAACCGACGCGCCGCGGGCGCGCATGGCCGTGAACGCTTCGTGGCCTGGCGTGTCGATGAACGTGATCTTCGCGCCGGAGGCGAGCGTAACCTGATAGGCGCCAATGTGCTGCGTGATGCCGCCGGCTTCGCCCGAGGCGACGTCGGTGGTGCGTAGCGCGTCGAGCAGCGAGGTCTTGCCGTGGTCGACGTGACCCATGACGGTCACGACCGGCGCGCGCGGCTGCAGATCGCTCTCCGTGTCTTCGACGCCTTCGATGCCGATTTCCACATCGCTGTCGGCGACGCGGCGCACGCGGTGACCGAACTCCTGCACGACCAGCTCGGCCGTGTCGGCGTCGATCGTCTGCGTGACGGTCGCCATGACGCCCATCTTCATCAGCGCCTTGATGACTTCGCCCTGACGGGCCGCCATACGGTTGGCGAGTTCCTGAACCGTGATCGTCTCGGGCAGCACGACGTCGCGAACGACGCGCACCTGATCCGCGCGCAGACGCTCCAGCTCCGCCTGCCGGCGTTCACGCTCGCGCTGACGCCGGACAGACGCCAGCGAACGGGTCTTGTCGTCGTCGCCTTCGATCGCCGCCTGAACATCGATGCGGCCTGAACGACGACCAATGCCACCGTCTTTCTTCGCACCGGCGCCGGCGCTCTTGCGCGGCGGCGGCGCTCCGGCGCCCTTGCGAGGCGCAGGACCGCGACGGTCGTCTTCGCCTTCGCGAGCTGTGCGCAGACGCAAGGTTTCGCCAGCAGGAGTCGACGGCTGAGACGCCGGGGCCCGCGACGGAACCAGAGGCTTGGTCGGCATGATCGCGCGTTCCGCTAGCGGGATCACGCGATCCGTCGGCGGCGCGAGCGTGACCTCGCCAGGAATCGGCACTGCCGAAACAACCGGGCCGCGCTCTTCAGGTGCGGCGGGAGCCGGGGCGGCAGGCTTTGCGGTGGCTGCGGCTTTCGCTTCAGCTTCCTCGCGAGCCTTTTCCGCAGCCTGCTCCTCGGCAGCGCGGCGTTCTTCCTCTTCGCGGCGACGCGCTTCCTCAGCGGCGGAGAGGATCTGGATCTTCTCCTGCTCGATGCGCTGAGCCTCGCGTTCCGCCTGCTCTTCGAGCACGCGCTGACGCACGGCGATCTCGGCGGGCGTCAACGCGCGGTTAAGTCCCGCGCGGCCACCTGCGCCACGTCCGCCGCCGCCCGATCCGGGCTTGCTCGCGCCAGGCTTCGGCGCCCGCGTCTTGCGGACTTCAACCTGCACTACCTTCGAACGACCGTGGCTGAAGCTCTGGCGTACGGAACCGGCGTCGACCGTGTGCCCTACCGTCGAACTGCCCGCCGGCCGAAGGGAAAGACGTCCCTTACCCTGATCCTGATCGTTGCCTTCGTTCATTTACCCGCCTGTTACCCCATCGCCGGACTTGCCCGACGCAAGCGGGGCGGACCGGCTGGCCATCCCCGCGAAACGCTCACTCTCATGTCGCAGTCGCGAAGCCAGAGGCCCCGCCTGCAACGCCGCGTGCACAACACGCTCGCGGCCAAAAACCTGTCCCAGGGCCGAAGCCGCAAGGAACGCCACCACCGGCAGGTCACGTGCGCCGGACATAATCCTGACGCGCTCGTCGACGCTGCCGTCAGACGCCTGCACGATCACTCCAGCGCGCCCCGCCTCGATCCACTCCCGGACCTTTGCGTAGCCGCATACACTCTGTCCGGCCCTGCGGGCCAGCCCCAGAATCTCGGTAAGCCGACGCAGCAATCCGATTTCGATCACTTCGGCCAGATCGGAAGGGACGACAACCTGATCGCGCGCCGCTCTGGCGAAGGCTCCGCGAGTCCGGGCGGTTTCTAGCACATCCCGCCGGGCGCTCAACCACATTCCCCGTCCGGGCAGCCGCGCGCTGAGATCGGGAACCACGACCCGGTCGGGCCCAACGACAAAACGCAGCATCGTTTCCGGCGCGCCACGCTCGCGCGTGACTACACACCGACGCAACGGCCCTTTTTCGTCATCACCGTCATCGTCGCCATTATCGGCGCCAACAACCTGATCCGTTGCGTCGCCCTCACCCGAAGACGAGGACTGCGCAGCGCTTATAGCATGGATGTGACGATTTGTCTCATTGGGGTTCGTGCTCAGAAGAAGCCTCCCCCGACTCGCCCGCAACTTCAGCGCCGTCTTCACCTTCGAACCAGTGCGCACGCGCCATCATGATGATCTCGTTGGCCGTTTCCTCGTCGATCGAGTCGGTTCCGAGGATTTCGATCAGCTCGTCACCCGCCAGATCGGCCAGATCGTCGAGCGTCTTCACGCCCTTTTCACCAAGCGCCACGAGCATCTGATTGGTGAACGCGTTCAGCGCCACGATATCGTCAGACACGCCCAACGCGACGCGCTTGTCGTCCAGTTCCTGCTCTTTCTGCGCCAGATAGGTCTCCGCACGACGGACAAGTTCCTCGACCACCGAGTCGTCGAAGCCTTCAATGCCGATCAGTTCGTCCTGCTCGGCGTAGGCGAGTTCCTCGATCGTGTTGAAACCCTCGGTCACCAGCAGGCCGGCGATGACGTCGTCCACGTCCAGCGCCTCCACGAACAGCGCGGACCGGCGACGGAATTCTTCCTGACGACGCTCCGACTCTTCGGCCTCGGTCAGAATATCGATGTCCCAACGCGTCAACTGGCTCGCCAGACGTACGTTCTGACCGCGACGACCGATAGCGAGGCTGAGCTGCTCGTCGGGCACCACGACCTCAACTCGGCCGGCCTCTTCGTCCATGACGACCTTCGACACTTCGGCAGGAGCCAGCGCGTTGACCACGAAGGTCGCGGCCTGCGGGCTCCAGGGAATGATGTCGATCTTCTCGCCCTGCAGTTCCGCCACGACGGCCTGCACGCGCGAACCCCTCATGCCGACGCACGCGCCGACCGGATCGATGGAGGCGTCTCGGGAAATGACGGCCATCTTGGCGCGTGAACCCGGATCGCGGGCCACAGCCTTGATCTCGATAATGCCGTCATAGATTTCCGGCACTTCCTGCGCGAACAGCTTCGCAAGAAACGCAGGGTGGGTGCGGGAAAGGAAAATCTGCGGGCCGCGCGGCTCGTCACGCACATCGTAGATGTAGGCGCGCACGCGATCGGAGTTGCGGAACGCCTCGCGCGGGATCAACTCGTCGCGACGCAGCAGCGCCTCGGCTGAACCGATCTCGACCATAAGGTTGCCGTACTCGGTGCGCTTGACCGTGCCGTTGACGATCTCGCCCACGCGATCCTTGAATTCGTCATACTGGCGCTTGCGCTCATACTCACGCACGCGCTGCACGATCACCTGCTTGGCGGTCTGGGCTGAAATGCGACCGAAATCGATCGGCGGCAGCGGGTCAACCAGATGCTCGCCCAGCTGGATTTCCGGCTTGAACTTGCGTGCGATGTGCAGCGGGATCTGCGTCTCTTCGTTCTCGACGACCTCAACAGCCTCGGTCCAGCGCGACAGACGAACCTCGCCCGAGCGGCGATCGATCGTCGCTCGGATGTCCTTCTCGTGACCGTATTTGGCGCGGCCGGCTTTCTGGATGGCCTGCTCCATCGCCTCGAGAACCTCGTCGCGATCGATCAGCTTTTCACGCGCGACGGCGTCGGCCACCAGCAGCAGCTCAGGACGGGAAACGGAGGTGTCCATGACTCTTCAGCACTCCACACACAGACCGAACGGCCCAAATTCATACATCCGGAGACGCGCCGTAGTCACGGCCCAACCTCCGGTCGCCCGGGTTTCAGTGCCGACGGGCGCCCGGCTTCTTCTGCCGACTGCGCCCTGTGGGCGCGGCCGCTGAACTCACGTCCTCAGACGTCTCGGCCTCGCCCTCAGGCACGACCCCCGCCTCACGCTGCGCCGCGTCGATGAGCGCATCGGTGAGAATCAGCTTGGCCTTGCGCAGGTCGGCGAAAGGCAGAACCACCTCACTACCGTCGTCCAGCCGCAAGCGACCGCCAGCTTCGTCGCCCCCGAGCACAACACCCGAGAAGCGACGACGACCGTTGACAGGAATATTGACTTCCGCCTTCGCGAGATGCCCGGCGAAGCGCACCCAGTCCTTGACGCGCGTCAACGGACGATCAATGCCCGCCGAGGACACTTCAAGGGTCCAGTTGCCCGGAATCGGGTCCTCGACGTCGAGGACGGCTCCGACCGCATGGCTGATCTGTTCACAGTCATCGACAGTGATTTGCGAGCCGTCAGCACGATCCGCCATAATCTGCACCGTCGGCACGTCACGGCCGAGCACGGCGACGCGCACGATTTCGTATCCGAGATCGACGAGCGTCGGCGCGATAAGAGCCGCGATTCGCGCCTCAAGGCCAGTATGCGTAGAGAGATCTTCGTCCAAAACAAAAAAGGCGGCCAAAACGGCCACCCCCCAAAAAAGCGGAAGATGAAAGGAATTTCGTCAATGTAGGCGATAAGTCCTCCAACCGCAAGAACCATCCGCCGAACGAGCCGCGCCGAGACCTGAAGCGCCGTGAACCGTGGTGGATAAGATTCGCTTCGATACGTCACGTTACGCCCATTTTAGAGGTAAATCCCTTGCGCCTTCCGGGGGCAAGATGTCTCATAAGCGCCATGAATCAGGGCCCCGACCCCCTCCGTGAATTACAACCGCAGACCGAGACGAGTTCGTCCGGGTTGCGCGTGCTCGTCGCGGCGGTCGCAGGCATCACGCTGATCGCTGGCGGCGGCGCGTGGTTAAACCACGCAAGCACGCCCGCCGCGCAGCAGCAGGAAAAAACGGCGCAACCCGCCGGGCGGCAGCTCACCTTCGGCGCGGAATTCGCGCTGATCGCGCCTGAACATGCTGAGCAGGCGCTGCAAAACGCGGGATACTCCGCCAGCGATCAGGCGCGGATCCTTGCGGGAATCAAGCGGCGTGAATATCGGCTGGTCACGATGCCCATCTTCGACGCCAGCGGAGCAGGCGGCGTAGTGTCGGTTCAGTCAGGCGTCATAACGAAAATGGTTACGCTGTCTCAGAATCCTGTCTCCGTCGTCCTCCCGATCCTTATCAGCGGCGAAGTGCAGATCTCCCCGGTATCGGACCCCGGCGTGACGGGCATGCAGCCCGGCGCGCTGACGGTGCTCGGACCGACATTGCTGCCGACCATTCATCGCGACGAGTACCTGACCATGACCGTGGTCGCGCAATGAACGCGGTGTTCCATTGAGCTTTTCACGCTGCATCATCGTTCGGACGTACGAGGCCCTAGCGCCGCGCGACCCGATGATTCTGCGCCGCAAGACCGGGATAATATGATATGAAGGGCCTGCTTCCCGCGCTTAACCGGTTCATGCCGGTTATGATGGTCATCTTTCTGATACTGGCCAGCCTTCAGGCTGCGGCGAGCCTGCATCTTTCGCTCGCCAGCCTCGACCATTTCATGAAATGGTGCGAGCCCGCGTGGCCGGTGCTGGCGGCTGTCGGCGGATTTTTTACCATTGCGGGACTGTTGTTCGAAACGCGCGCCGAGCGAATGGCGCGTCGCGGGCTTCTTCGCAGACGGGGGTGGATGATGGACGTTCTGGCTCGATTGACCAACCGCAACGCTCTTGAAGAAATGATGGCCCGAGAACAGCGGGAAACGACCATCGACGCCGAGGAGCTGGCCGCCAATCTGCGCGCCCGCGTCATCGGGCAGGATCAGGTCTGCGAGGATATGGCGGGTCAGCTCCGCCGCCGCCTCGCCCTGCAGGTGCGCGGCAAGCCTGTCGGAATCTTCCTGCTGGCCGGGCCTCCGGGCACAGGCAAGACATACCTTGCCAAACAGCTCGCCAAACAGCTCGAGCGCCCGCTGTTGCATTTCGACATGACGCAGATGAGCAGCCCGCACGCTGCGACGCAGCTTTTCGGCTCCCCCAAAGGGTATGTGGGTTCCGATACCTACGGCAAGCTGACCGGCGGTCTGAAGGAAAAGCCGGACGCTGTCGTGTTGCTTGACGAAATCGAAAAGGCGCACCCCGACGTCTTCAAGAAATTCCTCACCGCGTGGAATGACGGTCACGTCACTGAGGCGTCGACAGGCGCGCAGGTTTCCACAGTGCGGGCGATCTTCGTCCTGACCTCCAACATCGCAACCGAAGCTCTGACCGAAATCGCCGATCGGTTGGTCGACGATCCGGATCGTATGCGCGCAGAATCGGTCGAGGCGCTGCGTCAGGCCGGGTTCGCGCCGGAAGTGCTGAACCGTCTCGATCGCATCTTCGTCTTCCGGGCCCTCAAAGGCCTCGACATCGCCCGCGTCTCCGCACTCGAAATCGAGACGATGATCGAGAGCTACGGCCTGAAGGTTGAGACCGGCGGCATCGATCCGGCGTTGCTGATTGACGTGATGCGCAGGCAGAGCCGCATGGGCGACGCCGCCTCCGCGCGCGATCTCGTGCGTTCAATCGAAGACATGATCAGCGAATCCCTGATCGTTGCGCGGCAGCAGGGCGCAAAGATGGTGCGCATCGTCAAAGAAGATGAAGGCGTCACTGCGCAAATTGCCGCCGACCCCGTTTCTCCCAATCGCGCCTATCTGACGCCCTGATACGATGGCTCCGATCTGACCTATGTCCGCCGCTTCACGTTTATGGGTTCGCGCGCCTCTGTGGCGAACGGCTCTCTTCGCGACAATCTTCTTTATGATCGTCGCGCTGCTTTACCCGGCTGCCTGGCTGTTGCGCACGGTTCCCCGCCTCCATACCGTCACGCATTATATTGACCATATGCTTGGCCGAGACGCTCCGGCGGCGCCCGCCGCCGATGGCGACGACGCAGGCGGGAGCGGAACAGCGGCGCCGGGTCCGGGCGGAGCTGCTCCTCCCGGCGCACAGTCCGGCGGCGTGCCTGCAACGTCATCCGCGCCACCCATCGACACAGACCTGCACGACATCGTTCCCTTCGCCGGGCGCCAGTTGCCGCTCCCGGCAGGAACATGGCATCCGGTCCTGTCGACGCAGATCGGCGCACATGGCGAGATACTCAGCAACGTGTTCGTGCGCACGGACCGCGGCGTCGTCACCGGCGTGGTCATCGCCAGCGCAAGCACCGCGGCTATACCCAAGGATCAGTCCGGCTCACTGCAACCAACGTGCCACGACGACGCCGCGTATATGAATCGTCTGACCACGCCAGCGCCCGGCGTGACGGATTGCGTGTCCACCGGACCGATGATGCTTGGCCCTAACGTCACGGTTCCCGCGCCGGACCTCAACCTCGCCTTCGAGCGGCTGCGTGTGCTCGGCTTCCCGATGCCTACGGTCATGGTGGTGGCGACGTGGGCGCACATCGTCCGAGGCAAGGACGGCAGCGTCAATCTTCAGGCTGTGGCGACAGCCATCAGCCCGGCTGAACGTGGCGAAACGAAACTGAGCACCATTCTCGCCGACTGGTCCAAACA